>NZ_CP110644.1:5478471-6179442 GCF_026153515.1 Pseudomonas sp. KU26590
AGCAGCGTGGCAAAACAGAGCAGCAGCGCAACGCGCAGGGACATAGAGATCCTCTCAGTCAAATTCGCAATCAGTTGCGAGCGGAAGCGACCTGCACGACGTCGGCATCGGCACTGAGCTCCCGCACAGCAATATAGCGCTCGCTGCGACGGGTGCGGTCCATTACCTGTCCGACCAACTGGCCGCAGGCAGCATCGATGTCCTCACCGCGCGTGGTACGCACGGTGACGTTGAAGCCAGCTTGATGCAGCAGATCCTGGAAACGACGGATCGCGTTGTTGCTGGGGCGTTCATAGCCCGAATGCGGAAACGGGTTGAACGGGATCAGGTTGACCTTGCACGGGGTGTCCTTGAGCAGCTCGATCATCTCGATGGCGTGCTCAGGCTTGTCGTTGATGTCCTTGAGCAGCGTGTACTCAATGGTAAGCACGCGCTTTTCGCCCAACGCAGACATGTAGTTGCGGCAGGACTCGAGGAGCATCCTCAGGGGGTACTTTTTATTGATCGGCACCAGCTGGTTTCGCAGCGCGTCATTGGGCGCGTGCAGCGAAAGGGCCAGCGAGACGTCGATGTGCTTGGACAGCTCATCGATCATCGGCACCACGCCGGAGGTGGACAGCGTCACCCGGCGCTTGGAAATGCCATACCCCAGGTCATCCATCATCAGATGCATGGCGGCAATGACATTGTCGAAGTTCAGCAATGGCTCGCCCATCCCCATCATCACCACGTTGGTGATGGCACGGTCGACGGTAGCCGGGACACTGCCGAAAGATTTGTTGGCAATCCATACCTGGCCGATGACTTCGGCGGCGGTAAGGTTGCTGTTGAAGCCTTGTTTGCCGGTGGAGCAGAAACTGCAATCCAGCGCACAACCCGCCTGGGACGAGACACATAGCGTGCCGCGCTTGCCTTGCGGAATATAGACGGTCTCGACGCAGCTGCCGGACTCGACACGGACGACCCACTTACGGGTGCCGTCGGTGGAGATGTCCTCGCTGACGACTTCAGGACCCCGAATTTCGGCACGGCTCTGCAGCTTTTCGCGCAGGGCCTTGCCGACGTTCGTCATGGCCTCGAAGTTATCGACGCCAAAGTGGTGAATCCACTTCATGACCTGACCGGCGCGGAAGCGTTTCTCCCCGATAGACTCGAAGAATTTTTCCATTTCCAGCCGGGTGAGACCCAGCAGGTTGATTTTGCCAGTTGATTCAGTCATGGATTCACCCTCACTCGCAGCAATAGCTTAGCGAGTGGTTACCTCGGTAGCAGCGAAGAAGTACGAGATTTCACGAGCAGCAGCGGCTTCGGAGTCGGAGCCGTGAACAGCGTTGGCGTCGATGGAATCAGCGAAGTCAGCACGGATGGTGCCGGCAGCGGCTTCTTTAGGGTTGGTAGCGCCCATCAGCTCGCGGTTCATAGCGATAGCGTTTTCGCCTTCCAGAACCTGAACGACAACCGGGCCGGAGATCATGAATGCAACCAGGTCACCGAAGAAACCACGGGCGCTGTGCTCAGCGTAGAAACCTTCTGCTTCGGCTTTGGACAGTTGCTTCAGTTTCGAAGCGACAACGCGCAGACCGGCTTTTTCGAAACGAGTGGTGATCTCGCCGATGACGTTTTTGGCAACAGCATCAGGCTTGATGATCGAGAAAGTACGTTGAACAGCCATGGTGTAACTCCAGAAGCAGTGATTATTGCGAAAAATTAAACCCGCGAATTATACGCGGGTTTGATGTTATTGCCTAACGTGCAAATCTGATCAGTCGATTTCGTCGGCCCAGAGCGTCTGGACCGCCTCGAGCACTTTCTCGCCGACGCGGCCAGAGGTGTCGTCGAAATCCGGCAGTTGCTTGATCATCAGTTGCAGCTTGGTGAACCCTACTGAATAAGGGTCAACGCCGGGATGGGTCTCGGCGAGTTCTTCAGCGATGCGTTGTACGTCATTCCAACCGTAACTCATGACAGCTTCTCGATCAGTGCGGCGCTTCGGCAGCGTGGTTAAGCGAATATTTCGGGATCTCGACGGTCAGGTCTTCCGTACCGACCTTGGCCTGGCACGCCAGACGGGACTGCGCTTCCAGACCCCACGCACGATCAAGATAGTCCTCTTCCAGCTCGTCCGCTTCTTCGAGGGAGTTGAACCCCGCACGAATGATGCAATGGCAGGTGGTGCAGGCACAGACGCCACCGCATGCACTTTCAATCTCGATGTGGTGATCGTGGGCGAGTTCCAGAATCGACTTGCCGACTTCGGCCTCGACAACCATCCCGTCCGGGCAATGCTCGGCGTGTGGCAGAAATGTAACCTGCGGCATCAGTTATTCCTCAATCTCATTCAGGTTGCGCCCTGACAGCGCGGCTTTCACCGTCGAGTCCAGGCGGCGGGCGGCGAACGCATCAGTCACCTGCGACAGACGCTTGGTCTGAAGCTCGATGGCCGGACCGTCATCGCCCTTCATCAATTCACGAAGTTCTTCCATCTGCAGGTCGATGACCATGCGCTCCTCGGCATCGAGCAAGCGCTCGCCATCGGCCTGCAACGCGCCGTCGACGGCTTCGAGCAAACGCTGGGCGTCGACCTGCTGTTCACGCAACGCGCGAGCCACCATGTCATCACTGGCGTACTGGAACGAATCCTTGAGCATGCGGGTGATTTCACCGTCAGTCAGGCCATACGAAGGCTTGACCTGAATGCTCGATTCCACGCCCGATGCCAGCTCGCGGGCGGACACGCTGAGCAGGCCATCGGCGTCGACCTGGAAGGTCACGCGGATTTTCGCGGCGCCGGCGACCATGGCGGGGATACCGCGCAGGTCGAAGCGCGCCAGAGAACGGCAGTCGCTGATCAGCTCACGCTCGCCTTGCAGCACGTGAATCATCATGGCCGACTGGCCGTCTTTGTAAGTGGTGAATTCCTGAGCGCGGGCCACCGGGATCGTGGTGTTGCGCGGAATGACCTTCTCCATCAAGCCGCCCATGGTCTCCAGCCCCAGGGACAACGGGATCACGTCGAGCAGCAACAGCTCGCCGCCATCGCGCTTGTTGCCTGCCAGGGTATCGGCCTGGATCGCAGCACCGATGGCAACCACTTGATCCGGGTCGATCTCGGTCAACGGCTGGCGGCCAAACAGCTCGGCAACGGCTTCGCGAACACGCGGGACACGGGTGGAACCGCCCACCATGACCACGGCTTCGACTTCATCCAGCTCGATGCCGCAATCACGAACGGCACGACGGCACGCTTTGAGGCTGCGGGCAATCATGGGCTCGATGAGGGAGTCGAACGCAGCACGACTCAGTGCACCCTGCCAATCGCCATGGACGACTTCAACCGCATCAGCATCCGTCAGCGCTTCTTTCGCCGCGCACGCTGTTTGCATCAGTCGGCGCTGGGCAGCCGGATCGAGATCGTCGGACAGACCGGCTTCAGCGATGATCCAGGTCGCGATGGCGTGGTCGAAATCATCACCGCCCAGCGCGCTGTCGCCACCGGTGGCCATGACTTCAAACACGCCGCCGGTCAGGCGCAGGATCGAGATGTCGAAGGTGCCGCCGCCCAGATCGTAAATGGCGACCACGCCTTCTGCGTTCTGATCCAGCCCGTAGGCCACGGCAGCTGCAGTGGGCTCGTTGAGCAGACGCAGGACAGTCAGGCCCGCCAGCTTCGCGGCGTCTTTGGTGGCCTGACGCTGGGCATCATCGAAATAAGCGGGAACGGTGATGACCGCACCGACCAACTCGCCACCCAGTGTCTCTTCAGCGCGCTGGCGCAGCACCTTGAGGATGTCCGCCGACACTTCGACCGGACTCTTCGGGCCCTGCACGGTTTCGATGAACGGCATGTGGGACTCACCACCGGTGAAGCGGTAAGGCAGCTGCCCACCCAAGTGCTTCACATCGGAGATCCCGCGGCCCATGAGGCGCTTGACGGAAATGATGGTGTTCAGCGGATCAGTGGCAGCAGCGTCCTTGGCCGACTGGCCCACTTCGACGCGATCAGCGTGGTAGCGAACGGCAGACGGCAGGATGACCTGACCGTTGGCGTCGGGGAGCGGCTCGCTGATGCCGCTGCGCAGGGCTGCCACCAGCGAATTGGTGGTGCCGAGGTCGATTCCGACAGCCAGGCGACGCTGATGGGGTTTTGGAGCTTGGCCGGGTTCGGCGATCTGCAGTAGAGCCATTGCTTTTCTGATATCACTGGCGTGCCGCCCCAAAGGGACGGCGCGGGGTTAATCGTCGAGGCGCTCTTCGAGCTGGCGCACTTCGTAGGAGAGCTTGTCGAGGAACTGCATGCGACGCATCAGCCGTTCAGCCTGCTCACGCTGTGCAGCGTCGTCCCAACAGGCCGCGAAGCTTTCGTTCAGTGCTTCCTGGGCAACCTTCAACCGGCGCTTGAATACCGCAACACCTGCCAGATCCGCTTCGTCCTGAAGATCTTCGAGCTCTTCGCGCCACTGCATCTGCTGCATCAGAAACTCGGGATCCTGCACAGTGACTTCCAGCGGAACCTCACCCTTCAGCGCCAACAGATAACGCGCCCTTTTTGGCGCGTTCTTCAGCGTTTGGTAGGCGTCGTTCAGACTGGCAGAGCGCTCCAGCGCAACCCGTTGCTCAGCCTCAGGGGCGTCGGCAAAACGGTCGGGGTGCACGCTCCGGGCAAGCTCACGGTAACGCGTCGCCAGCAGGTCGAGATCCAGATTGAATCCCGGCTGCAGGTCGAATAAAGCAAAGTGACAAGGAGTACCCACAATAAGCCTCAGACGTTGAAGCTTTCGCCGCAGCCACATTCACCGCGCGAGTTGGGATTGTTGAACTTGAAACCTTCGTTCAACCCTTCCTTGACGAAATCGAGCTCGGTGCCGTCGAGATAGACAAGGCTCTTGGGATCGATGATCACCTTGACGCCGTGGTACTCGAACACCGTGTCTTCGCTTTCCGGCTCATCGACGAACTCGAGCACGTATGCAAGGCCTGAACAACCGGTCGTGCGAACGCCCAGACGAATGCCGTCACCCTTGCCACGCCCATCGAGGGAGCGGCGTACATGGTTGGCGGCCGCTTCGGTCATGCTGATAGCCATCGGAACTCCTTACCTCACGCAAGTTACTTAACGCAGCGGAACAGGCTCTGCTTAGAGCAGGCCTTTCTTCTGCTTGTAGTCGCGAACGGCCGCCTTGATGGCGTCTTCAGCGAGTACGGAGCAGTGGATTTTCACTGGCGGCAGGGCCAGTTCTTCAGCCAGCTGAGTGTTCTTGATGGTCTCTGCTTCATCCAGAGTCTTGCCCTTCATCCACTCGGTGGCGAGGGAGCTCGACGCGATGGCAGAGCCGCAGCCATAAGTCTTGAACTTGGCGTCTTCGATAATGCCTTGCTCGTTGACCTTGATCTGCAGACGCATCACGTCGCCGCATGCCGGCGCGCCGACCATGCCGGTGCCGACATCAGGGTCTTCCGCGTTCATCTTGCCGACGTTGCGGGGATTTTCGTAGTGGTCGATGACCTTTTCGCTGTAAGCCATGGTGCAATCCTCATCAGATACAACACGTCGCTCTCACGACACTTGGAAAACCCGGTTTTCAAAGTGCCGCATGAAATGGCGACTTTGAATTAGTGCGCCGCCCACTCGATCTTGGAGATGTCGACGCCGTCCTGGAACATGTCCCACAGCGGCGACAAGGCGCGCAGCTTGGTGACGGCCTCGCAGACTTTCTGCGCGGCGTAGTCAATCTCGTCTTCAGTGGTGAAGCGACCGAAAGTGAAACGGATCGAGCTGTGTGCCAGCTCATCGTTACGACCCAGGGCGCGCAGCACGTAGGAAGGTTCGAGCGAAGCCGAGGTGCACGCGGAGCCTGACGATACCGCCAGATCCTTGAGCGCCATGATCAGCGACTCGCCTTCTACATAGTTGAAGCTCAGGTTGAGGTTGTGCGGTACACGGGCAGTCATGCTGCCGTTGACGTACAACTCTTCCAGGTGCGAAACCTGCTGGTAGAAGCGATCGCTCAAGGCCTGGATGCGAACGTTCTCGGCAGCCATGTCTTCTTTGGCAACGCGGAAGGCTTCGCCCATGCCGACGATCTGGTGCGTCGCCAGCGTGCCGGAACGCATACCACGCTCGTGACCGCCACCGTGCATTTCGGCTTCGATGCGGACACGTGGCTTGCGGCTGACCCACAGTGCGCCAATGCCTTTAGGACCGTAGGTCTTGTGGGCCGAGAACGACATCAGATCAACTTTGAGGTTGGCCAGGTCGATTTCAACCTTGCCGGTGGCCTGGGCTGCGTCGACGTGGAAGAGCACACCGCGGGAACGGGTCATCTCGCCAATCGCAGCGATGTCGTTGACTGTACCGATCTCGTTGTTGACGTGCATGATCGAGACCAGAACGGTGTCGTCGCGCATGACCGCTTCGATCATGGCCGGAGTGATCAGGCCATCTTCGGTCGGTTCGAGGTAGGTGACTTCAAAGCCTTCACGCTCAAGCTGACGCATGGTGTCGAGCACGGCTTTGTGTTCGATTTTGCTGGTAATCAGGTGCTTGCCTTTGGAGGCATAGAAATGCGCAGCGCCCTTGATCGCGAGGTTGTTGGACTCGGTAGCACCGGAGGTCCAGACGATTTCGCGCGGGTCGGCGTTGACCAGATCAGCGACCTGACGACGCGCGTTTTCGACCGCTTCTTCGGCCTTCCAGCCAAAGACGTGGGAGCGCGACGCCGGGTTACCGAAGTTGCCATCCACCAGCAAGCAATCGCTCATCTTCTGCGCAACACGCGGATCGACCGGAGTCGTCGCGGAATAATCGAGGTAAATTGGCAATCTCATTGAATATCTCCTATCGGGCAGGCGCGCCGCGCGTTCATCTGCGTTCACTCAACGGCGGATGTTTCAATCTTGTCCAGTTGCTGCGTCTTGCTACCGCAACGGCGCAGATCCTGACGTTGGGCGACTTCTTGCACTTCACGGCGAGTGACGAGGTCGGCCAGGCTGATACCGCTTAGAAATTCGTGAATCTGCTGACTGAGGTCGCACCACAAGTGGTGGGTCAGACAGGTGTCGCCAGCATGGCAATCACCGAGCCCCTGGCAGCGCGTCGCGTCAACTGACTCGTTAACGGCGTCGATCACTTGCGCTACCTGAATGCCCTGCATGTCGCGGGACAACTGATAACCGCCGCCGGGGCCGCGTACGCTGGAAACCAGGTTGCCACGGCGCAGCTTGGCGAACAGTTGCTCGAGGTAGGAAAGGGAAATCCCTTGCCGCTCGGAGATATCGGCCAGGGACACTGGCCCATGCTGCGCATGCAATGCCAGATCGAGCATGGCAGTGACAGCGTATCGGCCTTTTGTAGTCAGTCGCATGGCGTTTACCGCGGAGGTTCGGAATGAGGGCGAGTATGCTATTCCCGAGTATTTAAGTCAACTATAAGACCTAGTAGAACAGTCGGGATTACCCGCAAAAGCGCGGCCGCATCATAGCAAAACGCGCCAGGGATTGGCACATGTGCCGCCTGTGGGCGTGCGCTGCTCTATTTGCGCGGAGCATTAGCCTCGCAACGCTCTTTCATGCAATCGAAGACTTCCTGACGCAGCTCGGGCAATTCCTTCTCGCGATACTCGCCACCCAGGCTCTTCAATGCCTTGCCCATGTCTTCCACGCGCACGTCCATCGCTTGCAGGTGATCGAGCAACTGCCCGATCGCGCGCGCCACGGGATCAGGCATATCCTCACTGACGCCATAAGCATCGAAGCCGAGCTTTTCGGCGATCGCCTTGCGCTTGGCTTCGGTCTCGTCATCCGACTTGACGATGATCCGCCCGGGAATCCCCACAACAGTCGCACCCGCAGGCACGGGCTTGGTCACCACCGCGTTGGAGCCGACCTTCGCCCCGGCGCCCACCGTGAACGGGCCGAGCACCTTGGCGCCCGCGCCGACAACCACGCCGGACTCCAGCGTCGGATGGCGCTTGCCTTTGTTCCAACTGGTGCCGCCCAGGGTCACGCCCTGATAAAGCGTCACGTCGTCGCCAATCTCGGCGGTTTCGCCAATGACGATGCCCATCCCGTGATCGATGAACAAGCGCCGACCTACTTTGGCGCCCGGGTGGATCTCAATCCCCGTCAGCCAGCGACCGAAGTTGGAAACCATGCGCGCCGGCCATTTCAGCTCGTTGCGCCACAGCCAGCCAGACAGCCGATGCAGCCAGATCGCGTGCATGCCGGGGTAGCAGGTCAGCACTTCAAAGGCATTTCGAGCCGCCGGGTCACGATGAAACACGCTTTGAATGTCTTCCCGCAAACGCTCGAACATTACTGATCCTTCCGCTTATAGGGTTCGCCGTTGGCCGCTTTCTGGGTCTCGGTGAGGATGCCGCGCAAGATGCTCATTTCGGATCGATTCACCGCAGAGCGCCCGTACAGACGACGCAGCCGCGCCATCAGATGACGCGGCTTCTCGGGATCAAGGAAGCCAATAGTGACCAGCGTGGACTGGAGATGCTCATAGAATTTCTCCATCTCATCCATGGTCGCCAGCTCGGTACTGCGCACCGAGTTGACCTCGAACTTTTCCACCTTGCTCGCCTGGCCATCGGCAGCGAGCCAGGCCATGCGGGTTTCGTAACTCAACACCTGCACGGCGGCGGCCAGATTCAACGAGCTGAATTCCGGATCCGAGGGGATGTGTACGTGGTAATGGCAGCGCTGCAGCTCTTCATTGGTCAAGCCTGCGTATTCACGGCCGAATACCAGTGCGATCTCTTCGCCCAATGCGGCGTGCTCGATGGTCTTGACGCCCGCTTCGCGAGGGTCGAGCAGCGGCCATGGAATGCGGCGATCCCGCGCGCTGGTGCCCAACACCAGATTGCAACCTACCAACGCATCTTCCAGCGTCGCCACGACCTGCGCGCCTTCCAGAATGTCGCCCGCGCCAGACGCCCGTGCATCGGCCTCATGGTGGGGAAACATGGCGGGATCAACCAGCACCAGGCGCGTAAGGCCCATGTTTTTCATGGCACGCGCGGCGCCACCGATATTGCCGGGATGACTGGTACCGACCAGGACGACACGAATATTTTGCAGCACTGGTGAAGTCTCGCTAGCAGGTGAAAAGGGGGACGAATGTTACAGAAGCGCTCGCTTCAACGCCACGAACCTTGCGCCTCACGCACGGGATACACTACTAAAAGAAGAAAGGCACCGCCGAGCTGCTCACGCCAAGCCGACCGGACGCGCGGCAAAGTCTGCACTCGCGCTGGAAATCATCCTAGAGAACCCATAGAATGCCCGGCTCTCTTTAACGACCTAGGTGATCCATCCATGCAGCCAATGCTGAATATCGCGCTGCGCGCCGCCCGCAGCGCCAGCGAATTGATTTTCCGCTCCATCGAGCGCCTGGATACCATCAAGGTCGACGAAAAAGACGCGAAAGATTACGTAACCGAAATCGATCGCGCCGCCGAGCAGAGCATCATCACTGCACTGCGCAAAGCGTATCCAACCCACGGCATCCTTGGCGAAGAAAGCGGCCTGCATGAAGGCAGCGGCGAAGGCACCGAGTACCTCTGGATCATCGACCCGCTCGACGGCACCACCAACTTCGTGCGGGGCGTTCCTCACTTTGCCGTCAGCATCGCGTGCAAATACCGCGGTCGCCTGGAACACGCCGTTGTTCTGGATCCGGTCCGTCAGGAAGAGTTCACTGCCAGCCGTGGTCGTGGTGCTGCCCTGAACGGCCGTCGTCTGCGCGTCAGCCCGCGCAAGAGCCTTGAAGGTGCCCTGCTCGGCACAGGTTTCCCGTTCCGCGAGAACCAGCTCGATAACCTCGACAACTACATGAACATGTTCCGTTCGCTTGTGGGCCAGACTGCCGGCATCCGCCGCGCTGGCGCGGCGAGCCTGGATCTGGCTTACGTGGCTGCAGGCCGTTTCGATGCGTTCTGGGAATCAGGCCTGTCGGAGTGGGACATGGCCGCAGGCGCCCTGCTCATTCAGGAAGCAGGCGGTCTGGTCAGCGATTTCAATGGCGGTCACGACTTCCTTGAAAAAGGCCACATCGTTGCCGGTAACACCAAATGCTTCAAAGCGGTCCTGACCTCGATCGCTCCGTTCGTGCCAGCTTCGCTGAAGCGTTAAGCCCAGCGCGCTGTACAAAAAACCGGCCATGTGCCGGTTTTTTTGCGCCTGATTTCCTATGCTCCGGGCAACAAAAAAGCACCCGAAGGTGCTTTCTTGATCAACTCACTGCGCAATTACTGACCCGCTTGACTCAACTCCAGCTGACCGTCCTTGTTGACAGGGATCTGGCTGCCTGGATCACGGTCCATACGCACCTGCCCGACCTTGTCGTTGAGCTTGTACTTCACGTTGTAGCCGACGACTTTGTCGCTGATGTCGTTGACGGTGTTGCAGCGCGACTCGGAGGTTGTGTACGTGTCGCGGTTCTGCATGCCTTCCTGAACCTTGTTACCGGCATAACCACCACCGACCGCACCGGCGACCGTGGCGATCTTCTTGCCAGTACCGCCACCCACCTGGTTACCGAGCAGGCCACCCGCTACGGCACCGATGACACTCCCGACGATCTGATGCTCGTCCTTCACCGGCGCGCGGTGAGTGACGGCAACGTCCTTGCAGACTTGTCGCGGGGTTTTGATTTGTTCTTTAACAGGCTCGACGGCAAGTACGTCTGCGTACTCTGGGCCGCTTTGTTTTACGAGGCTATAGGTGGCCAAAGCACCACCGGCGGTTACACCGACAGCACCCAACACTGCACCAATAAGCAACGACTTGTTCACGTGAACCTCCTGACGATATTCAGCGCGATTGCTCGCACTACTCCCAGCCTTGGAGCACAAAAAAAGGCGCGAGTTCACACTCGCGCCTTTTTAGATGATGGCCGGTTACCACTATGGGTTACGGACGGTCATCCACTTTGTCGACGGTGACCGGTGGCAACAGGTCTTCGCTACGCAGGTTCAACCAGATCAGCACCACGTTGGCGATGTAGATCGACGAGTAAGTACCCGCCAGAACACCGATAAACAGCGCCACCGAGAACCCGTGCAGGCTGTCGCCGCCGAAGATCCACAGCGCGACGATGGCCAGCAATGTGGAGATCGAAGTAGCCATCGTCCGCAGCAATGTCTGCGTAGTAGAGATATTGATGTTCTCGATCAACGAGGCCTTGCGCAGCAGACGGAAGTTCTCGCGAACCCGGTCGAATACCACGATTGTGTCGTTGAGCGAGTAACCAATGATCGCCAGCACCGCAGCCAGCACAGTCAGGTCGAAGGTCACCTGGAAGAACGACAGGATACCCATCGTCACCACCACGTCGTGGATCAGCGAGACGATGGCCCCTACCGCGAACTTCCACTGGAAGCGGAAGGCCAGGTAGACCAGAACGCCGCCCAGCGCCAGCAGCATGCCGAGGCCGCCCTGGTCGCGCAGCTCTTCACCTACTTGCGGACCGACGAACTCGACGCGCTTGACGGTCACCGGGTTATCGGCGCCTGTCTTGCGCAGCGCTTCGGCGACCTGAGTGCCCAGTTGCGGGTCTTCACCCGGCATACGAACGAGCAGATCGGTGGTCGCACCGAAGCTTTGCACCACTGCTTCGGTGTAACCCGACGCAACCAGCTCTTCGCGCACTTTGTGCAGATCGGCCGGACGCTCGTAGGTCAGCTCGATCAGCGTACCGCCGGTGAAGTCCAGACCGAAGTTCAGCCCTTTATAGAACCAGCTGAACAACGCCACAGCGGTGAGGAGCATGGTAATGGCGAACGCAATGTTGCGAACGCCCATGAAGTTGATCGTACGTTTCATGGCAGCCCCTTAAATCCACAACTTCTTGAAGTCACGACCGCCAAAGATCAGGTTGACCATTGCGCGGGTCACCATGATGGCTGTGAACATCGAGGTAAAGATCCCGAGGGACATGGTGACCGCAAAACCCTTCACCGGGCCTGTGCCCATCGCGAAGAGAATGCCGCCGACCAGCAGCGTCGTCAGGTTGGCGTCGAGGATCGCGGTATAAGCGCGGTCGAAGCCCTCGTTGATCGCACGCTGGACCGTCATGCCGTTGGCGATCTCTTCACGAATCCGCGAGAAGATCAGCACGTTCGCATCGACCGCCATACCCATCGTCAAGACGATACCGGCGATGCCTGGCAGGGTCAGTGTTGCACCCAGCAGTGACATCAGCGCCAGCAGCATGACCATGTTGAAGGCCAGTGCCACCGTCGCGATCAGACCGAAGAAACGGTAGATGGCGAGGATGAACAGCGAGACGAACAGCATGCCCCACAGGGATGCATCGATACCTTTGGTGATGTTGTCGGCACCCAGGCTTGGACCAATGGTGCGCTCTTCAGCGAAGTACATCGGTGCAGCCAGACCACCGGCACGCAGCAGCAGCGCCAGTTCGGAAGACTCACCTGCGCCGTTCAGGCCAGTGATGCGGAATTGAGCACCGAGCGGCGACTGGATGGTCGCCAGGCTGATGATCTTCTTCTCTTCCTTGAACGTCTGAACCGGCACGTCTTTTTCGACGCCGTTGACCATTTGCTTGGTGTAGGTGGTGGTCGGCTTCTGCTCGATGAAGATCACCGCCATGCTGCGACCGACGTTCGCGCGGGTTGCGCGACTCATCAGATCACCACCATGGCCGTCCAGCTTGATGTTCACCTGAGGACGGCCGTGCTCGTCAAAGCCGGCCTTGGCGTCAGTCACCTGGTCGCCAGTGATGATCAGACCACGCTCGACCGGCGCCGCAGGACGACCTCCTTCGCGGAACTCGAACATCTCGGTGGTGGCTTTGCTGTCATCAGGACCTGCGCCCAGACGGAACTCAAGGTTGGCCGTCTTGCCGAGAATACGCTTGGCTTCGGCGGTGTCCTGAACACCCGGCAGCTCGACCACGATGCGGTTGGCGCCTTGACGCTGAACCAGCGGCTCGGCGACGCCCAGCTCGTTGACCCGGTTACGCACGGTGGTCAGGTTTTGCTTGATCGAGTATTCGCGGATTTCAGCGATCTTGGCTGGCGTCATGGCCAGACGCAAAGTCGGCATCTCGCCGCGATCACTCGTGGTGATATCGAAATCGGTGTAGTCCTTGCGGATCAGCGCACGGGCCTGTTCGCGGGTATCAGCATCGCTGAAGCCCAGCTGGATGGCGCCGTTGTCTTGCGGCAGGCTGCGATAACGCACCTTTTCCTTGCGCAGAAGACTCTTCACTTCGCCTTCGTAGACATTCAGACGCGCACTGAGCGCCTTGTCCATGTCGACTTCGAGCAGGAAGTGCACGCCACCAGACAGGTCGAGACCCAGCTTCATCGGCGTAGCGCCAATGCTGCGCAGCCATTTCGGCGTGGTCTGAGCCAGGTTGAGCGCGACAACGTAATCGTCGCCCAGCGCCTTGCGTGCGACATCTTTGGCTGGCAGCTGGTCTTCCTGTTTGGTCAGACGCAACAAACCGCCCTTGCCGTTCTCGGCCAGAGACGCGCCCTTGACCGCGATGCCAGCATCGGTAAGCGCCTTGCTTACGCGATCCAGATCAGCCTGATTGACCTGCAGCGCAGTGCTTGCGCCAGTGACTTGAATAGCCGCGTCATCAGGGTAGAGATTGGGTGCGGAATAAATAAAACCGATCACCAGCACTGCCAGGATCAGGATGTATTTCCACAGAGGGTATTTGTTCAACATCACGCCGCCTGCTTATAACGCGGGGCGCCTTGCGCGCCCCGTCGATTGGTAAAAGACTGGAATCAGATGGCTTTCAGAGTGCCCTTGGGCAGGGTGGCAGCGATTGCGCCCTTCTGGATCTTCAGCTCTACGGTGTCCGACACTTCGATAACAACGAAGTCATCAGTCACTTTGTTGATCTTGCCCGCTATACCGCCGGTAGTGACGACTTCATCACCCTTCTGCAAGTTACCCAGCAAGTTCTTTTGCTCTTTGGCGCGCTTGGCCTGTGGACGCCAGATCATCAGATAGAAGATGACCAGAAAACCGACCAGGAAAATCCACTCGAAGCCGCCGCCCATAGGGCCTGCAGCAGCAGGGGCAGCCGCATCCGCGAAAGCGGAAGAGATGAAAAAGCTCATTTAACACTCCAGTTGCATATTTTAATAATAGGAAGCGAAAGACCGGATGTCGCTCAGGCCAATAACGGCGTCACAAGCCCGCGTTTGGCATAGAACGTGTCGACAAAGGCGGCCAATGTACCTTGTTGAATAGCCTCGCGCAAACCAGCCATAAGCAGCTGGTAATGGCGCAAATTGTGGATCGTATTGAGCATGCTACCCAGCATTTCGCCGCACTTGTCCAGGTGGTGCAGATAGGCGCGGGAGAAGTTTTTGCAGGTGTAGCAATCACAGGTCGGATCCAGCGGCGACTCATCGTAACGATGAAACGCATTACGGATTTTCAGAACACCGGTATCGATGAACAGATGACCGTTGCGCGCATTGCGCGTAGGCATCACGCAGTCGAACATGTCGACGCCGCGGCGGACACCTTCAACCAGGTCCTCGGGCTTGCCTACACCCATAAGGTAACGAGGTTTGTCCGCCGGCATGAGGCCCGGCAGGTAGTCCAGCACCTTGATCATCTCGTCCTTGGGTTCGCCGACCGACAGGCCGCCAATCGCCAGGCCGTCAAAGTCGAGTTCGTTCAGGCCTTCGAGGGAGCGCACGCGCAGGTTCTCGTGCATGCCGCCCTGAACGATGCCGAACAGCGCCGCCGTGTTTTCACCGTGGGCAACCTTGGAACGCTTGGCCCAGCGCAGCGACAGCTCCATGGAGGTGCGCGCGACATCTTCGTCGGCCGGGTAAGGCGTGCATTCGTCAAAGATCATTACGACGTCGGAGCCGAGGTCGCGCTGAACCTGCATCGATTCTTCAGGCCCCATGAACACTTTCGCGCCGTCGACCGGAGAGGCGAAGGTCACGCCCTCCTCCTTGATCTTGCGCATCGCGCCCAGGCTGAACACCTGAAAACCGCCGGAGTCGGTCAGAATCGGGCCTTTCCACTGCATGAAATCGTGAAGGTCGCCGTGGCCTTTGATGACTTCAGTGCCCGGACGCAGCCACAGGTGGAAGGTGTTGCCCAGGATCATCTGAGCGCCGGTGGCCTCGATGTCCCGAGGCAGCATGCCCTTGACCGTGCCATAAGTGCCGACCGGCATGAACGCAGGCGTTTCGACAACGCCGCGGGGAAAGGTCAGACGACCACGACGCGCTTTGCCATCGGTGGCCAGCAGCTCGAAAGACATACGACAGGTGCGACTCATGCTTGATCCTCTGGGGCCGATTCCGTCGGGGTTGATTCCCCGGGAGCGGTCGGCGCGGGATTGCGGGTGATGAACATGGCATCCCCGTAACTGAAGAAGCGGTAACCATGCTCCACCGCAGCCGCGTAGGCCGCCATGGTTTCGGGGTAACCGGCGAATGCCGAGACCAGCATCAACAGCGTCGATTCCGGCAAATGGAAGTTGGTGACCAGCGCATCGACCACATGAAAGGGTCGGCCCGGGTAAATAAAGATATCGGTGTCGCCGCTGAAGGGCTTGAGCACGCCATCGCGTGCGGCACTTTCCAGCGAACGCACGCTGGTCGTGCCCACGGCGATCACCCGACCATCGCGTGCGCGGCAGGCGGCCACGGCGTCGACCACTTCCTGAGTGACTTCAAGCCACTCGTTGTGCATGTGGTGATCTTCGATACGCTCGACGCGCACCGGCTGGAACGTCCCGGCGCCGACGTGCAGCGTCACGAATGCGGTCTCGACGCCCTTCTCGGCAATCGCGGCCATCATGGTCTGATCGAAATGCAGACCTGCCGTCGGCGCTGCCACCGCACCGGCGCGCTGGGCGTACACGGTCTGATAACGCTCGCGATCGGCATCGTCGTCCGGGCGGTCTATATAAGGAGGCAACGGCATGTGCCCGACGCGCTCGAGCAGCGGCAGCACCGGCTCAGCAAAACGCAGTTCGAACAACGCATCGTGGCGCGCGACCATCTCGGCCTCGCCCCCGCCATCGATGAGAATCGTCGAACCCGGCTTGGGCGACTTGCTGGAGCGCACATGGGCCAGCACACGGTGCTGATCGAGAACGCGCTCAACGAGGATTTCCAGCTTGCCGCCCGAGGCTTTCTGCCCGAACAGCCGCGCCGGAATCACCCGGGTGTTGTTGAAGACCATCAGATCGCCAGGGCGCAAATGCTCCAGCAAATCAGTGAATTGGCGGTGTGCCAGCGCGCCGCTTGGCCCGTCGAGGGTCAGCAAACGGCTGCTGCGTCGCTCCGCCAGAGGATGGCGAGCGATCAATGAATCCGGGAGCTCGAAGGTAAAGTCAGCGACACGCATGATGGGGTTCGTCTAGCAGGGCCGGGAAGTTTAGCCGAATAAGTGAAAATTGACCATGAAACATGATTGACCAACGGTAGGCTCGTCTCTATACTTCGCCGCCATTGAGCCCTGATGGCGGAATTGGTAGACGCGGCGGATTCAAAATCCGTTTTCGAAAGAAGTGGGAGTTCGATTCTCCCTCGGGGCACCAAACAGCAACACCTTCAAGTGGTTACGTGACTTGAAGCACAAAAAAACCGGCCAGATTTGAGCCGGTTTTTTTGTGGGCGCGATTCGGTGGATGCCGGGAGTCGCGGGCCAATGGCCCTGCCTTTGACTCATCACTGGCGCCGCAGAGAGCGGTATACGTCCGCTGCAAATCTCATGGCGATCAAACCGGCCCCTTCCCGGCTGAAGCCGGTCCCACTGAGACAACGCGTGCGCTAGCAGGACTTTAGCCGGGAAAGCGTGGGGTGTCCCCGGCAGAGTTGAGGGTTTTCACACTCACCTCTTCCCAGCTAAAGCATGCCTCCTGAAATGGCAGGAAATGAGCCTACCCACAAAGCGGGTTAACCCGGCGGATAGCCCTCGGTAGCCTGCTCGCAAAGCTCAAAACTCAAAACTCAAAACTCAAAACTCAGGGATTGGTCATCGGCGATGACAAAATCGCCCTCAACTACATTTCTTATGTTGGTCACTTTCGCCTCAAAGGGTACTGGTACCCACTGCAGGACGTAGCTGGCAAAAGCTTTCTGCCTAACACGACGTTTGAACAGGTAGTTCAGCGCTACGAATGCGACCGCGAAATCCGAGCCATCATCATGGCGTCGGTGGAAAGGCTCGAGGTTGCAGTACGCACTGTGATCTGCAATTTGCTAAGCCTGAAGTACTCCCCGCATTGGTATCTGAAAACGGAGATCTTCGCGCCCAAAGGCAAAGTTGGCCTAGGACAAATGCTTTCCAAGATTGAGGGGGAGGTCGAACGAGCGTCTTCCAGGCTGTACATCAAGGCTTGTTAGGACAACTACGATCTCTTCGAAGTTCGGTACAACGCAGGTTGCCTTCAACGGCGACTTCAAGGCCAGGTTGGAATCAATGGAGGGGCGGTATGGCGCTGCTCACTTCCAGCGAATGGGATTTCCCGAGCATTGGAAGACTGGTGCCAAAGGCTGGTAGCCGCCTTGTTTTGCCATCGTCAGCGTGCTCATTCCCTTCGTGTGAGTAAACCGGCCTCCTCCCGGCTGAGCCGGTCCTACTAACACAACGCTTGCGCTCAGTCGCACTGGCCTTAGCCGTGGAAGCGCCACTTGTCACGTCGCAACTCTGACGGCGTTCAAATCCACCTATCCCACTGCGGCACGTAACCGCTTCCGCACCTAGCCGTTTTATCTGTAGGCAACGTCCGACAACCAGCTCAGAAGCCTCTCAGCTAGCATCACAACGCACATTGAGTATGATCGAACCAAGACGGCACTTAGCCAGTTTCCAACCACCGGCTGCGCTTAAGGATAAGAGATGCAATCAGTCATTTACCGCGTGGACCTGAGCCTATGCTCGCTGGCCGAATTCCAGCAGGATGTGGATAAATACGCGGGCAATATCAGGTGTGTCGAGTGCGAGGCAGGCGCCTGGTTTGTCAGCGGATCAACTGGCGGGCTGCGTGAGCGAACTGCGTGTTTCGCAGCGCATCACAAAGAAGGCTGCCAAATCAAAACGGTGATACTCGTCGTCGACGGCGAAGAGCCTGGCACTGTCGATGGTGAAGATACCGCGCATATCGTCGTGGATCTCGACAAGCGAACACCGCAAACCATTCTCACACCGGCCCCTCCTACGACACCTCCCGCAGGATCACCGTGGGGCAGCATCCAAAAGCAATACGCAAACCCAGCGGACTATCCAGTCAATAAGTCGCTGAGACAAATCCTGTCGAGGCTGTTGCGTAACCCTGACTACCCCGAAGATGAAACCAACATCAGGATAACCGCCGACAACGGGCGGGTAGTACTTGAAGGGGGCATTCGCCGCTTGCTGTCCTCCCAATATCAACTTTCGGATATTGAACTGGGCTCCGTGCGCCTGTTCTGGGGACAGATCAATAACGTCAACCGAAAGGACGGTTCAGCTTGGCTCAACTGCGGCGACTATCTCAGTGAGCCAAGTATCCTCATCCGAGATAAGGACCTGGAAGATGACATGCTATCGGCGTTCAAGCTCAGCGACCTTACCGATCTCGCAGGTGCGAGATTCATCATGGTAGGGCACCTGTCAGGGTCTGTAAAAAAAAAGATCCTGAACTTCGCTTTCGCCAAATATATCGCTTTCGTGAAATACCGGATCAAAGATGAAAACTGAATATGATCACCTGCACATCGATTGAAGAAGTCCGGCAGCACATCGACTGCATTGACCGTGATCTCGTGTCATTGCTCGCCCGTCGCGGGAATCTGGTTAACCAGGCTGCGGCGTTTAAAAACACGACGGCCCAGGTCAAGGCGCCCTCAAGGGTTGAGGACGTGATTGCGAAAGTCCGGGCCGTCGCAGAGGACTGCGGGGCCTCTGCGGAGATAATAGAAAAGGTATACCGGGCGATGATTGCAGCGTTCATCGAAGAAGAATTGTCAGCTCATGCTGCATCCCAGCGGACTTCACTATGAGCCCGGTGTTAATTACCATACAGATCAGGCAAACTTTTGGAGTTTAAGCTGATGAGACCTTTCCTGGGCTTCTTAGCTATGATGCTTACAGCATCTCTGGCCTTCGCAACTGATCGTCCCTCCTCTCCACAAAGCATCGGGCAAAGCTACGGACAAAACTACAAGGATATGGTGCTCGCAACGTGTGTGGCGAACGCTTATAAGGATGACAAGAACGCAGCGACAGATGCCGGCAGCAGTGTTAGCGCGTTGCGTGACTGGACGTATTACGACTTGGAAAAAAGTCCGGATGAAGTCAAAGCCTTGGTAAACAGCTATATGGGCAGGAGTTATAAAAACCCGTTAGTTGAGGCTGAGGTTAAAGGTGTCAGGTTCGACTTTTTGAAATGCCTGGATCTGTATCACAGTAAAGAACTCGACGCCCTCGCAAAGAAAGTAGTGATCAATCCCGATCACACCTACAAGCAAGATAACCCTTAACTCTCGGATTGATCATGGCTTGAAGCACAAAAAAACCGGCTAGCTTTGAGCCGGTTTTTTGTGGGCGCGATTTGGGTCCCAGAACAATCGAAGAGCCAGGAGCCGGAATTCGAGGCGCAGCGCAGGAAGATTCGACCTAAAGCGACCGAACCGATGAAGGCCCGCCTCGGTCGAACGCCATGCAATGCGCCCCCGAGGCGCGCACGCCGCTGGAGTTTTAGCGGTCAGCCATTCACCTAAAACCACCGGCCTTCCATGTTCGAACACATCGACTTCAACTATCTGCTTTCAAACTACGGGTACTGGGCCGTCTTCATCGGCTGTCTGCTGGAAGGGGAAACCATTCTGATCCTCGGCGGGCTGGCGGCGCACCAGCACGTCCTGCAATGGCAGCAGGTGCTCATCTACGCCACGTTGGGCGGGATGCTCGGCGATCAGATTCTGTTCTGGACCGGGCGCTACTTCGGGCCACGTCTGCTGCCGCGCCTGCACCGCCAGCAAGCGACCATCGACCGCGTCTCCGACCTGATCAAGCGCTACCCCACGGCGTCCATTTTCTCGGTGCGTTTCCTCTACGGCATGCGTCTGATCGGGCCTTTGGTCATCGGTGCGAGTCGCTTGTCGCCCATCCGTTTTGCGATCATCAACCTGATCGGCGCCGCTGTCTGGGCAAGCCTCTTTCTCGCGGCCGGCTATTGGGCAGGGGGCTTTCTCGAGACCATGTTCGGCAACCTGAAACCCTATCGCCTGCCAATCTTCCTGGGCGTGGTCGTGGTGGGCGCAGCCGTCGCGTTGTATCGGCATCGTCGGGCGAAAACCCGGCCTGCCCGGCAAGCGGCCAAGCGGGCAAAAGACGTCCCACCCTCCTCCGCGGGATAACGCTTCCCATCTGCGGCGACCGCCTCTATAACGGCAGACAGGCATTTGACGCAGAGGGATCGACTCGATGAACACACGCATCACCGCCGGTTTGCTGTTGAGCATGGTCAGCATCGTCCAGGCCCAGGCCGCTGAGACGCCGTCGCACCTGGACACCGTCATGCAGAAGGGCCAAATGGCCGTTTGCACGACAGGGGATTACAAGCCCTACACGTTTCTCAAGTCCGACGGCCAGTACGAAGGCATCGACATCGAACTGGCCCAGTCGCTGGCGCAGAGCCTGGGGGTGAAGATCGAGTGGGTCCCGACCACTTGGAAAACCCTGATGACCGATTTCACGGCTGGCAAATGCGACATGGCGGTCGGCGGAATCTCGGTCACCCTGGAGCGGCAAAAGAAGGCGGCGTTCAGCAGCACGCTGGACATCGACGGCAAGGTCCCGCTGGTGCGCTGCGAAGACGAGTCGAAGTACCAGACCCTCGAGCAGATCAATCAGCCCGGCGTTCGCCTGATTGAACCTCAAGGCGGCACCAACGAAGCCTTTGCCCACGCCTATCTGCCCAACGCCAGCCTGGCCTTTCACGACAACAAAACCATTTTCCAGCAGTTGCTCGACAAGCAAGCCGACGTGATGATCACCGACGCGTCCGAAGCGCTCTACCAGCAGAAACGCATGCCCGGCTTGTGTACAGTCAATCCGTCGAATTACATGCAGTACGGCGAAAAGGCCTATCTGCTGCCGCGGGATGACGTGGCCTGGAAGGCCTACGTTGACCAATGGCTGCATCTCTCTAAAGCCACCGGCGCTTACAAGAAAGTGGTAGGCGAGTGGCTGGCGATGCCTACAGAGTGACCGTGCGCAGCATGCCCGCAAGACTTCGGCACAGGACCCCGCCGTATACATGAAAACCAATAGAACCATTACTCGCGCATTTTGCGTCGAGCTGCAGGAAGAGCTTTCCATCGTGGCGGCGCGACGTGAGTACTTTTCTCAAGAGCTACCCCGGGCGCGCTTCAGTTTCCTGTGTTCGTCAGAGCCGTGCCGAGCCCTGGGTGTCAAAATCACCGGGGTTCGCTATGACGTTAAGCCCCAGGAGCATCCGACTTTCGTTGCCGCGCACTACCGGGCCAACCCGAACTACGAACATCACGCCGATTGCGAATGGGTGGATGAAGCCGTCGAGACGCCGGTTGTGCAGGAAGCCGAAACCGAGGCCGAAAGCGAGCTGCGCAAGGTCAAGCGCAAGCTGGACGACTACATCGACGTCTTCGATCCGAGCCCGAAGGAACGCGCAAAACCCACATCGCCGACAGATAAGCCTGACGCCGATCCGCCCGAGAAGCCCGACGACATCGCGGCCCCTGCTGACACATTGAAGGCCAAACAGGAAAAGCAAAATCGCACCAGCAATCTGGAGCGCCTGGTCGACAGCTTTCGTCAGGCCCAAGCCTCGTTGAGCAAGGAAGAACTCGCGCTGCTGACCCTGCGCATTCCAGGTCAGGGCGAGGTGTCCCTGCGCGCCTATTTCCGCCATATCAAGTTCGCCCAGCTGAATGACGAGCGACGCGTGCTGTATGGCGGCGGACTGGTCGAGCGCTACGGGACAGGCTTCAAATTCAAGTTCTTCGATCGCCTGCAAGGCAAGTTGGTGACCTTGTACGTCTCACCCGTGCAGATGCAGGCCTATCGCTCCAGTCGCTACCTCAGCGAGCTGCTGAGCCATGCGGACGAGGTGCGCTTCTTCACCATCTTTGCCTTGGGCACACTGGTCGCCAGCCCTTCCGGGAAAAGCGTCAGCGTGGAGATCGAAGACTTGCGCCATCTGGCCATCGTGCTCGGGCCGGCAAAAGACCCCGAAGAGGCCTCTGCCAAAGGGCCAACCAGCTAAACCAGAGACTTTATTCAGCTCGAAAAAAAACCCGGTTTCTCTCGCGAGCCACCGGGTTTTTTGCGTTTCATTCAAGCGACTAAGGCGCTGCGTATGTCACCAACAGCTCCTTAGTTACCTGAAAATCCAGCGACATCGCCACGCTCAAGGCTGTGATCGTGAAGATGGAGAACACGAACAGCTTGCGTGCCCAAACGGTGTCGTCTTTGGCTTTGTAGCCGGTCCAGGCCATGTACAACCAGTACATGCCCATCGCCGCTGCCACGGCCAGGTAGTTGAGCCCGGCGTAGCCGCCGAACGTCAGCATCAAGGTCGCGAGCAGGAAAGCCAGGATGTAGATCAGGATGTGCCGCTTGGCGACCCGGATACCGCGTTTTACCGGCAAGACCGGAATCGAGGCAGCCCTATAGTCGTTGAAGCGGAAAATCGCGATGGCGTACGAGTGAGGCATCTGCCACAGGCTGAACATCACCAGCAAGGTCAACGCCGCGAGGTCGAAGGTGTTGCTGACTGCGACGTAACCAATCACCGGTGGCATCGCGCCCGACAGGCTGCCCACCAACGTGCCATGAACCGACCTGCGCTTCAGGTACAGGCTGTAGAAGCCGACGTAGATCACGAAGCCGATCACGGCAAACAGCGCCGCCAGTGCGTTGGCCTTGGTGTACAGCAGACCGACGCCGACAATGCCCAGCACGGTGGCGTAGATCAGCGCCAGTTTCACTGACACCAACCCTTGCACCAGCACCCGATTCTTGGTGCGCTCCATCTTCACATCGATATCGCGATCGATGCAGTTGTTGAATACGCAGCCAGAAGCCACCACCAGTGAAGTCCCGATCACCGCTGCCAGGAACAGGCCGATGTCGACATGTCCCTTGGACGCCAGAAAAAAGCCACCTGCCACCGAAAGCACGTTACCGAAAATGATCCCCGGTTTGGTGATTTGGATAAAGTGCTTCAGTGACATCAGGTTTTCCTCACTTCGCCATCATGGCGGTGTGAATGCTGAACATGATCCAGGTGCTCAAGCCAACGAGCAGCACGATCACAAGGCCAGCGAAGGCAAACGCGATGACGTTGTTGCGCTGTGCTGCGGATCGGTCAAGGTGCAGGAAGTACACCAGGTGAACCAGAACCTGCACGACTGCGAAGATCAGAACGACCCACAGAGTGGCCACTTTCGAAATCGTCGGGAACATCACCAGACCGAAGGGAATCGCGGTCAGGATGATCGACAGTACGAAACCGACCATGTAGGACTTGAAGCTGCCGTGGCCGGCATCGTCATGGGATTGATGTGAATTCGCCATTTAAATGGTCCCCATCAGATAGACAACGGTAAACACGCAGATCCAGACAACGTCCAGGAAGTGCCAGAACAGGCTGAGCATGCTCAGGCGAGTCTGGTTGGTCCCGGTCAGACCGTGCTTGGAGACCTGATACATCATGATCGCCATCCAGATCAGGCCGCTGGTCACGTGCAGACCGTGGGTGCCGACCAGCGTGAAGAACGCCGACAGGAAGCCGCTGCGGTTAGGACCGTAACCTTCGGAGATCAGCAGGTGGAACTCGTTGATCTCCATGCCGATGAAGCCCAGGCCGAACAGGAAGGTCACGAACAACCAACCCAGAACGCCCGACTTGTTGCCCTTGTGCATCGCCAGCATGGCGAAGCCGTAGGTGATCGAGCTGAGCAACAGGCAGGCGGTTTCGCCAAGCACGTAAGGCAGTTCGAAGATGTCGTGGCCCGCAGGACCACCCGCAACGTTATTAACCAGTACCGCGTAAATGGCGAAGATCGACGCAAACAGAATGCAGTCGGTCATCAGGTAGATCCAGAAGCCGTAGATTTTCATCTCGCCGGCGTCATGGTGACCATGGTCGTGCTCGTGGTCATGACCGTGGTCGTGACCCTTCGCACCATCAAATACTAAGTTCGACATTGTTTATGCCTGCTCCAGCTTGTTGACAGGAGTGTTTGTCTGGTCGTTGCGGACCCGGGCCAGGATCGCGTGCTGTTCGCCTTCGATGCGTGCCACTTCGGATGCAGGAACCATGTAGCCCTGATCGTCACGTGCCGCGTGAATCACGAAGTACACGATGGTACCGATCAAGCTGACGGCAGCCAGCCAGAAGATGTGCCAGATCATCGCGAAACCGAACACGGTCAGCAGACCGCCCATGATCATGCCCGTTGCCGTGTTGTTCGGCATGTGGATATCGGAGTACTTGGCCGGAACCTTGTACGCCTCGCCATCACGCTTGGCGGCATAGAACGGATCAATCTCGTTGGCTTTCGGCATTTCTGCAAAGTTGTAGAAAGGCGGTGGCGACGAGGTGGACCATTCCAGGGTGTGGCCATTCCATGGGTCACCGGTCAGATCGCGGTTCTGCTCGCGGTCACGGATACTCACGAAGATCTGGATCAACTGACAGGCGATACCGATAGCGATCAGCAAAGCACCGACGAACGCGACGTGCAGGTACGGCGTCCAGTCCGGGTTGTCAGTGGTGTTCAGACGACGGGTCATGCCCATGAAGCCCAGTGCGTACAGCGGCATGAAGGCGACGTAGAAGCCCGAGATCCAGAACCAGAACGCTGCCTTGCCCCACTTCTCGTTCAGCTTGAAGCCGAACGCTTTAGGGAACCAGAACGCGAAGCCGGCGATGTAACCGAACACAGCGCCACCGATGATCACGTTATGGAAGTGCGCGATCACGAACAGGCTGTTGTGCAGAACGAAGTCGGCACCCGGGATAGCCAGCAGTACGCCGGTCATACCACCGATGGAGAAGGTCACCATGAAGCCCAGGGTCCACATGACTGGCGCGGTGAAGCGCAGACGTCCCTGGTAGATCGTAAACAGCCAGTTGAACAGCTTCACACCCGTCGGGATGGAAATCAGCATCGTCGCCAGACCGAAGAAGGCGTTGACGCTTGCACCCGAACCCATGGTGAAGAAGTGGTGCAGCCAGACCATGAAGCCGAGAATCGAGATCGCACCAGAGGCGTAGATCATCGAGTGATGGCCGAACAGTCGTTTGCCAGTGAACGTCGAGATGACTTCGGAGAAGACCCCGAACGCCGGCAGAATCAGGATGTAAACCTCAGGGTGACCCCACGCCCAGAACAGGTTCACGTACATCATCGGGTTACCACCCAACTCGTTCGTGAAGATGTGGAAGTCCAGGTAACGATCGAGGGTCAGGAACGCCAGGGTGCCGGTCAGGATCGGGAACGAAGCCACGATCAGGACGTTGGCCCAGGTGCAGGTCCAGGTGAAGATCGGCATGTCCATCAGTTTCATGCCAGGGGTACGCATCTTCAGCACGGTGACCAGGAAGTTGACCCCGGTTAGCGTTGTCCCCAGTCCTGACAGCTGCAGTGCCCAGATGTAGTAATCCACACCCACGCCCGGGCTATAACCCAGTTCCGACAGCGGTGGATAGGCAACCCAGCCGGTACGTGCGAACTCGCCGACGCCCAGAGACACGTTGACCAGAATCACGCCGGAGAGCAGCAGATACAGGCTCAAGGAGTTCAGGAACGGGAAGGCAACGTCACGAGCGCCAATCTGCAGAGGCACGACAATGTTCATCAGGCCAGTGAAGAACGGCATTGCCATGAAGATGATCATGATCACACCGTGAGCGGTGAAGATCTGGTCATAGTGCTCAGGCGGCAGGTAGCCGGGTGAGCCTTCAGTGGCCATGGCCAATTGCGAACGCATCAGCACGGCATCGGCAAAGCCGCGCAGCAGCATGACCATTGCAATGATGATGTACATGACACCGATTTTCTTGTGGTCGACGGACGTCAGCCACTCGGTGTAGAGGTAAGTCCACTTCTTGAAGTACGTGATCAGGCCCACCAGCGCCACACCACCGATCGCGATCATGGCGACCGTGATCATGACTATCGGCTCGTGGAACGGAATCGCGTCCAGACTTAATTTACCAAACATTGTTTACTCCTCTGCCTGAGCAGCTGAATTCTTACCCATGTCCATCCCTTCCGTACCTGCTACTTCTTTCTTCTCATGGACAATCTTGCCCGGCTTCATACCTTCATACTTGTCGATGATGATCTGGAACAGGTTCGGAGTGACCGAGGAGTAGAGTTCAACGGGGTTACGTTCGCTAGGCTTGGCCAGCGCGGCGTATTCGGCCGTTGCCAGTTGTTTCGGTGAATTCTTGACGTCGGCAACCCAGGTGTCGAAATCAGCCTGTGAGGTAGCAGTCGCCTTGAACTTCATGCCGGTGAAACCTGCGCCGCTGTAGTTGGCGGAGATACCATCGAACTCGCCGTTTTCATTTGCGATCAGGTGCAGCTTGGTCTGCATGCCGGCCATTGCGTAGATCTGGCCGCCCAGTGCAGGGATGAAGAACGAGTTCATGACCGAATCGGACGTGATGCGGAAATTGATCGGCGTGTTGGCCGGGAACACGATCTTGTTGACGGTGGCGATGCCCTGTTCCGGATAGATGAACAGCCATTTCCAGTCCAGCGCGACCACTTCAATGGTCAGCGGCTTGACGTCCGACTCGAGCGGGCGGTAGGGATCAAGCGCGTGGGTCGACTTGTAGGTCACATAGCCGAGCACGATGATGATGGCCAATGGAACCAGCCAGACCACCAGTTCAATACGGGTCGAATGCGCCCAGTCGGGCGTGTACGTCGCGCTCTTGTTCGTAGCGCGATACTTCCAGGCGAAGATGATGGTCATGAAAATGACCGGCACCACCACCAGCAGCATCAGCAAGGTAGCAGTGATGATCAGGTCACGTTCTTGAACACCGACATGCCCTTTGGGATCCAGCAGGGTGTAATCGCACCCGCTGAGCAGGAGCATGCTGAAAAGGGCCAAGAAGCCAAAAAACCTGGGGTACCTTTTTTTACTCATCTCACGACCTCTAAAAGCAGCTTTCGCATCGCAGTTGGGTTTCGACCGCCAACACTTCACCCTGCCAGGTGCTGGCAAATGCTTGGATTGAAAAGGGGCCTGTCAGGAAGCATAGGGGCCTCACAACAAATCCGGGTTGATCGTTGGTTTCTTATTCGAATGGTGGCACCCGCTAATGCGGACCCGATCCCTTGGCGCAGACATTCAGAACGTGACTCAGGAGGCCATTCGAACCGCGTCTACTAGAGCGAAAAGACGCTCCATAACCTCGATTTACACCGTCCCGCAAATGAGGGGGGGCGTGAATTGGGGGCGATTGTAGATACGTAAAGTTTTATTGACTATAAGTTTCTGCGCAACAGTTAATTTCGTAATTGGTAAAAATGCGGTGTTATGTCGCACCTTGAAAAGGCGCAAAGCCCCGGTTCTATTGAAGGATCTCCGGGGCTTTGTTACGCAACACTTTGTAATCAGCGTGCTTTCATCCGGTTACGAATAATTCCCGCTGGAACAAGCACGACGGTCAGTACAAACGCTACCAGTGCCCATTGTGCCAACGACATACCGAGAACTGGCGGATATGGCGTCTCGCAGAAACCACCTACCTGAAAGCCTAGCGGAAATAGGGACGCCAGGGGCAGGCCGTCGACGATCGGCTGGAGCACGTCAATGCCGCAGCTCTCGGTCGGGTGGGTCTGGATATACACATGACGCCCCGCCGCAACGAGCCCGCCCACTGCGCTCAACATCACCAGCGCTTCACAGATGGTCAGGCTCAGACGGCCCGGCATTGCTGCGCCGATGAACGCAAACACCGCGATGAACAACAGCGCATACCGCTGCAGGATGCACAGCGGGCAAGGCGCTTCACCCAGCACCACCTGCATGTACAAGGCGCCGCCGATCAACGCCAGGCAGATGATTCCCAGCAACACCAAGAACTGCTTTTCACGCCGCAGGTATAACATCTCTTCAGTCATGCACATTCCCTTTGAATTGGAGTCATCCGGATCGACGGATGTGGAGTGTTGCGGCCCGGACGCCCCGCAAGGGCGGCGATTCTATCACCCTCGTGACACCCGGTTCACGTAGTGCCATTCGGGACAGAACGCCAACGCCTCCCGGTCCACCGCCGCAACCCGCGCAATGGTGAACACGTCCGCATTAGCCGAGCGTTAACATTCCAATTCAAACGGTATCGTGACCTCTCCCGTTTCCCACTTATATATAGAAGAGTGCGGCTTTTTGTCGCAGGGCCGGAGCGCCGCGAGAAGCCCTTCTATATATATGTAGGATGCGTCTAATTGTCGCAGCGATTATTCCAGCGCTGACGCAGGACCGAAGAATTCGTAACGCGCCTGTGCATCGGGCACGCCCGCCGCCTTCAACTGACGCTTCATCGCCGCCATGAAGCCTTTCGGACCCAAGAAGTAGGCGTCAACGTCGCGATTCTCCGGCAACCATTGCTCCAGGCGCGTCTGATCCAGCAGACCCATCCCATGGGCCGCCGGGCTGACGCCGTCGTCTTCGGAGTAGCAATAGAAACGCTTGAGCTGAGGATGCTGGCTCGCCAGGCTTTCGATCCAGTCGCGAAACGCGTGAACCGAGCCGTTGCGCGCACAGTGAATGAAGGTGATCGGCCGCTGGGTCGGCAACGCCGCTTCAAGCATGGTCAGGGTTGGCGTGATGCCGACGCCACCGCTGATGAGCACCAGCGGTTTGTCGCTGTAAGTCAGCGTGAATTCTCCCGATGGCGGATACAGATTGATGCTGTCGCCGACCTGCAACTGATCGTGCAGGTAGTTGGAGGCGACCCCGTCAGGCTCGCGCTTGACGCTAATCCGGTACTGATTGTTTCCGGCCAGCGCCGACAGCGAGTAATTGCGGCGGATCTCCTCGCCGTCCACGTACAACTGAATGCCGATGTACTGGCCGGCGGTGAATGGCAGGATCGGCTGGCCGTCTGCCGGCGCAAAGTAGAACGAGGTGATTTCCGCGCTCTCCGGCGTTTTGGCGACCACCTTGAATTCACGCTCGCCACGCCAGCCGCCCTCCGCCTGGGCTTTCTCTTGGTAGATGGCTTCTTCAGCCCCCATCAGAATGTTGGCTAGTTGCCCGTAGGCGTTGCCCCACGCGGTAATCACGTCTGGCGTTGCGATCTCCTCCCCCAGCACCTTGCTAATGGACTCCAGCAGGCACTCGCCAACGAGCGGATAGTGCTCGGGAAGGATCTGCAGTGCCACGTGCTTGTTGATGATTTTGGCGACCAGATCGCCCAGTTGATCCAGCTGATCGATGTGCCGCGCGTACATCAACACCCCGTTCGCCAGCGCGCGGGGCTGGTCACCACTGGCCTGGTGAGCCTTGTTGAAGAGAGGTTGCACCTGCGGGTATCTGTCGAGCAGCAGCTTGTAGAAATAGGTAATCAGCGCCTCTCCGCCGCTTTCCAGCAGTGGCACTGTGGATTTAACGATTGCACGATCCGATGCAGACAACATAGAAAACTCCTGAGAAGTAATGAGCAAGCGTTACCTCGATACTTCAGGAATCGTGCCAGTCACTCCAACCTATTAAATCAAGGGCTTAGCCGAAGCAAAGTCAATATGACCCGATGAAATCGCACGTCAAAATGACCTTCCCACAGTCAATTTGACTGCGATGCTGAGTCACCAGCCGGCCGGGAAAAATCGAAAGGGTTAAAGCCTGACTTCGGCAGGTCGATAAACCGTCATCGAAAGCTGTTGGCCGATTCCACGCGGCCAGGCAACGCATCACAGAAGGTTTATATGTCCAAGAACGTCCGCGCAGATTCACTCTCGCTTCTGCTGTTCACGTTACGCAGCGGAAAGCTGATGGCGATCAACCTGCTCAAGGTCAGTGAAATCATCCCCTGCCCTCCCCTCACGCGTCTGCCGGAATCCCACCCACACGTGAAGGGTGTCGCCACCTTGCGTGGCAACCCGCTGTCGGTGATTGACCTGAGTCGTGCCATTGGCGAGCGTCCGTTGGTGGACCCGGACGGCGGCTGCCTGATCGTCACCGATGTCAGCCGCTCCAAACAGGGGCTGCACGTGCAGGCAGTCAGCAAGATCGTTCACTGCCTGACCACTGACATTCGTCCGCCGCCCTTTGGCTCCGGCAACAAGTCGTTCATCACCGGTGTGACGCAGGTCGACGGGACGCTGGTTCAGGTGCTGGACATCGAGAAGGTCATTCACGGCATCGCACCACCGCGGATCGTCGCCGAACGCGCCGAGCTGAGTGCCGAGGACGCCGCAGTGCTGGCCAAGGCGCGCATTCTGGTGGTCGATGACAGTCAGGTGGCGCTGCAACAGTCGGTGATCACCCTGCGCAATCTGGGCATCGAATGCCACACCGCCCGCAGTGCGCGGGAAGCCATCGATCAGTTACTCGATTTGCAAGGCACCGCGCAGCAGATCAACGTGGTGGTGTCCGACATCGAGATGTCGGAGATGGACGGCTACGCGCTCACCCGCACGCTTCGGGAAACGCCGGACTTCCAGGAGCTGTACGTGCTGTTGCACACTTCACTGGACAGTGCGATGAACGCCGAGAAAGCCAATGCTGCCGGCGCCAACGCTGTTCTGACCAAGTTCTCCTCGCCTGAGCTGACACGATGCTTGATCGAAGCCGCCCGCACGGTCGAAGCTCAGGGAATCTGAGACCGACCGCAGGCGACGCCTCCACCGCGCATTACTGGTTGATGCGTCGTGACCTCGGCCCGGCCCTCGATGATCCGGACTGGCCCGCTGCCGTGCGTCCCGTTGTATTCACTGTTCAGAACGCCCCGGCGGTACACCAGTTGCTGATGCTGGGTCGCGAGCACGGCGGCGGTCGGGTGGCGGACTATGCCACCTGGCTGGGCGCCTTCGAGACGGATCCCGAGTTTGATCAGGCGCTGTGTTTGGTTCTGGAGGACGCTCAGGGCGTGGTGGCCGTTGCGCAGTGCTGGACCAGTGCATTCATTCGCAATCTGGTGGTTCACCCGCGCGCCCTCCGCCAAGGCTTGGGTCTGGCGTTGCTGAATCAGGCGTTCGCGGCCTTCCGCCAGCGGGGCGAAGGCCACGTCGATCTCAAGGTGATGGAAAGCAATCTGGGCGCACGCCGGCTGTATGAGCGCGCCGGTATGCAATATATTCAGCGCCACGAACTCGAACCGCGCTGAATCTACGCCGAGACGCGTTCCTCCCTCACGCCATGGAGAGCCCCACCCATGAAGATGCACACCGCGTTGTTGCTCGTTCTAACCGCCTGCGCTGCTGGCCAGGCCCATGCCTCCAGCCCGGACGCCTGGGCCGCTTTCAACAAAACCCTGGTCGACAGTTGTGTCAGCGCCAGCTCCCTGAAAAACGCCAAACCTGCCGGCGCCGATGCGGCGTTCGATGACAGCGTCGGCTTCAACGCGCTGTTGATCAAGGGCCAGTACAAACAGGCATTCATGAAGAACAAGACCGGCACCGAGCTTTGCCTCTACGACCGCAAGAACAAGAAAGCGCTGATTACCGAGTGGGATAACGTCACCACGTTGCCGAAGAAGTAAGGCGACTTGCGCTCGGACCGTTCGCGACTTGAGCCGATTGGGCGGGATAAATCCCACAGCAACGGTCGCCTCCGGACACCCCCTTGCGTCTGGAGCGTGCCCGCATGAAGCGCGTCGCGATCGTGCTGTTTCCCAACGTGCAGTCCCTGGATGTGGCCGGCCCACTCGACGTCTTCGCCGAAGCCAATCGTTTCCTTCCCGAGGGTGATGGCTACGACATCATCACCATCGGCACGGCGCCCTACCCGATCATTGCGTCCAACGGCATGCCGCTGGGTGCTGAGTATTCCCTGGCGGACGCGCCGAAGCCGGTCGACATCCTCTTGATTCCGGGCGGCCCTTCGCTGCCGGATGGCGATGAAATGCCGGCTATCACCCGGTGGCTGCTGCAAGCCGTGCCCCACTTGCGACGCTACGGCTCGATCTGCACCGGGGCGTTCATCCTCGGGCACGCCGGATTGCTGGATGGCAAGCGGGCCGCCACCCACTGGAGCCACGCTCAGCAACTCGCCGACCAGTTCCCGCAGGCCAGGGTCGAGCCAGACCGCATCTATGTTCGTGACGGTGCGCTGATGACATCAGCCGGGGTCACGGCAGGCATCGACATGGCGCTGGCCTTGGTGGCGGAGGATCATGGCCCGGCGATTTCCCTGGCGGTGGCTAAGCGTCTGCTGGTGGTGGCCCAGCGTCAGGGCGGGCAGTCGCAGTTCAGCCCGTACCTTGCGGCGTCGGCAGATGACGATTCCCCCGTGGCCAAGGTGCAGCGCTACGTGATGGAGCATATCGGCGAACCGTTTTCAGTGGAGCGACTGGCCGACGTGGTGGCGATGAGTCCGCGCACGTTCGCCCGGGTGTTTGCCCGCGACGCCAAAGTCACGCCAGCGGAGTTCGTGCAACGCGCGCGCATCGACGCCGCCCGCCACTTGCTGGAAGGCAGCAAAATGGCGATCAAGGCGGTGGCGTATCACTGCGGATTTGGCAGCGCCGCGCGGATGCGGCTGATCTTCAGTCAGCGTCTGGGGGTGACGCCGACTCAGTACCGGGACAGTTTTCGCAAGCAAGCATGAGCACGGCGGGCGGAGGATCAACTCTGCAGCGTGCACGCCAGCGAAACTGTGATCAGCGCTTGCCCATCGACCGACGCGTGCCAGAAGGCGCAGCGCCAGGACGCTTGTCGTGGTTCGATTTGCCCGGGCCTTTGTAGTGCTGCTGATCCTTCTTCGCCTGCAACAGCTCGCCCGATTTGAACGGGAAGCTGAACGCCGGAATCGCAGGTTTTGTATCCGCCGCCGCAGCGTTGGCGTCGACCGAAGCGTGCGATTCACGAGCATCAGGAGCGGGCGTGTGTTCGGGGTGGTCATGAAAGCTCCGGAAGGGCAGACGGTCGAGGAATACGGGCGGCGCCCGAGGGCCGCGCAGCATACCTGAATCGCCGGCGGATCGCTTCTGCCAACAGACCGACTGCGCGCGCCTATTTGTAGAACAGATCCACCATCACTTCCGCCGAAAACGGGCCGGCGGTCGGCGTGCTGGTTTGCCACAGCAGCTCGGCGTTGAAGTCCGCTGTCTCCGAGTAATTGCCCTCCAGCAGATCGGTCAGGTGGAAGGGTTCGTGGAACGGCACGGGCGAGCCGTCGCGGGCACGGGCAATGCGAACGCCGATGCTGTTGTTGTTGGCCGGCACCAGTACGTCACCCTTGAGGATCCCGGACACCGGCGTGATGCGCGCATTGAGACTGAACGGCGATTCGCACGTGCGGCTCGTGGCCAGGGCAAAGCGCTGAAAGGTGGCGACTTCTCCCACCCGTACGTTGCGGATGGCCACGTCGCCGAAATCCACGGTCTCGGGCATGACCCGCAATTCAGCGTCGCAGGCGACGAAGCGCAGCCCCTCAAGGTTGTTGATGACGTAGCTGAGCGTGGGGTCAGACGCCGGACTCTGCCCGCTGCTGCCGTCGAGCTGAAACATACGATAGTCGTGCAGACCACTGGCGACGCCGGACGGCGGGGTCGGTCCGTACTTCTGAATGAACACCGAAAACGGCAGGTTGAACGTAACGCTCGGGCAGACCGAGCGTGCGTCCGTGCAGGCAGGGGCTTGCTGACGCGTGGGAATTCGCCCGCTGGTTTGCACGAAATCAACGCCGCTCACCGTGAGCCCGGCGCGAATCCCCTGTCCGATCTGCAGGTTGTCAGGGTTCAGATCAATGACTACATCCTCGGGGCCGCCCGGTTCGTCCCTCGCGCATTCGACGGCAAGGTTCAGTCGCTCCGAACGCCAGACTGCGGTGCCATCGGGCAGATTCGCGGGAATGGCGACGGTGCTGCTCAAGTCCGCGCGCACCACCGAATCACCGGCGCCCTGGGTCTTGCAGGTCAGCGCCATTGCGAGGCCAGGCATCAATAGCGTCATCAGCAACGTGATCGGCAGCGTCAGCCACCCTCGGATGATGGGTGTCTTCATGTCAGCATTTCCCTATGAGTGAGTGTGAATCCGACGTGTGCAGCGGCACATTGAACGGCTGCGCGTCCTGGAACGGCGCGCAGTAGTCGCGCTGTCCGCCGTAATCGGTCATGGCCTTGAAGCTCAGGGTGTCAGGCACTGTGCCCTCCGGGCCGAGAACAGGCAGCGCGAGTGATGCGTCCGAAAAAGGCGCCAGCAACCGGTGGTCTGCGACCTCGATTCCATTAATGCGCAGGTTCTGCAGCGAGACGTGATACGGCGTCGGGTTGCGCACGGTCAGCGTGGCGTCAGCCGATGGAGCGCGCTGCCAAAGCAGCGTTTGCGCCGCCTCCGCCGGATCGCCGGGCAGCCCCGCCGGGCGATAGAACACGTTGATGCGCTGGCGAATGGCGATGCTCAACTGCTGAGCCGCCGTGCTGCGCCGGGGGATTTCCAGCACATACAGATGCAGCATCGACTCCCGGTCCCGGGGCATGCCGACGCCTTCATAGAGCAGGCGCAGGGTCTGCTTGCCCTTGGCCGGCAGGCGCACCAGGTGCGGGGTCAACGCAAACGGCAGATCAGCGGCGCGACCATCGCCTGGTTGATCATCCCGGCGCGGCGCATCAAGCCAGGCCTGAATCAGGGCCTCGGCATCGCTGCGGTTGCTGACCTCGATCGTCGCCTCGTTGTAGCGACCGTCGAAGATCAACCGTGTGCCTGACAGCGACACCGCGCCTTGGGCCATGCCGCTGATCACGGCCAACAACACTCCTGCCAGATAGACCTGTTTCATTGGCATTGCACCTTCAGCCGATCGTAGCTGCGGTGGGCTTCTTTGGGTGGCAGCGCGAAGGATGCGCGGCACTGCTGATCGGTCCATTTGACGACAAGCTCGCCGCTGTCCCGCTCGCTCAGCACCAGCGCCCGGCCGCTGGGATCAACGGTTGCCAGCGGCTTGCCCTGCTCGTCTTCCACCGCGGCGCCCATGGGCAAGCGGCTGCCATCGGCGCGCACCAGTTCGAATTGCACACGCCGACCGATGGCCGTGCGAAAGCTGAGCAGGGGCGCCGCGCCGCGCCGGGGCACGACTTGATCCACCGCATTTTCCAGTTCGATATTGGCACCCAGCTGGCGAGTGTCGAGGTTCACCCAGTTGGTTCGATAGGGCTGGGCATAAGGCAGGATCGCGTAGCCGTTGTCGGCGGTTTCGACGTTACTGAAGTTGCTCAATCGCGCACCGCCGACGCCTTTCACCTGAACCAGCGCGAAGGTCTCACCCAAGGGCTGGCCGAAATTGACGCCGCCGGCATGAGCGACCACCGAACCCGACGCGCCCATGCTCAGCGCCTGGTAATCGCTGCCCTGCCCGTACCCGGCATCGAAACGTCCATAAGCCGTTGTGGTGCTGAGCTTGCCGAACCCTGATGAACCGGTGTTGCTGTCATGCCCCGCCTGTACTGAGTAGAAGCTGTTGCGGTCGTCGAATATCTGACCATTCAGGCCCGACTGCACGCTGGATGCGCCGGAGCTGTCGCGAACGGCATTTCCGAACACCCGCGAGGAGCCGGAATCGCTCCCCAGCGGCAGGCTTACTGTCAGCGCGATGCGGTTGTCCGACTGATTATCTCCGCTGCGCTCGAAAGTCTGGTTGCGCTCGAGCGACACGCTGTAGCTGAGGCTGCGCCATGCCGAGTTCCACGACAGAAAAAGCTGGCGCGTTTTGCTGCCCCGGTCCCAGTAACGTTGCTCGGATCCGGTAAAGCTTAGCGACGCAGACTGCTCCGGCAGCGACTGGGTCAGGCTGATTTCGAGGCGATCTTTGGCACGCCCGCTGGCTGATCCGTCACGCGCTTGCAACGCATCGACATGGTCGTCGAACGTCAGGTATTGATCCGTTGAATAGCGATAGCCGGCCACGGCGAGCGTGGTCTGGGTCAGGTCCAGCGTATTGGCGTAGCGAACGCGCAGGCTCTGTCCGCTGTAACGTTGCTCACGCTGGCGGCTAAGGGACTGGGTCACGTCCAGCGACACCGCGCCCAGTCCGGTATTGATCCCGGCACCGATGTTGCTCGCCTGATAGTCCTCTGCGATTTGCACGCCGCCCGCTGCCGTCACCCGCTCGGTCAGGCCATACACCAAGGTGCCGGAGGTAAAGCCGGGAGAAAGACCGTCCTCCGTGTTGCTGTCGTATTGGCCGGCGGCGAGGCTGTACCGCAGCGCGCCTTTGGGCACCATGATGGGCAGCGACGCATAGGCCTGGACGAATACGCGCTTGCTGCCGTCGGCTTCGACGACCGTCACTTCCAGGTCGCCGTTCGACCCGCTGGGATAGATGTCGGTGATTTCGAACGGCCCCGGCGAGACGTTGCCGCTGTACAGCATGAAACCGTTCTGACGCACTTCCACCAAGGCGTTGGTGTCGGCAATGCCGCGGATGACCGGCGCGAATATCCGCTCGCTGTCGGGCAGCATGCCCTCGTCGGACATCACCATGGCGCCGAGGAATCGAACGCTGTCGAAGACTTGCGAATCGGTAAAGGTCTCGCCCAGGGTAAGCTGGCTTTTCAACGCAGTGATGTCACGCTGCATGAACGTCCGATTGCTGCGAAAGCGATACGGCTGATCATTGCCAAAGGTCAGCGAGGATTCGTTGCGCAGGCGCCAGGCACCGAGGTTCACACCGTTGCGCATGCTCAGGTAATACTGATCCTGCGCTTGAGATCGACCTTGGCCGCTGCGGGTACGGCGCGCGCCGCTGAAGTTGTAATTGACGAAACCGACCGTCTCGCCCTCGTCCCATAACTCGGGTGGCACATACCCGCGAGCGCTGCTGGACATCATCGCCTGAGGGATGCTGATGTTCAGGCGCAGGCTCGCAGGCTGGTAGTCGACGCGGGCAAACTCGACCCGCGCCGGCAGATCGAAACATTCCGTCGGCGAAGCATCGCCGGCTTGCACTGCCTCCGGGTTCATGCCGAACTCGCGGAGCATGTCCAGCGTAAGGCAGGCCTCGACGGTGCCTTTCGCAGGGTTGGCGACGAAGTTGATGTCACGCCGCCCGCTCAGCACACGATTGACATAGACGTCCGCCCGGTAGCTCCCGGGGACTACGCTGTTGCCGTGCAAAAATGTCGCGAGATCGGCGGGCTGATTGGTGCCCTGGATAAACGAGGTGTTGAATTTCACATCGGCCGCGTCGGTGCTCTGATGGGTCATGGCCACCGCAGACGACGCCAGCGCCAATCCTGCGGACGCAACAATGAGCCTCGCCAACGGGCTGATGCGCAGCAGCGAATGCGCCTGATGTCTGCGGTCGATGCCTGAAGAGCAGGCTGCAATCCGTGCATATCCCTTGTGGTGATCTCGGGGTTCCATTAGCGGGTTTCACTCGTGTTCTCAATTCCGGCGCGCTGGCAAAGCAGATTTGGCAGGCGCAAGGGGCTGGAGCCGCATGACTGCGACTGAAGAAAGACTTGGGAAAATCCGACTGGCTACTGCGTGGCTACTCTGTCCCGGCGACGCTTCTGGCGGCTTGAATCGTCTGCCCCCCGGACACCTGCGCGGTGTACGGCTCCTGGGCGCCGAAATCGTTGATGCTGATGAACCGCAGGTCCACCGCGTGACCGCTGCCCAGTTGCTTGAGGGGCAATTGAACGGTCTGCCTGGGCGCGACCATTCGGCTGTCGGCGGTGAGCACTGTCTTGCCCTGCTGTCGGGCGTCGATCTGGATCATCGACACGTGATACGGCGTCGGATTGCTGACCTCCAACTGGCCGTCCTTCACTCGCCATTGCAGGCTTTTTGCTGCGTCGAGCGGATCGCCACTCAACGCGGCGGGCCGGTAGAAGAGCTTGATGCGCTGCCGGATCGCGATCTGCAGCTGGTTGTCCTTCGCCGACTGCGGGATTTCCTGGACGTTGAGCCAGAACACGGACTCACGGTCGTCGGGCAAACCTTCGCCGGCGTAGATCACCCGAATCATTTGCCGGGCACTGCCCGCCATTCGTGCCAGTGGCGGGGTGATGACAAATGGCAGGTTCTCGGCAGTGAAGTGGGCATCCGCTTCGAGCCAGGACTGGGCAAGGATGTCTGCCGTACCGCTGTTGTTCACGACGAAGCTGACCTCCTTGTCCTGGGCCTGATAAATGACACGCGTGGTGTTCAGCACGATGCCCGCCTGCGCCGGGGCAGCCAGAAGCAACCCCAGCCACAGGGCGGAGCAGCGAATAAAATCAGGAAGCATGGTGAGACCGTCCTGGGCGTTGAGGTGGAAGCGAGGTAGGCGAGCGAGCCATTGCCCGCCCGCCCGCTACATCACTGGTAATCCATCACGAACGGCAGGAAGCCGTCGGCATTACCCGGGTTGGTCGGCGCGCCGTTGAGGACATAAACGGCGCCGAAGTTGATCTCGGCGGTCGCGCCATCGGCGCCGTCCTTGACCAGCGGCGTGTCGATGGTTTCGTTGCCGCTCAGGTCCATCAGCTGGTTGGACGCATTGAGCAGGCCGATGCCCACGCCGTCCGCCGCTCCGGTAGCCCGCAGCAGTTTCTGATCGAGGTTGTCCAGACCACTGCCCTGACGAGCGACGAAGCGCATGTTCACGGTGTTGTATTGATCGGCGCCGCCGGTGCAATTGACCAACAGCTGGATGGGCGAAGCGGTTTCGAGTTTGTTGTCGGCGAAGCGACCGATGTCGGAAAACGAGACGTTGCCCAGGTCAACCTTGATCTCGCCTGGATTGTTGCCAGGGCTTGCGCCACTTCCGGCGCCGATGTCACACGTGATGTTGGTCAGGGTGCCGGTGAAAACAAGTTTGCCGTTGTTCGCAGCATTCGCGGTCCCGGAAATGCCAAGCCCCATTGCGGCCACGATAGCCAGGGTAAGAGAAAGCTTTTTCATATAACGACGTTCCTTGTGTCGATTCGTGTGTGCCCAAAAGGACGAGACGAACTATAAGCAGCGCTTCCAGAGTCGGCTGTCAGGCGTTCTACATCCTGTGGATTGAAAAGACAGTGGGGCGTGTAAGACCTTTCGGTAGGAGGTGACGCTTTAATGTCACAGGGCCCGTAGACTGGGGCTTCCGGCTATAAGCCCTCAGAAAAGCCGGGGCGAACGTTTGCACTGCACGCCGGATTGCGTGGAAGCAAAAGAGCGCCTGCAAAACGTTCACCCACAAAAAACCCGGCTCGATTGAGCCGGGTTGGTCAGCAGATGTTGCGGGTGAGGGAATAAGCGCTTATTGGTAAGTCAGCGTGACAATGCCTGCGTGAGCATCCGCATCGGCTGTCGTTAGCTCGGCGTAACTGGCCTGCACGGGCACAGCGTGCTGGCCGCAAGCGTCGTCACCGCGACTCAGCGCCACGCTGACATGATTGCCCGCTTGCAGGGTTTTAAAAGGGAGGGTTGTCGACGGACCACTAAAGGCCTGCGCGTCGCATGCCGCATTGACGACGCTGCCGTGAAACATAAGCGCGCCCTGGGCAGCCCAGGCAGCGGGAACCGTCATGGCACCTGCGCCGATGACCGCGATCGAGAAAAACAGCGAAACAGCCTTTTGGCTTTTCATCGCACTACTCCGGAGTAGGAACCGGCTGACCAATGTCTGTCCAGGTCCAGTGAACCAGCATTCAGAACTCACGAAGTTTATGTAGGAATCTTCCCCGTCACAGTAGAACTCGTTCATCAAAACTCGTGCCTTCTACTTGGGTATCGCCCTGCGGCGTTCTTTCTTTACCCACGTTCATCGTCTGCCGTTATTCACCTGACAATATTGACAGGTAGCAGTCATTTTGCTGACCGGGTCAAAGGGTTATAAAGAACGCTCTCGGTTACCCGCCCCTCATTCACTGGTTGGCCCTGTCCCTGTATGCAGAAGAAGAACAAAGTGGTGATGCTCGCGACCCTGTTGGTCGTGCTCTTGGTGACAGGCGTCTGGGCAGTGACCCGCCCCGCGGCGAAAAAGGTCAGCGCCCCGGTTGCCGTGCCGGTGCGCGTGATCAACGTGATGCAAGAAGACGTGCCGCGTTACGTCACCGGAATCGGCTCGGTGCTGTCGCTGCAAAGCGTGGTAATCCGCCCGCAGGTGGACGGCATCCTGACCAAAGTGCTGGTGAAGGAAGGGCAACAGGTCAAAGCGGGTGATCTGCTGGCAACCCTCGATGATCGCTCGATCCGCGCCGCACTCGAGCAGGCTAAAGCGCTGTTGGGCCAGAGTCAGGCGCAGTTGAACGTGGCCAATGTCGACCTCAAGCGCTACAAGTTGCTGACCGTCGACAACAGCATTTCAAAGCAGCAGTACGATCAGCAGCAAGCACTGGTCGATCAACTCAAAGCGACGGCGCTGGGTAATCAGGCGTCGATCAATGCCTCGCAGGTGCAGCTGTCCTACACGCAAATACGCTCCCCCGTGACAGGTCGTGTGGGCATTCGCAATGTCGATGAAGGTAACTTCCTGCGGGTCAGCGATGCGATCGGGCTGTTTTCGGTGACGCAGATTGACCCGGTGTCGGTGGAGTTTTCCCTGCCGCAGCAGATGCTGCCCACGCTCCATGATCTGATTGCCTCCAGCACGCCCGCGCCGGTGAACGCTTACCTCGGCGAAGGCGCGACCGGCACGCTGCTGGGTCAGGGCAAGTTGCTGTTGATCGACAATCAGGTGGCGGCCAGCACCGGCACCATTCGCGCCAAGGCGATATTCGACAATGCGGCGGAGAAGCTGTGGCCCGGGCAACTGGTGACCGTGCGGATTCAGACGGCCATTGATCGCAATGCCTTGAAGGTCCCGCCGCAAGTGGTGCAGCGCGGCATCGACCAGCATTACGTGTATCGGGTCAAGGGCGACACGGCCGAGGTGGTGCCGGTCAACGTGCTGTATCAGGACAGCGACCTGATGCTCATCAGCGGGGTGGAGGCCAATGACGTGCTGGTCAGCGACGGTCAGTCGCGCCTGAAAAACGGTGCGCACATCGAGGTGGTCAAGGGTGATCCTGTGGACACCCTGGCCGACTCTACCGGGGCGGCGAAATGAACAGCCGCGGGTCCATTTCCGCCTGGTGCGTCAACCACCCGGTCGCCACGGTTTTGCTGACCTTCGCGCTGGTGTTGCTCGGCTGCATCGCCTTCCCTCGCCTGCCGGTCGCGCCGCTGCCAGAAGCCGAGTTTCCGACGATTCAGGTCGCAGCCCAACTGCCCGGCGCCAGCCCGGAAACCATGGCTTCTTCGGTGGCGACGCCCCTTGAAGTGCAGTTCAGCGCCATCCCCGGCATGACCCAGATGACGTCGAGCAGCGCGCTGGGCTCCACCAACCTGACGCTGCAATTCACCCTCAACAAAAGCATCGACACCGCCGCGCAGGAAGTGCAGGCAGCCATCAATACGGCGGCCGGACGCTTGCCTGCGGACCTGCCGACACTGCCGACCTGGCGCAAGGTCAACCCGGCGGACAGCCCGGTGCTGATCCTCAGTGTCAGCTCGAACCTGATGCCCGGCACCGAACTCAGCGACGTCACCGAATCCCTGCTGGCGCGTCAGTTGAGTCAGATCGACGGTGTCGGACAAGTCAACATCACCGGCCAGCAACGTCCGGCGATCCGTGTGCAGGCGGCACCTGAAAAACTCGCGTCGATCGGGCTGACCCTCGCCGATCTGCGGGTATCCCTGCAGCAGACCAGCCTGAACCTGGCCAAGGGCGCGCTGTACGGCAAAGACAGCATTTCCACCCTCGCCTCCAACGACCAACTGTTTCAGGCGAAGGACTACGAGCAACTGATCGTTTCCTACAAAGATGGCGCGCCGGTTCATCTGCGTGACGTGGCGAGGGTCATTAACGGTTCGGAAAACGCCTACGTGCGGGCCTGGTCCGGGGATCAGCAGGGCGTGAACATCGTGGTGTTCCGCCAGCCCGGCGCAAACATCGTCGAGACGGTGGATCGCGTGCTCGGCCAATTGCCCAAATTGCAGGAAATGCTTCCGGCGTCGGTGGACGTTTCGGTGCTCAGCGACCGCACCAAAACCATTCGCGCGTCGTTGCATGAAGTTGAAATGACGCTGCTGATCGCCATCGCGCTGGTGATCGCGGTCATGGCGCTGTTCCTGCGCCAGCTCTCTGCGACGCTGATCGTAACCGCCGTGCTGGGCGTGTCCCTCGTCGCCAGCTTCGCGCTGATGTACGTGCTCGGCTTCAGCCTGAACAACCTGACCCTGGTGGCCATCGTGGTGGCGGTGGGGTTTGTCGTCGACGATGCGATTGTCGTGGTGGAGAACATCCATCGGCACCTGGAAGCCGGCGAAAGCATGCGCGACGCGGCAATCAAAGGGTCCAGCGAAATCGGCTTTACCGTGGTGTCGATCAGTTTCTCGCTGATTGCCGCGTTCATTCCGCTGTTGTTCATGGGCGGGGTGGTGGGCAGGCTGTTCAAGGAGTTCGCGCTGACCGCGACGTCGACCATTCTGATTTCGGTGGTGGTGTCGCTGACGCTGGCGCCGACCCTTGCGGCGCTGTTCATGCGCGCGCCCAAACATGATCCCCACGCCAAACCCGGCTTCGGTGAACGACTGCTCGCGCGGTACGCTCGCGGCGTGCGCTTCGCCCTCGCCCACCAGCGATTGATGCTGGGAATTTTCAGCCTGACCCTGGTGCTGGCGGTGGCCGGCTATGTGCTGATCCCCAAAGGTTTCTTCCCGGTTCAGGACACCGGCATGGTGCTGGGCACGAGTGAGGCGGCGGCGGATATTTCATTCCCGGACATGATCGAGAAACACAAACAGCTGGCGAAAATCATCGCAGCGGATCCGGCGGTCAAGGCGTTCTCGCATTCGGTGGGCGTCAGCGGCAGCAACCAGACGATCGCCAACGGCCGGGTATGGATCGCCCTCAAGGACCGGGAAGACCGGGATGTCACGGCCAGTCAGTTCATCGATCGGATCCGACCGAAACTGGCGCAAATCCCTGGCATCGTCCTGTATCTGCGGGCCGGTCAGGACATCAACCTGAGTTCCGGTCCGAGCCGCGCGCAGTATCAATACGTGCTCAAGAGCAACGACGGCGCACTGTTGAATGTCTGGACGCAGAAGCTGACCGATAAGCTGAAAACTCTGCCGGCTTTCCGCGACCTCTCCAATGACTTGCAGCTGGGCGGCAGCGTGACCCATCTGGACATCGACCGCAGCGCCGCCGCGCGCTTCGGCCTGACCACGGCGGACGTCGATCAGGCGCTGTACGACGCTTTTGGTCAGCGCCAGATCAACGAATACCAGACCGACATCAACCAGTACAAAGTCATCCTGGAGCTTGAACCGCAACAGCGCGGCAAGGCCGAAAGCCTGAACTACTTCTACCTGCGCTCGCCGCTGACCAATGAGATGGTGCCGTTGTCGGCGCTCGCCAAAGTCGGTGCGCCGAAGATGGGCCCGTTGTCGATCAGCCATGACGGCATGTTCCCGGCCGCCAACCTGTCGTTCAACCTATCGGCCGGCGTGGCGCTGGGGGATGCGGTGGTGCTGCTCGATCAGGCGAAGAACGAGATCGGCATGCCGGCCTCGATCATCGGCAACTTTCAGGGCGCGGCCCAGGCGTTCCAGAGTTCGCTGGCTAACCAGCCGTGGCTGATTCTTGCGGCGCTGGTGGCGGTGTACATCATTCTTGGCGTGCTTTATGAAAGCTTCGTCCATCCGTTGACGATCATTTCCACCCTGCCCTCCGCCGGTATCGGTGCGCTGTTGCTGCTGTGGCTGATGGGTCAGGACTTTTCGATCATGGGGCTGATCGGGATCGTGTTGCTGATCGGCATCGTCAAGAAGAACGGCATTCTGCTGGTGGACTTCGCACTGGACGCCCAGCGCAACCGCGGAATGTCCCCGCGCGACGCCATTTATGAAGCGTGTCTGACGCGTTTCCGGCCCATCATCATGACCACGCTGGCCGCATTGCTCGGCGCGCTGCCGTTGATGCTCGGTTATGGTGTCGGCGCTGAACTGCGTCAGCCATTGGGCATTGCCGTTGTCGGAGGATTGCTGGTGAGCCAGGCGCTGACGCTGTTTACAACGCCCGTGATCTACCTGCAGCTTGAGCGACTGTTCCATCGCCAGCGTCAGACGGCTGACTCGGCAGCGCCAGCCTCGACAACTTCAGCCAGGCCGGCCGCAGCCGACCTGGTCGCTGAAAAATAAGCGGTTGAAACCAGGCACCTAATTAGCAAGCAGTGAAAAAGTGAGCGTGGACCGATGCGTGTCCTGATTATCGAAGACGAAGAGAAAACCGCCGATTACCTGCACCGGGGCCTGACCGAGCAGGGTTACACCACCGACGTCGCGCGCGAGGGCATCGAAGGCCTGCACATGGCGCTGGAAAGCGAATACGCGGTGATCATTCTCGACGTCATGCTGCCGGGCCTGGACGGCTATGGCGTGCTGCGCGCCCTGCGCGCGCGCAAACAGACGCCGGTGATCATGCTGACCGCGCGCGAGAACGTTGACGATCGGATTCGCGGCCTGCGCGAAGGAGCTGACGATTATCTGGGCAAGCCCTTTTCGTTTCTGGAACTGGTGGCGCGGCTGCAAGCCCTGACCCGGCGCAGTGGCGGCCACGAGCCGGTGCAGATCAGCGTCGCCGATTTGTGGATCGACCTGATCAGCCGCAAGGCCACCCGGGCCGGCGTGCGTCTGGACCTCACCGCCAAGGAGTTTTCGCTGCTCAGCGTACTGGCCCGGCGCCAGGGAGAAATCCTGTCGAAGACGTCGATTGCCGAGATGGTCTGGGACGTGAATTTCGACAGCGATGCCAACGTCGTCGAAGTCGCGATCAAACGTCTGCGCGCCAAGCTCGACGGGCCGTTCGAGCAAAAACTGCTGCACACCATTCGCGGCATGGGTTACGTGCTGGAGAGCCGTCGTGTCGACTAACTCCATCGCCCTGCGCCTGAGCGGCATGTTCGCCCTCGTGGCGCTGCTGGTGTTTCTGCTGATCGGCTGGGCGCTTTACCTGCAAGTGGACAAGGGCCTGGGGCTGTTACCGGAAGCCGAAGTCGACGCCCGCTACAGCGTGCTCGAATCGGCCGTCCAGCGTTACGGAACACCTGAGCACTGGGCGAAAATCAACGCCAAACTCAAGCTGCTCGGCGAGGAAGACAAACGCCTGCGCTTCTGGGTGGTCAGCGACAACCCGACCTATGAATTCGGTAACCCGGACGCCGAGATCCGCGCCTTCGCCAAGGGCCCGGTGGGCATGCGCGACTTGAACCTGAGCGGCCATGATTACCCGTTCAAGGTGCTGGTCAGTCAGTTCCCGGCGAAAGATCAACGTCCGCCGCTGCGTTTTCTGACAGCGGTCGACACCGAAACCTTCTGGCAGACCCAACATTCCCTGCTTATCGCGCTGATCAGTCTGGCAGGCATCGGCATCCTGCTGGCTTCTGCGCTGGGTTACTGGGTGGCGCGCATCGGCCTCAAACCGCTGACGGCGCTGTCCCTGGAGGCGCGCAAGCTGACGCCGCCGCGATTGAGCGGGCGCCTGAAGTTGTCACATCTGCCGCCGGAGCTGGATCAGTTCGTGACCTCGTTCAACTCGACGCTGGATCGGGTCGAGCAGGCCTATTCGCGACTGGAGTCGTTCAACGCCGACGTTGCCCATGAATTGCGCTCGCCGCTGACCAATCTTATCGGCCAGACCCAGGTGGCGCTGACTCGAGGGCGATCGGCCGAGCATTACTTCGAGGTGCTGCAATCCAACCTTGAAGAGCTCGAACGGCTGCGCTCGATCATCAATGACATGCTGTTTCTGGCCAGCGCCGATCAGGGCAGCAAGGCGACGCAACTGACCCAGGCGTCACTCGCTCAGGAAGTGGCGAAGACCCTGGATTATCTCGATTTCATTCTCGAAGACGCCCAAGTGCAGGTTGAAGTGCGTGGGGATGCCAACGCGCCCATCGAAACCGCGCACTTGCGCCGGGCGCTGATCAACCTGCTGCACAACGCGGTGCAGCACACCTTGCCGGGGCAGTTGATTCATGTGGATATTCGCGATGAGGGCGATCACGTCAGCATCGGCGTGACCAATCCCGGCGCGCAGATCGCCGGGGAGCATCTGCCGAAACTGTTCGAGCGCTTCTACCGCGTCGACGCCTCGCGCAGCAACAGCGGCGCCAACCACGGGCTTGGCCTGGCGATTGTAAAAGCCATCGCCCTGATGCACGGCGGCACCGTGTTCGTGCGCAGCGAGCATGGGATGAATACGTTCGGGATTAACTTGCCGAGTTGAGACTGGCGTCTGGATTAGCGTGCGGAGAATCTAGGCGGCACACAATCCATTGTGGGAGTGAGCTTGATTGATCGTTCCCACGCTCTGCGTGGTATCGCCGCTGGGGATGCTCCGCGCCCCTTCCCGCATTCCGGTGACGCGGAGCGTCATCAGCGGCACTCCCACGCGGAGCGTGAGGAACGATCAACGTGGGTAGCCAGCGGATTCGCGGGATCAACCCTTCTTCACAAACTCCGATTTCAACTTCATCGCGCCGATGCCGTCGATTTTGCAGTCAATGTCGTGATCGCCGTCCACCAGGCGGATGTTTTTGACCTTGGTGCCGACCTTGACGACCAGCGACGAGCCTTTGACCTTCAGGTCTTTGATGACCGTGACGGTGTCGCCGTCCTGCAGCGTGTTGCCCACTGCGTCCTTGATTACCTTGGTGTCATCGCCCGCCTCGGCGCTGGCGCCGTCAGCCGACCACTCGTGGGCGCATTCCGGGCACACGAGTTGGCTGCCATCTTCGTAGGTGTACTCGGAACTGCATTTTGGGCACGGCGGTAAGCTCACGGCGGATCTCGCATCAGAGGGAATAGGCGCAGGATTATAAGGGTTTTTACCCCCTTGAGGAGCAGGCGCCCGAAAGAGCTGAAAACAACGCCAGCTGCTGTAGTCTCAATCGCAAGAACGGTGAGGTGCCGTGATCAGGGCAAGGAGTCCGCAATGAACGATCCATTTGGCCTGCAGCGGTTCGTCGAGGCGCAAACGTCGATGCACGAACGCGCGTTGGCGGAACTGAAATCCGGGCGCAAGCAGTCGCACTGGATGTGGTTCGTGTTCCCGCAACTGGCCGGTCTGGGCCACAGCGACATGGCCCGGCGGTACGGCGTCAGCGGGCGTGAAGAGGCGACTGCCTATTTGCAGCACCCGGTATTGGGCGAGCGGTTGACGCGCTGTTGCGAGGCGTTGCTTGAATGGAAAAACCGCAGCGCCATGCAGATCATGGGCTCGCCGGATGACATGAAACTGCGATCGAGCATGACGCTGTTCACAGCGGTGGCGCCGGACACGCCGGTTTTTCAGCAGGTGCTTGAGGCGTTTTTTGAAGGTAAGCCGGACAGTGTGACCTTGTCGAAGCTGGCTTGAGAAATATTCAGCGAGCCGTCCTGACATGAGCGTTGATCGCCTGATGAGACACGCCCAGAGGAACGCAAATCCGTAGGAGCCGGCTTGCTGGCGAACCCGTTGTGTCAGCGACATCATCGTATCTGACGCTCCGCGTTCGCCAGCAAGCCGGCTCCTACAGTATCTGAGACAATCCCTAAGACGTAAGCCAAGCCAACGGTCCGGGATACAGCGCTAAAGCCGCACCCTGCAGCCCGACGTTACGCCAGCGCCGTGTCCATCACCATCATCAAACAGAACCCGACCAGCAATCCGAAGCTGGCGATTTTGTCGTGACCGTTGCGCCGGGATTCGGGGATGATTTCGTGGGTCACCACCAGCAGCATCGCCCCGGCCGCCAACGCCAGTCCCACCGGCAACAGTAATGCGGCCACTTCCACCAGCCAGGCGCAGAGCACCGCGAATACCGGCTCGACCAATCCGGACGCCGCGCCGATCAGAAACGCCTTGAACCGGGACATGCCGGCCGCCGCCAAGACCAGCGCGATGACCAGCCCTTCCGGCACGTCCTGAATGGCGATACCCATCGCCAGGCTGTCGGCGTGGGCCAGACCGCCACCCGCCGACACGCCCACTGCCATGCCTTCCGGAATGTTGTGGGCAATGATGGCAATCACAAACAGCCAGATGTTCGAGGGGATCGCCGGCTTCCCGGCCACCTCCGATAACTGCGGCCCTCTGGAAACCAGCGTGTCGACCAGAAACAAACCGGTCGCGCCGAGCAGTATCCCGAAGCTGACCAACGCACCGGCGCCCCATGGGGTAAAGCCCAGATCATGGGCCGCGCCCAAGCCCGGCACGATCAACGAAAAAGCCGTCGCCGCGAGCATGATGCCGGCGCCGAAACCCAGCAGGCCGTCGGACACCGCGACCGGCATGCCGCGAATCACCAGCACCGGCACGGCGCCCAGGGCGGTGCCCAACGCGCAGATGGCGCCGCCTTCCAGGGCTCGCAACATTCTGGGCTCGAGTGCAATCCATGAGAGTCCCTGGGCCACCAGCAAACCGGTGCCGACGAGGACCAGAATCGAGCCCAATGCCAGCCGCAATAACCGCACGCTGCCGAGAGCCAGTATGTCCGAGCGCATAAATCGCCTTATCCGAGGTCTGGGAGGTTTCAGCCGAGCGCCGCGGCGTAGCGCCGGGCAACTTCATCCCAGTTGACGACGTTGTAGAACGCGGCGATGTATTCCGGACGACGGTTCTGATAGCGCAGGTAATAGGCATGCTCCCAGACGTCGAGCCCGAGGATTGGCGTATTGCCGTTCATCAGCGGGCTGTCCTGATTGCCGCTGCTTTCCACGACGAGGTTTTTGCCCGCAGTGACACTCAGCCAGGCCCAGCCGCTGCCGAAGCGGGTCAGCGCTGCTTTGGTGAACGCATCCTTGAACGCCTCGAATCCGCCCACCTGTTCGTCGATTGCCGTTGCCAGCGCACCGCTGGGCACGCCGCCACCCTGGGGGCTCATCACTTCCCAGAACAGCGAATGGTTGGCATGACCGCCGCCCTGATTGATCACCGCCGGGCGCAGCTTTTCCGGAAGCTCGGCGACGCTCGCCACCAGCTTCTCGATGGGCCACTCCGCGTATTCAGTGCCGGCGACCGCCGCATTAAGGTTGTTGATGTAGGTCTGGTGGTGCTTGCTGTAGTGGATTTCCATGGTCTGCGCGTCGATGTGTGGCTCGAGCGCATCGTAGGCGTAGGGCAAGGCTGGCAAGGTAAAGGGCATGTCAGTGGACTCCGAACGAGAGGGTGCCGGCGCGGGCGGCGTGGTGCTGAAGCGCCGAGCGGGAATGTTCGCCGTTGCTGTTGAGCAGGCGACGGGTGCGTGGGTACTCGCCGTATTGGCCGACGAAACCCAAGAGTTCGCTGTAGGTTTTATTACTGTGCCGCAGCGCTGCCTGTCGCAGGGCAGGTGTCATTTGCGGGTCTTGAATCACATTCAACAGGCGCTGATGCACGGCGCAGAGGTATTCGGCGCTCTCCTCCGGCTGACCCAGGCTCAGGTGCAGATCCGCCAGGTTGTGGTGCGAAATCACGAACGCCGCCACGGCCTCATCGGCGATGCTCCAGCGGTCGAAGAGCACCTGCGCCAGCGCAAGGGCCTGCAGGTACAGCTCGCGCGCATCGATCAGCTCGCCTCGGTTGAAGCAACTGTTACCGCTCAGGATGGTACGTTTCCATTGCTCCATGGCGCAGGTCCTCACGAGTGGCGCCGGCGATCAGAAGCCGTCGGCAGGGCGTTTTGCGGATTCGATGGCGCGAGTTCTGTCAGAGGAATCGACGGCAGCAGCGCGCAGGTCGCCAGGCGCTGGGCGAAGGCCTGAACCCTTTGCTGTTGCGCAGCGGATGTGGCGAGCGCTTGCATGTCACGCAGCGGACGCCATGCCTGGTCCAGGCACAGACAACGCCAATGCCAGGGCAGCGCGGTGTCGCTGGCGGTGTCGATCAGCAGGCGAAAGGTGCTTTCACAGATGAGGGATTTGGGCGTGGCGGTAAAGCGCGCCAGGTAGCGACCTTCCGCAAGGTAGTGTTCGATGAGCCGCGGCTCGTCCGGATCCAGCGCGCAACGAATCCGCAGACTCAATGCGCGCCAGTTTTCCAGATACGGCGACTCGTGCAGAACAGTACCCATGACCGAGGCCCACTTAACGAATGAGATTCATTATTAAATGAGTTTAAGAATCAAAACAACCCCGCTGATGGATTGAGACCCTGCTCTGATCTCAAGAACACACTCAACTGTAGGAGCGCGCTTGCCCGCGAATGGCGGTTTGTCAGTCACAGAAAATGAAGCTGATCCACCGCGATTCGCGGGCAAGCGCGCTCCTACAGGGTTCGGGTGCGACATAAATCGAAAAACACCCACAAAAAAAGCCTGCACCGAAATCGGGGCAGGCCTTTTGGGATGAAGCGCTATAGCAGAGCGGGACTCAGCTCCCCGCCACCATCATCTTCTCGATCAGCACAGAACCCGTGCGGATGTTGCTGCGCAGTTCCAGATCACTGCCCACGGCAACGATCTGTTTGAACATATCGCGCATGTTGCCGGCGATGGTCACTTCCTGAACCGCGAACTGGATCTCGCCGTTCTCGACCCAGAAACCCGCCGCGCCCCGGGAATAATCGCCGGTGACCATGTTCAAGCCGCTGCCCATCAACTCGGTGACCAGCAGCCCGCGTCCCATGCGGCGGATCAGCGCCGCCTGGTCTTCAGTGCCGTGGCTGACGAACAGGTTATGCACGCCCCCCGCATTCGCGGTGCTCGGCAGGCCGAGTTTGCGGCCCGAATACGTGCTGAGGATGTAGGACACCAGATCGCCATTTTCGACGAACGGCTTGGCATAGGTCGCCAGGCCATCGCCATCGAACGCGGAGCTGCCCATGGCGCCGACCAGGTGCGGGCGCTCGTCGATGGTCATCCATTCAGGGAACAGGCGCTGGCCGATGGCGCCTTCAAGGAACGACGATTTGCGGTACAGGTTGCCCCCGGAAATAGCGCCCAGAAAACTGCCGAACAGACCGCCCGCCAGTTCTGCCGAGAACAACACCGGCACTTCACAGGTCGGCACCGGCCGGGCGCCCAGTCGGCTCGCGGCGCGCTCGGCGGCTTTCTGGCCGATCAGCCGGGCGTCCATTAACAGGTCGCCACGGCGATTGACGTCATACCAGTAGTCGCGCTGCATCTGCCCTTCGCCTTCGGCGATCATCACGCAGCTCAGGCTGTGGCGGGTCGACGCGTAACCGCCGATGAACCCGTGACTGTTGCCGTAGACGCGGCAGCCCTGATGCACGTTCAGCGTGGTGCCGTCGGCGTTCTTGATCCGGCTGTCGGCGTCGAAGGCAGCCGCTTCGCAGATCAGCGCGCGTTCGATGGCCTGCTCGGGGGTAATGCCCCACGGGTGATACAGGTCAAAATCCGGCTGGTCTTTGGCCATCAACGCGGCATCTGCGAGACCCGAGGCCTCGTCTTCCGAAGTGTGTTTGGCAATGGCCAGGGCGGCGGCAACGGTCTCGCGAATGGCATCGGGGCCGCTCGCGGAGGTGCTGGCCGAACCCTTGCGGTGGCCCACGTACAAGGTGATGCCGAAACCCTGATCACGGTTGAATTCGACGGTCTCGACTTCGCGCTGGCGAACCGTGGTGGACAGGCCCTGCTCCAGCGACACGGCGACTTCGCACGCGGTCGCCCCCTGACGCTTGGCTTCAGCGACGATCTGCTCGACCTGCTGCTGCAATGCCGGCAAAGCCTGCGGGCCGACGCTTTCTGATGCACTCATGACGTTCTCCATCAAATTCTGATTTCAGCAGCCGGGCCGGACAATCGGGCCCTGACTGGTTATCATGGCGGCGTTTATTTGCGGACGGCCCCCATGGTTGATTCTTACGACGACTCCTTCGACGGAGAGAAAAGCAAAACCCAGGTCAAACGAGAGCTTCACGCTCTGGTGGAGCTGGGCGAACGCTTGACGACATTCAAGCCCGATGTGCTGGCCAAGCTGCCTCTGACCGACCCTTTGCGTCGGGCATTGGCCGATGCTTCCAAGCACACCGCGCACATTGCGCGCAAACGCCACATTCAATTCATCGGCAAGCTGATGCGCGATCAGGATCTGGATGAAATCCTGGTGCTGCTCGATCAGCTTGACGCCTCTACGCGCCAGTACAACGAGCGCTTCCACAATCTGGAACGCTGGCGTGATCGCCTGGTGACCGGCACCGACGACGTGCTTGAGCAGTTCGTCAGTGAATACCCGGACGCCGACCGTCAGCAACTGCGCTCGCTGATCCGTCAGGCTCAGCATGAAGCTGCGCAGAACAAGGCCCCTACCGCGACCCGTAAAATCTTCAAATACATCCGCGAGCTAGACGAAAGCAAACGCGGACTGCGCTAAAACTGCTGCGCCGTTTGAATCACTCAACCGGCGCACGCCCCTCGACTATCAAGCCCCGCCTGTGCCGCCAACGGTGATCGCATCAATCTTCAGCGTGGGTTGACCGACGCCTACCGGCAGCGATTGACCGTCCTTGCCGCAGGTGCCGACGCCGCTGTCCAGGGACAGATCGTTGCCGACCATCGACACGCGACTCATGCATTCCGGACCGTTGCCAATCAGCGTCGCGCCTTTGACCGGCGCGGTGATTTTGCCGTCTTCGATCAGATACGCCTCGCTGGTGGAGAACACGAACTTGCCGCTGGTGATATCCACCTGTCCGCCGCCGAGGTTGGCGCAGTAGATGCCGCGCTTGACCGAGGCAATGATTTCAGCCGGATCGCTCTGGCCGCCGAGCATGTAGGTGTTGGTCATGCGCGGCATCGGCAGGTGCGCGTAAGACTCGCGACGACCGTTACCCGTGCGCGCGACGCCCATCAGCCGTGCATTAAGCTTGTCTTGCATGTAACCCTTGAGTACGCCGTTTTCGATCAGCGTGGTGCACTCGGTCGGGGTGCCCTCGTCATCGACGGTCAGGGAACCGCGGCGATCGGCCAGGGTGCCGTCGTCGACGATGGTGCAGAGCTTCGACGCGACCATCTCGCCCATGCGACCGCTGTAAGCCGAGCTGCCTTTGCGATTGAAGTCGCCCTCAAGGCCATGGCCGACCGCTTCGTGCAGCAGCACGCCGGACCAGCCGGAGCCCAACACCACCGGCAAGGTACCCGCCGGGGCCGGAATGGCTTCGAGATTGACCAGCGCCTGACGCAGTGCTTCACGGGCATAGCCCATGGCGCGGTCGTCGCTGAGGAAATAACGGTAATCGGTGCGACCACCGCCGCCGTGTCCGCCGCGCTCACGACGGCCGTTCTGCTCGACGATCACGCTGACGTTGAAGCGCACCAGCGGACGTACGTCGGCGGCGAGACCACCGTCAGTGGACGCCACGAGAATGCGTTCCCAGACACCGGCCATGCTCACGGTGACTTGCTGAATGCGCGAATCCAGCGCACGGGTGGCGGCGTCGACGCGCTTGAGCAGTTCGACTTTCTCCGCGCGGGTCATGACCTCCAGCGGGTTGTCCGGCGCGTACAGCTGGGCGACGTCCTGGGTGGTGAACGCCTGAACCCGGCCGTTCTGGCCCGCGCGGGAAATCGAGCGCGCGGCACGGGCCGCCTGGGTCAGGGCTTCAGGTGTGATGGCGTTGCTGTAGGCGAAGCCGGTTTTCTCGCCTGACTGCGCGCGTACGCCGACGCCTTGGTCCAGGTTGAAACTGCCTTCCTTGACGATGCCGTCTTCCAGCGCCCAGGACTCGGAAATCTGCCCCTGAAAATACAGGTCGGCTGCGTCGATGCCTGGGCCGGCCAGCTCACCGAGCACCGATTGCAGGCTGTCGATACTCAGGCCGCCTGGTGCCAGAAGGTGTTCGCTGACAGAGGACAAGTGGCTCATATTCACTCCGGGGTATTGGCAGGTCGCACGGCGGCCTGCGAAAAAAATCGCCGATGATTCGCTATCGGCATGCGCGCCCGTATGGACGCTTGTTCTACGCTGTCTCGTTCGGCCAGCAGCACGGCTTCACCCTGTGCCTGCTCGGCCAGCACGCGGCCCCATGGATCTATGATCGCCGCGTGCCCAAATGTTTCTCTCGGCCCCGGGTGAATGCCGCCTTGCGCCGCCGCCAGCACGTAGCACTGGGTCTCGATGGCCCGGGCGCGCAGCAGAATGTCCCAGTGCGCCGCGCCGGTCACCGCGGTGAAGGCCGACGGCGCGGTAATCAGTTCAGCCCCCGCTTCCCGCAGCGCGGTGTACAGCTCCGGGAATCGCAGGTCGTAACACACCGAAAGCCCCAAACGCCCGACCGGCGTATCGGCCACGACCACGTTGTTGCCGTGGGCGTAATCGTCGGATTCCCGGTACCGCCCTCGTGCATCGGCGACATCGACGTCGAACAGGTGCAGCTTGTCGTAACGCGCGACCTGCTGGCCCTGATCGTCAATCAGCAGCGAACACGCCGTGACTTTGCCGTCAGGCTGACCTTCGGGCGGCAGCGGCGATGTCCCGGCAACTATCCATAAGGTGAGGTCGCGAGCAGCAAGTTTCAACCATGGCAGGATCGGTCCTTCGCCATAAGCCTCGGCGCGGCCGATGGCCGCGATATCACGACGGCCCATGGCGGCGAAGTTTTCCGGAAGCACAGCCAGTTTCGCACCCGACGCAGCGGCCTGTTCCAGCAACCTGCGCGCCTGGGCCAGATTAGCCTCGACATCGCTCTGGCTGACCATCTGAATGACTGCGAAAGACATACGCGCTCCCTGATCGATAGGACTTCACTCTACTCCAAGCACCGTCGATGGGCTCGCCCGGCCGCTCGAATTCATCGTGACTGCACCATTCTTCCCGGCTGAAGCCGGTCCTACACACCGCGCTCACCTTGTGGGACTGGCTTTAGCCGGAATCTTTCAAGTGTCACACCGCAGAGCAATTGAAGAGCCGCAGATCTGAACGTAGGAGCGCGCTTGCCCGCGAAAGCGTAGGTACGGGCGACCCGAATGCGTCGGATGTACCGGCCTCTTCGCGGGCAAGCGCGCTCCTACACCGATCAGCGGCAGACAGTGAACGCTCGTGGCACCCACTGGCCTCTTCCCGGCTGAAGCCGGTCCCACTGACACCGCGCTCCCCTAGTGGGACCGGCTTTAGCCGGGAAGGCGTCGGAAGCCACACTGCAACATTTGGGGTGTACATGCTGGCCTCTTCCCGGCTGAAGCCGGTCCCACTGACACCGCGCTCCCCTAGTAGGACTGGCTTTAGCCGGGAAGACGTCGGGCGTCACGCTGCAAAGGTCCGCGTCGTGCCAAGGCAGTGATCACTGGGGTTTCTCGAACGGCTTGTCGAAGGTGATCTTCGGTTCTTTCCATGGCCCTTCGACTTTGTACTGGACGCTGGCGAAGCGCGATACGCGGTCGCCGAGCAGTTTGTCGACGAGGAACAACGCGCCGCCAATCGCCGGCGCCCCAATGATCAACGCAGCGATTGGCAGGTTATTGGTCACCGGAAGCGTTACCAGCAGCTTGGCGTCGACTCGGTCGCGGACCATGTCCAGCGTGCCGTCGAGTTCCAGGTTGGTGGACGGGCCCGTCATGGTGATTGGATTACGTGTGACGTACACACCATCGCTCGCCACCAGCAGACCTTTGACTTTGTCGTAGCTCAGCCCTTTGCCCAACAGGTCAGAGAAGTCCAGACGCAGACGCCGGCCAATCGAGTTGAAGTTGAGCAGGCCGAACACACGCAACGCCTGCGCACCGCCCTCGACCTCAACGAATTGGCCGTTCTTCAGCGTCGCGTCCAGATTGCCAGAATAACGCTTCAACCCCACCCAGGCGGGCGAGCCCGGCCAGCGACCGTCAGCGTTCAGCTCGAACTCCTGACTGGTGACCGTGGGCGCGAAACCCCAGGCTTTGAGCACATCGGCGAGATTCTTGCCGCTCACCTGGCCCTTGAACCAACTGCTGGTCGTCCCCGGTGTGCCTTCCCAACCGCCGTTGCCGAGCAGTGCAATGCCTTTGAGGCCCAAATTCATATCGGCCAGCTGAATGCCGTTCGGCGTCGGGCGGACCTTGAGCGACCACGCGCCCATCAATTGATCGCCCTGAAACAGCTGAGTGATCTTGATGTCCAGCGCGGGGATCTTGCGCGGGTCGACGTCCGCCAACGGGTCCGGGGCGTTTTCAACGACCGCTGCATTCGGGTCCGGCGCGGGCAAGCGCACGTACAACAAGCTGATGTCGATGGGCGCGGTTTTGCTGTCCGGCAACGTCGCCGTGCCTTTCACCTTCGAGCTGTCCAGCGACAGCGCCCACGCCGCATCACTGCGTTTGAGCTGAACGCCCGCCTGCTCCAGGGTCGTGCCCATCGCGGTCAGCTTGCCGATCTGCAAATCGACGCTATTGAGCAACTGCTTGGCGCTGCCCCCAGGGTCATTGCCGGCATAACGCTCAGCCATGGCTTGCCAGGGCGCGACGTCGAGTTCCGACAACGAGCCGCGCACACGCAACCCCTTGCTGTCGGGCACAATCGCCCCGCCTTCACCGAGGAACAGCTCGCCACGCCCGTCGCCGAATTTGCCCGGCGGCGACGCGAACGCCAGATTGGCGATATTGCCGTAGCCGACGTCGATGCGCCGTTCCGGGCCTTGCAGGTTCATTCGGAAATCAGTGTCACGCGCATCATCAGCGGTTTTGCCGAACGGCGCCGGCAGATCGACCGCCAGCCCTTTCAGATTCGAGTTGATCTGCAGCTGGCTGGCGTTGCCGTTCAATGTCAGCTGCAACTGATAGGGCAAATCCCCTGAAATCGGCAACGGCTGCGTGACACCCAGCCAATCGGTCAAGCGCTTGCTGGCGATCTGGCTGCTGGCAGTGATGCGCGTCACCGGCGCCCCCGGTTTGCCTTCGGCGAAAATCTCGGCGTTCACCGGCTTGTCGAAGGCGACGGCCTTGATGTTCTTGCCGCTCAGTCCTTTGGTGTAGTCAAAACGGAAATCGCCGCGCAGTTGCGTCAGCTCCAGCACTGGATCGGCGAGCTTGAGCCGCGAATTGTCGGTACTGAAATCCATCACGACCTTGGGCTCCTGCCCCTTGACCAGCGGGATATCCAGATTGAGATGCCCCTGCAACGGACCTTCCGCCTGCCAGCCGGCGAAGGTCTGGGCGGTGCCGATCGGCGCTTCCTGAAGGATCTTCATGCCGTCCTGGAGGCTGCCCTTCAAGTCACTGTCCACCAACAGATGGCTGGACTGGCCCGCCGGGACGTGGGGAATGTCCACCGCGACATTGCTGACCTGGGTGTTCAGCAACTGACCTTTGTTGGCCCGAATGCGCACGCCGCTGTTCTCGACGAACACATCACCGTCCACATTGTTCAGCTGCGGCCACCCTGGCTGGAACGCCAGGCTGGCGTTGCGCACCTTGAAGAACAGGCTGATGACCCGCGCCACATCAGGCGCGTCTTTGTTGATCGAGCCCTGGTACTGGAAGAAACCCTGATCGACGTTGCCACCCAGAATCGCGGTGCGCAGCCACTGGTCGAGGGCCGGGCTGAGCACGGCGGGCAGGTACTTGGAGGTGTAGCGACCGTCGCCGTCGACCAGCCCGACGCGCAGGTCCATGTAATCTTCCTGGCTGTGATCGAAGTGCAGGCGGATCAGGAAGTCGCTGGCAATATTGCCCTCCTCGCCCTCGACCTTGATGTACGGCGCAATCAGCGTGAAGCCCTGATCCTCCAGCGACCAGGTCAGCTTTGCATTGGCGTGACGGTATTTCCATTCGTTACGGAAGATCGGGTCCAGGTGCAGCATGAAATCGTCGGTGTCGAGGCGCAGTTCGCCCTGGCCCAGATCACCGCTGATGGCACCGCTGACATTCCCCGCCGCCGGCGCGCCGTGGTAGGCGTCGAAACCGACCTTGTCCAGATTGGCAGCGAAGCTCAGTCGCTTGGGCGCCTCAGCCTGCGGTCGGTAATCGACCAGCACATTGCGCAGCCCGCCGGTAACCTTCAGGCGGTCGACCGCCACCATCACCTTGTCAGGCAATGGCGCCAGGGAGTCGAGCAGCGGAGTGATCGGCGTCAGATCAAGCCGGTCAGCCTGGACGTGCCACAGCTCTTCGGCGTCGGCGGTCGCGGCGGTCTGCTGCAGATGAACACGGCTTTCCCAACGCTGGCTGTTCAGGTCCATCGCCAAGGAGTCGAGGGTGGCGCTGAAGCCTTTTTCGTCGCGCACAAGCCAGGCGTTGAGGGCCAGATTGTCAATGCGCGCGGGCTTGCGGTCGGCGTACGCGCCTTTGAACTGCGGCGCATTCAAGCGCGCGACAGCGCTTTGCAGATTGCCCTTGCCCCAGTTCAGCCACAACTCACCGCCGGCCTTGAGCGTCTGGATCTTCCACTCGCGGGTGAGGCTTTTTGGCAGCCACTTCGACCAGTCGCTTTGCGGGAGGCTGAGATACGCGTCGGCCGCGCCGTCGCGCCACTCGTGGGCGCGCACGGTGGAGCGAACGTTGAGCGACAGCGGCTGGCCGTCGGGCAGATTCAAGCGGGCGTCGAGGCGCTGATGCAGGCTGCCGGTCTTCAGCGTCAGGCTTACATAGGTCAGCGTCAGGGGCGAGTGGTCATACGGCTGCAGAGTGATCTGGCTGTCGAACAGCGACAGGTGCGAGACCATCTGCATCTGATTGAGGATTTGCTCGGGGTCGAAGGGCTTGTCGGTTTGAACGGGGAGCCCCTGGAGTGCCCAGTGGCCGGTCTGGTCTTCCTTCAGGCCGATCTGCAGGCCGTCCAGCTCAAGCCGCTCGAGGCGCACTTCGCGTGTACGCAGGCTCGCGAGCAAGTCCGGCATGGCCCGCACGTGATCGAGGCGAACGGCATTGCCGCCCTCACCAATCATCACGTCACGCGCCACAAAGATGGGTGCGAAGCCGCTCCAGCTGCCTTCCAGCCGGCCAATGCTCACCGGCATGCCCAGGGCGGTCTGCGCCTTGGCTTCGACGTCGGCGCGGTATTCAGCCACCATCGGCACCAATTGACGGCCAACGCTCACGTACAGCGCGACCAGCACCACGAAGAGGGCGCACAGCGTCAGGCCCCAGCGGATCAGCGCAGCGAGAAACCGAGTCAGACGCTCCATGACGCTACGCCTCCGCAAAAACTGCCTGCATATGGCATCCGGCTCAATCGTGCAGGTGCGGGTACGTCCAGGTTGTGCTCAATCGCCACGCGTTGTTCTCTTTGGACGGCATCCGTTCCGTCTGCCTCAAGGGCACTGTTTTCTGTATTCAACTGCGCCGCCACTCGGCAGCACGGCGCATCACGCACTCTCAGAGCAGCACGACGTCATATTGTTCCTGGGAGTACATGGTCTCGACCTGAAAGCGAATGGTCCTGCCAATGAACACTTCCAGCTCGGCCACGTTGCCGGATTCTTCATCGAGCAGCCGGTCGACCACTTTCTGATTGGCCAGCACGCGGTAGCCCACCGCCTGATAGGCGCGGGCTTCGCGCAGAATCTCGCGGAATATCTCGTAGCAGATGGTTTCCGGGGTCTTCAGCTTGCCACGGCCCTGGCAACTGCTGCACGGCTCGCAGAGCACTTGCTCCAGACTTTCCCGGGTGCGCTTGCGCGTCATCTGCACCAGACCCAGTTCGGTGATGCCGATGATGTTGGTTTTGGCGTGATCGCGCTCGAGCTGTTTTTCGAGCGTGCGCAGCACCTGACGCTGATGCTCGGCGTCTTCCATGTCGATGAAATCGATGATGATGATGCCGCCGATATTGCGCAGGCGCAGCTGTCGGGCAATCGCGGTCGCCGCTTCAAGATTGGTCTTGAAGATGGTCTCTTCGAGGTTGCGATGACCGACGAAGGCACCGGTGTTGACGTCGATGGTGGTCATGGCCTCGGCGGGATCGATGACCAGATAGCCGCCGGACTTGAGCGGCACCTTGCGGTCCAGCGCGCGCTGAATTTCGTCCTCGACGCCATACAGGTCGAAGATCGGCCGCTCGCCAGGATAGTGTTCAAGGCGGTCGGCGATTTCCGGCATCAGCTCGGCGACGAACTGGGTGGTCTTCTGGAAGGTCTCGCGGGAGTCGATACGAATCTTTTCAATGCGCGGGCTGACCAAGTCGCGCAAGGTGCGCAGCGCCAGGCCCAGGTCTTCGTAGATCACGCTGGCCGGGCTGATGGTTTTGATCTGCTCGCCAATCTGGTCCCACAACCTGCGCAGGTAGCGGATGTCCATCATGATCTCGTCGGCGCCCGCACCTTCGGCCGCCGTGCGCAGAATGAAACCGCCCTTCTCCTTGATCCCTTCCTTGGCGACGCAATCGCTGACCACTTGTTTCAGACGCTCGCGCTCGGCTTCGTCTTCGATTTTCAGGGAAATGCCGACGTGGGCCGTGCGCGGCATGTACACGAGGTAGCGCGACGGGATCGACAGCTGAGTGGTCAACCGTGCGCCTTTGCTGCCGATCGGGTCTTTGGTGACCTGCACCACCAGACTCTGGCCATCGTGGACCAGCGAGCTGATGGTCTCCACGGCCGGGCCTTCGCGCATGGAGATTTCCGATGCGTGAATGAACGCCGCGCGGTCCAGCCCGATGTCGATAAATGCCGCCTGCATGCCAGGCAGCACGCGCACGACTTTGCCCTTGTAGATATTGCCCACGATCCCGCGACGCTGGGTGCGTTCGACGTGCACCTCTTGTAACACCCCGTTCTCAACGACCGCCACGCGCGATTCCATCGGCGTGATGTTGATCAGAATCTCTTCACTCATGACTTGTCACCTTCCGGGCGTTGCCAACAGGGTATGCCGAAACGCTGGAGGATTTCTGCGGTTTCGCACAAGGGCAAGCCGACCACGGCGGAATAACTGCCACTGAGGTTTTCCACGAACACCGCGCCCAGCCCTTGGATGCCGTAGCCGCCGGCCTTGTCGCAGGGCTCGCCGCTGGCCCAGTAGCAGCGGGCTTCGTCTTCCGGGATCGCCCGGAAACGGACACGGCTGGTGACGGTTCGGGTTTCGCAACGCTCCTCATGGACCACGGCAATGGCGGTCAGGACGTCGTGTTCCCGGTTCGACAGTGCGGCAAGCATCGCCAGCGCCTCGGCTTCGTCCGCCGGCTTACCGAGGATGCGGCCGTCGAGCACCACGGCGGTATCGGCGCCGAGGACGCAGGCGGTCGGGTACGCGGGATCGTTGGCGAGCTGCAGCAGCCCGGCATCCGCCTTGCCACGGGCGAGCCGCAGGACGTATGCGGCAGGGGTTTCGTTGGCCAGAGGGGTTTCGTCGATGTCGGCGCTGAGTGTCGTGAACGGCACGCCGATCTGGGTCAGCAGCTCACGACGGCGCGGGGAGCCGGAGGCAAGAAGAAGGTGGGGCATGGGACGTCTCCGTGTCGTTGATCACAAGCGTAGCCTTGGTGCACATCGCTGAAGTGAGGGTGCTCACACCGGCCTCTTCCCGGCTGAAGCCGGTCCCACTAAAACACCGCGTTCAAACTGTGGGACCGGCTTTAGCCGGGAAAGCGTCGGGTGTCACGCCGCAGAATTGAGGGTGCTCACACTGGCCTCTTCCCGGCTGAAGCCGGTCCTACTGATGCACCGCGTTCAGACTGTGGGATCGGCTTTAGCCGGGAAAGCTTCAGGTGTCACACCGCAGAACTGATGGCGCCCACACCGGCCTCTTCCCGGCTGAAGCCGGTCCCACTAAAACACCGCGTTCAAACTGTGGGACCGGCTTTAGCCGGGAAAGCGTCGGGTGTCACGCCGCAGAATTGAAGGTGCTCACACTGGCCTCTTCCCGGCTGAAGCCGGTCCTACTGATACACCGCGTTCAAACTGTGGGAGCGGCTTCAGCCGGGAAAGCGTCGGGCGTCACACCGCAGAACTGAGGGTGCTCACGCCGGCCTCTTCCCGGCTGAAGCCGGTCCCTCTAAAACATCGCGTTCAAACTGTGGGACCGGCTTTAGCCGGGAAAGCGTCGGGTGTCACGCCGCAGAACTGATGGCGCCCACACCGGCCTCTTCCCGGCTGAAGCCGGTCCCACTAAAACACCGCGTTCAAACTGTGGGACCGGCTTTAGCCGGGAAGCGCCGGGTGTCACACCGCAGAACTGATGGCGCCCATACCAGCCTCTTCCCGGCTGAAGCCGGTCCTGCAAAAACTGGCAGATGCCGTTCCCAATGACTTAGTTGATCTTCAAACGCAGGCGCAATCCGCGCAGGCCGTAGCTGACCCATGGCCAGAGCAATGCGCTGACCAACGCCGGCAACACCAGCGCCAGGGTCGGCTGGCGGTTGCCGGTCAGGGCGCTGAGCCACAGCTGCACCAGCTGCGCGAGACCGAAAATCACCAGAAGCACCAGGCACTGCTGCCACATCGGGAACATGCGCAAGCGCTGCTGCAACGACAGCACCAGAAAGGTAATCAGCGTGAGGATCAACGCATTCTGCCCCAGCAATGTGCCGTACAGCACATCCTCGGCCAGCCCCAGCATCCACGCCGTGACCATGCCAATCTTGTGAGGCAACGCCAATGCCCAGAAGGCCAGCAGCAGTGCGAGCCAGAGCGGGCGAAATATTTCCATGAACTGCGGCAGCGGCGAAACGCTGAGCAGCAGGCCGATGGCGAAGGTCAGCCAGACCACCCAGCCGTTTCGTGCAGGAGCGTGACGCGCCATTATTCTTCCCTCTCGCGTGGAGCGGCCGGGGTCGCTGCAGGCGTCGCCGGACGGGTGGCGGCAGGTTTCGCCGCAGGTTTGGCGGGCGGCTTGCTGGTCGCGGGCTTGGCAGGCGTGGTCGCCGCCGGTGCGGTGGTCGCCGGAGCAGGCGCGCTATTGGCGTTGGCCGGCGTCGATGAAGCATTGTGCCCGGCAGGTTTCGGCACGGTGGCCGGAACAACCGGTTTGTTCGGCGTGGCGGCAGGCGCGGCACCCGGCACAGTGGCCGATGGCACTGCCGACGGATCAGCCGCCTGACGGTCAAGGGATTCCTGTTGCTGGGCCGCGTCGGCAGCGCGCTCTTCAGGGGAACGTCCGTCCGAGAACACCAGCAACAGATAACGGCTGCGATTCAGCGCAGCCGTCGGCACCGCTCGCACGATGGCAAAGGGCTGGCCAGAATCGTGAATGACTTCCTTGACCGTCGCCACCGGATAACCCGCCGGGAAACGCTGACCCAGGCCGGAACTCACCAGCAGGTCACCTTCCTTGATGTCAGCGGTGTCGGCCACATGGCGCAGCTCTAGGCGTTCCGGGTTGCCGGTGCCGCTGGCAATTGCGCGCAGGCCGTTGCGGTTCACCTGCACAGGAATGCTGTGGGTGGTGTCGGTCAGCAGCAGCACGCGGGATGTGTACGGCATCAACTCGACCACCTGCCCCATCAGGCCGCGCGCATCGAGCACCGGCTGACCGAGGACCACGCCGTCGCGCTCACCCTTGTTGATGATGATTCGGTGGGTGAACGGGTTGGGGTCCATGCCGATCAGCTCGGCGACTTCGACTTTCTCGTTGACCAGTGCCGACGAATTCAACAGCTCGCGCAGGCGCACGTTCTGCTCGGTCAGGGCAGCCAGCTTTTGCAGGCGGCCTTGCAACAGCAGGTTCTCGGTCTTGAGCTTTTCGTTTTCGGCGGTGAGTTCGGTACGGCTGCCAAACTGGCTGGCAACGCCCTGATACAGACGCTCGGGCAGATCGGCAATCCAGTAAGACTGCATCAGCACCAGCGACATCTGACTGCGGACAGGTTTAAGCAGGGTGAAACGCGCGTCCACGACCATGACGGCCACAGACAGCACGACCAGCACCAGCAGACGGACGCCCAGGGACGGGCCCTTGGAGAAAAGCGGTTTAATGGGCCGCTCCTTCCAGAGATGCATGCAGAGGTGCTTGAGTGTGGCTGTGCTTATTCATGCGACATGAAACCGGCCTGGTGCAGGTTGATGGAAATGCAGGGCGTCAGACTTGCAACATCGCTGCGCGACGTCAACAGGTCGGACACGAACAGGCAGCACGGTGAGGTGCTGCCCGTTAAGCGCAACATGCTGCGTTCCGGCGACTTATTCGCTGGAGAGCAGGTCCATGGTGTGCTTGTCCATCATTTCCAGCGCACGACCACCGCCACGCGCGACGCAGGTCAGCGGGTCTTCGGCTACGATCACCGGCAGACCGGTTTCCTGGGCCAGCAGCTTGTCGAGGTCACGCAGCAGAGCGCCACCACCGGTCAGCACCAGACCGCGCTCGGCGATGTCTGAAGCCAGCTCCGGCGGAGACTGTTCCAGCGCGCTCTTCACGGCCTGAACGATGGTTGCCAGGGATTCCTGCAACGCTTCCAGCACTTCGTTGGAGTTCAGGGTGAACGCACGTGGCACGCCCTCGGCCAGGTTGCGGCCGCGTACGTCGACTTCACGCACTTCGCCGCCCGGGTAGGCCGTGCCGATTTCCTGCTTGATGCGCTCGGCAGTGGATTCGCCGATCAGGCTGCCGTAGTTGCGACGCACGTACGTGATGATCGCTTCGTCGAAACGGTCGCCACCCACACGGACGGACTCGGCATACACAACGCCGTTCAGGGAGATCAGCGCGATTTCAGTGGTACCGCCACCGATGTCGACAACCATCGAGCCGCGGGCCTCTTCGACCGGCAAGCCGGCACCGATGGCCGCAGCCATTGGCTCTTCGATCAGGAATACTTCACGTGCACCGGCGCCCAGAGCGGATTCGCGGATGGCGCGACGCTCGACCTGGGTCGATTTGCACGGAACGCAGATCAGCACACGAGGGCTTGGCTGCAGGAAGCTGTTCTCGTGAACCTTGTTGATGAAGTACTGGAGCATCTTCTCGCACACGCTGAAGTCGGCGATGACGCCGTCTTTCATCGGGCGAATGGCGGCGATGTTGCCCGGGGTACGGCCCAGCATCCGCTTGGCTTCCATCCCGACAGCAACAACGCTCTTCTGATTTCCGTGGGTCCGAATGGCCACAACTGATGGCTCATTCAGCACAATGCCGCGCTCACGCACGTAAATAAGGGTGTTGGCAGTGCCCAGGTCGATGGAAAGATCGCTGGAAAACATGCCACGCAGTTTCTTGAACATGGGGAAAGGACCCTAGGCAACGCGTGGGTAAAAAAGTGCGGCAAACTCTAACAACGACAGGGATTTTGGGCAAGGAGCCAATATGTTAAATTGGCGGTTTTCCGAGCACTACCCTCGAAGATCGCGGCCTTATGACCGTTTAAAGGGCGTAGTGTTCCGCAATCTGACGTACGGCTCACCCCGTGCGCATTCCACTGGAGAACCCCATGGCGCTTGATCGCTCCGACGTGGAAAAAATCGCTCATCTGGCCCGACTGGGCCTCAATGACGCCGATATCCCGCGTACTACTGAAGCACTTAACAGCATTCTCGGGCTGATTGACCAGATGCAGGCGGTCGATACCACCGGCATCGAGCCCCTCGCGCACCCCCTTGAAGCCTCGCAACGGCTGCGTGTAGACGCCGTTACCGAGATCAATCATCGCGAGACCTATCAAGCCATCGCACCAGCGGTCCAAGACGGCCTTTATCTGGTTCCGAAAGTCCTCGACTAAGGGAATGTGCCTGCAATGCATCAAATGACTCTGGCAGAGATCGCTCGCGGACTCGCCGATAAAACGTTTTCTTCCGAAGAATTGACCCGCACTCTGCTGGCGCGCATCGCCCAGCTGGATCCGCAGCTCAATAGCTTCATTACCGTCACCGAAGACCTGGCGATCACCCAGGCTCAGGCCGCTGACGCCCGTCGCGCGGCAGGTGAATCCGGCGCGCTGCTGGGCGCTCCGCTGGCGCACAAGGACCTCTTCTGCACCAAGGGCATTCGCACCAGTTGCGCGTCGAAAATGCTCGACAACTTCAAGGCGCCCTACGACGCCACGGTGGTTGCCAAGCTCGCCGCCGCCGGCACCGTGACGCTGGGCAAGACCAACATGGACGAATTCGCCATGGGGTCGGCCAACGAATCCAGCCATTACGGCGCGGTGAAAAACCCGTGGAACCTGCAACACGTACCGGGCGGCTCCTCTGGCGGTTCGGCGGCGGCGGTTGCTGCACGTCTGCTGCCTGGCGCCACCGGCACTGACACAGGCGGTTCCATTCGCCAGCCTGCCGCGCTGACCAACCTGACCGGCCTGAAGCCGACGTACGGTCGCGTGTCGCGCTGGGGCATGATCGCCTATGCATCCAGCCTCGATCAGGCCGGCCCGATGGCGCGCACCGCTGAAGACTGCGCGTTGCTGCTGCAAGGCATGGCCGGTTTCGACGTCAACGATTCCACCAGCATCGACGAGCCTGTGCCGGATTACAGCGCAGGCCTGAATGCCTCGCTGCAAGGCCTGCGCATTGGCGTGCCGAAGGAATACTTCAGCGCAGGTCTCGACCCGCGCATCGCCGATCTGGTCATGGCCAGCGTCGAAGCGCTGAAAAAGCTCGGCGCAGTGGTCAAGGAAATCAGCCTGCCGAACCTGCAACACGCTATCCCGGCTTACTACGTGATCGCGCCGGCCGAGGCCTCTTCCAACCTGTCGCGTTTCGACGGCGTACGTTTTGGCTATCGCTGCGAAGACCCGAAAGACCTCACCGATCTGTACAAGCGCTCCCGTGGCGAAGGCTTCGGCCCTGAAGTGCAGCGCCGGATTCTGGTTGGCGCCTACGCGCTGTCGGCCGGTTACTACGACGCTTACTATTTGCAGGCGCAGAAGATTCGGCGCCTGATCAAGAACGACTTCATGAACGCGTTCACCGAAGTCGACGTGATCCTCGGCCCGACCACGCCGAACCCGGCCTGGAAAATCGGCGCGAAGAATGCCGACCCGATCGCCGAGTACCTGGAAGACTTCTACACCATCACCGCCAACCTCGCGGGCCTGCCGGGCCTGTCGATGCCCGCCGGTTTCGCCGACGGCCTGCCGGTGGGCGTGCAATTGCTGGCGCCGTATTTCCAGGAAGGCCGCTTGCTGAACGTTGCCCATCAATATCAGCAAGTAACCGATTGGCACACCCGCTCGCCGGCTGGCTTCTAAGGAGAAAACACATGCAATGGGAAGTCGTCATCGGGCTGGAGATTCACACCCAGCTCACCACCCAATCGAAGATTTTCTCCGGTAGCGCCACCACGTTCGGCTCCGAGCCCAACACCCAGGCCAGCCTCGTCGACCTGGGCATGCCCGGCACGCTGCCGGTGCTGAACAAGGAGGCCGTGCAGATGGCGGTCAAGTTCGGCCTGGCCATCGACGCCGAGATCGGTCAGCACAACGTGTTCGCCCGCAAAAACTACTTCTACCCCGACCTGCCGAAGGGCTATCAGATCAGCCAGATGGAATTGCCGATCGTTGGCAAAGGCCATCTGGATATCACCCTTGAAGACGGCACCATCAAGCGCATCGGCGTGACCCGCGCCCACCTTGAAGAAGACGCCGGCAAGAGCTTGCACGAAGACTACAGCGGCATGACCGGCATTGACCTGAACCGCGCCGGTACGCCGTTGCTGGAGATCGTTTCCGAGCCGGACATGCGTTCGGCCAAAGAAGCGGTCGCCTACGTCAAGGCCATGCACGCGCTGGTCCGCTACCTTGGCATCTGCGACGGCAACATGGCTGAAGGCTCGCTGCGCTGCGACTGCAACGTGTCGATTCGCCCGAAGGGCCAGGTCGAGTACGGGACGCGTTGCGAGATCAAGAACGTCAACTCGTTCCGCTTCATCGAGAAGGCGATCAACAGCGAGATCCAGCGCCAGATCGACCTGATTGAAGACGGCGGCAAGGTCATTCAGCAGACGCGTCTGTACGACCCGAACACCAACGAAACCCGCGCCATGCGCAGTAAAGAGGAAGCCAACGACTACCGTTACTTCCCCGATCCTGACCTGTTGCCGGTGATCATCGAAGACGCGTTCCTGGAGCAGACCCGCGCTACCCTGCCGGAACTGCCGCCGCAGAAACGCGAGCGCTTCCAGTCGCAGTTCGGCCTGTCGCTGTATGACGCCAGCGTGTTGGCGTCCAGCCGCGAACAGGCGGACTTCTTCGAGAAGGTCGTGAGCATTTCCGGTGACGCCAAGCTGGCGGCCAACTGGGTGATGGTTGAGTTGGGTTCGTTGCTGAACAAGCAAGGGGTCGAGATCGACGAGTCGCCGGTCAGCGCCGAGCAGTTGGGCGGCATGCTGCTGCGCATCAAGGACAACACCATTTCCGGCAAGATCGCCAAAATGGTGTTTGAGGGCATGGCCAATGGTGAGGGCAGCGCCGACGAGATCATCGATCAGCGCGGTCTGAAGCAAGTCACCGACAGCGGCGCCATCGAGTCGATGCTGGACGACGTCCTCGCCGCCAACGCCGAACAGGTCGAACAGTACCGCGCGGCCGATGAAGCCAAACGCGGCAAGATGTTCGGCTTCTTCGTCGGGCAAGCGATGAAGGCATCGAAAGGCAAGGCCAACCCGGGTCAGGTCAACGAACTGCTGAAGCGCAAGCTGGAAGGCTGAGTGCTAAATCTGTAGGAGCGCGCTTGCCCGCGAAGACGGTATTTCAGTCGCTAGACGTGTAGCGGATGTACTGGCCTCTTCGCGGGCAAGCGCGCTCCTACAGGGGACCGCGTTCACTCGATCGTCCCCTCGCCCTGCGCGGGGACCATCAGAACATCTTCTGTAGGGACCCTGCCCCATGCGGCGAATCCTCGGCGCTTGCGCCCTGCTCTCTCTGCTGGCCGGCTGCGCCAGTGACGGCATCATCGACCCGCACGGTTACAACGCCACCGGCGGCGCCTCGTACTACGGCTCGCAACATCACGGTCAGCGCACCGCCAGCGGTGAACGCTTCGACGCCAATTCCCTGACCGCCGCGCACCGGCAACTGCCGTTCGGCACGCGCGTGCAAGTCACCAACCTGGACAACGACCGCAAGGTCATCGTCCGTATCAACGACCGCGGCCCGCACACCCGGGGGCGGCTGATTGATGTGTCACGTGCAGCCGCCGCGCAATTGGGTATGCTGCGCAGCGGAACCGCCCAAGTGCGGGTACAAGCCCTCGACGACTGACTGGTGCCCTGAATTCTCGCCCTAACGAATCTGCCCTTGCCCACGCTCATCGAGCTGGTCTGCGGCCTGCTGCTGATGATCATCGGCGCGCAAGTGTCGGTACGCGCCGCCGTGGCCCTTGCCGCCCTGCTCAAAACCCGCCCGCTGTTCCTCGGCCTGACCGTCGTCGCGCTAGGCAGCAGTGCGCCGCAACTGGCGGTCGGCTTGCAAGCGGCGTTCACAGACAGCACCGACATTGCGGTCGGCAGCGTCATTGGCAGCAATATTTTCAACGTGCTGGTCACCTTGGGGCTGTCCGCCCTGATCATCCCGCTCCGTGTAGCCCGGCAACTGGTGCGCGTGGATCTGCCTTTGATGATCGCTGCCACGGCCCTTGTCGCGGCGCTGGCGTGGAATGGCGAGCTGAGTGGGCTGGATGGCGTCGTGCTGTTGCTGGGCATGGCAGCATATCTGTTCGTCGTTGTGCGCCAGTTCGCCCACGGCGCGCGCCATGTGCCGAGAACAGACCTTGAGCCGCGCCGTCGCCTCTGGCCGTTGCTGGGGCGACTGGCACTGATGGCCTGCGGCCTGGCGCTGCTGACGTTGGGCAGCCACCTGCTGGTCAGCGCGGCCGTCTCGGTGGCGCTGGACCTTGGCCTGTCGGAACGGGTGATCGGCCTGACCGTGATCGCCGTCGCCACCTCGCTGCCCGCGCTGATGACGTCGCTGGTCGCGGCATTGCGCGGCGAGCGGGATATCGCAGTGGGCAACATCATCGGCAGTAACCTGTTCAACCTGCTGGGCGTGCTCGGCATCACGGCGCTGATCTCCACCGGGCCGTTGTCGATCTCGCCCAACGCGCTGGATTTCGATTTGCCGGTGATGCTGGGTGTCGCGGCGCTGTGCGTGCCGCTGTTCTATTCGGGGTATCGAATCACCCGGCTGGAGGGGCTGTTGCTGCTCGGGCTTTACGCGGTATACGGCCTGCACATCGTTTCGTTTACCACGGGCATGCCACTGGCCGAACGGCTGGAGCGTTTGATGATTCACTACGCACTGCCGGTGATTGCGCTATGTGTCGTCGTGGGTACGGTGCGGGCCTGGCGGCGTCAGCATTGAGCAACTGCGGATGAACCACGACCCACTGTAGGAGCCGGCTTGCTGGCGAAAGCGGTAGATCAGTGACGAGGATATCGCCTGATGCACCGGGTTCGCCAGCAAGCCGGCTCCTACGAGTTGCGATCCAGGCCGTGGAATATCGCCAGTGGGAAGGGCATGGCTTTATTGCCTAAATCCACCCGCCCCACTGCAGAATGAATATCCCGACATTGGTCGTGACCGCCGCCGCCAGGGTGGTCATGACGATAATCGACGCGGCCAGCTCGTGGTTGCCATTGGCGGCGCGGACCATAACGAAACTGGCCGATGCCGTCGGGGCGCCGAAGTACAGAAACAGAATCCCCAGCTCCGCGTGACGGAAGCCCAGCAGCCACGCACCCAGCGTGCAGATCAGCGGCAGCCAGACCATCTTCATCAGGCTCGCGCTGATCGCCACCGTGCCGCTCTCTCGCAACGACTTCAACGACAGCGTGCCGCCGATGCACATCAGCGCCAGCGGCAGGGTCATCTGCGCCAGGTAGCTGCCGGACGTGTCGAGCCACTTGGGGAGCGGAATCTGGAAGTAGGCGAACGGCGCTGCGATGACAATGCTGATGATCAGCGGATTGGCCATGACGCTCTTGGTGATGCTCCACGGGTCGGACTTGATGACCGGGCTGTAGACCGCCAGCACGACGGTGGAAAGGGTGTTGTAGAAAAGAATGACCAGCGCGGCGAGGATCGCACCGAGGGATATGCCGTAGTCGCCATACATGCTCGCGGCCAGGGCGAGGCCGATGACGCCGTTGTTGCCGCGAAACGCCCCTTGGGTGTAAGTGCCACGCTCGGCGAACGGCACGCGGTAGATGGCCCAGCCCCACGACAGCGCGAAACCCGCCAGCGTGGCGACGATGAAGTAGATCAGGACGCCCGGCTGAAACGCCGCGTGAAGGTCAGCGTGGATAATCCCCAGAAACAGCAGCGCCGGCATGGTGCAATTGAACACCAGCGAGGAGGCGGTGTGGATAAAGCTGTCGTCGATCCAGCCCACGCGCTTGAGCAACACGCCGAGGAACAGCATCGCGAAGACCGGGGCGGTGATGTTCAGGGTTTCCAGAAAGATTGCCAGCATGCACGCCAAACCCTGAGCCGTCGTTAGGTGGCTAATGATAGGCCAGCGGCGCGGGAAGTGTTACCGGCAATTCAGGTCATCGTACAACCGCAACGTTCGTCATTCAGATCGGAATGGCGGGGCACCACCAAACTGTAGGAGCGCGCTTGCCCGCGAATGCGTCGTGTCAGTCACCATCAATGTGTTTGAAATACCGAATTCGCGGGCAAGCGCGCTCCTACAGGGTATTGCGTCACGTCTGGTCGGCAGGTTGCAGCTTTTTCTCAAACACCGAAACCCCGTCCAGATCCCGCAGCGTCACGGTCATCTCCCCGCTCTGGCCGTCGATATTCACTTCACCAAAAAACTGAAACCCGGCGAACGGCGAGGTGTTCTGCGCCGGCGGAGCCTTCTGGAACACCAGCTCAGGCCCGAAGGTCTTGTCCAGGGTATTGGGCCCGAAACTGCCCGCGTTCAAAGGCCCGGCGACAAACTCCCAGAACGGGTCGAAATCCTGAAACACCGCCTGATCCGGGTGGTAGTGGTGAGCGGCGCAGTAATGCACATCGGCCGTCAGCCAGACGGTGTCGCGGACCTTCTGCTGGCGCAGGAAGCCCAGCAGTTCGGCGACTTCCAGTTCGCGGCCTTTGGGCGCGCCGTTGTCGGTGTTGGCGACGGCCTCCCAACGCATCACGCCAGGGCTGATTTCGCCATCGGGCACGCCAAGGCCGATGGGCATGTCGGCGGCAATGACCTTCCACTGGGCGCCGGACGCCTGCAGCTCGCGCTTGAGCCAGTCCAGTTGCTCACGGCCGAGAAACGCGGTGGTCGGCCCGGGCTTGTCGGCCAGATTGGCGTCGTTGCCGTCGCGATAGCTGCGCATGTCGAGCACGAACACGTCCAGCATCGGGCCGTAAGCGATCTTGCGATAGACCCGCCCGCCGTTGTCAGCGCTCTGCAGGCGCATAGGGGAGTATTCGAGAAACGCCTGACGCCCGCGTGCGGCCAAGACCTGGATGTCCTTGACCTTGTTGCGGTCGTCGAGCTGCTTGCTCGGTGACCAGTTATTGGTCACCTCGTGGTCGTCCCACTGCCAGATCTGCGGGACCTCGGCGTTGAAGCGCCGCAGGTTTTCGTCCATCAGGTTGTAGCGGTAGGCGCCGCGGTATTCGTCGAGGGTTTCCGCGACCTTGCTCTTCTCTTCGGTGGTGATGTTGCGCCAGACGCGCCCGCCTTCGGTAACCACTTCGGCGGGCACCGGGCCGTCGGCGTAGATGGTGTCGCCACTGTGGATGAAGAAGTCCGGCAAGCGCAGGCGCATGGCTTCATAGATGCGCATGCCGCCGATCTCGGGGTTGATGCCGAAGCCCTGGCCGACGGTGTCGCCGCTCCAGACGAAGCGGATGTTGCGGCGATTGACCGGCACGCTGCGCAGGTGGCCGAACCAGGGTTCGCTGGCGACGCCGGTTTGCGCGTCTTCGAAGAACACGCGGTAGAAGATGGCCTGATCCGCCGGCAGGCCGGTCAGTTCGACGCGCGCGGTGAAGTCAGTGCGTGGGTCGGCGAGCAGCGACACCGTGCGGCGCGGGTTGCTGAACATGCTGCGGGTGTCCCATTCCACCACCATTCGCGCGGGCCGGTCGCTGCGACTCCAGACCATGGCGCGATCGCCCAGCACGTCGCCGGACTGCACGCCGTCGGTCATCTTCGGGCGGTCCTTGACCGAGGCGATGACCGCCGGCGCAAGCCCCGGCAACAACAATCCGGCGCCAGCGGCCTGGATGATACGGCGGCGAGTCAGGTCGAACCGGGACATGTTTATCCTCCTCAAGCGAATGCCAAAGAGAGGAAGCTAGCAGCGGATTGTTTGCGGGAGATGACAGGGAACTAGACGGCGGGCTTAACGCAAACCTGTAGGAGCGCGCTTGCTCGCGATAGAGGTTGGTACATCCGACGCATCTTCAGCGGCTGGGATATTGCAATCGCGGGCAAGCGCGCTCCTACAACTGATCGTGTTCGGCAAATGGTTGTCCGCCGATCACAATGTGCGCGTTCGGCGAATAATTCTGCGCCAAACGCGGTCCCTGTAGGAGCGCGCTTGCCCGCGAAGGCGCCAGTACAATCAGCGACGACTATGCGCCGGCCGGCACCGCATCAAGCTCTGCCGTTTCAGGCCGTTTCAGCAACGCGTAGAGCACGCCGGTCAAGACGCTGCCCGCCACTATCGCCAGCAAATACAGCAGCGCATGGTTGATCGCGTTAGGGATGAGCAGCACGAACAAACCACCGTGGGGCGCCATCAGTTTGCAGCCGAAGAACATCGACAGCGCACCGGTCAGCGCGCCGCCCGCGATGCTCGCCGGAATCACCCGCAGCGGGTCTTTCGCCGCAAACGGAATCGCGCCTTCGGAGATGAAGCACAGCCCCAACACGAAGGCCGCCTTGCCCGCCTCACGCTCGCTCTGGGCGAATTTGCGCCGGGCGATCAATGCAGCGATCCCCATCCCGATCGGAGGCACCATGCCCGCGGCCATCGTTGCCGCCATCGGCGCGCCGCTGCTGGAGGCCAGCAACCCCACGGAAAACGCATACGACGCCTTGTTGATCGGCCCACCCAGGTCGACGCACATCATCGCGCCCAGCAGCACGCCCAGCAGCACCGCGTTGGCAGTGCCCATGGTGTCGAGGAAGTGCGTGAGCCCTTCGAGCATGCCAGCGACCGGCTTGCCCACCACGTAAATCATCACCAGACCGGTGAACAGGCTCGCCAGCAGCGGAATGATCAGAATCGGCTTCAGCGCTTCGACACTGGCCGGCAGCTTCGCGTAGCGATTCACCGCCCACGCGCTGTAGCCCGCAAGAAACCCGGCGATGATCCCGCCAATGAACCCGGCGCCCAAGGTGCTCGCCAGCAGACCACCGATCATCCCCGGCGCAAGGCCCGGACGGTCGGCAATGGAATACGCGATGTAACCGGCCAGCAACGGCACCATCAACTGGAACGCTGCGCCCGCGCCGATCTGTTTCAGCGCGGCCGCCAGCGTCCCCGGTTCCTCTGCCGCGTGAATGCCGAACACGAACGACAGCGCGATCAGCAAACCGCCCGCCACCACCATCGGCAGCATGAACGACACGCCGGTGAGCAGGTGTTTGTAGACGCCGGTCTTCTCCTTTTTGGAGGACGCCTTGGATGTCGAAGCTGTGGACTCGACCTCCGCCTCCGCCAGCGCTTTTTTCAGCGTCGCTTCAGCTTGCTTGAGCGCAATACCGGTACCGCAGCGATAGATGCGCTTGCCGGCGAAACGCTCGGTGGCGACTTCGATATCACACGCCAGCAGCACCACATCGGCGTCGGCAATGGCCTGGGCGCTGAGGGGATTACGCGCACCGACCGAACCCTGGGTTTCCACCTGCAGGTCATAGCCGAGCTTTTTCGCCGCCTGCTGAATCGCCTCGGCGGCCATAAAGGTGTGGGCGACGCCGGTCGGGCACGCTGTCACCGCCACCAGGCGCGGCTGGGCGCTGGAAGTAGCAGACGGGGCGGAAGTCGCGGTGTGCTCGGTCGCCAGCGCCGCTGCTGAACGCAGAAAGCCATCGGCGTCCTGCAACGCCTGCGCGGGCGTGGCCTGATACAAACGCTTGCCGGAGAAACGCGCCAGGTCCAGCGCGCCGGTGTTGACCACCAGCACCCAGTCCGCCGCTTCAATGTCGCCCGGGGACAGCTGCTTCTCCGGATGCCGCGGATCGTGGATCTCGACGCTGGTGCTCCAACCCTGACGCTGGGCCGCCGCATCCAGCAGACGGGCACTGAGGACGCTGCTGATTTTGCCGTTCGGACAGGCCGTAACGATGGCTAACTTCATCACACTTCCTCTCTTGTTATGCCGTCAGGACGCGGACATTGACGCCGCTTTCCAGACGTTTCAATTGCGCCGGATCATTGATCCCGAAGCCGATCTGAGTGACAGCCATGGCCGCGATGGCCGTGGCAGTCCGCAAGGTTTGCTCGGGCTTGTGCCCGCAGAGCAAGCCGTGAACCATCCCGGCCAGCAGCGAATCCCCCGCGCCGACGGTGCTGGCGACGGTGACCTTGGGCGGCAGCGCCTGCAATGCCACATTGCTGCTGAACCAGTGAACGCCTTCCGAGCCCTGGGAAATCACCACATGCTCGATGCCGCGCTGGCGCAGGTCGGCTGCGGCCTCTGCTTGAGCGGCGATGGAAATGATCGGCGCATCGAGGGCGTCGGCCAGTTCTTCGGTGTTGGGTTTGATCATCCACGGCGACGCTTCCAGCCCGGCGCGCAAGGCTTCGCCGCTGGTGTCCAGTGCCACTTTCAGGCCCATGGCGTTGAGGCGCAGCAACAGGGTTTTCAGCCATTGGGCGCTGACGCCACGGGGCAGACTGCCGGCCACGACCACTGCATCAAACCCCGATGCGATCTGCTCAACCCGAGCGGCCAGCGCCTGTTGCGCCTGCGCGCTGACTTCCGGACCTGGACCGTTGAGGTCGGTGATGCGCCCGCTGCTTTCGGCCAGCTTGATGTTGCTGCGCGTCTCGCCCGGCACTCGGACGAACTCATCGACGAAGCCGCGCTTGGCGAACAGGGTTTCGAACGGTTGCTGGTTGTCGACGCCGAGAAAGCCGGCAACGGTCAGCTCGTGCCCCAGGTCAGCCAGCACCTGAGCGACGTTGATGCCTTTGCCCGCCGCGTGGCTGAGCATGGCGTCGCTGCGGTTGACCTGGCCGATCTGCAACGGGCCCAACTGCACGGTCAGGTCCAGCGCCGGGTTCATGGTCAATGTCAGAATTTTCGCCATTACAGCCCCTCCACGAGGGCACGCACGTCCGCCGCGCTGCCAACGGCCAGGGCCGCCTGCGCAAGTTTCCGGGCTTCTATCAGATTCAATTCACGGACGCAGGCTTTGACTTCGCCGATGCTCCGCGCCGAGACGCTCAATTCATCCACACCCAGACCGACCAGCACCGGCACGGCCAGCGGATCGGCGGCCAATTCGCCACAGACGCCCACCCATTTGCCATTGGCATGGGCGGCACGAACAGTGATGTCGATCAGCTGCAACACCGCCGGGTGCAGGCCATCGGCCTGGGCGGAGAGGGTCGGGTGACCGCGATCGATCGCCATCGTGTACTGGGTCAGGTCGTTGGTGCCGACGCTGAAGAAGTCCACTTCCTTGGCCAGCACCGGCGCCAGCAAAGCCGCCGACGGCACCTCGATCATGATGCCCAGCTGCAGGTCCGCAACCGGGATCTCCAGACGCAGACGCTCGGTCATGTCCCGGGCCTGACGCCATTCCTCAACGGTGCCCACCATCGGGAACATGATGCGCAGCGGGCGATTGTCCGCCGCACGCAGCAACGCGCGCAGCTGGCTTTCCATGATGTCCGGGCGCTGCAAGGTCAGGCGAATGCCGCGCACGCCGAGGAACGGGTTGTCCTCTTTATCGATGGGCCAGTACGGCAGCGGTTTGTCGCCGCCGACGTCCAGGGTGCGAACCACCAGCGGGCGGCCGCCGAGGTCATTGAGCACGCGCCGGTACTCGGCTTCCTGGGTCGCTTCATCGGGCGCGGAACTGTGCGCCATGAACAGCAATTCGGTGCGCAGCAGGCCAATCCCTTCGGCGCCCTGCTCCACGGCTGCCGGCGTACCGGCGCTGTCACCGATGTTGGCGAAGACCTCAACGGCGTGGCCGTCTTGGGTAATCGCCGGCTCCATGCGCAGGGCCGCGGCAGCCTTGAGGCGTTGCTCGCGGGTGTCGCGGTCCTGCAAGGCGCGCTGCAGAGTCGCTTCGTCCGGCGCGACGTCGAGACGCCCGCGCTGGCCGTCTATCAACAACTGAGTGCCGGATTTGATCAGCAACACCGCATCGCCGGCACCGACCAGCGCCGGGATGCCCAAAGCTCGCGCAACGATGGCGCTGTGGGCCGTGGCGCCGCCGCGGGCGGTCAGGATACCGGCGACACGGACAGGGTCCAGACGCGCAACGTCCGACGGACCGACTTCGTCCATCACCAGAATGTACGGTTCTTCGGGCTCAACCAGGTCTTCGACGCCACAGATCTGCGCCAATACGCGGCGACCGACATCCCGCAAGTCAGCGGCACGTTCGGCCAGCAGCGCATCTTTCAGCTGTTCCTGCTGACGCGCGGCGGCTTCGATCACGTTCATCCACGCCGCAGCGGCGCTTTCTCCTTGCTTCAAGCGCTGCGCCACTTCGTCGACCAGTTCGGGGTCGGCGAGCATTTCCTGGTGGGTGACGAAGATCTCGCGAATGGCCTTCGCCGTGCTGCGTTGAATCAATTGCTCGATGTCGACGCGCACCTGCGCCAGGGCGCTGTGCAGGCGTTCGTGTTCGACGCTTTGCGATTCGCCCTTCGCCGGGTAATCGAACACCGGCAGAACATGCACGTGGGCCGGGCCGAAAGCGATGCCAGGCGCGGCAGGAACGGCTTGAATCTGTGAGCCCGGCGCGGGCGCGCTGAGGGTTTTTTCCACAACTGCCGGTGCGGGTGCGGCTTCGGTGTGGGTCGGCAACGGCTGGATTTCTTCGCCCAAGCCTTCGAGTACCGCGGCGATCAATGCAGGCAAGGCGTCGGCAGCAATCGTCGGCTCGGCAATGAACTCAAGGGACTGACCGCGCTGCACGCCGAGGCTCAGCAGTTTGCTCAGGCTCTTGGCGGACACCGGATTCTCGCTGCCGTCGACGATGCGCACGCGGATATCGCCGTCGAAGCCTTTGGCCAACTGCGCGAGGATTTTCGCCGGGCGCGCATGCAGGCCGTGGGCATTGGCCAGGGTCACGCGCTCGCTCGGCCAGTCCGGCGGCACTTCGCCGCCCAATGCCTGAAGCACGGCGCGGCTGCTGGTAGCTTCACCCAGTACGTGGCCGCGACCTTCGATCAGCAACGCGCAAAGACGTTCGAGCAACGCCTGGTGGGACTCACCCAGGCTGGCCAGGCAGAACAGGCCGGTCAGCGACTGACCCAGATGCCGCATGGGTTTGTCCGGGGTGACGAATGCCAGACCGGGCTTGTTGACCATTTGCTCGCTGTGCAACCACCAGAGGCCTTCGCCCAACGGCAACGGCTCGACCTGCTGCAGCACCGCCGCGAAACCGTTATTCACGCACTCGGCCTTGCGCAGCAGACGGGCGCCGCGCCACACCAGTTCTTCGAAATCATCGACCATGACGCCCAGGCTGATCATCTGCGCGTCGAGGGCCAGTTCTTGTGGCGCACCCTGCAGCAACTTGAGCAGCGACTCGGGGTCCTTCGCCTGACGCAGCGCTTCGCCCAGGTCGTTCTCACCGAGGGCGCGGGTCAGCAACTGAAGCAAACGCAGGTGTTCGTCGGACTTGGCGGCGATACCGATGGCCAGATAGACCATCTGCCCGTCGCCCCAGTCCACGCCTTCGGGGAATTGCATCAGGCGCACGCCGGTGGCAAACACTTGGTCGCGGGTCTGTGGCGTGCCGTGGGGAATGGCGATGCCCTGGCCCAGAAAGGTCGAGCCTTGTTGCTCGCGCGCCTGCAAGCCTGCAAGGTAGCCGGCAGCCACCAGGCCATCAGCGACGAGCAAGTCAGCCAGCAGTTGCAACGCAGCGGGCTTGTCCACCGCCGACTGGTCCATGGAAATTTGCTCTATGGTCAGCTCGAGCATTGCGTTCTCCTGTGCTGCGCGGGGTCGCGCCAGATTCTTGTTGTAGGACCGGTCGTAAACGCCGATGACTTACGGTTTGCGAATATTGGATGCGAAAAATCGCATTCGTGCTCCCGTTCAGCGCTGCTATTGGGCAAAAGGCGCCATAAACAGGCCTGCTGAATCGTTTAATCTGAAGTGTCGCGCACGTTACTTGATAATCCCGGCGGTTTGAAGCTCATCCGGTCGAATCGCGTAGGAAACATCCCGCGCGGTTCAATGCTTCCTACGAGGCGACGGTCTGCTGTCATGATGGCTGTTAATCGGTGAAAATCCCTGCCACGGTAGTTCAGCTCCCACTTCTGCTTCTCATCACGAAAGGATGCCCGGCTTGAAACTCAGTGATATTGCGCGTCTGGCCGGTGTTTCTGTGACCACGGCCAGCTACGTGATCAACGGAAAGGCCGAACAGCAACGCATCAGCAGTGCAACGGTCGAGCGCGTGCGCGCGGTGGTCGACGCCCACGGCTTCCGGCCCAACCCGCAGGCGGCCGGGCTGCGCAGTCGGCATACCCGAACCCTCGGCTTCATCCTGCCCGACCTGGAAAACCCGAGTTACGCGCGCATCGCCAAGCAACTGGAACAGGGCGCGCGCGCTCGCGGTTACCAATTGCTGATCGCCAGTTCAGACGACGATCCCATCAGCGAGTTGCAGTTGTTGCAGCTGTTTCGTGCACGACGCTGCGATGCGCTGTTCGTCGCCAGTTGTCTGCCAGCAAGCGATGACAGCTACCGCGCGCTGCAGCAGCAAGGGGTTCCGATCATCGCCATCGACCGGGAGATGGACCCAGCGTACTTCTGCTCGGTGGTCAGCGATGACCACGACGCCAGCCAGCAACTGACCCGCAGCCTGCTGGAGATCAAGCCCCGCCACATCGCCCTGATCGGCGCGCGGCCGGAGCTGAGCGTCAGTAAGGCCCGGGCCAGCGGATTTGAAGACGCGCTGGAGGGTTTCGAAGGCTCGGTGATCATCGAACACGGCGACGCGTTCAGCCGTGACTGTGGCCAGCAACTGGCCAGCGGCATGTTTGATCGCCTGGGGTATTTCCCCGACGCGCTGATCACAACGTCCTACGTTCTGCTGCAAGGGGTGTTCGACCTGCTGCACCAGCGCCGCCTGAACCCGGATCAGCTTCATCTGGGGACATTCGGTGACACACAGCTGCTGGATTTCCTGCCACTGCCAGTCAATGCCATGGCGCAGCAGCACCACCTGATCGCTGAAAAAGCCCTCGCGCTGGCGTTGTCGGCCATTGAGCAGGATCAGTACGAACCGGGCGTGCATGCCATCGTGCGGACATTCAAACAGCGGATTCACGAGGCGTAAGCAACGTGCGACTGATCGACACCCACACGCACCTGGACTTCGACGATTTCGACGCCGACCGTGACGACGTCCTCGCCAACAGCCGGCAGCTGGGTGTCGAGCGCATCGTGGTGTTGGGCGTCTATCAGCGCAATCTGCAACGGGTGTGGGATCTGGCGCTTAGCGAACCTTCGGTGTACGCCGCGCTGGGCTTACATCCGGTCTTCCTTGAAGAGCACCAGCCCGAGCATGTGCAACAACTGCGCGACTGGCTGACGCGTCTGGCCGGGCATCCGAAGCTGTGCGCCGTGGGCGAGATCGGTCTGGATTACTACATCGAAACGCTGGACCGCCCGCGGCAACAGACCTTGCTCGACCAGCAGCTGCAAATGGCAGCGGACTTCAACCTCCCTGCCCTGCTCCACGTGCGCCGCAGCCATGCCGACACCATTGCCGCGCTCAAGCGTTTCAAGCTCAAGCGCTGTGGCATTGTTCACGCCTTCGCCGGCAGCCGCGAGGAAGCGCGGGAATACATCAAGCTGGGTTACAAGCTGGGGCTGGGCGGTGCGGCGACCTGGCCGCAAGCCTTGCGCATGCATCGGGTGATCGCCGGTCTGCCGTTGGAGAGCGTCGTGCTGGAAACCGATTCCCCGGACATGGCACCCGCGATGTTTCCCGGCATGCGCAACAGCCCCGAGCATCTTCCCGATATCTGCACGGCCATTGCCGAGCTGATGAAGATCCCTGCCGACACACTGGCCGCAGCAAGCACCGCCAACGCCTGCGAGGTATTTGACTGGGGCTGAACCTGTCGCCGATTTCATGTTGTAAGAAGAAATTTCAAAGACTTAGCGTGGTCCCTTGGGTAACTCTCTCGGTAACTAAGGAAACCCGTTAATGAAATTCTCGAAGTTCGCGCAGGCCTTGTCGCAGTGGTCCGGCAGCCCACGAACCTTCCTCGTGGCGATTGCGCTGATCTGTGTGTGGGCTGTGACCGGGCCGTTATTCCATTACAACGACACCTGGCAGCTGATCATCAACACGTCCACCACCATCATCACTTTTCTGATGGTATTTCTGATCCAGAACACCCAGAACCGCGACACCGATCAGATGCACATCAAGATCGACGAGCTGCTGCGCGTGACCAAAGACGCCCAGAACGCTGTGCTGAGCCTGGACAACCTCGATCAGAAGGAATTGCACGCGCTGCGCAAGAAGTACAAGGCGATGGGCGAAGGCGTGGAGTTTGATCACACCGAAGCGTTTCCGGAGCCGGAACCTGAGGCGAGCGAGGAGAAAGGAGAGTGGGTGGCGGGCCGCTGATACGTCAGGGGTTCACAGATTTGTGGGAGCGACCGGGGCGGCGCTCCACCTTGCTCGCGAATGGGTAGGGCAGCAATTTTTGTATTGTCTGGAGTGATGCGTTCGCCAGCAAGCCGGCCCCTACAGTGGGTGTGCGTCAAACCTCACGTCTGGATTGTGTGCAAATCCGTAGGAGCCGGCTCGCTGGCGGAGGCGGTGGGTCAGCAACGGTAGTGTTGTCTGATCTGACGCATTCGCGGGCAAGCGCGCTCCTACAGTGGGTCGGCGTCAAATCACAGGTCTGGGCTGTATGCAAATCCGTAGGAGCCGGCTTGCTGGCGAAGGCGGCGGGTCAGCAACGGTAGTGTTGTCTGATCTGACGCATTCGCGGGCAAGCGCGCTCCTACAGGGGGGCGGCGTCAAATCACAGGTCTGGGCTGTGTGCAAATCCGTAGGAGCCGGCTTGCTGGCGAAGGCGGCGGGTCAGCAACGGTAGTGTTGTCTGATCTGACGCATTCGCGGGCAAGCGCGCTCCTACAGTGGGTCGGCGTCAAATCACAGGTCTGGGCTGTGTGCAAATCCGTGGGAGCCGGCTTGCTGGCGAAGGCGGTGGGTCAGCAACGGTAGTGTTGTCTGATCTGACGCATTCGCGGGCAAGCGCGCTCCTACAGTGGGTCGGCGTCAAATCACAGGTCTGGGCTGTGTGCAAATCCGTAGGAGCCGGCTTGCTGGCGAAGGCGGCGGGTCAGCAACGGCAGTGTTGTCTGATCTGACGCATTCGCGGGCAAGCGCGCTCCTACAGTGGGTCGGGGTCAAATCACAGGTCTGGGCTGTGTGCAAATCCGTAGGAGCCGGCTTGCTGGCGAAGGCGGTGGGTCGGCAACGACAGTGTTGTCTGATCTGACGCATTCGCGGGCAAGCGCGCTCCTACAGTGGGTCGGCGTCAAATCACAGGTCTGGGCTGTGTGCAAATCCGTAGGAGCCGGCTTGCTGGCGACGGCGGCGGGTCAGCAACGACAGTGTTGTCTGACCTTGTGCGTTCGCCAGCAAGCCGGCTCCCACGGAGTTGTAGCGCGGATTGCTCAGGTAATCGGCGCCGGGTTGAACAGGGTGATGTCGTTGTGCAGACGATAGTGCTCGGTCCAAGTCTTTTTCTTGCCGCTGGCGACGTCGAGATAAAAGTGGAACAGCTCCCAACCCAGGTCCTCGATGCTCGCGCGCCCGGTCGCAATGCGCCCGGCATCGATGTCGATCAGGTCCGGCCAGCGTTGGGCCAGCTCGGTGCGGGTCGACACTTTCACCACCGGTGACATCGCCAGACCATACGGCGTACCGCGTCCGGTGGTGAACACGTGCAGGTTCATCCCGGCCGCCAGTTGCAGCGTCCCGCAGACGAAGTCGCTCGCCGGCGTTGCGCAGAAGATCAGGCCTTTGCGCGTCACGCGTTCGCCAGGGCCAAGCACCCCGTTGATCGCGCTGCTGCCGGACTTGACGATTGATCCCAGCGATTTCTCGACGATGTTCGACAGCCCGCCCTTCTTGTTCCCCGGCGTGGTGTTGGCGCTGCGGTCCGCTTCGCCCTTGGCCAGGTAACGGTCATACCAGTCCATTTCACGAACCAGTCCTTCAGCGACTTCCATGTTTTCGGCACGGGAGGTCAGCAGGTAGATCGCGTCACGCACTTCGGTCACTTCCGAGAACATCACGGTCGCACCTGCGCGCAGCAGCAGGTCCGAGGCATAACCCAGTGCCGGGTTGGCGGTGATGCCGGAAAACGCATCGCTGCCGCCGCACTGCATGCCCAGAATCAACTCAGAGGCCGGCACGGTTTCGCGACGACGCTGATCGAGCTTCTTCAAACGCGTTTCGGCCAATTCCATGATCTGTTCGATCATTTCGTTGAAGCCGTGTTTGGAATCCTGCAGGCGATAGAGCCAGGGCTCGCTCAGATCAACCGAGGCGTCGTCGGCGTGCATGACCTGATCGGCCTGCAACTTCTCGCAGCCCAGGCTGATCACCAGCGCCTCGCCACCCAGGTTCGGGTTGCGCGCCAGATTGCGCACGGTGCGAATCGGGATGTACGCGTCCTTGGCGGTGATGGCAACGCCGCAGCCGTAGCTGTGGGTCAGCGCCACCACGTCATCGACGTTCGGGTATTTGGGCAGCAGCTCTTCGCGGATGCGCTTGACGGCGAAATCCAGAACGCCGGTAACGCACTGCACCGTCGTGGTAATGCCCAGGATATTGCGCGTGCCGACGGTGCCATCGGCGTTGCGATAGCCCTCGAAGGTAAAGCCTTCCAGCGGCTCACCGCGGACCGGCACGGCGTCGGACATCGGCAGACTGTCCAGCGCTGGCGCTGATGGCATGCGCAGCTGATCTTCCTTGACCCAACTGCCCTTCGGAATTGGCTGCAGCGCATAGCCGATGGTGTGGCCGTAACGAATGATCGGCTCCCCTTCGGCAATGTCCACGGTATTCACCTTGTGGCTCTGCGGCACATTGTCGACGGTCACCAGACCGTTATCGAATTCAGTCCCCGCCGGAACGCCCTGGTCATTGACCACGACGACGACGTTATCAAGCGCATGCAAGCGAATGTAACGCGGCGAGTCGGCATGCTGGATCAAGTTCATCACGGTTTTTCCTCAGAGTTTCGCTTGAGAAAGCTCGGCTTCATTGGCCGGCAAGGCACCCTTCGTTGGGGTTTCCTTGAGTTCTACACGTTTGATTTCACCGACGATGAAGATGTAGCTGATCACCGCCACCAGCGCGTTGGCGCCGACGAACACCAGAGCCCATTTGAACGAACCGGTGGTGCTGATGATGTAGCCGATGACGATCGGGGTGGTGATGGAAGCGATGTTACCGAACATGTTGAACAGACCGCCGCTCAAACCGGCGATTTGTTTCGGGGATGCGTCGGACATGACCGCCCAACCCAGTGCGCCCACGCCCTTGCCGAAGAAGGCCAGGGCCATGAAGCCCACGACGACCCATTCGATGTCGACGTAGTTGCAGGTCACAATCGAAGTCGACAGCAGCAAGCCACCGATGATGGGCGCCTTGCGTGCGAAGGTCAGCGAGTGGCCTTTGCGCAGCAGGTAGTCGGAGATGATCCCGCCCAGCACGCCGCCGATGAACCCACAGATGGCCGGCAGTGAGGCAATGAAGCCCGCCTTGAGGATGGTCATGCCGCGTTCTTGAACCAGGTAGACCGGGAACCAGGTCAGGAAGAAGTAGGTGATGCCGTTGATGCAGTATTGAGCCAGGTAAATGCCCAGCATCATGCGATTGGTCAGCAGTTGCTTGACGTAGTCCCATTTCGGACCGCTGGCCGAGCCTTTGCCCTTGTCCTGATCCATGTCGACCATGCCGCCGTTGTTGGCGATGTGATCGAATTCTTCCTTGTTGATTTTCGGGTGATTGCGCGGGCTGTGGATCACTTTCAGCCAGATCAGCGAGAACACGATGCCAATGCTGCCCATCACGAGGAACACGTGCTGCCAGCCGAAGGTGTAGACGATCCAGCCCATGATCGGGGCGAACAGCACGGTCGCGAAGTACTGCGCCGAGTTGAAGATCGCAGAAGCAGTGCCGCGTTCGGAAGTTGGGAACCAGGCCGCCACGATACGGGCGTTGCCGGGGAAGGACGGTGCTTCGGCGAGACCGACCATGAAGCGCAGGGCGAACAGCAGGAAGATGGCGGTCGAAAGACCGAATTCACCGACGTAGCCTTGCAGCACGGTGAACAGCGACCAGGTGAAGATGCTCATTGCGTAGACTTTCTTGGAGCCGTAACGGTCCAGAAGCCAGCCGCCGGGGATCTGGCCAGCGACGTACGCCCAACCAAATGCGGAGAAGATAAAACCGAGGGTGACGGCGTCGATGCCGAGGCTTTTTTGCAGGCTGGAGCCCGCGATGGCGATGGTCGCACGATCGGCATAGTTGATCGTGGTCACCAGAAACAGCATGAGCAAGATCAAATAGCGGACGTGAGTCGGCTTGGTTTTCTGCATGTTCGAAACTCCCACTAATTATTTTTTTGTGCGGGTAAACGATCTTATGTGTGTGTGTGTGCTGCTCGCCCCTGCCCCTAAAACAGATGCGATGTGAAGCTGTCCTGCCAGGTATTCGTGAGCGACGCCCCGAGGGCAAAAAACCGCTGATCGCTCAGCGGTTTTGCGCCAACTGGGCGATTACTGTTTGCCCTGCTTGTCCATCAACGCAGCCAGCATGTCGACTTCGTCCGAAGTCAGGTCAGTCAGCGGCGCGCGCACCGGACCTGCGTCGTAACCGGCAAGCTTAGCGCCCGCCTTGACAATGCTCACGGCGTAGCCGTGTTTGCGGTTACGGATGTCCAGGTAGGGCAGGAAGAAATCGTCGATCAGCTTGCCGACGGTCTCGTGATCGTCTTTGGCGATGGCGTGGTAGAAGTCCATGGCCATTTTCGGCAGGAAGTTGAACACCGCCGACGAGTAAACCGGCACGCCCAGCGCCTTGTAGGCGGCGGCGTAGACTTCAGCGGTCGGCAGACCGCCCAAGTACGAGAAGCGGTCGCCCAGACGACGGCGGATCGAAACCATCAGTTCGATATCACCCAGGCCGTCTTTGTAGCCGATCAGGTTAGGGCAACGCTCGGCCAGTTGCTCCAGCAGCGAAGGCGTGAGGCGGCAGACGTTACGGTTGTAGACGACAACGCCGATCTTGACCGATTTGCAGACCGCTTCAACGTGGAGGGCAACGCCGTCCTGGCTGGCTTCGGTCAGGTAATGAGGCAACAGCAGCAGGCCCTTGGCACCCAGACGCTCGGCTTCTTGAGCCATCTGAATGGCTTGGCGAGTAGGACCACCGACGCCCGCCAGGATTGGCACGCTGGTTTCGCAGGTGTCGACGGCAGTCTTGATGATTTCGGAATATTCGTCGCCAGTCAGGGAGAAGAACTCACCTGTGCCGCCAGCCGCGAACAGCGCAGAGGCGCCGTACGGAGCGAGCCATTCCAGACGCTTGATGTAGCCAGCGCGGTGGAAGTCGCCCTGGGCATTGAAATCGGTAACCGGGAAGGAAAGCAGACCGTGAGAGAGGATGGACTTCAGTTCTTGTGGATTCATTATTCGAACACCCTGGGGAGCTATTTTTGTGGATGAAGCACCAGTCCTGTGCTGATGTCGTAAGTCATCGTACAACTGAGGAAGGTATCACTCAATAGCGTTTTGAAATATTTATGACGGGCGAGGATGAGTGGTGCCCGGCTGATGTCGCCATGGGTAGCGGCGCCTGATCATCAGATGCCGCAGTCGCCCCAAGGGCTGCGCTAAATGGCGCTATTTGTAGGAGTGAGCTTGCTCGCGATCTGGCGAGAAGCGGCAGCATCCTTGTGAATGCGGCATGTCGGAACGAACTGCAGCTTCAGTTTTACGACTGCTGCGCAGCCGATCGCAAGCAAGCTCACTCCTACGGCATATGGCCAAAATCAAACGCTTTCACCGCCCTCTTGGATTATTCCGTAGTCCAGTGGTCAAGACGTTGTAGTCCTTCTCTGAAACTGCTCGCGCACCTGCCTGGAAAACCTTCTGCAGGGCGCGGCACGTCGCTAAAGTCGTTGCGGTTCAAATTCAAATTCTTAATCACCGCGAACCGCAAGAAACGAAACGAAATGGCAATTGATGCATTTTTGAAAATGGCTGACATCCCGGGTGAGTCACTGGACGCCCAGTTCAAAGACTGGATTGAGATGGAAGACTTTGATGTCGGCGCCAGCCAGTCAGCCTCCGCAACCACGACCAGCTCGGGCGGGGCCAGCAGTGGCCGCGCGAAAATGAGTGATTTGTACTTCCGAAAAGCTGTCGATAAAGCAACACCTAAGCTGCACGAAGCCTGCTGCAGTGGCAGGCACTTCAAAGAAGTGACCATCGCGTTAAATCGGGCGGGCAACGACAAGACCAAGTACCTGGAAATAAAGCTTGAGGAAGTGATTGTTTCTTCAGTTTCGCTGAATGGCAACGGCAGCAAAGAAACCGGTTTCCCCACTGAAACAGTCCGTCTGAATTACGCGCGGATCAAGATGACCTACATACAGCAGAAGCGCTCCGATGGATCAGGCGGCGGCCAGATAGTCGGGGGCTGGGATGGTGTTGCGAACAAGGTATACGCGTAACGCTGACCCGTTGGAGGATAGCTGACATGGCTGGTAAAAATGAGCGGAACCCGAATATTGCCTACTGCACCTATGTACTCAACGGCGAGCCGTTGAGTGAGTTGACGTGTGAGGGAAGAAGTTACGAAGCGTTTTCCGGAGATGTTGCGACGTACGTTAATAATGCACGCTATCAGGATGTAGTTAAGGAGGGGCCTTTGCCCCTCGGCAGGTATTACATATTAGACCGAGAATCTGGTGGCATGCTGGGCTGGATCAGACAACCAGTTAAAGACGTATTTGCAGGAACTGACAGGAGCGAGTGGTTCAGCCTTTACCGAGACGACGGCCAAGTGGACGACCAGACGACTATCAACAACATTCAGCGAAGCGCGTTCCGGATTCATCCGGTTGGACCACAGGGAATTAGCCAGGGCTGCGTGACCATGACATCGAAGTTGGCATTCGATGAGCTACGTCGATCCTTGAGAAATCTGCCAGGGGAAATCTTGCCTAGCACAGGAATCAAATACTTCGGAGTGTTGGATGTGCTGGAAAACTCTCAGGGGGCCAAATGATTAGAATGCTGGCGATATTCCTGCAAATCATCTTCATACTTACGCTTTCAATATTACTCGAACGCTGGGTGATGATTGGCGGACCGATGAAATGGATACTTCACACTGAAACCGGGATGAATGCTTATGTATGGCTACTAACGCTCTTCAATTTGGAGGGTCTGGAAGACGGCGAAGACATGCTCATTCTCTTGACGCTCAGCGTGACGCTTATTGCTTCAACGCTGACATGCGTAGCGCTCACCAAAGCCCTGCGGAAATTGAGGCGCTCACGGGTAGATCCAAACGTCGAATAACCCAGCCATAACCTTGTTCGATCAAGGGCACCGCAGCAATGCGATACCCTATCAATCAATCCACCTCAAGCCCGCTGCGATTCAGCCTCTTCATGGGCATGGCGCAGCCGCTCGCGGCTGTTGGTCAGGTGCAGGCGCATGGCGGCGCGGGCGGCATCGGAGTCCTGACGCGCGATGGCGTCGTAGATTTCTTCGTGCTCGCGGCTCAGGCGGCTCATGTAGTGCTGGTTGTCGTCGTGGGCCAGGCGCGCGGAGTTAAGGCGCGTGCGGGGGATGATGCTGGTGCCCAGGTGATTCATGATGTCGGTGAAGTAGCGGTTGCCGGTCGACAGAGCGATTGCCATGTGGAACTGGAAGTCCGCGCCCACGGCATCGCTGGCATGGGCCGCGCTTTCATTGAGAGCATCGAGGGCGGCGCGCATGTCGGCCAGTTGTTCGGCGGATCGGCGTTGAGCAGCGAGGCCCGCCGACTCGACTTCAAGACTGATGCGCAGTTCAAGAATCGCCAGGACGTCACGCAGGGTGACGATGGTGGCCGGGTCGATACGGAAACCGCTCGGGCTGGGCGTATCGAGGACAAAAGTGCCGATGCCGTGCCGGGTTTCTACCAGCCCGGACGCCTGCAAGCGTGAGATGGCTTCGCGTACAACCGTTCGGCTGACGCCCTGCTCTTCCATGATGGCAGACTCGGTGGGCAACTTATCGCCGCGCTTCAGTCCGCCCGTGCGGATGCGCTCGGAGAGTTCGGTAACCAATTCCTGCGCGAGACTGCGGTGCTTTCGGCGGGCGCGAGGCGGAGCGCTCTGATTTTCCATATCCAACATGCATCTCTAAATACGCTGAACGCTGATGATAGCTCACCGGGTTGTGCGATCACACAACAACCCCGGCGAGGCGCCTTGTTTACGACACTTTATCGCTTCAGCACTTTACGCTCAAAGTGCCGTTTCAGTCAGCGGCTGCTCATGCAACTGGCCGCCATCGATGCGCACGTGCCGACGGTGGAAGCGCTTGAGGCTGCTGCGGTGGCCGATGCTGAGCAAGGTCACGCTTGGCAACTCGTCCAGCACCGCCTGATACAGCGCGGCTTCATCCTCTTCGTCCATCGCTGATGTCGCTTCATCCAGGTACAACCAGTCCGGTGCGAACAGCAGGGCGCGGGCGAACGCGACGCGTTGTTGCTCACCCGGCGACAGCATGCGCTGCCAATGCTCGGTGTCGTCCAGTCGCGGAATCAGATGACCGAGGCGGCAGGTTTCCAGCACTTGCGCAAAGCGTTCGGCAGGGTAGACCTCGGGCGCCTGTGGATAACTTAACGCCTCCCGCAACGTGCCGATCGGCAGATACGGTTTTTGCGGCAGGAAGAACGCACGTTTGGCCGGCAATTTCACCGCGCCGTGGCCTTCTTTCCACAACCCGCCCATTGCCCGCAGCAACGTACTTTTGCCACTGCCGGAGCGCCCGCTGAGCATGACCTTCTCGCCTGCTGCAATGCTGATGTTGGCGTTGTTCAGCAACTGGCGACCGCCTGCGAGGGACAGCGCCAGGCCTTCGAGCTGCAAGGCGTCGTTCTCATGGCTGACCTTGATGGACGGCACGCGCGCTTCGTTTTCGTCCATGGCCTGACGGAAGCTGAGCAGACGATCGCAGGTGGCGCGCCACGACGCCAACTGGGTGTACGCGTCGATGAACCAGCTGAAGTTCTCCTGCACATTGCCGAACGCCGAGTTGATCTGCATCAGTCCGCCCAATTCGATCTTGCCGGCGAAGTAACGCGGTGCGGCCACGACGAAGGCGAAGACGATTGCGATCTGCGAGTAACCGGCGGTGAAGAACGTGAGGCGCTTCTGCACTTTCATGATGGTCCAGAAGTTGCTCCAGACCATGCCGAAGCGCGCGCTCAGGCGCTGATTCTCGTTGGCCTCGCCGTCGGACAGGGCGATGCTTTCGGCGTTCTCGCGAACGCGCACCAGCGAGAAACGCATGTCGGCTTCGTAACGTTGTTGTTGGTTGCTCAGCAGGATCAAACGCTTGCCGATCAAGTGAGTCAGCAAGCTGCCGACCGCTGCATAAATGAGCGCGGCCCAGAACATGTAGCCGGGAATGGTGATGCCAAACAGCTCGATGCTGCCGGACACGCCCCACAGAATCACCGAGAACGACACCAGACTGACGACGGTACGCAGCAGGCCCAGGCTCAGGCTCAGGGTGTCGGAAGTGAAGTTATTAAGGTCTTCGGACAGACGCTGGTCAGGGTTATCGGTGTAACCGCCCTGCTCCAGCCGGTAGTAGTTCTTGTGCGCGAGCCATTTGGCGAAATGCTGTTCGGTCAGCCAGCGACGCCAGCGGATGGTCAGCATTTGGGTCAGATAGAGGCGATAGACCGCGCCGAGAATGGCGATGGCAGCAATGCCGCAGAAGTACAGGATCAAATGGGTGAAGGCCCCAAGATCCTTGTTCTGCAGGGCGTTGTAGAAGTCGCGGTACCAGCTGTTGACCAGTACCGAAATGAACACGCTGAACAGCGACAGCACGATCACTGCGATCAGCAGCACCCAGGCCATGCCTTTTTCTTCGCTGCGCCAGTAAGGCGTCACCAGCTTCCAGACCCGGGAAAAGAAATTCCCGTTTACAGCGTCATTGACCCTGGATTCATCTACATCAAAATTCATGGCAAAAAGCTCGGCAGCGGGCAGTTATAGGCGTTGGCGCCAATGTGCCAGACGCCACAGGCGATCTTCCATGAAGAAATGTTTAAAGAGCCTTCCCTGCTTAACGACGGACCGGGCGCTTCTGCAACTTGCGCTGCAAGGTGCGTCGATGCATGCCCAGCGCACGCGCCGTCGCCGAAATATTGCCTTCGTGCTCGGTCAGCACGCGCTGAATATGCTCCCACTGCAGACGGTCCACCGACATCGGGTTTTCCGGCACCAGTGTGTCCAGGTCGGCATGTTCGGAGAGCAGCGCTGCCAGCACATCATCGGCATCGGCGGGTTTGCACAGGTAGTTGCAGGCCCCGCGCTTGATCGCTTCAACGGCGGTGGCAATGCTCGAATACCCGGTCAGGATCAGCACGCGCATTTCCGGGTCCAGTTCCAGCAGCTTGGGCAACAGCACCAGCCCCGAGTCGCCTTCCATTTTCAGGTCGACGGCGGCGTAGTCCGGAATGTCCTGCTGCGCGAGGGCCAGGCCCTCGTCGGCGGAACCGGCGGTGCTCACGCGAAAGCCACGGCGCGCCATGGCCCGTGCCATCACGCGGGTAAAAGTGGCGTCGTCGTCCACCAGCAGCAGGTGCGGCAATTCTTCGCCTTCAACCTGGATTTCGTCAGTCATGCTTCATCTCCTCGTGCGTCACGGGGCAGGCGCAGCTCGGTGAGCGTGCCGCCCTCCTCGTGAGGATAGAGTTTCACCGAGCCGCCCGCGCGGGTCACGCTGGCCTTACTCAAGAACAGGCCAAGGCCGAAGCCTTTGCCCTTGGTGGTAAAAAACGGTTTGCCAATCTGCTCGGCGATCGCCAGCGGGACGCCGGGGCCATGATCGCGGATGCTGATGCGAATCTCGGTGGCGGTCCAGTCCAGATTCACCTCGAGCCCTTCGGCGCAGGCATCGGCGGCGTTGTTGAGCAGGTTCAGCAGTGCCTGGGTCAGATCGGGCGGCGGCGCCAGCATTGGCACGTCTCCCTGCCCCAGACGTTGAAAGCGGTAAGTGGCTTCCGGGCGCATCAGGTGCCAGCGATTTAGCGCCTGATCGAGCCAGTGCGTGACCGTCTGCTCCTGCACTGAGAGCCGGCGATTCGCTTCAGCGGCACGCACCAGTTGCTGCAACGTCTCTTTGCACAGCTTTACCTGATCCTGCAGCACCGAAAGATCTTCCTGCAGCGCAGGGTCCTTGTGGTGATGCTGCATTTCCTTGAGCAACACGCTCATGGTCGCCAGCGGCGTGCCGAGTTCATGGGCGGCACCGGCAGCCTCGGTCGCCACCGCCAGCAATTGCTGATCGCGCGCCCCTTCTTCGCGGCGCAAGGCGCGCATGTGTTCCTGACGGCGCAGCTCTTCGGCCATGCGCGCAGCAAAAAACGTGATGACCCCGGCCGCCAGCGCGAAGCTCAGCCACATGCCGTAGATCTGCATGTTCTCGCGGGCCACGAAGGCATCCAGCGGAAAGAACTTGGCCAGCATCAGCGTGTACAGCGCCAGCGCGATGCCCGACAGGATCAGCGAATAACGCCACGGCAACGTCACGGCGGCGATCGTCAGCGGCACCAGATAATAAGAAACGAAGGGGTTGGTCGAGCCGCCGGAGAAGTACAGCAGCGCGCTGTGGATAAACAGGTCGAACGCCAGTTGCACGGCGTATTCGAGCTCGGTCACCGGCCACGAGGTGCGCAGGCGAATGGCCGTCAGCAGGCAGACGATCGCCGAGAAACCCAGGGTAATGTCCAGCTGCAGCCACGGCAGCGGCAGCAGATCGAACAGATAGGCGAAACCCACCGAACCTGCCTGTGCACCCAGCACCAGAATGCGGATGAACGTGAGGCGCCAGAGGTTCTGACGGGTGGCGGAAAGCAGTTGCAAGGGGGCGAGCATGAGCTCTCCTGATGAGCGCTCCAGGCGAATCGGAGCGAGTATAACCAATGGGACAACAGTTGCCGTCAAAGTGCGTCAAAGCGCCACATCCATTTGACGTGTGTGCGACGGCGCAGGAACAAGCCTGCGGGTTCACAGTCTCATGGGCATCCGTCCGCCGGGGGCTTGCAATGCGCCTCGGGACGGTTCGCCAAACAAGGAGTTTTTATGTTCAGCCTTCGCCCGACTGCCGCATTATTCACCCTCGGTGCACTCGCGCTGGCCAGCGCCCCTGCCCTCGCTGACGACGCTCGCTACAACCAGGTTTCAGTCCGCGCCGAGGTCAGCCAGGAAGTCCAGCGCGACCTGATGACCGTCACCCTCTTCACCGAATCGCAGAACACCGACCCGGCCAAGCTGGCTGCTGGCGTGACCGAGACGCTGAACAAGGCCTTGGGCGAAGCACGTGAGGTCAAGGACATCAACATCCGTCAGGGCAGCCGCAACAGCTACCCGATCTACGACGACAAAGGCCAGAAGATCACCGGCTGGCGCGAGCATGCCGAACTGCGCCTGGAAAGCGCCGACTTTGCCGCGCTGTCCAAATTGACCGGCGACCTGCTGGGCGGCGACATGAAAATGGGCGGTATGGACTTCTCGATTTCCAACCCCGCGCGCAAGACCAGCGAAGACGCGTTGCTCAAGGACGCTGTGACGGCCTTCCGCGCCCGCGCCAAACTGGTGACCGACGCCCTGGGCGGCACCGGCTACAAGCTGGTCAACCTGAACCTGAACACCTCAGGTTTTCCGCAACCGTATCTGCGAGCGCCGGTCATGATGATGAAGGCCGCCCGTGCCGACGCCGCGCCAACGCCGGATGTCGAAGCCGGCACCAGTCAGGTCAGCGTGGCAGCCGACGGTGTCATCGAAGTCGCTATCCCTTGATGCACACGGCGGCAGCCGATGGCTGCCGCTCTTTCCCTCCCCCTCCCCCCGCTTTTTCCGGCGATCCCGTCGCCCCTTCCCCATCAGCGCGGCACCCTTCTCCTACGGTCAAGAGCGATTCGACCGATTTTCACGCTGGCCGGAATAAATAGAATTGTCTCCGGAAACACACCCTTAACGCGCACTCAAGGCCGCCTGCACGCCAAGTGCCCGACCGTGCGCAGTCAACGATTCAAGGAAGAATCCAGTCATGCCTTTTCAAGCACAACCCGTAATGCCGGTCGATATGACCGCCCGCACCCTATGCAGTACCTTCGCGCTGGACCTGCTGACCCGAGTGGCCGAAAACCTTGCCCCAGACGCTTTTGCCCTGGAAATGAGCAACGTCTTCGGCAACGACATCCCGCCTCACCTCTACCTGAAACTGCAGGACAAGCTGCAGGCCGGTGAAGTGGCCAACCCTGAGGTCCTCCTGGCCTGGGATCTGGGCTTCGAAGCCGACTATGACAACCGCGAGCGGGTCATCCGCGTCGATTGGGCATTTTTCGCACGCACGACCGTCGATCCTCAGCATTACTGGTGGTTGGCGACCGCGCTGATCCACGAGTTCGGCCACCACATCGATAATGTCCTGCGTCGAGAACTGAGCAAAGAGCAACCGTCCGCCGCAACCGACGCACCCTTCGAAGAAGGCCACCTGTTCACCTTGTGGCTCACCGAAGCTGCCCGCCCGAGCCAGGACGATCTGACCTTCGCGACCTATTCCGAAGTGACCTCCACAGGCCCGGTCAATGATTACGCGATTTCCTGGCAGCAAGCCTGCCAAGCCATTCGCGATTATCTGGCCTCGACAAATCTGCGCTTCGAGCCATCCCACAGCCATTGCGATCGTGAAGCCTTCGAAGCCGGCAACGCAGAGGCAAAGGGCAGCACTCACCAGACGATTGAATGGGTCCTTCGGGATTTCAACTTCAGTCAGAACGAGATAGACGCGGTTTACTTCGGCAACTGGCTGCGGGACTACTCCCAGGTCGTCGATCCCAAGATCACCCGCGCAGCGGACATGCCAAAAGAATTTCCCGCGACCCTGTCCCGCGAGAGCTGGACCGACCTCGTCGATGTGCTGGCCGCGAAAAAATTCTTCGACCTGCGGATGCGCTATCCGAACGAAATGAAGGTCACGCCGCACAAGCTTGGTGTTTATCGTCCGGCGGAGCATATCGACAATCCGTTGGCCATCGACCCGCCGTTCCCGGACCCGAAAGTGCGCGACCCGGACTTCGAAGCCTGGGTGCTTCCCGGCGATCCATCCCTTGGCGCGGACCGAGACACGTCGATGAAGCGTTACATCGGCAACGCAGTGGGCTACATGGAAAAGGAGCTGCGTGTGGCCATGAAGCAGGGCCGTTCCCTTGACGGACTGCGCAGTTTCGGCGCCGCGCTGCATGTGCTCGAAGACCTGTTCGCCCATTCAAACTTTGCAGAGCTGAGCCTGATAAAAGCCGGGCATGTCAGGGTTCTGCCCTGGACCACGCCTACACACGTCAAATGGAATCTGCCGCTGGTCACGGGCACGTTCGGGGCCACGGACGTGATCGCCAGTCTGGCGGGACCGCTGGGCAAAATCCTCTTTTCCACCCGGGAGCTGGAGTTCGAGCTCACTCAGCCAGGCTATCGCTCGGACCGGGATAAGGTAATGCTGGTGTTACTGAGCGAACATCCTGACCAGGATTACTTCAATGCATTCAACGCGCTGCTGACGGCCAGGGACGGCCTGGTGACGCTTGCGAAGAAAATGGGCGTAGACACCCTCAAGTTCTATCGCTGGCTGATCAATACCCCGGCGGGCATTCTGCTGAACGCCTACAACAGCGCGGCGCAAGGTGTTCTGACCTGGATCGGCAACAGTGTCGACGACGCGCAAACGCTTCTGGGCAGTGACCCGAATGTCGATGCGGACCTTGAACCGAGCCATTCGCAACTTTCCAAAGATCACGCCGAACACCCGCTTCACGATCTGGCGGCGCTGCTCGCTACCGAGGCCGTGCGCAAGGTTGCCCAGTCCATGGTCGATTACTGGGCTGGCAAACCCGGGGCCGATCCGGTCGCCGTCGCGTCGGCACTCTTCTGCCATCCCGCCGACAGCGAATGGCAGTACCCGATCGTCACGGCATGGGCGGACAGCAATCCGACGGAAATCGCGCGCAGTGAATCGAAGAGCGAGCTGGACAAGACCCAGCAAGAGGCAATTGACGAACTTCGCGCCATCCAGACCACACTCTTCAAGGACAGTCAGCGCTATCTGGACTACGTTTTCAACAGCAAGGACCCGCAGCCGTCAGACTTTCAGGGCTATCTTGAGCAAGCATTCATTAAACTGGTTGCCAACACATCCTGGTGGAAAGAGCTGCAAACGCTCATCAAGTAATAAGCTTATGAATTTCCGTGGCTTGTTGCTCAAGTGAGCTGTGCGGCATTCTTGGCGGTCTATCATCCCGTCGATGAATTCAGGCATGAGTGCCGCACTTTATGAGGTTCACATGGACACCACCTTCAAACCCCTGCTCCTCGCAGCCGCAATGGCGCTGTGCGTTCCCTCGGTGCAGGCGGCCAGCACCCTTGTCTATTGCTCGGAAGCCAGCCCTGCCGGTTTCGATCCCAGCCAGTACACCAGTGGCACCGAGTTCGATGCGTCAGCAGAGACCGTCTTCAATCGCCTGACTCAGTTCAAGCGCGGCGGCACGGACGTCGAGCCCGGCCTTGCAACCCAGTGGGACGTGTCTGACGACGGTTTGACCTACACCTTTCACTTGCGCCCTGGCGTGAAATTCCACACCACGGACTATTTCAAACCGACCCGCGACTTCAACGCCGATGACGTGCTGTTCACCTTCAACCGCCTGCTGAACCCGGACGACCCGTTCCGCAAGGCTTACCCGTCGGAGTCGCCGTACTTTACCGACATGGGCATGAACACCACCATCAAGCAGGTCGAAAAGGTCGACGATCAGACGGTCCGTTTTCAGCTGAACAACATTGATGCGGCGTTCATCCAGAATCTGGCGATGAGCTTCGCCTCGATTCAATCGGCTGAATATGCCGCGCAACTGATCAAGCAAGGCAAGGCTGGCGACATCAACCTGAAGCCGATCGGTACAGGGCCGTTCGTGTTCAAGCGCTATCAGAAAGACGCGCAGATCCGTTACGTCGGCAACAAGCAATACTGGAAGCCGGAGGACGTGAAGCTGGACAACCTGATCTTCTCGATCAACACCGACGCCGCCACCCGCTTGCAGAAACTCAAGACCGGCGAATGCCAGATCAGCGGGTATCCGCGTCCGCAGGACATCGAAGAAGCGCAGAAGGACCCGAACCTCAAGGTGCTGAGTCAGGCCGGTTTCAACCTGGGCTTTCTTGCGTACAACGTGACCCATCCGCCGCTCGACCAACTGAAAGTGCGTCAGGCGCTGGACATGGCCATCGACAAGCCGGCCATCATCAAGGCGGTTTATCAGGGCGCCGGGCAGCTGGCACAGAACGCGCTGCCGCCGGCGCAATGGAGCTTTGATCCGAAGATCAAGAACGCGCCCCACGATCCGGAAAAAGCCAAGCAACTGCTCAAGGAAGCAGGCGTTGCGCCAGGTACGCAGATCAACCTGTGGGCGATGACCGTGCAGCGCGCGTCCAACCCGAACGCGCGCATGTCGGCGCAGATGATTCAGTCGGACTGGGCGAAGATCGGCATCAAGGCCAACATCGTCAGTTATGAGTGGGGCGAGTACATCAAGCGCGCCAAGGCCGGCGAGCACGACGTGATGATCTACGGCTGGACCGGTGACAATGGCGACCCCGACAACTGGCTCGGTGTGCTGTACAGCTGCGCAGCGGTGAACGGCAGCAACTACGCGAAGTGGTGCAACCCCGGCTACGACAAGCTGGTGACCCAGGCCAAGCTGACCAGCAACCGCGACGAACGCATCAAGCTGTATCAGCAGGCGCAGATGATTCTGAAAAACGACGTGCCGATCACCCCGATCGCCAATTCCAAAGTGTTTCAGCCGATGCGCAAAGAGGTACAGGACTTCAAGCTGAGCCCGTTTGGCCTGACGCCCTTCTACGGCGTGAGCCTGGCCGAATAAATCAGCCAAAACCAACAGCGAAGTAACACTTGTTGACCGAAGCGGGTGCAATCGCCACGTTGCGATGCACCTTTTTGGTGCTGCAAAGATATCGATATGCGACACGCAAACGTTCAACAGCGTCAGAAATTACACTTATGCGACATTCGTGTACGTTCGTGCCACTGTTTGTCACCTTGCTGGCGCCAACATCTTGCTTTGGGTATGGCGCCTGCATAAGTATCCGTGGGACCGGCTCAAAAGGCCGTACCCTCAATCAAAAAATGACAACAACTGAGGCCACCATGCTCAAAAAAGCGGTCATTCCGTTTCTACTCGGCGCAGGTTTGATCGCCAGCGCTCCCTTCGCCCATGCAGCATCGAATCTGGTGTTCTGCTCCGAAGGCAGCCCTGCTGGTTTCGATCCAGGTCAATACACCACCGGTACCGACTTCGATGCTTCGGCCGAGACCGTTTTCAACCGTTTGAGCCAGTTCGAACGTGGCGGCACCGCTGTCATTCCAGGCCTTGCTACCAGCTGGGACGTTGCTCCGGATGGCCTGACCTACACCTTCCACCTGCGTGAAGGTGTGAAATTCCACACCACGCCTTACTTCAAGCCGACGCGTACCTTCAATGCCGATGACGTGCTGTTCACGTTCAACCGCATGATCAACAAGGACGACCCGTTCCGTAAGGCGTACCCGACCGAATTCCCGTACTTCACCGACATGGCGATGGACACCAACATCACCAAGATCGAGAAGGTCGACGATCACACCGTCAAAATGACCCTCGGCACTGTCGATGCGGCGTTCATCCAGAACCTGGCGATGAGCTTCGCGTCCATTCAGTCCGCTGAATACGCAGCCCAGTTGCTCAAAGAAGGCAAGCCGGAAGACATCAACCAGAAGCCGATCGGCACTGGCCCGTTCGTGTTCAAGAGCTACCAGAAAGACTCCAACATCCGCTTCACCGGGAACAAGGACTACTGGAAGCCTGAAGACGTCAAAGTCGACAACCTGATTTTCGCCATCACCACTGACGCCTCGGTTCGAGTGCAGAAGCTGAAGAAGGGCGAATGCCAGATCACTGCTTACCCGCGTCCGGCTGACCTCGCTACGCTGAAGGCTGACCCTGCGTTGAAGATGCCTGATCAGGCCGGCTTCAACCTGGGTTACATCGCCTACAACGTGATGCCGAAGATCAAGGGCGAAGACAAGCCGAACCCGCTGGCTGACCTGAAAGTGCGTCAGGCGCTGGACATGGCTGTCGACAAGAAAGCCATCATCGACGCCGTGTACCAGGGCGCAGGCCAACTGGCAGTCAATGCCATGCCGCCGACCCAATGGTCTTACGACACCACCATCAAAGACGCACCGTTCGATATCACCAAGGCCAAGGAGCTGCTCAAGCAGGCGGGCGTGAAGGAAGGCACCGAGATCACCCTGTGGGCGATGCCGGTTCAGCGTCCTTACAACCCCAACGCCAAGCTGATGGCCGAGATGCTCCAGAACGACTGGAAGAAGATCGGCATCAACGCCAAGATCGTTTCCTATGAGTGGGGCGAGTACATCAAGCGCGCCAAGGCCGGCGAAAATGGCGCCATGCTGATTGGCTGGAGCGGCGACAACGGTGACCCGGACAACTGGCTGGGTACCCTGTTTGGCTGTGACGCCCTTAACGGCAACAACTTTGCCAAATGGTGTGACAAGCCGTTCGATACCTTGATCCACCAGGCCAAGGAAACCACCGATCAGGCCAAACGTACCGAGCTGTACAAGCAGGCTCAACACCTGCTCAAAGATGCGGTGCCTATGACCCCAATTGCACACTCGACTGTTTATCAGCCGATGCGCAAGGAAGTTCAGGACTTCAAGATCAGCCCGTTCGGTCTGAACTCGTTCTACGGCGTCAGCGTCAGCGGCAAGTAATATTTTTAAATGACCACTCGGTCGCATTGCCTCAGGGCAATGCGACCGCGTTGTCACGTGCACGATCGTTAAATGAAATTGACTATCGTTAGATGAGTAGTGACCGGACTACAGTCTCTGCCTACTAACGATAAGCACTTTTCCTACAAACTTTGAAGCACGCGTAACTATGGACTGTGTGGCGCCAGAGACTTACCTTCTGACGAGCCGCAAATAAAGCCCGTTGTTTATCTTGAACAGTGAGTTGTATTCAGCGTTGACTCTCCATTTGCGCAAACGATTGCAATGGATCGCGCAGGCATTCGCATTTAATGCGCCTCTCACGATAAGGAATATCATGCGTTCGAATATCGTTATGCCATCACTTATTGCAGCCGGCCTGCTGGCCATGACGCCCGTTGTTCAGGCCGCCAGCAAAAGCCTGGTCTTCTGTTCGGAAGGCAGCCCGGCCGGATTTGATATTGGCCAGTACACCTCCGGCACGGACAACGATGCCGCCGAGCCAATCTACAACCGTCTCGCCGAGTTCGCACGGGGCGAGACCACCGTGGTGCCTGCTCTCGCAACGAGCTGGGACATCTCCCCTGACAACCTGACCTACACCTTCCATCTGCGCGAAGGCGTGAAATTCCACAGCAACACGTTCTTCACGCCCACGCGCGACTTCAATGCCGACGACGTGCTGTTCACGTTCAATCGCATGCTGCACAAGGACCACCCTTTCCGCGTTGCTTACCCAACAGAGTTTCCGTTCTTCACCAGCATGGGCCTGGACAAGAACATCAAGTCGGTGGAAAAGACCGACCCAATGACCGTCGTGTTCACACTCAACAAAGTTGACGCGGCGTTCATCCAGAACGTCTCCATGAACTTCGCGTCAATTCTGTCCGCTGAATACGCTGACAAACTGATGGCTTCGGGCGATGTGCGTGATATTAACCAGGCACCCATTGGCACTGGCCCGTTCGTGTTCCAGCGCTATCAAAAAGATTCGCAGATTCGCTACGTGAAAAACAAAGCGTTCTGGGACCCGAGTCGCGTCAAGATTGATCAGTTAATCTTTGCGATCAATACAGATGCGTCGGTGCGCATTCAAAAACTTAAAAAAGACGAGTGTCAGGTGACACTGAATCCGCGCCCGGCAGACGTTGAGTCGATCGAAGCGGACAAAAACCTGCAGGTGATCAAAAAGCCCGGATTCAACCTCGGTTACATCTCCTACAACGTGCGCCACGCCCCGCTGGATAACCTGCAGGTCCGCCAGGCGCTGGACATGGCGGTGGATAAAAAAGCGATCATCGCCGCGGTGTATCAAGGTGCCGGACAGCTGGCCCAGAACTCCATGCCACCGACACAGTGGTCCTACGACGACACGGTCAAGGATGCGCCCTACAACCCGGAAAAAGCCCGCGAGTTGCTGCGCGCCGCCGGCGTCAAGGAAGGCACCGAACTGACCCTCTGGGCCATGCCGGTCCAGCGCCCCTACAACCCCAACGCCAAGCTCATGGCCCAGATGCTTCAGGCCGACTGGGCCAAGGTGGGCATCAAGGCGACCATCGTCAGTTACGAGTGGGGCGAATACCTCAAGCGCAGCAAGAACGGCGAGCATGACATTTCGCTGATCGGCTGGACCGGTGACAACGGTGACCCCGACAACTGGATGGGCACGCTGTACAGCTGCGCATCCATCGGCGGCAACAATTACTCCATGTGGTGCGACGAAAAATACGACGCACTGGTCAAGGCCGCCGTCTCGAACACCAACAAGGACCAGCGCATCGCGCTGTACAAACAGGCTCAGCATTACCTGAAAGAACAGGTACCCATTACGCCGATTGCCCACTCGACGGTGATCCAGCCGCTGCGTAAGGACGTGCAAGGTTTCCTGGTGAGCCCGTTCAACCGCAACAACTTCTCGGGCGTCAGCATCGCCGACTGATTCAAAAACATGCCTGGGGGCGCAACCACGCCTTTTGGCATTGCTTTATCCGCGTTTCGCCGGATAGGCAAGAAACTGGCCCATGGGCCGCACCACCGAGCGGGCTACACCATAAAAAGCCCGCCTCTAAAAAAGCAGCAATCGGGAGCTTCAAAACGTGAAAAAAGCCAGCACCGCTGTATTCGCCTTATCCGTCCTCGCCATCAGCGTCGCGGCCCAGGCAGAGCCGACCAGTCAGGAATTCGTTCCGACCACACTGGCCACCACCAACCTTCAGGGCGAAGCCAAGGGCTTTCTGGAAGACTCGAAACTGACCGGTTCGACCAAGAACTGGTACGCCAACGAACTGTTGCGCCGTGGCGGCGAGTTCACCCGCAAAGAGAACGGCGTCGTGGTCGACAGCGACCCGCGCCGGATCAACTGGGTTCAGGGCACCATCGTTGACTACAGCTCGGGCTTCACCCAGGGCACTGTCGGTTTTGCCACGCAAATGGCGGTCTACAACGCCGTTGCGCTGGACCGTGACAAAGACGACCTGATGGGCGGCGCCAACCGTACGCTGACCGAGAACAACGGCGACCCTGTCGGGCAGTGGAGCAAGATGGGCCTGGCCAACATCAAGGCGCGCGTTTCCAACACGACCCTGACCGCCGGCCGCCAGTCGATGAACACCCCGGTGCTGGCTTACATCGGCAACCGTGCGCTGCCTTCGAGCTTCGAAGGTGTGAGCATTCTGAGCGAAGAGTTCAACAACATCTCTTTCCAGGCCGGCAGCTTTGATCGCGTGTCGCCACGTACCGAGCAGAGCCTCACCAAGTTCCGCTCCGAGTACACCAACAACACCGCTACCGCTGACCGCGTTGACATCGCAGGTGTGGATTACAAACCGTTCAAAAGCCTGACCACCAGCTTCTACGGCTCCAATGTCCAGGACTTCTGGCATCAGTACTACTTCTCGGCTTTGCACGAAATAGGCGATACCGACGTACTGGGCCTGAGCACCAACCTGAACTACTACAAGACCAAGGATTCCGGTCAGGCCAAAATGGGCAAGATCGACAACGACACCTACAGTCTGTCGTTGACCGCAACGCACAAAGCGCACAGCTTCAGCGTGGCGTACCAGCAAGTCTTCGGCGACACGTATTTCGATTACCTGCACGACACCAACGCCATCTTCCTGTCCAACTCCCTTCTGTCGGACTTCAACGGACCTAACGAGAAGTCGGTGCAATTGGGCTACCTGTTGAACATGGCCGACTATGGCGTGCCGGGCTTGAAGTTCAACATCTACCAGGCGCGCGGCTTCGACATCGACGGTACCCATTACAAAGGCACCGCTTACGATGTCCGCGGCATGGACGGCGAAACTCACTACGAATACGGTGTTGGCTCTTCGTACACCCTGCAGTCCGGCCCGCTGAAGGCCTCGACCATGCGTGCGACCTACACCACGCACCGCGCGAGCGCCAACCAGGCCGACGGCAACATCAACGAGTTCCGTGTGGTCACCACGATTCCATTCAACATTATGTAATCAGCACGATCCATCGGGCCTCAAGGTGCGGTTCAACCGAACTTCGTGGCCCGATACCTACTCTTTTATGGCTTCATCACTTGCGGAGCGCGTTACTTGAAATCGACATTCAAACTCGCAACATTGCGCAGCGCGATCGCACTGGCGGTATTCAGCGTCGCGGTCGGCGTATCGGCCAAGCCTCTGGTGGTCTGCACCGAAGCCAGCCCGGAAGGCTTCGACCCGGCGCTCTACACCACCGCCGTGACCGCCGATGCGTCGGCGGAAACCATTTACAACCGTCTGGTGGATTTCAAGCCAGGCACCACGGAAATCGTTCCGGCATTGGCCGACACGTGGGAGATCAGCGATGACGGCCTGACCTACACGTTCCACCTGCGCAAGGGCGTCAAGTTTCACACCACCGAATACTTCAAACCGACCCGCGACATGAACGCCGATGACGTGGTCTGGAGCTTCCAGCGTCAACTGGACCCCAACCACCCTTGGCACAAACAGTCGGAGGTCGGTTACCCGTACTTCGAGAGCATGGGTTTCAAAGAGCTGCTGAAGAGCGTCGAGAAAGTGGACGACAGCACCGTCAAGTTCACCCTGACCCGCCGCGAATCACCGTTCCTGGCTGACGTCGCCATGGCCTTTGCCTCGGTGTACTCGGCGGAATACGCCGATCAGTTACTCAAGGCCAACAAGACCGGCAACCTCAACAGCCAGCCCATCGGCACCGGTCCGTTTATTTTCCAGCGTTATGCCAAGGACGCTCAGGTTCGCTTCAAGGCCAACCCGGATTATTTCCGTGGCAAGCCGCCGGCTGACACCCTGATCTTCGCCATTGCCACCGACAACAACGTGCGCCTGCAGAAGCTCAAGGCCAACGAGTGTCAGGTTGCGTTGTACCCCAAGCCGGACGACATTCCGAACATCAAGAAAGACCCGAACCTCAAGGTCGATGAGCTGAACTCGATGACCACCGCGTACATCGCCATGAACACCACGCACAAGTACATGAGCGACGTGCGCGTACGTAAAGCCATCGAGCTTGCGTTTGATAAAGAGGCCTATGTCAAAGCGCTGTTTGGCAAGGACAATGCTACCGTCGCCGTGAACCCGTACCCGGACACGCTGCTGGGTTACAACAAAGACCTGAAAAACCCTGCCCACGATCTGGACAAGGCCCGCGCGCTGCTCAAGGAAGCCGGCGTTCCGGAAGGTGCCGTGCTGACCCTGTTCACCCGTAACGGTGGCGGTCCGACCAACCCTAATCCGGCCATGGGCGCACAAATGATGCAGTCTGACCTGGCCAAAGTCGGCATTAAGTTAGATATACGCGTCATGGAATGGGGCGAAATGCTCAAACGCGCCAAAAACGGCGAACACGACATGGTGTCGGCCGGCTGGTCAGGTGACAATGGCGACCCTGATAACTTCCTGACTCCACTGCTCAGCTGCGAGGCCGCCAAAAACGGCGAAAACTACGCGCGCTGGTGTAATCAGAAGTTCCAGACGTTGATCGATCAGGCACGGGAAAAAACCGACCCGGCCGAACGCGCTTCGCTCTACGAGCAGGCTCAAGTGATCTTCAACCAGGACCTGCCATGGATCAGCATGGCCCACACCAAGGTGTTCACTGCCATGCGCAACAACGTAGAGGGCTACCACATCAGCCCTCTCACCACTAACAACTTCGCTACCACCCAAGTGAAGTAGAAGAATAATCCGGCGGGCTCTACCCAGAGACCCGCCGGAATACGCCTAACCGGCTGATGAGGTACACGAGAAGATGTTTAGTTTTATCGCTCGCCGAGTGGGGTTGCTCATACCCACCTTCTTCGGCATCACCTTGCTGACCTTCGCATTGATTCGCCTGATTCCGGGCGACCCTGTCGAAGTCATGATGGGTGAACGCCGGGTCGATCCGGAAATGCACGCCCAAGCCATGGAACGTCTTGGCCTGAACAAACCCCTTTATGCGCAATACATCGATTACGTCGGCAAGCTCGCCCATGGCGACCTGGGCGAATCGCTGCGTACGCGCACGAGCGTGTGGTCCGAATTCACTTCGCTGTTCCCGGCAACACTGGAACTGTCGATTGCGGCGCTGATCTTCGCAGGCATTCTCGGGCTGCTGGCCGGTGTGATTGCGGCACTGAAGCGAGGGTCCCTGTTCGACCATGGGGTAATGGGTATCTCCCTGGCGGGGTACTCGATGCCGATCTTCTGGTGGGGCCTGATCCTGATCATGTTCTTCTCGGTATCGCTGGGCTGGACCCCGGTATCGGGACGTATCGACCTGCTCTACGACATTCCCCCAAAACCGGCTTCATGCTGATCGACACCTTGCTCAGCGATGAAGAAGGTTCGTTCATGGACGCCCTGCGTCACCTGATTCTGCCGGCCATCGTGCTGGGCACCATCCCGCTGGCGGTCATCGCCCGGATGACCCGCTCCTCGATGCTCGAAGTCCTGCGTGAAGACTACGTGCGCACCGCCCGTGCCAAAGGCCTGTCGCCGGCTCGCGTGGTGTTCGTTCACGGCCTGCGCAACGCGCTGATCCCGGTACTGACCGTGTTCGGTCTGCAAGTGGGGACGCTGCTGGCCGGTGCGGTTCTGACCGAAACGATCTTCTCCTGGCCGGGCATCGGCAAGTGGCTGATCGAAGCCATCGGCGCCCGTGACTACCCTGTCGTGCAGAACGGCATCCTGCTAATCGCCTGCCTGGTGATTCTGGTCAACTTCGTGGTGGACATCCTCTACGGCTTTGCCAACCCACGCATTCGTCATCAGCGCTGAGATCCCTTTTTATGAGCACACCTACTCCCGTAGTAGCAGTCGATCAAAGCCTGCTCTACCCATCCGTCTACAAAGAGTTCTGGCAGCACTTCGCCAAGAACAAAGGCGCCGTCGCGGGCCTGGCGTTCATGCTAGTGATCGTGTTCTGCGCCCTGTTCGCGCCGTGGGTTGCCCCCCATGACCCGAGCGAGCAATACCGTGATTTCCTGCTGACCCCGCCGGTCTGGCTCGAAGGCGGCCAATGGCAGTTTCTGCTGGGCACCGATGAACTGGGCCGCGACCTGCTGTCGCGCCTGATCCAGGGTTCGCGCCTGTCGCTGTTGATCGGTTTGTCGTCCGTAGTGATGTCGCTGATTCCGGGGATCCTCATGGGTCTACTGGCCGGTTTCTTCCCGAAAATCCTCGGCCCGACCATCATGCGTCTGATGGACATCATGCTGGCGCTGCCGTCGCTGCTGCTGGCTGTGGCCATCGTCGCGATCCTCGGCCCTGGCCTGATCAACACCGTCATCGCCATCGCCATCGTTTCCCTGCCGTCCTACGTGCGTCTGACCCGTGCAGCGGTGATGGGCGAACTGAACCGTGACTACGTGACCGCCGCGCGTCTGGCCGGCGCAACGCTGCCGCGCCTGATGTTCATCACCGTGCTGCCCAACTGCATGGCGCCGCTGATCGTTCAGGCCACTTTGAGTTTCTCCTCGGCAATCCTCGACGCTGCGGCGCTGGGCTTCCTGGGTCTGGGTGTACAACCGCCGACGCCTGAGTGGGGCACCATGCTCGCTTCGGCCCGCGACTACATCGAACGCGCCTGGTGGGTGGTGAGCCTCCCGGGTCTGACCATTTTGCTCAGCGTGCTGGCAATCAACCTGATGGGCGACGGTCTGCGCGATGCGCTGGACCCGAAACTCAAGAACGCCGCCTGAGGACGTCCGAATGTCTCTTTTAAACATCAAGAACCTCAACGTGCGCTTTGGCGACGCCACGGCCACCCCGGTCGTCGACGGCCTGGATCTGGCCGTCGACAAGGGCGAAGTGCTGGCGATCGTGGGCGAATCGGGCTCGGGTAAATCCGTGACCATGATGGCGCTCATGGGCCTGATCGAGCACCCCGGCATCGTCACCGCCGACGCCCTGGTCTTCGACGGCAAGGACATGCTCACGCTCAATGCGCGCCAGCGTCGCAAGATCGTCGGCAAAGACATGTCGATGGTCTTCCAGGACCCGATGACCGCGCTGAACCCGAGCTACACCGTGGGCTTCCAGATCAAGGAAGTGCTCAAGCAGCACTTGGGTCTGTCCGGCCGCGCTGCCCATCAGCGTGCGCTTGAGCTGCTGCAGAAAGTAGAGATTCCGGGCGCCGCACAGCGTCTGGACGCCTACCCGCATCAACTGTCGGGCGGCATGAGCCAGCGTGTTGCGATCGCCATGGCCATCGCCGGCGAGCCGAAGCTGCTGATCGCCGACGAACCGACCACTGCGCTGGACGTGACCATTCAGGCGCAGATCATGGACCTGCTGCTGGCCCTGCAAAAAGAGCAGGACATGGCGCTGGTGCTCATTACTCACGACCTCGCCGTGGTGGCTGAAACCGCTCAGCGGGTCTGCGTGATGTATGCCGGCCAAGCCGTCGAAGTGGGTCAAGTACCGGGGCTGTTCGACGTCCCGGCGCACCCGTACAGCGAAGCGTTGCTGGCGGCGATTCCCGAGCACAGCATGGGCGCCGCGCGCCTGTCGACGCTGCCGGGCATCGTGCCGGGTCGCTACGACCGCCCAAGCGGTTGCCTGCTGTCGCCGCGCTGCCCTTACGTCCAGGACAAATGCCGCCAGCAACGCCCGGGCCTCGACCCGAAAGCCCATAGTCTGGCGCGTTGCTTCTTTCCGCTGAATCAGGAGGTGGCGTGATGAGCGAAATCGTACTGACCGCTCGTGACCTTACTCGTCACTACGACGTGTCCCGTGGGCTGTTCAAGCCCCATGCAACCGTGCGCGCGCTCAACGGCGTGTCGTTCGAACTCGAAGCTGGCAAGACGCTGGCGGTGGTAGGTGAGTCCGGCTGCGGCAAGTCGACGCTGGCCCGCGCGCTGACGCTGATCGAAGAGCCTTCTTCGGGATCGCTGAAAATCGCTGGCCAGGAAGTCACCGGCGCGACCAAGGCACAACGCAAGCAACTGCGCAAAGACGTGCAGATGGTGTTCCAGAGCCCGTACGCGTCGCTCAATCCACGGCAGAAAGTCGGCGATCAACTGGGCGAGCCGCTGCTGATCAATACCAGCCTTTCCGCCGCCGAACGTCGCGAGAAAGTGCAGGCGATGATGGCTCAGGTCGGTCTGCGTCCCGAGCACTATCAGCGCTACCCGCACATGTTCTCCGGCGGTCAGCGTCAACGTATCGCGCTGGCGCGGGCGATGATGCTGCAGCCTAAAGTGCTGGTGGCAGACGAACCGACGTCGGCCCTCGACGTGTCGATTCAGGCCCAGGTGCTGAACCTGTTCATGGACCTGCAGCAGGAGTTCAACACCGGTTACGTGTTCATCTCCCACAACCTGGCGGTGGTGCGTCACGTCGCCGACACGGTGTTGGTGATGTACCTCGGTCGCCCGGCCGAAATGGGTCCCAAGGACGAGATCTACAACCGTCCGCTGCACCCGTACACCCAGGCGCTGCTGTCAGCGACCCCGACGATCCACCCGGACCCGTCGAAGCCGAAGATCAAGATCGTCGGCGAACTGCCAAACCCGCTGAACCCGCCGTCGGGCTGCGCGTTCCACAAGCGCTGCCCGTACGCGACCGAACGCTGCGCCGCCGAAGTGCCGGAGCTGCGCTGGGTCGACAACCGTCAGGTGGCCTGCCATTACGCGGAACAGTTTGTGGCGTGAGGGCTGAGTAAGAAAAAGGCCGTTGCGTGAGAGCGCAACGGCCTTTTTTTGTGGCTTGATTTTGTGGCGTCTGAACCACTGCTTCGCGATAACGGATGAGTTTAAGCGCCGGCGTGTTTCCCGGCTGAAGCCGGTCCTACTGAATGCGCGCGATTTAACTGTAGGAGCCGGCTTGCTGGCGAACACGGTGGGTCAGTCGACACAGGTATAGCTGACACACCGTGTTCGCCAGCAAGCCGGCTCCTACAGGGGATCGCGTGCATTCAGTACGGTCTTTAGCAGGGAATGAAACGGTTCCATCGTAGAAAGAACCACTTCAATACACATCCCGCCGATACCGGCCCTGCTCAATCAAATCCCGCACCGCGTCCGCACCCAGCAACGCGTTCAACGTCGCATCCACACCGGCCGCCATGCCTTCCAGGCTGCCGCAGATGTAGATCACAGCACCCTCGGCCAGCCAGCGACGCAGCTCGTCAGCCGCCTCACGCAAGCGGTCCTGCACATAGATTTTTTCAGCCTGATCCCGAGAAAAAGCCAGGTCCAGACGCGCGAGATCGCCACTCGCCCGCCAGCTATTCAGCTCATCCGCGCAGTGGAAATCGTGGGCACTGTTTCGCTCGCCAAACAGCAACCAGTTGCGCTGCTCACCGGAAGCAATGCGCGCCTTGAGCAAGCTGCGCAGGCCCGCCAACCCCGTCCCGTTACCAATCAAAATCATCGGCACCGACTCGGCCGGCAGATGAAATCCACTGTTGCGACGCACCCGCACACTGATCGCGCCGCCCACCGCAACATGCTCGGTCAGCCAGCCCGAGCCCAGCCCAAGGCTGCCATCGGGGTGCAGCTCCTGGCGCACGATAAGCTGCAACACACCGTCCTCGGGAATCGACGCAATCGAATACTCGCGCATCGCCAGCGGCACCAGCGCATCGATGAACGCCTGCGCGTGCAAGCCAACCAGATGGCTGCGATTGACCGGCAACTGACGCGTGGACAAGGCTTGCCCAAGAGTCTCGCTCAAGCCATCGACGGTGATCTGCGTATCAGCAGGAATGCCCAGTCCGGACAGGAACTGCTCGACCGCAGAGACCGGGTTGCGCGGCAACACCTCCACCAGATCGCCGGCCTCCCAGCGGGTCGCTGAATCGCACGTCAGGCCGAGCAAGAACACTTTCGAACCCACGCTTGCGGGGTTCAGCCACTCCCGCGCCACGAGCGTCCAAGTCTGATAATCCGGCGCTTGCCAGACGGTCGTCGGCGTCGAGCCCGTCAACTGGCCCAATTGCTGCTGCCAGTGTTGCAGCGCCGCACCGTCGCCGCTGTCCACTTCCACCGGAGCGAACAGCGTGCGTCCGCCGCGCTCGGCCAGCCAGCCGTGCAGCCGCTGAGCGAAACCGCAGAACTGTTGATACTGCCGATCCCCCAACCCAAGCACTGCGTAGTTGAGATTGTCCAGCGCCAGCGGCCGGCCCAGCACTTTGCGCTCGAATCCGCGGGCACTGTCCGGCGCCTCGCCGTCGCCAAAGGTGCTGACGACGAACAACGCGTTGCGGCTCTGATGCAGGTCGTGCTCGGTGATGTCGCCCAGACGCTGGACGTTCACCGGCACACCGGCGGTTTGCAGCTGGCTCGCCGTCTGCCAGGCCAGTTGCTCCGCGAACCCGCTCTGGCTGGCAAAGCCGATCAACCAGGCCGCGCCCTGCTCGCCGGTTGTTGTCGACACTTCACCGCGAGCGTTACGGATCTCGCGCTTCTTGCGACGACGGTCCAGGTAGAGCAGCCAGCCGGTGATGAAAAACAGCGGCATCAGCAGCGCGGCAACGGTCACGACGATGCGCCCGACCAGGCCAAAATAGCTCCCGGTGTGCAGCGCGTAGTTGCTGACCAACAGCTGCGCGCCGAGGCTTTTCTCGGAATAGCGCGACACCGCCTTGAGCGCGCCGTCGGCCGGATCGAGAGTCATCTGGTTCAACGCGCGGGGGTGCGGCCCTGTTTTAAGGAGGTAAAACACCGTCGCCATCTGGCCCGGGGCCTGGGGCATGCGCAGGTTGTAGGCCTTGAGATCCGGGCCGGCAGCGCTCTGGATGGTCTGCCAGATGGCGTCATAGTCCGGCGCCGAGGCCGTGATTGCTTTGGGTGCCTCTTTCACGGCCGGGCCAGGACGCGGCCCTGCGCCACGGCGCTGTTCGCCCCCCACGGGAGGATCGCCAATCAGCTTGGTCATGCCGTTGCTGAACCAGTCGTAGGACCACATCAGCCCGGTGATCGCCAGCAGCAGATAGATGATCAGGCACCAGGTGCCGAACACCGAATGGAGGTCCCAATTGAAACTGCGTCCCTTCTTCGCCCAGTCCATGGTCAGCCAGACGCGCCAGTTCAGCGGCTTGCGCGGCCAGCGCAGATACAGTCCGGACAGGCAGAAGAACACGAGGATCAGTGTGCAGGCTGCGGTGACTTGCTTGCCGTATTCACCTGCGGCAAGGAATCGGTGCAGGTTGAGGATGAAGCCGAAGAAGTCCTGACCCATCGCGTCCTCGGTGAACGCGCCGGTGTAGGGGTTGAAGTTGTGCATCTCGCCGCGACGCTGTCCCGGCGGCGGTGTGAACCAGACCTGGGCGATTCTGTCGCCGTCGACGTCGATACGGAACATCGCCACCGTGTCTTTGCCCTGGGCTTCAACCTTGCTGACCATTTCGGCCAGTGAAAGTTGACGGCCCTGGGGCTGCACGAACAGCACATCGGGGTTGAGCACGTCGAGTATTTCGTCCTCGAAGGAATACAGCGCACCGGTGATCCCCATCAGGGCAAGCACCAGACCGGCCGTGATTCCGAAGAACCAGTGCACTTGAAACAGGACTTTCTTCAACACCCTCGACACCTCACTCACCCGCTACGGCGCGCATTATGCGCACAAACGGCATGCATTCTCATCTGTGGCTGATTCTTAATGCAGAATCTGTGGGAGCGACCGGGATGGCGCTCCACCTTGCTCGAAGAGGTTGGTACATCCACTGGATATCCAGCGGCCGAGCGTCCGCCTTCGCGAGCTCACTTCCACAGATTTTGCGTTCGCCGAAGATCATGATCGCTGCGGAGATCCACTGCAGGAGCGACCGGGGTGGCGCTCCTACAGGTTTTGCGTTTGACGAAGATCTATATCGCTAGCTCACACAGCGACAGGATCAGAAGTGGAAGCTGGCACTCATCAGCGCGGTACGCCCGGCGGCCATGTGGGCGTAGTGGGTGCTGAAGACCTGATCGTAATAACGTTTGTCGGTCAGGTTTTGCACGTTCAGCTGCAGGTCGACGTTCTTGGTCAGCGCGTACGTGGCCATGGCGTCGTAGCGCCAGTAGGACGGCACTTCCACCGAGTTGGCTTCGTTGCCGAAACGCGAGTCGACGAAGGTCGCGCCGCCGCCCACGGTCAGCTTCGGCATGAGTTCGTAGGTCGACCAGAAGTTGAAGCTGTTGCGCGGCGTGCTCGGCATGTGATTGCCCTCATCCGCCTTGCTGGTCGCGCTGACGATCTCGCTCTCCATGTAGGTGTAGCCGCCGTAGACTTTCCATTTGCCGGTGATGTTGCCGCTGTAGGTCAGCTCCAGGCCGTCGACACGCTGCTCGCCGTCCAGCACCTGGAACGTCGCGTTATCAGGATCGGTCACCCGCGCGTTGGTCTTCTCGGTGCGAAACAGCGCAGCCGTCAGCGATAGGTTGTCGTCGAAGAAATCCCACTTGGTGCCCAGCTCGTAGTTGCGGTTCTTCTCCGGATCGAGGTTGGCGTTGTTCGCCGCGATTTCCAGACCGCCATTGCCGCTGGTCTCACCCGACGGGTTGCTGGACGTCGACCACGCCGCGTAAATGCTGCCGTTCGGCAGTGGCTTGTAGGTCACGCCGATCTGGTAATTCCACAGCTGACTGGTGTTCTCACGCTTGAAGCTGCCCGCGACCGAGCCACGGCCACCGGTGCTGTAACCGCTGGAGCGCACGTCGTAATCGTCATAACGCAGGCCGAGGTTCAGGGACCACTGCTCGTTGAATTTCAGCGTGTCGAACACATACGCCGCACTGGTCTTGGTGTCGGTATCGGTGTACGCCAGGCTGTCGGTGATGGTGCCGTTCCAGTCGTCGTTCGGCGACGGGTTGGCCAGGCTGGTGCAGTCAGCCGACGCCAGCAGCGCTGCGTTACAGGTCGAGCCAATGGTGCCGCCGCTGGCGCTGAGCACGTTGTAGCCGCGGTTGTGGGTGTCCTGATACGAAAACTCGAGACCGGTCACCAGGCTGTGCTGAATGAAACCGGTGTCGAATTTCGCCTGCAGATCGGTCTGGTTGACGAAGCCGCTGGAGGTGGAATTGCGGCTCTTCGCCGACCGCGAGACCAGACCTCTGGCGACGTTGCCGCGGCTGTCGTCCGGGTTGGTGACGATGTAATCCAGGGTCGAGCGCGACATGCGGAAGCTGTTGGAGATCGTCAGGTTGTCGTTAAGGTCGTGCTCGAGGCGGATCGTGCCGCTGTCGTTGACGCTCTTGCGGTAGTCGCGGTCGGTCAGGCCGTAGAAGTTGTTTTCGTTGACGTGGGCCGGCCTGTCGACCACGTACTGGCTGCGGCCGGTGGTGTTGGTCAGCGGGATGCCGTAGTCGGGCATGTCGTCGGTGGACAGGTGGTAGTAGTCGACCTTGACCCGCGTGTCGGTGCCCAGACCGAACGCGAACGAAGGCGCGACGCCCCAGCGGCTGTTGTCGACATCGTTGCGGCCGGCGACATTGGAATCATGCTTCATCAGGTTCAGGCGGAACGCCGAGGTGTCGGTCATCTGCTTGTTGACGTCCAGGGTGTAGCGCTGGGTCTGGTCCGAACCGAAGGTGTAGCCGCCGTTGAAGGCATCGCCCAGGTGGGCGCCTTTGGTGACGAGGTTCAGGCTGCCACCCGTGGATCCTGCGCCGGTGAAGGCCGAGCCCGGGCCCTTGCTGACCTCGACGGATTCGACGTTGAAAATCTCCCGACTTTGCGCCGCCACGTCGCGCATGCCATCCACGAACACGTCGCTCTCTGCGTTGAAGCCACGAATGATCGGGCGATCGGCATTCGGGTTACCGCCCTCGCCCGCACCAAAGGTAATGCCGGGGGTGGTGCGCAATGCGTCAGTCAGGCTCGTGGCCGCGGTGTCACGAATCACTTGCTGCGGAATAACCGTCACGCTTTTCGGCGTCTCGCGCAGCGGCGCGGTGTACTTTTTCGAGGCAGACTCTTCGGTCTTGTAAGCCGTGTCGGCTCGCTCTCCGTCAATGTTGGTGGCCCCCAGATTCAGAGCATCCGATGAAGGTTCCGCAGCCTGCGCCATATGGGCGGCTGACATCGCTGCAAGGGCGACGCTGACGGCGCCGACGATGGAGCGCTGCGAAGGTGCGGTAACCGGTTGTGCTTGGCGCGACATTTTCCTTCCCCAAGGAAACAATAAGGCGGCGGAATATAGTTGAGACTGCTTCGCATTCGCAGAAAACTTACATTCTTTACACTTTTCCATTACTCAATTTTCACATCTGCCCATTCACGCGCGCAGGAGACGTTTTACACAGCCAATAAGAATCACTATCATCCGCCGCTTCATTCTTCCCGCAGGTCGCGACTCATGCTCCTACATATCCCCGGTCTGTTTTCACCCGAGGAGGTGCGACGCATCCGTCAGGCGCTGGAAGAAACTGAATGGGCTGACGGTAAGATCACCGCCGGGCACCAGTCGGCGAAAGCCAAGCACAACCTGCAATTGCCGGAAGGCCATCCGCTTGCCGTGGAGATTGGCGCAGCGATGCTCGAACGCTTGTGGCAGAACCCGCTGTTCATGTCCGCCGCCCTGCCCCACAAAGTCTTCCCGCCCTTGGTGAATTGCTACACCGGCGGGGGCAGTTTCGACTTTCACATCGACAACGCCGTGCGTCAGGCCAAGGGCAGCGCCGAGCGTGTGCGCACCGATCTGTCATCGACGCTGTTCTTCAGCGATCCAGAGGATTACGACGGTGGCGAACTGGTGATCCAGGACACCTTCGGCACCCGTCAGGTGAAGCTGCCAGCGGGTGACCTGCTGCTGTATCCAGCCAGCAGTCTGCACAAGGTCAACGCCGTGACACGGGGCGCGCGGTATGCCTCGTTCTTCTGGACCCAGAGCCTGGTGCGTGACGATGGCCACCGCACGCTGCTGTTCGAAATGGACGCGGCCATCCAGCGACTCAGCCGCGACGTGCCTGATCACGCCTCGCTGCTTCAACTCACCGGCACCTATCACAATCTGCTACGGCAGTGGGTCGAGGTCTGAGTCATGACCTGGAATCTGCGACGTGAAGAGGTGCTCGATGGCGACCAGTTGCGCGCCATGCTTGAAGACAGCCCGGCCAGTGCCGCACGGGCGATTCTGATTGCGGCGCAGGCTAATATCGTCGACGCCCAGGCGCTGCTCGGACAGATCCTGCTCGACGGCACCGGCATTGAGCGCGACCCGGCGCTGGCGCTGGTCTGGTTTCAAATCGCCGCCCGTCACGGCCATCCCATGGCGCAGAACATGGCCGGCCGTTGCCATGAACATGGATGGGGCTGCGAGCCGGACGTTGCAAAGGCTGCCGAGCATTATCGTCTCGCCGCCGAGGCCGGGCTGGATTGGGGCTTTTACAACTACGGCAATCTTCTGGCGACCGGACGTGGCGTCAATAAAGATCAGGCTCGCGCGCTGGCGTGCTATCGCAAGGCGGCAGAACTGGGCCATGCCAAGTCGATGAACCTGGTGGGGCGTTATCTGGAAGAGGGTCTTTGCTGCGATCAGGATCTGGCTGGCGCTTACGACTGGTACCAGCGTTCGGCCGAAGGCGGCGACTTTCGCGGGCAGTTCAGTTACGCCGCAGTCTTGGCCGAACAAGGTCGTATCCAGGAGGCCGTTGAATGGCTCGAGATCGCGCTGAGCATCGGCAACCTTAAATTCCTGCGCGTCAGTCGCCAGGTCCTCTTGCACGCAGTCCACCCGGAAATTCACAGGTTGGCGCTGGATTACCATGCCAAAGCGGCACACCTTGGGGACGAAACGGACGCTGCGACCTATCGTGACCTCTTGAACGCTCTTTAATGGGCAATTGTAAGTTCTGCTTTCTAATACAGACCAATGAAACCCTCGCAACGCTTCGAACGTGCTGGTTTCAGGGAGTTAGTCAGTAGTAACCTGTGAGCCGCTGGAATCTTCCTACAGATTCAAACTACTTTTCCACTTTGACCTCCCCAAGAGTACAACTTACTCTCTTCTTCGTGCAGGTAACTTACCCGCCTGCATCCGGAGTGCAAGAAGCCCCGGACCAGTAACGCGACATCATTAAAGGAATAATGATATGTCTCAATCAGAACAAGACCTTATCACCGTCGCAGCGACGGCGCCTGAGGCACTTTTCAGTTCATCCGTTGCAACACCTGAAACCGATACTCGGGACACCGGTCTGATCTTGACCAAAGATCAGATCAAAAGTCTCAAGAAATATGAAATCGCCGGACTGGCCCTTCCGACCGAACTAAAAGACGTCATCGCCTATCTGGGCTATGAAAGCGGTGCTGGTAAGGGCCTGGAGGCCACGGACTTTCAGGAGACGTTCCAACTCGTCAATGGTCACGCCAGACTGTGGAATCCATTGCGCACGGATATGCTGACCGTCAACACCAAACTGGCGGTGTTCGCCGAATCAGTTGGAACCTATCACGAGGCCATGGAGGACGTTTTCAAAAGCATAAAGGCATTGGAACTGGTCGACGAACACGGTATCAACACACTTGAAGATCTGCGCAAATTCGAAATCAACTCGGGGATAACATTCCCCGACATCAAAGCACTAGACCGCAGTGATCTCGGTTATTTCCTGGATCAAATACTTGAAAAAATAAAGGAGCAGGCGATCGAAGCAACTCGAATCAAAGAGCGGCTGAAAACATTCGGCGAGGCATTAGACGGGAAAGTGCTCTTTGGCATCAAGCAAAAACTGTCTCTCATGGACAACCATTCCGTGGGCAGTGAAATCAAAGCGCTGCAGGTAAAAATTGATGAACGCTCAACGGCCATCGACGACAAGAACAAAGAATACAAAGAACTTGTGATGCAAGCCGTCGGCTCTGTCTTCGGCAATTTGGCCATGCTGATCTACTCCAGCGTCGAGGCTGAGAAAATCCGAAAGGAACGTAACAGGCTCTCCAATGAACAGGAGAAGGACATCGCGCTGATGGACCAGAAAAACAGGATTCTGGCGTCGCTGGGTCGTGTACGAATGGACTTTCAAAACCTGGATCTGGTTGTGATCGATGCCGACATCGCCACCAAAAACCTGATCACCGTCTGGAACTCGCTTCACACATTCATCGCTGCTTCCGCCACCGAAATCAAGGATATCCACGATGGGCTCTCCATGCGCAGATTCCGTAACCAATTCAACCTGGTGGTCAAACCTTGGGAAACCATCAAAGTCGATGCCAAAAAATTAGAAGGCGTGTTTGCAGCAGCCGACCGCGAATTCAAAGAAGAATACGGAGTTTAAAATGAACACTATTGCTCAATTCCCAGGCAGCATCGAATACCCAATGCTGAACCCGCAAGCGTTTCGACAGGCGAAAACCAAGGCGAATGAGGCAACCATTGAAGTTAAAAGGTTGTTCATTCAGACACAGTACCTCCCGTCTTTGCACAGCCGAATCTCTGGCCAGGACCAAGCGCTGCGTACTGCTGATTTCCAGCTGCGTGAGACCGTCAACTCACTGGAAAGCGAAACAAACAGGCAGGTTGATGCGCTTCGATACCTGCAATCCGAGTTACGCAACCCACCTGAGTCCGACCATGAAGACATCATCGAAGACATTGGTAAACGGGTCCAGACCATCATAGGGTACGTAAGCGAAAAAGAGCAGGTACTCAAAAGCTTGATTCCTGCCATGGCCGCCCCGATTGATCGCACGGCCACGGACAAATACATCACTCAGTTCGAAGCGGATCAGGCACGCCTGCCGACAGAAGTACTTGAAATCACAGAACGTCAAAACGCGCTGGACGCAAAACGCAAGGCGCTGACGGAAGCGATGGCGCTGATCGAAGCCAAAGGCTTCACCCAGATCGCCAAAGATACAGCGCTGAGCGCTCAGGAAATCACCAAACTGGGAATGGCCACGCCCGAGGTGATGGCGGTAGAGGCGGCTATTAATGTGGCTTTGCAGGTATTGGAAAGGGCCGAGAGCCTGATCAATTATGTGGGCATGATTGAAGCTCGTGACAGGCTGCGCAAACAGATCAATGACCTGATCGAGCGCGCGCTTGCGAAGAAAGAAGAGCTGCGTCTGGTCTCGTGGAAAAAAGATCTGGTGACCGAATCCCATCGTTTCGACGACCACCGAGCGCAGTACGTTGCCGAATACGAAAAGTGCGTCACGGCTTCCCGCTCCTTCCTGAGTACCCATAGCAACGTCAATGGCGCCGATCAGGACGGGGTCGCTCAATTTGCCGCGGACGTACTGTCGCTGGCGAAACATTTGAAGGTCATGGCCTGATTTCATCCCCGATAATGCGCAACACTGCGGCCGGGAGGTTCAAGGATGTTCGTCCCGGCCTCATGCCCGGAGTGTGCTGGTCATAACAGCGCTCTCCGTGGCACCTCATTTCTTTAAAGGATTAACGACATGAAATCATCCGAACCACTGGATGACGCCCCCATTCGCGATGAGAAACTTGACTTGGCGGAGCGGCTGCCCGGTACGTTGATTTCCGCTGCAGCGGGCACGTCAGAAGGCGCCGTTCGTGCGCCTGGGCTCATTCTTACGACAGAGCAATTGATTGATTTGAAGCGTTATGAAACCCGCGGTCTCGCAGTTCCAACGGCACTCAACGATGTCATTTTTTACCTTGGCTACGAGACCGGCGCGGGCCCGCATCTGGAAGCCCGGGACTTCCAGACGACTTTCAATCGTATTCATCAACATGCGTTGCAATGGAACCCGCTTCGCACCGATCTGATGAATGTCGGCAGCGAACTCTGGGTTTTCGCCGATCAGATGCTGGTTTACGCAAACGGAGTACGACACCTCTATAACGAGATCAAGGCCACGTCGTCCGAAAAGCTTGATCCGAAAGATCAGGCGGAGTTTTTGCAGTACATCCAGCAGGTCGCATCGCTCGTTCTGCAGCGTCGAAATGTAACCGAGTTACTCAAGCGCCGGCTCAATGCCTTCGCTCAAGAATTGTCGGCCGAAGTGATGCCCGAGGTACGGCTCAAGCTACGGAGCATCGACACCAGTAAGTTGCCAACCGACATTAAAGCGCTGATAGACGTCGTCGATAGACGGAGTGCTGACATTGAAGATAAGCAGCGTGAATACACGGCGCTGGTCCAAAAGTCCGCCGGTGACAGTATCGCTGTACCCGCATTGGGGCTTTATCGCAGCGCCGAGGCAGATAAAGTGCGCAAACAGATAAGCGCACTGCGTCAGCAACAGGAGGCCAGCGTTATTCTGCTTGAGCAGAAAAACAGGATTCACGGCTCACTTCATCGCGTTCGCAGTGATTGGCATGACTTGACACGGGTCATTCTGGATGCAGACATCGCTACTCAAAACATGGTTGTTGTGTGGAACGGCCTACATACCTACCTGACTCATTCGGTTCAGGAAGCAGGAAGAATCGACAGCGCGCTGTCCCTGCGTCGCCTCTTGAATGCTTTCAACCTCGTGGCCCAACCCTGGGCTCAAATAAAACGCGACGCGGACACCTTACTCAAGGTGTTCAAAGAAGCAGACCGTGACTTCCGCAAGAATCATGGACATCAATGACCTAGCGAATTCGAATATTCAGGATCACGCAAAATGCCAAGCCACCTTGCAGTGGCAACGCATCGGGTTCGCGCTGTAACGCCATGGAGGGCGAAAAATGACAACACATCTCATCGAGTACGACGACGTCGCTTATCTGGGCTTCAACATCGGCTATCTGGAAAAGCTTCCCCAACATATTGAAGCCTTCAAAATCAAACTCGGTTTGGTGCCTGAGGCCGAATACGGTAAATACAAAGAGCCCGCGATGGATCAGGTCGTCGCCACCGCGCGGCAAGGCAGCCCGCTGTGGCACAGCAGCGCGAAGCAGATTCGCGCGCTCCATCAGGACACCCAAAAGACACTGGCCGACATGATCGCACTGCTGGACAGCAATCCGTTTGACAGCCGAATCGCGCAGCTCACGCAGGATATGCTGCGCCACGAGGCAGCGTTCAAGCGGCAACAGGCGGAATGCGACCGCATCATCGAATGCGCCACGCAGACCATTCCACGGTTCATGGACTTCATGCACGTGAGGGCCTATGAATACGCGGAACGCAAAGGGCTGCTGGTCAAAGGAACGTCCAGCAACGTACCAGGAACGCTTAACAGCGCGGTGACGGACGAGAGCAGTCTCGCTTCGGCAAGAAGCAGCCTGGAATGGCATCGTCGCGCCTACAACACGGCGATCCTCTCGGCGGGGAATATGGGGGCCTATTGTTCGCGGCTGTCCGGCCTGTTGAACGCCACCGTCCTGGAGATCCGCACGCTGAAGGCCAATCAACCTGCGCGGCGCATGACTGTGTCGTGTCAATCAGCGGCCAGCTCGGCACGCGAGGCCCAGCGCCTGATCGATTACACCTTCGACAACATTCTTCGATTCGTTATTTGAAGCGCAAAAAAAAAGCGGCACCCTACTGGGAGCCGCTTATTGCTACAGCAGACGCTTAAACGTAGAACGATTTCAGCGGCGGGAAGCCGTTGAATTCAACAGCGCTGTAGCTGGTGGTGTACGCACCGGTGGACAGCCAGTACAGGCGGTCACCGATAGCCAGGTTCAGTGGCAGGCCGTACTTGTAGTTCTCGTACATGATGTCGGCGCTGTCGCAGGTCGGGCCTGCAATGACCACTTCTTCCATTTCGCCTTTCTTCTCGGTCCAGATCGGGAACTTGATGGCTTCGTCCATGGTTTCGATCAGGCCGGAGAACTTGCCCACGTCCGTGTAAACCCAACGCTCGACGGCAGTACGGGATTTGCGCGACACCAGCACCACTTCGCTGACCAGAATACCGGCGTTGGAGATCAACGAACGGCCCGGCTCCAGAATGATTTCCGGCAGGTCGTCACCGAAGTCTTCTTTCAGGTAGCGAATGATTTCCTCGGCGTAGGTTTCCAGGCTGTTGGTGCGGGTGATGTAGTTGGCGGGAAAGCCGCCACCCATGTTGATCAGCTTGAGAACGATGCCGTCTTCTTCTTTCAGACGCTCGAAGATCACTTTTACTTTGGCGATCGCGGCGTCCCAGACGCTGATGTCACGCTGCTGCGAACCGACGTGGAAGGAGATGCCGTAGGGCACCAGGCCCAGTTCGCGGGCGAGGATCAAAAGGTCCATCGCCATGTCGGTCTGGCAGCCGAATTTGCGTGACAGCGGCCAGTCAGCCGTGGTCGAGCCTTCAGTGAGGATACGCACGTAGACTTTCGAGCCCGGCGCGGCCTTGGCGATGTTGCGCAGGTCCGCTTCGGAGTCGGTTGAGAACAGACGCACGCCCTTCTCGTAGAAGTAGCGGATGTCCTTGGATTTTTTGATGGTGTTGCCGTAGCTGATGCGATCCGGGCTGACGCCGCGATCCATCACTTTGTCCAGCTCGTAGATCGAGGCGATGTCGAAGCTGGAGCCTTTTTCCTTGAGCAGGTCAATGACTTCAACGGCCGGGTTGGCTTTCACGGCGTAGTAGATGCTGGCAAATTCGAAGCCTGCACGCAGGTCGTCGTAGGCCTTGCCGATCATCGCGGTGTCGATGACCACAAATGGGGTTTCTTGCTTGTCGGCAAACGCCTTCATTTTTTCGAAGGTGCTTTTCTCGAAATAGTCTTCGACCTGGATCGACATGCGGGGACTCCTGTTGGCAAACGGTAAAAAACAATGGGTGTGAGCACGCGGCTCGTGAACGTCCTCCGTATCCCCACTTTGGTTCGCCTACTTCCCAAGGCTGCTCGGCCGAAAGCAAAAAGGCCATGGGAACGCTCTGTCCCGTGGCCTTGCTGTCTCGTCGTCAGTACTTGAGCCGGATGGATCGTTTCCAGCATGGACGTTCGGCGCGAACTGTAGGACCTGAGGGGCCGGAGATCAACTAAAAATGTCGCGTTTCTGCCCGTTTTTGCCAGACGGGAATTCCACGCGCGTTCAATCAACCCGTAGTAACCGACCGATGTGACAGGGTGATGTTCCCGGTGGGTGGCAAATGGGCAATCCGTCACGAAAGCCACCTGTCCGTCAGACATCGGCTACCTGATCACCTGAAATGCCCTACGCACCGGATCTCTCTCCCCCACGTATCCCATTGATCCTGATCACTAGGGTTGGCGTCCATTCGCTTCGCTCGAACTGTACGAGGCGCTGAATCAACCTGACCAAGGATCAAAGTCATGCACAAGACTGCCTATTCCCCGCTGTACAACAATGACGTCACCTCCGAGTACCTGCGTGATCTGGATCGACCGCCCTTTTCGGGAGAGGCGCTGACCACGTTCAGTCCGGCAGCGCTGGCTCAGGTGAGAGAGAGTGAGGCTTACAAGCAAGCCCACCCCTGCACCGGCATTTTCCGGGTGGCGGCGGAAGGCAGCCAGACCCGCGATGGCGGTGTGATCGTGAGAGGCGCCCTTGGCGTGGAGTTCAGACTGGCGGACGGAAGCAAGGTCGCAGGTGCTCGCGTCGGTGACTGCGCCGTTTACCCCGATGGCACCATGGCCCAGGTCGTCACGGGTGCAGGAAAGGCGAACAGCCAAATGGCACTGGTGGGCAGCCGCTTGAGCAACGGCGACGAGATCATCAACACGTCGCAGGGTTCTCTTCTTCTGCTCCAGCGCAAGGATGTCGCCTGGCCGGATGACTTTCTGCCCGACGTGGAGAATTGAAGCATGACAATCTTCGATATCAACGGCCGGGAGCAAGGCCTCGACGGCGACCTAACCACCACCGGCGCCATCTGCCACGCCAGCCTTGTTCAAACTTCGCTGGAAGATGGCCGCATGGCATTGCGGCTCGGCGACAAGACCAGCTCCTGCGGCGTGTGTGGGCAAGTTGGCGAAATTGTCGAAGGGGACGACAGCTTCACGTGGGATGGCATTCCGACCGCCGTGCACGACGCGCTTGTGTTGTGCGCATGTCCGCCGGGCACCAATCGATTGATTGCCTCGCGGTCAGGACGCGCGGGGGCCAGTCGAGCGGCACCGGACGCCCCTGCGGCGCCACACCCCACTATGCCCACGCCGAATACCCTGTCTTCTCTTTATCCACACACCACTCCGGCGCCGGGGAAAATCTTCGCCCGTGCGTTCGCCATCCGCGACAGCGAAACGGGGCAGCCCCTCGCGAACCGCACATTCACGGCGACGGTGGATGGTCAGCAAAAGTCGGGTACCACCGACAGCAGCGGAATGGCGCGCGTTGAGGGTTCTTCAGCAGATTCTGTCGTTTCCCTCCACGTCATGTTCCGCTCGCCCGCGCGCGAGTTGAACGAGCTTGCGGGAATGACGACGCGGGAAGTGACCACTACGACGCGGGTCGAGACGTTGATCCACGGGGATACGCCCAAGCCCATGGTGATCACCGTGAATGATCGGGCCGCGACGCGCGAGGCGATCATTCGGAAGGTGCGTGAGTTGGGGCATGGGTTTGTTGAGCGGTCGGAGTGGCATGCGCAGCCGCCTAAAAAGGCTTTGGTTCGAGACTGGGACTACACAATGATCGCGCTTCATCACGCAGGGAGGAGTTATTCCTGCGGGGAGGGTGCGAACCAAATGCAAGAAGCGCTAAGAACACATCTTGAGGAGAAAAAATTCGATGACATCGGCTATCACTTTGGAATCGACTGCTCGGGCATTGTTTATGAGGGTAGAGATATTCGATTTAAAGCATCAGGTGTTGAGTTATACAACACTGCCGTGATCAGCATTGTATTGCTCAACAACCTGACCACGACCGAAGAAGGAGGAGGCCCCACTGCATGGGGAAGAAGCGTGCTGGACGCCATCGGTTTTAGTACCACCAATGAAATCCCGCTCCAACAGGCTGATGCGACCTTAAATCTCGTCAATGCGTTGAAAAGCGTTTTCAACATCACCCGACTGGGTGGTCATAAAGAATTTCCACGCCAGAAAGCCAATGGGAAAATCTGTCCGGGAAATATTGGGATGACCCTCGTCAATTTAATTAGACTCAAAACTTCCTTGAACAGGCCCCCTGAAGCATGAAAAAAATCTCGCTCATAATCGCGTTATTAATTCCACCACTCCTTTTTTTGGGCTTTTACCAAACACGATGGATAGAAGACGATCAGTTGACATTTTTCATTAAAAAACGCCCAACCTACAAAATCAGCTTCATCAATGTATTTCGCAGTGATCATGAGGATAACTGGAATGGATATCTGGAGACCGAGGAGCGACAGTACGCCATCGATTTTTGCAAATATTACGTAGGTTTTGATACTCCCATAAATACGATGGACGACTTTCACAAGTGCAAGCAAATTTACGAACTCACCGAAACGCATGATTCTCCGGTATCAGTGCGAATCTACTGAATCATAATCATGACGAGTGCGTCGCCATTGACCTGCAACCCGCCTAACCAATCTCGGGCGAATCCGTTGCTACGCCCCCTTAAAAATCTATGAATACCGTAAGCGATACGAATCTTGGGTTCACCTACAAACATGCATTCTGGTTGCTTGTAGCGGTTTTGATTTTCAATGCATCGTTCGGCGACTTTTTTGAATTCGGAAGCGACGCTGATGAGGTGGTTTTGAAACGGCAGCTCCCTCAGGGCGACTGGCTATATATCACCCGTTACGGTGCGATGGTCACTGACATGGACACTTTACGATTCTTTATCAGCAAGCCGCTTGACGGTAATGATGCAGACTTACTCAAAAAACTTAATAAAGGGGGTGAATTCCTGATCACGGACAGCGCTTTGGAAAACGTAGTAATTCAAGAAACACCCGATGGCGTAGCCATAACGCTGAAAGGTGCGGTCTACCTCTATTTCAGTGAAGAGTATGTTACTGAAGGAGATCAGTTAAGAAGTTATCGGATTACGCTGACGCAACTTGGTAGCGCAACGAGGGACTAGTATAAATCCCACCACAATTGCTTGCCCCCACCGTGTATAACCGCTTCCACAGGACAGTGCATTTTACCTGTAGAAGCGAGTTCATTGACGCAGAGCCAGCCCGGGCACCAAAGCACCCAGGCCCTTCACCTCAACTCAACGCAGCCTGTTCCACCAACTCAGCCGGCGAAACAATGCTGGTCTTCATCCCGCGCGACTGGCCGGAGCTCAGGTAAGCCGCGATGGATTCCTGCGTCACTTCACCCAGGAACACATTCTCGGCATCCAGCACCGGCAGCCACGAGCGGTTGAACTCGTACATGCGTGACAGCAGGATGCGCAGGTGTTCGTCGTAGGCGGCGGTGGCGTTGAACGGGCGCAGGTATTGGTCGCACGTGCCGGCCTGACGGTGCAGGTCGCGGCGGCGGACGTAGCCCATCGCCTTGTTTTCGGCATCGGTGACCACAACGTAGCGGCGGTCGTTTTCGTCCATGATTTCCAGCGCATCGGCGACTGGGGTTTCCGGGCTCACGGACGGCGCGTTGTCCGCCGCGTCTTCGGCTTTGACCAGCAACAGGCGCTTGAGCGTACTGTCCTGGCCGACAAAGTTGCTGACGAAATCATCTGCCGGGTGCGCCAGCAGGGTGTCCGGATGGTCGATCTGCAGCAGTTTGCCGGCGCGGAAGATGGCGATCTTGTCGCCCAGCTTGATGGCTTCGTCGATGTCGTGGCTGACCATGATCACGGTCTTGTTCAGCGCGCGCTGCATCTCGAAAAACTCGTTCTGGATCATCTCGCGGTTGATCGGGTCGACCGCACCGAACGGCTCGTCCATCAGCAGCAGAGGCGCGTCTGCGGCCAGCGCACGAATCACGCCGATGCGCTGTTGCTGACCACCCGACAATTCGCGCGGGTAGCGATGCAAATACTGCTTGGGTTCCAGCTTGATCATGCTCATCAGTTCGCGGGCGCGGTCGTGGCATTTCTGCTTGTCCCAACCGAGGAGCTTGGGCACGACCACGATGTTTTCTTCGATGGTCATGTTGGGGAACAGGCCGATCTGCTGGATCACGTAGCCGATGTTGCGGCGCAGGGTGACTTCGTCCAGGCCTGTAGTGTCCTCGCCATTGATCAGCACTTTGCCGGAGGTCGGCATGATCAGGCGGTTGATCATTTTCAGCGTTGTACTTTTGCCGCAGCCCGACGGACCCAGGAACACACAGATCTCGCCTTCATTGACGGTCAGGCTCACTGAATCGACGGCCTTCACTTCCTTGCCGTTGCTCTGGAAGGTCTTGGAAAGATTTTGCAGTTCGATCATGGTTTTGACAGTCATTTGAGCAATCCTTTTGGAGTCAGCGAGCGTTGCAGCCATTGCAGAAGCAGGTCGGCAAAGATGGCCAGAATGCTGACCAGTACGGCGCCGACAATCAGCATCGACATATCGCTGCGGCTGATAGAGGCAAGAATAAGTACACCCAGACCACCGGCACCGATGGTCGCGGCGATGGTCATGACGCCGATGTTCATCACCACGGCGGTGCGTACGCCGGCGAGGATCACCGGCACGGCAATCGGCAGCTCGACCATGCGCAAGCGCTGGCCGAAGGTCATGCCGATGCCTTTCGCGGCTTCGCGGATACCTGGATCAACGCCCGTGAGGGCCAGATAGGTGTTACGCATGATCGGCAACAGCGAATAGAGGAACACCGCTGTGATCGCTGGCAATGGGCCAAGGCCCTGACCGAACTTCGAATAAAACGGCAGCAGCAAGCCAAACAGGGCAATCGACGGGATGGTCAGCAGCACGGTAGCGCTGGCCTGCAAAGGCCCGGCGAGGCTCGGAAAGCGCGTCATCAACACGCCCAAGGGCACGCCGACGACAATCGCCAACGTCACCGCAATGCCGACGAGGGTGATGTGCTGCAGGGTCAGGTGAAACACCTGGTTCCAGTCCATATGGGAGAAAACGCTGAGGAAGCTCATGGTTTCCCCTCCTGTTTTGCTGCCGTCGCCGGCGGGACCGGCACGCTATCGGCAGAAGGATTGATCGGGTGCGAACGCAGGAAGTCAGAGGCCACGGTCGCCAGGTTTTCATGGTCGACGTCGATACGCGCGTTCAACCCGCGCATGGTCTTGTCATCCAGCAATGCCGCGAGCGGCTTGAGCTGCTCGGCCAGCTGCGGATGCTTGTCCAGGTAGTCCTTGCGGATCACTGGCGCGGCGGTGTAGTCCGGGAAATAGTGCTTGTCGTCTTTGAGCACCTTCAATTTGAAGGCATCCAGACGACCGTCGGTGGTGTAAACGAGCCCTGCAAACACCTGCCCGTTGCGCAGCGCGGTGTAGACCAGCCCTGCATCCATCTGACGGGTGTTTTCACGGCTCAGGTTCATGTCGTAGTGCTTGACCATGCCCACCAGACCATCGGAACGGTTGGCGAACTCGGTGTCGAGCGCAACGATGTGTCCTTCCTTCGCCTCATCCTTGAGGATGGCGGTCAGATCGGACATGGTGTTGACCTGCGGGTACTTCTGCGCAATTTTGTCAGGCAGGGCCAGCGCGTAGGTGTTGTTGAACCTGGACGGAGAAAGCCAGATCAGGCCCCTCTTCGCGTCCAGTTCCTTTACCCTTTGGTAGGTCTGATCGCTGTCGAGTTTTTCATCGACATGGTTGTAGTTCACCAGCGAAACGCCGGTGTATTCCCACAACATGTCCAACTGGCCGGACTCTTGGGCACTGCGCGCCAAGCTGCTGCCCAGACCGCCGGTGACCTGAACGTCATAGCCCTTCTCACGCAGATACTGCGCGGTGATTTCGGCCAGCAGCGCCTGTTCGGTAAAGACCCGTGCGCCAACGCGCAATACCGGTCTTTCAGGGGTGCTGTCGGCCGCCTGGACGAATCCAGACAGCGCCAGGCACGCGCCCATGATCAATGTGCATAACTTCTTCATACCAATTCCTTTCTCAGCGGGGCTCGACTTATCGAGCCAGGCCGCGTTCCAGCCAGAGACGGCTTGCCAGGGTCACGGCGCCATCGAGCAGCAGCGCCAGCAACGCAGTACACGCGGCGCCCAGCACCAGTTGCGGCTGATTGTTCAGGGCGATGCCGGGGAAAATCAGGCTGCCCAGGCTGTTCGCGCCAATGAGGAACGCCAGTGGCGCGGTCCCGACGTTGATCGCCAACGCCACGCGCACACCGCCGATGATGATCGGCACGGCATTGGGCAACTCGACACGCCACAGCACCTGACGCGGCGTCATGCCGATGCCGCGCGCGGCTTCTTTGAGGGAACCCTGAACGTTTTTCAGGCCTTCGTAGGTGTTGCGCACGATGGGCAACAACGAAGCGAGGAACAAAGCGAAGATCGCCGGACCGCTGCCGATGCCCAGAATACCCAGAGCGATGGCCAGCACGGCGAGAGGAGGAACGGTGTTACCGATGTTGAAGATCTGCATGAAGCGTTCGGCGCGGCCAACCATGTTCGGTCGGCTAAGGACAATGCCGGTCGGGATCCCGACCACCAGTGCCGCCAGCATCGAAGCCAGCACAAGCCAGACATGGGCTTGCAGATAAAACAGCAGATCATCCTGATACTGCCTGATGGTACTGATGCCGATCCATTGGACCAGCAGGGCCAGGAGTGCGATGACAATCACACCTCCCAACAGCCCCTTGCCATAGCGATTTGCCACGGGCGGACTCCTTATTTCAGTCGGCGAACGTCTGGCGTGGAACTGGCCTTTCAGGCAGCACGCGAACGTTCGCGAAGAGCAGCGGGTGGGTCGCCGGAAAGGTTGATACCTCGGCGAAAACACAAGCCATGAGCGCAGCTTCGTCAAGCTAACTAGCTGATTTTGCAACCCTTGGCGTCTTGCGATACCTGGGAATGGACGTCTCCTTAACCGCAAAGGTTCCCACGTGCGATGGTATCTGGCCACCCCTTATTGACTGAACGGTTCGGTTATTGCTCTGGTTTGGGCTATAATCGCCGCCCTTTTTTTGAATCACCTCTCGGGCGATTTCCCATGACCAGACAGGCCGCCGAAGTCGCGAAACGCCGCACTTTCGCCATCATTTCCCACCCCGATGCGGGTAAGACCACCATCACCGAAAAGCTGTTGCTGATGGGCAAGGCCATTTCCGTCGCCGGTACGGTGAAGTCGCGTAAATCCGACCGCCACGCCACGTCCGACTGGATGGAAATGGAGAAGCAGCGCGGGATTTCCATCACCACCTCGGTCATGCAGTTCCCGTATCGCGATCACATGATCAACCTGCTCGACACCCCGGGCCACGAAGACTTTTCCGAAGATACCTACCGCACGTTGACCGCTGTCGACTCGGCGCTGATGGTGCTCGATGGCGGTAAAGGCGTTGAGCCCCGCACCATCGCACTGATGGACGTCTGCCGCCTGCGCGACACGCCGATCGTGAGCTTCATCAACAAGCTGGACCGCGACATTCGCGACCCGATCGAGCTGCTCGACGAGATCGAAGCGGTCCTGAAAATCAAGGCTGCGCCCATCACCTGGCCGATCGGTTGCTACCGCGATTTCAAGGGCGTGTATCACCTCGCCGACGACTACATCATCGTGTACACCGCCGGTCATGGCCATGAGCGCACCGATGTGAAAATCATCGAGAAGCTCGACTCCGACGAAGCGCGGGCGCACCTGGGTGATGAGTACGATCGCTTTGTCGATCAGCTGGAGCTGGTGCAAGGCGCCTGTCACGAATTCAACCAGCAGGAATTCCTCGACGGCCAACTGACGCCGGTATTCTTCGGGACAGCGCTCGGCAACTTCGGTGTCGACCACGTGCTTGACGCTGTCGTTAATTGGGCACCGGAACCACTGGCCCGTGTCGCCAACGAGCGAACGGTCGAGCCGATCGAAGAGAAATTCGCGGGCTTCGTGTTCAAGATCCAGGCGAACATGGACCCGAAACACCGCGACCGCATCGCGTTCATGCGCATCTGCTCGGGCAAGTACGACAAGGGCATGAAGATGCGCCACGTGCGCACTGGCAAGGACGTGCGCATCGGTGACGCGCTGACGTTCTTCTCCAGCGAGCGTGAGCAACTGGAAGAGGCCTACGCCGGCGACATCATCGGCCTGCACAACCACGGCACGATTCAGATCGGCGATACCTTCAGCGAAGGCGAAGCCCTGAGCTTCACCGGTATTCCGCACTTCGCCCCGGAGCTGTTCCGACGCGTGCGCCTGAAGGATCCGCTGAAATCCAAGCAGCTGCGCCAGGGTCTGCAGCAACTGGCCGAGGAAGGCGCCACTCAGGTGTTCTTCCCGCAGCGCAGCAACGACATCATCCTCGGCGCCGTCGGTGTGCTGCAGTTCGATGTGGTCGCCAGCCGCCTGAAGGAAGAATACAAAGTCGAATGCGCCTACGAGCCGATCACCGTGTGGTCCGCCCGCTGGATTGATTGCAGCGACAAGAAGAAGCTCGAGGAATTCGAGAACAAGGCGGTGGAAAACCTGGCCGTGGACGGCGGCGGTCACCTGACCTACCTCGCGCCGACGCGGGTCAACCTGGCCTTGATGGAAGAGCGCTGGCCCGACGTGAAATTCCGCGCGACGCGGGAGCATCACTAAGGCTCAGCCGGTCGTGTGATCGTTCCCACGCTCTGCGTGGGAACGCCGCTGCCGACGCTCCGCGTCATTTGACTGCGGACGCAGAGCGTCCAGGGATGCATTCCCACGCGGAGCGCGGGAACGATCAATCAGCCGTCACGCCCTCACTTCACCACCATCCCCACTCCCCGCCCGCGCGGATCGGACGCGGTCTCGACTTTCGAGCCGTCGATCTTGATCGCCTGCACGTTGCCCATCGACCAGCCCTGGTCCTTCAGCGTGTAACCCATGGCCGTCAGCTCGTCGGCCACCGGGTTCGCCAGCGGTGCAAATTTCTCGGTGTAGATCGTGTCTTTCGGCAGCAACTGGTGATGAACCCGCTGCGCCGCGACGGCGTCTTTCAGCGGCATGTGGAAGTCATAGATATTGTTCAACACCTGAAACACCGTGGTGAAAATCCGTGAGCCACCCGGCGTGCCCAGTACCAGCGTCACCGCACCATCGCGGGTGACCAGACTCGGGCTCATCGACGACAACATGCGCTTGCCGGGCTGGATAGCGTTGGCATCCCCGCCCACCACGCCGAACGCATTGGCAACGCCCGGCTTGGAACTGAAATCATCCATCTCGTCGTTCAGCAAAAAACCCGCGCCCTTCACCACCACGCCGCTGCCGTAATCCCAGTTCAGGGTGTAAGTGTTGCTCACCGCGTTGCCCTTGGCATCGACGATGGAGAAGTGCGTGGTCTGGTGCGATTCAAGCCCGGCCTTCACGTTTTCCGTGGGCGAAATCGCCGTCGGGTTCACTTCATGGGCACGCTTGGCCAGGTAGGCGTTGTCAGTCAGCTGACTCACCGGCGCCACGGAAAAGTCCGGATCGCCCAGGTAGTTGGCACGATCGGCGAACACGCGTTTTTCGATCTCTGCGAGCAAATGGATGTAGCGAGCCGAATTGAGCGGCACGTCTTTGAAGTCATCAGCAAGCAGCTGTTTCATGCCAATCAGTTGCGCCAGCGCGATGCCGCCGGAACTGGGCAGCGGCGCCGTATAAAGCGTGTTGCCGTTGAAATTCACGTGCAGCGGCTTGCGCCAGATGGCCTTGTAGTCATGCAAGTCCTCTTTGGTGATCAGGCCGTTGTCGTGTTGCATCTGCGCCACCAGCAGGTCGGCCGTCTGGCCATGATAAAACTCGTTGGCGCCTTTGTTGGCGATGCGTTCCAGGGTCTTGGCCAGCTCCGGTTGACGGAAGGTCTCACCGGTCTTCATGTCGCCGAAGTAATCCGCAAAATTGGTCTTGCCGTTGAGCTGTTTGATCGCTTCAGCGCCATACATGTATTGCTTGTCGGCGACCTTGAAGCCGTTTTTGGCATAACCAATGGCCGGCGTCAGCAGCTCGGCCCACGGCAGCTTGCCGAATTTTTCATGGGCTTCCCACAGCCCCATCACGGTGCCGGGAACGCCCGAGGCACGTGCGCCAACCAGACTCATGCCCGGAATGACCTCGCCCTTGTCGTCCAGGTACATGTTGCGCGTGGCCGCTTTCGGCGCGGCTTCGCGGTAGTCGAGAAAGTAAGGCCGGCCGTTCATGAACAGGGTCATGAAGCCACCGCCGCCGATGTTGCCCGCTTCGGGGTAGGTGACCGCCAGGGTGAAGGCCGTGGCGACAGCGGCATCGACGGCATTGCCGCCCTTTTTCAGAATCTGCGCAGCGACCTGGGCACCGTATTGATCCGGGGACGCAACGGCCCCGCCTTCCAGCACCACGGCATACACCGGCGAACTCGCGGCGAAGATCACCGACAGGGCAAGGGTTTTGAGGATCACTGCACGCATGGGGCTTCCTTGATGACAAATGCGACAGCTTGTAACTGATGGGCTGTCTGAAGGCTGAAGAGACTAACGGTCCCGCTGCACATTAATGATGAAACTTGCCGCAAACGCAAACGGCCACACGCGGGTAACCGGCTTGCCCCGTGATGAGGTCGGCCAGTCCTGTGGTGTGACGCCGTTCGTGGTCTGACCTGAAGCACTCGATACCTGATTCAACCTGCCGCACATCATCCCTGCGGTCCGAAATCAATCGCAATAACAGCCCTTGTCTGCATCGCCAACGAATCTAATACAGCGTCTTGAAATACCTACGATCAAGTAAAGCCACTGGGCGTTTAACCAGAACGGAGCACCACCGTGATAAGGATATTGGCCTGGTTAGTATTCCTAATGCCCCTGGCGGCGGCCACACCGGCAACGGCCGCTGAGACGCCATTTCTGAAATCAGGCCGGCCACTTGTTGAGCGAGATTTCGACGCATCAGCGACGTTGAAAGCGCAGCATTCATTCCCAGCGACCATCCAGATAAGCGAAGCGGATATCGACGCGAGATTAAAGATCATTCGACCCTGGCGCTGGAGATAGATGGAGCAACGCTGTTGGCCACATTCGTTCGCAGTGAACAACTGAACCAGCCTTCAAAAGTGTCTGTTCCGCGTGATGAAGCGCGCGAAAAGGACGTGTCAGACATGACTGTCTGGTATGGAAATCTAGAGCCGCATATCAACATTGAGCCTTTCAACGCAGCACGACAGGATCCTCTCAATTCAATCACGCTGGTTAAGTCGAAGACCGGTGTAACGGGCGTCATTCGTCACGGCGCCAGACTCTTCTGGCTATGGCCTATGAAAAATGGCAAGCACCTCATCGTGGAATTGGACGAGTCGGAAATGCCCGATGAGGTCAATGCCCCCATGCCATCTGGATCTGGGGCTGTCCTGGAAAAATCATCACCGACCGAATCGGCGGGTAATGTGGTTATAGACGTATTCACCGTCATCATGCAGAGAGCCGTGGACGCCTATGACGGCGACATGCTCGCCTTGATGCAGCTGGCAGTCGCTCAGGCGAACCAAAGCTATATCAACAGTGATATCGGCATCAGCCTCAGGTTGAGTGCATACCAAGTGACGGACTACAGCTCATCCAACTTTTTGGATTTGGACATGAGTCGCCTGATGGATCCCAAGGATGGGTACATGGACGATAGTATGGTCATCAGGGAGAAGTCCTTCAGCGACGTGGTCATGCTGATTGATGATTACGGCCGCGTTCTTGAGGGCGATTATCTTTGCGGCCTGGCAAAACAGGTAGGCTCGACTGCCGCTACAGCAGTCGCTGCCGTGAACTATCGATGCATCTTCAACCAGACATTCGCCCATGAGCTGGGTCATTTACAGTCTGCTCGCCACAACCCCGAGAACGACTCAGGACAGGGTCCGTATTCCTATGCCCATGGATATCGCTACACAGTTGACGCTGCACAATGGAGAACACTCATGGCTTATCCCTGTGTGCCATGGTCGAGCGGGTGCCCAGTTCTGAACGCATGGTCCAATCCCGATCTGCGATACAACGGCGTCCCTATGGGCGACGCTCAGAGCGCTGACAACCGCCGGATGCTGGAGCTCACCAAACAGAGCATTTCAAAATACTACGGCCAATAGCGGCACCAGGTTTCAGCCCGAAGCTTCGTACGATCAGCCGGGTACGATCAGCTCGCCACGATCAGCTTTACCCGCTCCCGCCGCATATTCAGGGCCAAGACACTCGCCAGCACCACAATCGACCCGACGATCACACGCTGCGACGGCAACTCGCCCAGCATCACCGAGGCGATGGCGATGGCCATCGGCGGTGTCAGGTACAAACTCATGGACGCGCGGCTGACCTCCATGTGCTTCAGAACGTAGGCCCAAGCCAGATACGCCAGTGCGCTGGGGAACAGCCCCAGCACACCCACTGCCACATTGACCCTCAGCGGCGCGTTGAAGACTTCCCCCATCAGACCCGGCAAGTAAATCAGCAGGAACACCGTGCCCGCCCAGACCGTATAACAGACCATAGTCAGGCCGTCGTACCGGTGGCTGTGACGCTTCTGCAGCGAGAAATAAACGCTCCATGAAAACGCCGCCAGCAGAATCAGCAGCCCGCGCGCGTCCATGTGGCCAATGCCCCGATCACCGGTGACGACAATCGCCGCGCCCACCAACCCGAGCGCAACACAGCCCCAACGCCAGGCGCTGACCCGCTCCTTGAACACGAAATGCGCCAGCAGCGCGGTAAACAAAGGCGTCGATTGCACCAGCACACTGGACGCCCCGGCACTCACGCCGGCCTGGCCGAAGTTGAGAGCGATGTGGTGCAGGCTGACGGCGAAGAAACCCAACACCGCGAGCAACGGCAGATCCTTCAGGCGCGGTAACGCGATGCGTTGCGATGAGGCGATTAGCAGCATGAACACCGATGCAATCAGGAAGCGCAGTAGCGCCAGATGCCCCGGCTCATAGGCCTGCAAACCAATACGAATGCCGGTGGGCGAAAAGCCCCAGCAGGCGACCACGAAGAACGTGGCGAGGGCAACTTTCATCCCTTGCCACGGCACCGCAGCACTCACCGGTGTATCCGAACTGCAAACGGGTTCAGCCACCACGCTCATTTCGATAACTCCTGCCGACAGGCCCGGCGCCTGCCCATGGCTGCGAGTATCGAAACAACTTATGCTCACCACAACCGAACAATAATGACGTAAACACTCACTTTTGGTGATGAATGGAACTGGCCCAGATTCGCATGTTCAAGACCATCGCCGACACCGGCAGCATTGCCCGCGCCGCGGAGGTGTTGCACTGCGTGCCGTCGAACATCACTGCGCGGATCAAGGCGCTTGAGGCGGAGTTGGGCACCGAGTTGTTCTACCGTCAGGGCCGAGGGTTGCGCATCAGCCCGGCGGGGGAAATCTTCCTGACTTACGCCGGCAAAATGCTCAGTCTGGCCGACGAAGCCAAACGCGCGGTGCATCCCGATGCCGCGCCCTCCGGGCCGTTGCGTATCGGCGCCATTGAATCCTCGGCCACCGCGCGGCTGCCGCGACTGCTGGCGCGCTTTCATGCGCGTTATCCGCAGGTGTCACTGGAGCTGACGACGGGCACCGGCACGCAACTGCTCGACGCGACGCTCAACCAGAAGCTCGATGGCGCCATTGTTGCCATCGACGTCAAACGCCCACGGCTCAAGCGCACATCGATGTACCGGGAGGATCTGGTACTGATTGCCGCCGAGTCGATGGGGCCGATTCGCAGCGCCGCGGATCTGCAGGGCAAATCGATTTTCATGTGGCCCGAAGGCTGCCCTTATCGCGCGGCGCTAGAGCGCTGGTTGCAGCACGACGGCCAGACTCAGCCCATCGTCAGCATCGCCAATTACGGCACCATCGTCGGTTGCGTCAGCGCCGGCGCCGGGGTGGCGCTGGTGCCCAAGGGCGTTTACGAGCAGTACCAGAAAGGCTCGGGCTGGGTCGGTTATGAATTCCCTGAACTGACCTCCATAGACAACCTGTTTTACTGGCACGAGAACGCCGAGCACCACCCGGCGCGGGAGGCGTTTGTGGAGATGTTGCGGGCGGAGTTCAGCGGGATTAGTGAGGCGTGATACCTGCCTGTAGGAGCGTGGCTTGTCCCGCGATCTGCTGCGCAGCAGTAGCAAAACCATTCCAATCAAGTCCTCCAGACAGACCGCGTTTGCAGGGTTTGCTGCCGATTCCCGGCAGATCGCGGGACAAGCCACGCTCCCACAGGGAATGTAAGCAGGTTCACGCCGCGTACACCGCCAGCTTTTTCTGAATGAAATCCAGAAAGCACTGAATCCTCAATGCCAGCTGCGAGTTGCGGTAGTAGACGGCGTGGATCGGCTGCCGATAGCCGCTGTTGGCCTGGGGCAGGATGACGGTGAGACGGCCCAGGCGGATGTCTTCGTGGGTCATGAAGTGCGACAGGCACACGATGCCCTCCCCCGCCAACGCCAATTGGCGCAACGTCTCGCCGCTGGAGGCCGAAACCGTCGGCTGGATGAACAGCCGATCCCCGTCGGCGTGGCGCAACGGCCAGTGATTGAGCGTTTCTGTCTGGGTAAAGCCGAGCAGTGAATGTCCGCTCAGCGCGGCCACGGTTTTCGGCGTGCCGTGTTGTTCGAGGTATTCGGGGCTAGCCAGAATATTCAGCGGGCTGCTGCCGAGGGGCCGGGCATGCAGCGTGGAATCGGCCAGCACGCCAATGCGGATCGCCACATCGGTGCTCTGTTCCAGCAGATCAATGATCAGATCGTTGCTGTTCAGCTCCAGCTGGATGTCCGGGTACAGCGCGCGAAACTCGGCGACGTACGGGACGATGGAATGCAGCATGAAGGGTGACGCCGCGTTGATCCGCAAACGACCGGACGGCGTCTGCTGTCGCACCGACATGCGCTCTTCCAGCTCTTCCATCTGATCCAGAATCTGCCTGGCCCGCTCGAGGAAATACTTGCCCTCCTCGGTCAGGTCCATGCGCCGCGTGGTGCGGTTGATCAACGTCGTGCCTAGCTTGCCTTCAAGTCGCGACAGCGTGCGGCTGATCGCCGAGGGCGTCTGCCCGACCTGCTCGGCCGCAGCGGAAATCGAGCCGCTTTCGATCACCGTGACAAACACCTGCAACTCATCTGACCTGGCTTTCACTGTTGCCTCCCGCTCACAAGAGACTGGATATTAGCGCGCTTGCTGGCAAGAGCTACAAGCTACAAGCACTGAGCTGCAAGTCAGGCGCTAAAAGCCGTAAGCCGTGAGCTTGAAGCTTGACGCTTGAAGCTAGTAACTCGCTCCTCGCGCTCAGATCCCGAACACCGAGGCCAAGTGCGCCTCATACCGCTTAACGTCCGCCTCCACGTTCGGCATCTTCATCACGTCCACCGCCAGGAAGGTTGGCAGACCGGTCATGCCCAGGAACTGGTTGGCCTTGTGGAACGGGAAGTACACGGCATCCACGCCCTTGGTTTCGAAAAAGTCTGCCGGGTCGTCGAACGCTTGTTGCGGCGCGTTCCAGGTAGCGGAAATCATGTATTGCTTGCCGTGCAGCAAGCCGCCGCTGCCGTACCGTTGGGAGGCATCGGAACGGGTGCGACCGTCGTTGGCGTACAAGCTGCCGTGCCCTTCGGTGAAGACTTCGTCGATGTACTTTTTCACCGTCCACGGCGCGCCCATCCACCAGCCTGGCATCTGCCAGATGGTCACGTCCGCCCAGAGAAACTTCTGCACTTCCTCGGCCACGTCGTAGCCGCCGTCGATGAAGGTCTGCTGCACGTCAAACCCGGCACGGTCCAGGAGCGCCAGGCCGGCTTCATGCAGCGTGGTGTTGTAGCGACCGTCGGAGTGCGCGAATTGTTTGCCGCCATTGAGAAACAGTACTTTTTTCATTTCAAGCCTCGTCCGCCGTCAACGCAGCCCGCTGTTTAGCGGTGCCGGATTGAGGGTCTTCAATTGGAATGGACGGCAGAATATCGATCAGGCGAGAGGGGAATAAGCCGAAGAGGGGCAAAATACATTTGCGCCTGAATCACGAGTCAGGCGCCTATTGATGAATTTACGTTGATTGGCCTACAGCGTGAATGCGGGCGGGACACCCCGTGTTCAGCCAGCGATCATCAAGTGCGCGCCCAGCAGCGCCATGCCGATGAAGAACATCCGCTTGAACACAGTGGCGCTGATGCGTTGACGCAGCCACTGCCCGAACATCATGCCGAGCAAAGCAGGAATCAGCGCCAGCAACGAGGCGCCCATTTCGGCGCTGCCGACTGCGCCGTTCCAGAACAGACCAGCACCCAGTGCCAGGGTCGAGACAGTGAACGACAGACCCAGCGCCTGCACCAGTTCATTGCGATCCAGCCCCAGGCCCTGAATGTAGGGCACCGCGGGAATCACGAAGACGCCGGTGGCCGAGGTGACCAGCCCGGTGATAAATCCGCACAACGGCCCGAGCCAGCCCTCGGCAGCGGGCGGTACTTTGAGCGTCGGCAGGAACAAGCCACACAGTGCATACACAAACAACGCGCCGCCCAGCGCCCTCGCCATGCCGTGCCCGTTGCCGAGCCCCAGCGCGTAGGAGCCGAGCAGCGTGCCGATGACGATCATCAACAACAGCGGCCACAACCGCGTACACAGTCCTCGCAAATGCCCGCCGGTTGCCAGCTGCCAGAAGTTGGTCAGTGTCGAGGGAATCAGCAGCAACGCCGCCGCCTGGGTCGGCAGCATCATCGCGCCGAGCAAGCCCATGGCCACGGTCGGCAACCCCATGCCGATGACGCCCTTGACCGTCCCCGCCAGCAAAAATGTCAGCAGCACCAACACTGACAAAGTCCAGCCAAGGTTCTGATAAAGCGATAGGAAACCATCCATGGGGCGCATCCTGCGAAAAGGTCGAAGAGGGAAAACATCGGGCGTTGCAATCGGCGCCACTTCAACACATTTGGGCAGCTGCGATAACAGAAAAATAGTCAGCACGACGTCACTGAATAGCGATTTGATACCGCAGCTTTCCATTTCTGCCAACCCGACTTGCCATTTGTAACGTTTCACCGGTAGCCGGTTTTTCCTAGGATCCCCTGACGTCGGCGACGCCTGGCTCGCCAGCAATCAAATGTTTGAGGGGGAATGCATATGTCCGATGCAACGGATCGTCTGTGGGGGGCGCGCTTCAAGTCAGCGCCGGCTGAAGCGATGGCCAACCTGTCACGCTCGCCCGCCGTCTATTTCCGCATGACGCCCTATGACGTCGCAGGGTCCAAGGCCCATGCCCACGAGCTTGAGCGCGCCGGTTTGCTGGACGCCGATGAAACACGCCGCATCATCGACGCGCTGCAATCGATTGACGAGGATTTTGCTGCCGGCACGATTCAACCCATTCGCGCCGATGAGGACGTACACACCTTCATCGAGCGCCTGCTCACCGAACGCCTCGGCGCACTGGGCGGCAAGCTTCGCGCCGGGCGCTCGCGCAACGATCAGACGGCCAACGACATGCGGCTGTTTCTGCGTGACCAAATTCGCGTGCTGACCCTGTCGATTCTCGACTTGCAGCAGGCATTGGTGAGCCAGGCCGAAGCGCATATCGAGACCATCGCGCCGGGTTTCACCCACTTGCAGCAAGCGCAGCCGATTGTGTTCGGTCACCATTTGATGGCCCACGCCCAGGCGATTCATCGTGACATCCAGCGCCTGCATGATTGGGATCAGCGTTTCAACCTTTCGCCCCTCGGTGCCGCCGCCATGGCCGGTTCCGCCATTGCCCGCGATCCTCAACGTTCAGCGGCGGAAATGGGTTACGCCGGGCCCTGTGAAAACTCCATCGACGCCGTCGCCAGCCGCGATCACGTGGCCGAGTTTCTGTTCTGCGCGAGCATGCTGGGGATCAACATTTCGCGCATGGCCGAGGAGTTCTGCATCTGGACGTCGCGGCAGTTTCGCTGGGTCGAACTGGACGATGCCTACGCCACCGGCAGCTCGATCATGCCGCAGAAGAAGAACCCGGACATCGCCGAGTTGGCCCGGGGGAAATCCGGCCGCTTGATTGGTTCGCTGACGGCAATTCTGTCCGTGCTCAAGGCGCAGCCGCTGTCGTACAACCGGGATTTGAGCGAAGACAAACACGCCATCTTCGACGCGCTGGACACACTGAATCTGGTGCTGCCCGCCTTCGCCGGTATGGTCCGGACCATGAAGGTGCGCAAGGACGAGTTACTGCGGCAGGCGCCGCTAGGCTTTACCTTGGCAACCGAAGTCGCCGATTGGCTGGCCGTTCGCGGCGTGCCGTTCAAGGAAGCCCACGAGATCACCGGGCAGCTGGTTCAGCTGTGTGAGGCGCAGGACATCGGGCTGCCGGAGCTAACGCCGAAGATGCTCGCCGACACCGACCCGCGCCTGACGCCGGAGGTGCTGGAGAGCCTGACGCTGGAGGCCGCACTGGCGGCGCGCAGCGGCTGGGGCGGAACGTCGCCGGTGCGCGTAGCCGAGCAGATCGCGCGGTTTAAACAGCATTTGGTGACGCAGGAGAAGTGGGCCAAGGATTACAGCGGCCCGCGCGCCGCTCTGTAGGACTGGCTTTAGCCGGGAAGGCGTCGGTTGTCACACCGCAAAATTACGGTATTGGTGCTGGCCTCTTCCTGGCTAAAGCCGGTTCCACTGACTGACCGCGTGCATAGTGTGGGACCGGCTTTAGCCGGGAAGGCGTCGGATGCCACGCCGCAAAATTGCGGGTGTTGATGCTGGCCTCTTCCCGGCTAAAGCCGGTCCTACATTGGGTACTCGGCAGTTACGTTGATGATCGTTCTTGGCCGTGCTATCAGCCTTTCTTGATATACCCCTCAACCACCGCCGAAAAGTCCTTACCGCCATCACCGCGCAAACTCATCGCCTGATACAGCTGCTGCGCCAGCGCACCCATGATCACGGGTTGGCGCGCGGCTTTGGCGGCCTCGGTTGCCAGGCCCAGATCCTTGAGCATCAGCTCCGCGCCAAACCCTCCGGTGTAGCCGCGCGACGCCGGGGCGGTTTCCACGACGCCGGGCCACGGGTTGTACATTTCCGAGCTCCAGCAGCGCCCGGTCGAGCTGTTGATGATGGTCGCCAGCACGCCGGTGTCGATGCCCAGGCTATTGCCCAGTGCCATGGCTTCTGCCACGCCGATCATGGAAATGCCCAACAGCATGTTGTTGCAGATCTTCGCGATCTGACCGGTGCCGACGTCGCCGCAATGGACGATGTTGCGGCCCATCTGCGCCAGGATCGGCTTGAGCACCGCGAAGTGCTCAAGACTCGCGCCGACCATAAATGTCAGCGTCCCGGCCTGCGCGCCACCGGTGCCACCCGACACCGGCGCATCGCCGACCATCACGCCCTGTTTCGCCGCAGCCGCCGCTACATCGCGGATGGTCTGCGGATCAATCGTGCTGCAATCCACCGCCGGCACCCCTGCGCTGATGCCAGCCAATACGCCGTCTTCGTTCAGGTAAACCGCGCGAACGTGAGCGGCCGCCGGGAGCATGGTGATGACCAGATCGGCACCCTGCGCCGCATGTTTGGGCGACTCACTGACGCGGCTGCCCAATTCGGCCAGCTCGGACAAGACCTGTTGGTTGACGTCGAACAAATGCAACTGATGCCCGGCACGGATCAGGTTCCGCGCCATCGGCGCCCCCATATTGCCCAGGCCGATGAATGCGATTTTCATGCTTGTTCTCCTTGTTCAAAACTCAGCTCAAACCAACTGACGGAATACGATCTTTGTAGGAGCGCGCTTGCCCGCGATGGCGTCGTATCTATCAACTCACCCCTCAAAGGCAGATCGCTTTCACGGGCAAGCGCGCGCCTAAAACAGGGCGTCGCACTCAACGCAGATTGATCGTCGTATTCACCCCATCATTCACGCTGTCGTCATCAAACCAGCGGCTGGTGACGGTCTTGGTCTGAGTGTAGAACTGCACCACCTGTTTGCCGTACGGCCCCAGATCCCCCAGCTTCGAACCGCGCGAACCGGTGAAGCTGAAGAACGGCACCGGCACCGGAATAGGGATGTTGATGCCCACTTGACCCACATCGATTTCACTCTGGAATTTGCGCGCCGCCGCGCCGCTCTGGGTGAACAGGCCAACGCCGTTGCCGAACGGGTTGGCGTTGACCAGCGCGATGGCCTGATCCAGCGTGTCGACCTCCAGCACCACGAGCACCGGCCCGAAGATTTCCTGAGTGTAGATCTGCATCTCGGTGGTCACGCCGGTGAACAGCGTCGGCCCGACGAAATTGCCGTCCTCGTAGCCCTCCACCGTGATGCCGCGCCCGTCCAGTTCGAGGGTGGCGCCTTCCTGAGCGCCACTTTCGATCAAATCAAGAATCCGCTGTTTAGCGCGCCTGGAAATCACCGGCCCGACATCGGTGCCCGCCTCGCTGCCCGCATTCACCTTGAGCTTCTGCGCCAGCGCCTTCAGGTCGGGAATCCACTGCTTCGCCGCGCCGACCATGACCACCGCCGACGTCGCCATGCAGCGCTGACCCGCCGCGCCGAAACCGGCGCCGACCAGTGCATTGAGGGTCTGCTCGCGATTGGCATCCGGCAGCACGACGGCATGATTCTTCGCGCCCATCATCGACTGCACGCGCTTGGCGTGTTTGCCTGCCAGGTCGTAAACGTGAGTGCCCACCGCCGTAGAACCGACGAAGGACACCGCCTTGATGTCCTTGTGGGTGCAGATCCCGTCGACCACTTCTTTGCCGCCATGGACGACGTTGAGCACGCCCGCCGGCACGCCCGCCTCGACCGCCAGTTCCACCAGCAGCATGGTCGACATCGGGTCCTGCTCGGACGGCTTGAGCACGAAGGTGTTGCCGCAGGCGATGGCCATCGGGAACATCCACAGCGGGATCATCGCCGGGAAGTTGAAAGGCGTGATGCCTGCGCAGACGCCGATGGGCTGACGTAGCGTGTAGGTGTCGACGCCACCGGCCACGTTTTCGGCAAATTCGCCCATCTGCAGCGTGCCGATGGAGCACGCGTGCTCGACCACTTCCAGGCCGCGGAAGATATCGCCCTCAGCGTCCGCAATGGTCTTGCCCTGTTCGGCGCTGAGCACGACGGCGATGCGTTTGGAGTGTTCACGGATCAACGCCTGCAACTTGAGCATGATGCGCATGCGGGCGCCAATCGGCGTGTGCCGCCAGGTGCTGAACGCCTTCTGCGCAGCGGCGACGGCGGCATCGACCTCGGCCGGCGTCGCGAAGGGCACCTGGGCCAGCACTTCTTGGGTGGCGGGATTGACCACGTCGAGCCATTCGGTGGTTTGCGACTCAACCCATTCACCACCGATCAGCAGCTTCACGTGGGCCACGGTGGTGTTGTTCTTGTTCAGTGACACGTTCATTGCCATTGCTCCATTCAAGGCAGCGCGCCGACTTGAGCGCGCTGAAAAAAGTCGATTTCAGGCAGCGCGATAACGAGGAGGATCACGCTTCATCAGCGCCGTACAGACCAATGCCACCAGCGCCATGCCGATCAGGTAGGCGATGACATAGCGCGGACTGCCGCCGCCCATGGCGAGCAATTGCGTGGCGATCATCGGCGCAAATCCGCCGCCCAGGACGCCCGCCAACTGCACCGAAACGGAGATGCCGCTGTAGCGAATCTCCGCCGGGAATTGACGGGCAAACAGCAGAGACTCCGGCGCGTACAGGATCGGGAAAACCACGCCGACTGCCAGCACCATCGCCCACCACACCATCTGCGGCTCGCGGGTGCCGAGCATGGCGAAGAAGGGATAGACGAAAGCGCAGAGCAGCAGAAGCCCGGCGAAATACAGACGTTTCTGACCGACCTTGTCTGACAGGTGCCCACACAGCGGCATCGTCACCAGGGACAGCGCAGCGCCGGCGGTGATCGCGCTCAGCACGTCAGCGCGGGGGATGAGCAACTGGTTGGCGGCGTATGCCAACGCGAAGGTCACCGACATGTAAAACCAGGCGTTCTCGGCGGTGCGCGCGCCGATGATGGTCAGGGTTTCTTTCGGGTATTCGCGGAACACTCTGAACAGCGGCACCTTGACGGCGATGTTGTCTTTTTTGAGCTTCTCGAAATCAGGCGACTCCGGGACTTTCAGGCGAATCAGCCAGCCCACGCCCAGCAACACGACGCTGGCGAGAAACGGAATGCGCCAGCCCCAGCTGAGCATATCGGCCTCCGGCAGTTTCGCCACCATGCCCATCGCCAGCGAGGCCAGCACCAGCCCCGCGCCGACGCCGGTTTGCGGCAGGCTGCCGTAGAAACCTTTGCGGCCCTCGGGCGCATGTTCGACGGCCATCAGCACCGCCCCGCCCCATTCGCCGCCGACCGCCATTCCCTGCAGAAAACGCGTCACGACAAGCAACACGGCAGCCCAGTAGCCGATCTGTTCGTAGGTGGGAATCAGGCCGATGATGATGGTCGGAATGCCCATCAGCATCAGGGTGAACAGCAGCATGGACTTGCGCCCGATCTTGTCGCCGAAATGGCCGAACACGATGCCGCCCAGTGGCCGGCCGAGAAAGCCCACAGCGTAGGTGGCGAACGCCGCCAGCACACCGATGATCGGGTCCAGTGCAGGGAAGAAGATTTTGTTGAAGATCAGGGCGGCAGCCGTGCCGTAGAGGAAAAAGTCGTACCACTCGATGGTCGTGCCAGCCATGCTGGCCGTACCGGCAAGCCGGTAGGATCGTGCGTTTTTCACGGGGCTGGCATCGAGTACGCCAGCGTCCGCCGTAGTAGCGTTCTTCATAAACTCCTCCGCTTATTTATTGTTATGCAGGGTGTTATGGCGTGTGTTTTCTGGATGTATTTGAACCTGGAACTCGTCCTCAGTGGATCACTGATTCCGTAGGAGCCGGCTTGCTGGCGAACCGCGTTGTGTCATCAAACATCGCTGTCGCTGACCCGACGTGTTCGCCAGCAAGCCGGCTCCTACAGGTTTCGCGTACCTCGCAGATTTTGCAGTTGGCGCAGATCAACTGTAGGAGCGCGCTTGCCCGCGAACTCGGTTAATCATCCACCGCAGCAGCGCCGGCTAGAATGCTTTCGCCAGCAAGCCGGCTCCTACAGATCGCGTCGTTACGGGTCGGTAGGATCCGGCAGCGCTTCGGAGTATAGATGTGCAAACTTCTAATAAGAACGCACATAAAAGCAGGTTCAACATGCAAAAAAACATCACGTCCCTGAGCGCGCTTAACTGGGATGACCTGAAGTTTTTTCTCGAAGTGGCGCGCACGCGCAAGGCCAGTTCGGCAGCCAAACGCCTGGCGGTGGACTACACCACGGTGTCGCGCCGGATCAGCTCGCTGGAGACGTCACTGGGCACGCTGCTGTTCGAGAAATCCCGCAACACCGGTTTCATCCTCACGGCGGAAGGCCAACGATTATTGGGCGCTGCGGAGTCCATCGAAAGCACGCTGCACATCGCCTGCGAGCAGGTGTCCGGCTCCGGCGTCGCGCTGTCAGGGCACGTTCGCATGGGCTGCACCGAAGGCTTTGGCAGCTTCTTCATCACCCCGCAACTCAGTCACTTCACCGACACTTATCCCGCTATCTCGGTCGACATCCTGCCGCTGCCACATTTCATCAGCCTGTCCAAGCGCGAGGCGGACATCGTCATCGCATTGGAGCGTCCGGAGCACGGGCCGTACGTGTGCTGCAAGCTGTGCGATTACAGACTCAGGCTCTACGCCACCCAGGATTATCTCGACAACCACGCGCCGATCTTCAAGACCGAAGACCTCGCCGACCATCCGTTCATCAGCTACGTCGACGACCTGGCCTTCAGCTCGGAATTGCTCTACCTCAGCAACCTACTCCCCGGCGCCCATGCCACCCTGCGCAGCACCAGCGTCATCGCCCAATACGTCGCTGCATTGCAGGGACGAGCGCTGGCGATTCTGCCGTGCTTTCTGGCGGCGCAGGATTCACGACTGCTGCCGGTGCTGGAAAGTGAGGTGGATATCACCCGGCAGTTCTGGATGTACTGCCGGGAGGACCTGAGAAAGCTCAAGCGGATTACGTTGTTGTGGGATTACATCCGTGAGGCCACCGAGCGCAATCAGGGATTTCTGTTGGGCGAGACGGATCAGATGACGTTTGTGGATTGAGTGATCGGACACAGCAAAATGTAGAAGCCGGCTTGCTGGCGAACGCACCTGGACAGCCGACCTCAATGTGTCGGATCGGGATCGGACGCTACAAGCAATAGGGCTTTTTCTGGATCGCATCCCAACGATGGCGTTGCATCAGACACATCAATGGCGTCTGATGCATTTTTCGCGGGCAAGCGCGCTCCTACACACGTCCGAACGTCTGCTCTGCCCCTCCCCACCATAGTTCAGAAATCTCTGAACTATGCATTTGAGCTTTCCTATTCTTCCCGTTCATCGGCCGAATCTAAGATCGGCCGCAATAAAGGAGCCCGTCCATTAGAGACACGGCCCGAAGATTGCCTTTTCTGATGTGACTGCCGCTGTAGCCCGCTCCGGCCTGCGCCGTGGCGGAGGCCTGTCTGGGGTCGCACGTCAGCCGCACGACGCAATCTTTGAGGACGCTCGATGAAACTGGAAATCTTCCGTACGCTCTGGGGCTACCGCGCCAGCAAGGCCCAGGCGCTGGATGAGCTGCTGGACGCCGGGTTCGACGGCATGGAAGCACGCCTGCCGCTGACACCGGTTGAGCGCGCGGAATTCGGCGCCTTCCTGCGCGCCAATCACGTGCCTTACATCGCCACCGTTTTCACTGCCTACGACGTCCTTCCGGAGCAATCGGCGACGACCGCAGAGCACCTCACCGATCTGGAACAGAAGCTCGCCTGGTCGAGCGAACTGGCGCCACGCTTCGTCAACGTACTGGCCGGCAACGATCGCTGGCAATTGCCGCAGCAGGTGGACTTCTTCGGTCAGGCGCTGGAGGTGGCGCGCAAGCATGGGCAGACGGTCACCTTCGAAACCCACCGCGCGCGCTCGCTGTTCAATCCGTGGGTCACCCTTGAGCTGATCCGCCAACTGCCGGATCTGCGCTTCACCAGCGACATCAGCCACTGGCTCGTCACTTGCGAGCGTTTGCTCGACGACCCGGAAGACGACCTCAGCGCATTCGTCGAACGCGTCCATCACATTCAGGCCCGGGTCGGTTACGACCAGGGTCCGCAAGTCCCCCATCCCGCTGCCCCCGAGTACGCCCGCGAGCTGACTTTCCATCAGCAGCACTGGGAAGCCGTGTGGAAATCCCAGCAGGCGCGAGGCTATCAGGTCAGCACAATGACGCCCGAATTCGGCGCCGACGGCTATCTGCATCATTTGCCCTTCACCGATGTGCCGGTGGCCGATCTCTGGTCGCTGAACCTGTGGATGGGCCACACCGAACGCGAACATTTCCAGCGCTTCACCCACACAACAAGCCGATAAGGAGCGTTTCGTCATGCCAGATCCGTCGCACGGGGCAGCCCCGAAGGTCGCTAATTTCAGCAGTATTCCCGTGGTTGATATCGCCGGGCTGTTCAGCTCCGACATCGCGCTGCGTCAGGCCGTCGCCGACGAACTGGGCAAGGCGGCGCGGGAAGTGGGTTTTCTGTACGTCAGGAATCACGGCATCGCGCCGTCGTTGATCGACGGTCTGCGCCAGGCCGCCAAGAGCCTGTTCGCCCAATCCCTCGACTACAAAATGCAGCATTACATCGGCACTTCGCGCAGCCACAAAGGCTTCGTGCCCGAGGGCGAAGAGGTGTACGCCAAGGGCAAGCCAGACCACAAAGAGGCCTTCGATATCGGTTTTGAAGTGGGCGATGACGACCCGCTGGTGATCGCCAAAACCCCGCTGATCGGCGCCAACGAATGGCCGGACCTGCCCGGTTTTCGTCCTGCGGTAGAAGCGTATTACGCCGCAGCGTTTGCCTTGGGCCGCCGTCTGTTCGACGGCTTCGCGCTGGCGCTGGGCCTGGAGGAAGGCTACTTCGAGGCGATGGTCACCCGCCCGCCTTCCAAGCTGCGCTTGATCCATTACCCGTTCGACGGTGCCGCTCAGGATGCGCCCGGAATTGGTGCGCACACCGATTACGAGTGCTTCACCATGCTGCTGGCCGACAAGCCCGGACTGGAAGTGATGAACGATCTGGGGCAGTGGATCGACGCGCCGCCGGTAGACGGCGCGTTTGTGGTCAACATCGGCGACATGCTGGAGGTCATGACCGCTGGTACGTTCGTTGCTACGGCTCACCGGGTACGCACGGTCAGTGAGGAGCGCTATTCGTTTCCGCTGTTCTTCGCTTGCGACTTCCACACCCAGATCAAGCCCCTTGCGCAGTTCGACAAGGGCACTGCCGACTACGAAGAAATCACCATCGGCGAGCACATGTTCGGTCAGGCGTTGCAGACCTACCAGTACCTGCGGCGCAAGGTCGAGAACGGTGAACTCAAGCTGTACGAAAAGGCGCGCAAGCCGTCGAGCTTCGGCCATTTGAAGAGCCAGACACAGGACCCATCGTGATGCGATGCGTCCCTCTGTTCCACCCGAATACTCAACACACCCAGCCCTACCTTTCTGACGTGGAGTCGCCGACGATGCGCAACACTTTGAACACTGCTGTCCGCTTGACCGTGCTTGCCTCCGCCGTACTCGGTGCATCCCTGCTCGCTGCCACCGCCGCGCAGGCGGCCACCACCGTGACGCCCGGGCAGTTCAAGGTCGGCATGGAGATCACCTACCCGCCGTTCGAATCCTACGACGAGAAGAAAAATGTCGTCGGTGCCGACCCGGACCTTTCGCGCCTGCTCGCCAAGCACATGGACCTCAAAGCGGAGTTTGTCGACACCAAGTTCTCCAGCCTGATCCTCAGCCTCAATGCCGGTCACTACGACGCGATCATTTCGGGCATGTACATCACGCCGGAGCGCCAGACCCAGGCCCAGACCATCCCCTACGCCGTAACGGGCGCCGCGATCATGGTGCTCAAGGACAGTCCGCTCAAACCCAAGGTGCCGGAAGACTTGTGCGGGCTGAAAATCGGGCTGGAAAAAGGCACCACGTGGGTCACCCAGTTCAACAAGCTGTCCGCCGAATACTGCGTGCCGAAGGGCAAAGGCCCGGTCGCCGTCAGCGAATTCCCGTCGGCACCGGAAGTGACCCAGGCGCTGCTGTCGGGCAACGTTCAGGCGCAAGTGGAAATCGACGGCGCCGCCGGCATGATCGCCGAACGCACCAAGGGTCGCGTGGTGGTCAGCACCGAGCATTCGATCTATCAGCAAACGCTTGGCATCTACGTGAAGAAGGGCAATGACGAGCTGTATCAGGCGCTGCTCAAGGCCTTCGACGAGACGAAAAAATCCGGCGAATACGCGGCGCTGCTGAAGCGGTACAACTTGGAAGAACCCGCCAACTGACGGCTTGATGCTTGCCCTTCTGTAGGAGCGCGCTTGCCCGCGATTGGCCCGGACAGACAATAAAGATGTAGCGACTGTACCTAAGTCATCGCGAGCAAGCGCGCTCCTACAAGGGATCGTGTTTGATAAGAGAATCCCGCCGGGCCCCGCCCTGCTGAGGTGTGTGTATGCAATTCGAATGGTCCTACTTTTTTTCTTTGTTCTCGGTCGCTGACTTCTGGGAGTCCTGCATCACCGTGATCGAGCTCAGCGCGCTGGGCTGGTTCATCGGCATGCTGCTGGGTTTCCTGCTGGCGTCGGCCAAGCTTTCGACCGCGCGCTGGATCAGCGTGCCGGCGTCGATTTATATCTGGTTCTTCCGCAGTGTCCCGCTGCTGGTGCTGGTGGTGTTTACCTACAACCTGCCGCAGATGTTTCCGGTCACCCGCGACGTGCTTTCCAACCCTTTCTATTCGGGCCTTCTTGCGCTGGTAGTCACGGAAGCGGCGTACATGGCGGAGATCCACCGCGGTGGCCTGATTTCCGTTGCCAAGGGCCAGAAGGAAGCGGGCCGCGCCTTGGGTGTTGGCCTGATCGGTATGCAGCGTCTGATCGTCATCCCCCAGGCATTTCGTATCTCTCTGCCAACGCTGGTGAATGAATACATCACCGTGGTGAAACTGACCTCGCTGGTGTCAGTGATTTCCCTCACCGAACTGCTGACCGTGGGCCAACGCCTGTACGCGCAAAACTTTCTGGTCATGGAAACGCTGTCAGCCGTCGCGGTGTATTACGTGATGATCGTGACGGTGTTCGGCTGGCTGTTTCACTGGCTGGAGCAGCACCTGGAGCTGAGCAACCGCAAGCCGCAGACCCTCGACGACACTGCCCTGACTCACCTGCGCGCCAGCTTGGTCACGCAGCCCACAGTGACGCGTCAGCCGCTAACCGGTCCGGGCTCGGCGCCGGCGCTGCAACTGGTCAACATCCACAAAAGCTATGGGCAGCATGAAGTGCTCAAGGGCATCAATCTGGAGGTGGGCGCCGGTCAGGTGATCTCCATCATCGGCCCATCAGGTTCGGGCAAGACCTCGCTGATTCGCACGGTCAACAGCCTGGAGACCATCGACAAGGGTGAAATCATCCTGTTTGGCGAAGGCTACATTCACGCCGGCGACACCCCCAACGCGCCGCAGATCCGCCGTGGCGTGCAGCGCATCGGCATGGTGTTTCAGAACTTCAACCTGTTCCCCCACCGCACCATTCTCGACAACGTGACCCTCGCGCCGCGTTATCACGGCCGCGACCGGGACGTCAGCGAGCAGCGTGCCTACGTCCTGCTCGACAAGGTCGGGCTGCTGGCCCACGCGCACAAATACCCGCATCAGTTATCCGGTGGTCAGCAGCAACGCGTGGCGATTGCCCGGGCACTGGCGATGGACCCGCAGATCATGCTGTTCGACGAGCCGACGTCTGCGCTGGACCCGGAGCTGGTGGGCGACGTGCTGAGGGTCATCGCCGACCTGGCGAAGGAAGGCATGACGATGCTCATCGTGACCCATGAGATGGACTTCGCCTTGTCGATTTCCGACCGGGTGATCTTCATGGAAAACGGCATCGTACAGGTCGACGCCGCGCCGCAGACGATTCTTGCCGACCAGTGCGGCGCGCGCGTGCGCACGTTCATGGGGCTTGACTCCCCTTCACTCAGCCCACAAACCGTCATTAGGAGCCGGCTTGCTGGCGAACTCGGTTAATCATCCACTGCAGCAGCGCCGGGCAGAATGCTTTCGCCAGCAAGCCGGCTCCTACGGATTCGCGTACATCACAGAATTCGCAGCTGGCGCAGATCAACTGTAGGAGCGCGCTTGCCCGCGAACGCGTCAGGTCATTCACCTCGAAGCTGACTGACCTGCCCGTTCACCAGCAAGCCGCTCCAATGACAGATCCAATCTCGACGCGCCGGTCACAGCCCCAACATCAACCCGCTCAGGCGCTTGACCTTGCGCCGCAGCGCTTCTTCGAAAACGCCCTGACGCGGCTCGATCAGGCTGAACCAGTGCTTCGCCCGGGTGATACCGGTGTAGATCAACTCCTTGGTCAGCACCGGGTTCAACGCCTCGGGTAGGATCAAGGCCGTGTGTGCGAACTCCGACCCTTGGGACTTGTGCACCGTCATCGCGTACACCGTTTCCACGTCATTGAGCCGGCTCGGCAGCACAAAGCGCACACCCCCGCTGCCGTCATTACGCGGGAACGCAACACGCAGCGCCTGACGGTTCTCCTCGACCGGCCCCTCGGGCAGACGCAAGGCAATGCCAATGTCGCCGTTCATCAAACCCAGCCCGTAGTCGTTGCGCGTCATCAACACCGGGCGCCCCTCGTACCACTGATGATCACTCTCGATCAGCCCGGCGGTGAACAGCGTTTCCGTGATCCGTCGATTCAACCCTTCCACGCCCCACGGCCCTTTGCGCACCGCACACAGCAGCTGGAACTCATCGAACGCATTCAAGACATGCCGCGCCCACTCGACGCAACGCGGGTCTTCGATCTGCGTCAGGTCTTGCGGCCGCTGCGCGTGCATTACGCCCAGATAATGGCGATAGCCTTGCGGGCCCTCGCCATGACCGTCGAGCAAAAGCCGTGACAGCGCACGGTCCTGCTCACCCTTGAGCACCAGGGAAAACAAATCCGGGTACTGACGAGCCGCGAGCAACGCGCGCGCGTCCTGGTCCTGCTGCTGATTGACTAGCTTCGCCAACTGGCCGATGCCGCTGCCCGCGACGAAACGCCGGGAGTGGCGCAGCATCACCACTTGCTGAGCCAACGCGTGATGCTGATCGTCACCCTGCTGCAAACCGCTTCTGGACAGATCTTCGCCGCTGACCGATTCAAGCCACGCCTGGGTCTGCGGGCTGTACATCCCCGCCTCCGCGTCACGGCACAAATCGCCCAGCACCGCGCCGGCCTCAACCGACGCCAATTGATCCTTGTCGCCCAGCAGCACCATGCGCGCATGGGGCGGCAACGCGTCGAGCAAGTTCGCCATCATTTCCAGGTCGATCATCGAAGCTTCATCGACCACCAGCACGTCCAGCGGCAACGGGTTGCCCGCGTGATGACGGAAATGCCGCGTGCCCGGACGGCTGCCCAGTAAACGGTGAACCGTCGTAACTTCGCTGGGGATTTTCTGCCGCACGTCTTCCGGCACTTGCAGCGACTGCACCTGATGACTGATCGACTCGGTCAGCCGTGCCGCTGCCTTGCCGGTCGGCGCAGCCAAGCGAATGCGCAACGGCTTGCCGCGCTCAACCGCCGGCGATTGCAGCAGCGCCAGCAAACGCACGACCGTGGTGGTTTTGCCCGTTCCGGGGCCGCCGGTGATGATGCTGAACGCACCCCGGGTCGCCAGGGCGCAGGCCAGCTTTTGCCAGTCGATCAACGCGTCAGGCGCGTGATTGGCCGGGCCGAACAGCGCATCCAGCCGCTGGGGGAAATCGCTGAACTCCGTTTCCACCTGAGCCAGCCGACGACGCAACGCCGCATCGATCCGCCGCTCATAGGTCCAGTAACGGCGCAGGTACAGGCGCCGATCGGATAAAACCAACGGCCTCTGCGCCGCCGCTTCACTGACATCCCCGGCATGAGCAACCAGCGCGCTGGCTTCCAGTGCCTTGCACCACGTCGCGCCGTCGAGGGATTTGAGCAGCGAGGACGGCAACAGCATCGGCGTCGACAACACATCCCCTTCCGGCGGCAGCGACAGGGCGAAGTCCGGCTCTTTCAGGGTTTCGTAGAGGTCCAGGCAGACGTGTCCGTGGCCCAACTGGTGGCTGGTCAGCGTGGCCGCCAACAGCACCAGCGAATCGGCGGCAGGATCAAGGTCGGCCAGAAACGCCACGAAGGCCTTGTCCAGCGCTCGCAGCCAGCCGCGTTCGACCCAGCGCTGCAGCAACAGCAGCAAGTCATCCACACGGCTGAGGGGCGTCAGGTCGGCCAGACTGTCGGCGTCCAGCGCCGTGGGCATCAAGTGAGCGAAGGTGCGATTCATACGAGGTCTCCTGACAGCACGTCTTCCGTAATCGGCGCTCGGCCCTGAAACAGCAGATCGAGACGTTCGATCAACTCACGGGGCGGCCGGGTGAACCACGCCCCCTGACTCGCCGCGCGGCTGCCGCGCACGAACAGGTACACCGCGCCGCCCATGTGCCGGTCGTAATCGTAATCAGTGAGACGTGCTTTGAGCTGACGGTGCAAGGCCAGCAGATAGAGCACGTATTGCAGGTCGTAGCGGTTGTCCAGAATCGAGTTTTCCATCGCCTGCTCGGTGTAGGCATCGTCGTCGACGCCCAGCCAGTTGGATTTGTAGTCGGCAACGAAGTAACGACCTTCGTGCTCGAACGTCAGGTCGATGAAGCCCTTGAACATGCCATTCAAAGAGACTGTCTCAGCGGCCGCTCGCGGCGCACCGTTGTGGGTGTAGCGGCGCACCAGCGCGTCCATCTGCGCCACATCGACCTTCGAGCAGGCGAACCAGAATTCCATTTCGACGCGGTACTGGTTCGGCTGATCCAGCTCGCACAACGCCACGGGCTGAACGTCTGAGCCCAAGCGCAGCGGCAGGGGCAGGGGCAGCAGATGTTGCAGCCAGTCGGTCAGCGTGTTGATCCAGCCTTTCCAGTCGCGCCGGTTGCAGCGTTGGGCGACGACTTTCTCCAGCGACAGCGGATCAGCCGCCGCTTCGGCAAAGCCCTTCTCGCCCGCCCATTCCAGCAAGCCGTGCAGAAAGGTGCCGGGGTTGGGGCCGCGCGGGAATCGGTGGATATCGCCGCCGCTGACCATCACCTCTCGCGGCGCATCCGGGTCGAGACGCTCATCGTCGAACAGCTTCTGCGCTTGCGGGCTGTCCGGCGACTGATCGCCGCTGTCGGTAATGGTGTCGCCGATGCGCAGCGCGCTATAGGACGCAATCCACCAGTTCTCCCGTGCGCTGCGCCGGGGCACGCGCGGCTTGCTCAACGCGACCTCGCTGCGCGGCGCGCTGAAGGACTCGGTTGTCGGCAGCGGCACAGGCTCAACCTTAACGGCGGGATGATCGTCTGCCAGCGAACGCAGCCACTGCCCCAACGCCACTGACTCAGCCAGCTTATGCCCGCCGCCGAGCAAATAGCCCAGTGCCGAGCGGTGCAGTATCGAGGCGCTGTTGCTGCCGCGCTTGAGATCGGCAACGCCCAGCCAGCACGCGTGTTGCGCGCGGGTCAGGGCCACATACAGCAGACGTAGATCCTCTGCGAGACGCTCGTCATCCGCCTGCTCGATCAGAGCAGGCGTGGGTTTGAGGCTGATTTGCGCATGGCCATCGGCGTCGTGAAAGTGCAGCGGCAAACGACTGCCGTCCACCGGCTTCGTCGAACAGATGAAGGGCAGGAAGACCAACGGGTATTCCAGGCCTTTGGATTTGTGGATGGTCACCACCTTGACCAGTTGTTCATCGCTTTCAAGGCGCAGGATCTGCTCTTCCCCCGCTTGGCCGGACAGCGCCAGATGCTCGCTCAGATGACGAATCAAGGCCTGCTCGCCATCCAGTTCGGCGGCGGCCTGTTGCATCAGTTCGCTGAGGTGCAACAGGTTGGTGAGTACGCGCTCGCCATCGGTGCGCTGAACCAACGCTTGCGGCAACTTGAAGTCGTGCAGCAGCCGACGCAGCATGGGCAGCACGCCTTGGGTGCGCCAGATGCGTCGGTAGTCGCGGAACTGCATGACACGGTTTTCCCACGCCAGCTCGTCCTGATTCAGCAGCTCGAGTTCGGCCAGCGGCAACGCGAGGGTGATGCAGGCCAAGGCCGCGCGCAGGGTTCGCTCGGCGTCAGGCTCGGCGCAGGCCTTGAGCCAGGCGAGCAGGTCATGGGCTTCTTGCGCGGCGAACACTGAGTCCTTGTCCGAGAGGTACACACTGCGTACGCCACGCGCCGACAACTCGCCTCGCACGGCCTGTGCTTCCTTGCCGTCACGCACCAGAATTGCGATGTCGGCGGGCAGCAGTTGTCTCAATGACTCGCCCGCTTTGGCAAAGCCCGCTTGCCCTTGTTGACCGGCGTTGAGCAAACGAACGATCTCACTGGCGCAGCTCGCCGCCAGTTGCGCTCGATAGACCGTGCCCGACACCGGCTGATCGGTTTCCAGCTGCCAGACGTTGAGCGCCGCAAGCACCTGCCCGTCGACCTGCAGCGTCTCTTTACGGCCCTGAGACCCGACCGCCAGAAACGGCACGGGATTGTCTTCGGGCGTGCGGAACAGGAACGCACCGCGACCCGCTTCGTTGTTTTCCGCGCGCACGAATACATGGTTCACGGCGTCGACCATCGCGTGGCTGGAGCGGAAGTTTGTACCCAGCGTGTGCAAGCGCCCGGTGGTGGCCTGACGGGCGCGCAGGTAGGTGTAAATGTCGGCGCCACGGAACGCGTAGATCGCCTGCTTCGGGTCGCCAATAAGGAACAGGCCGGTGCTTTCGTCGTTTGCCTCAAGCCGGTAGATGCTGTCGAAAATGCGGTATTGCACCGGGTCGGTGTCTTGAAATTCATCAATCAAGGCGACCGGGAACTGCTCGCGGATCAACGTCGCCAGACGCTCGCCACCGCTGCCGCGCAACGCAGCGTCCAGGCGCAGCAGCATGTCGTCGAAGCCCATTTCAGCGCGGCGCCGCTTCTCTTCTTCAAAACGCGCGCCGACCCATTGCGCAGCGTGTTCGAGCACCGCCGCATCAGGTGTTGGCAGCGTGTCCAGCGCCACCTTGAGCTCGACCATCGCCTCGAACGCAGGGTGCGACGGTGGATTGTTTTTCCACGCTTCGGCGATGCCGTCGGGGGTCAGCCGGGTGAAACCGGTGCCGAGGTCGAGCTGCTCCTGCTCGTCGTCATTGGCCCAGGCAATCAGCTTGTCGAACCAGGGCCTGAAATAACGCTCCTGCATCTTGCGGCCATCGACCACTTTGCAGGCGACGCCGTCGATACAGATCGCATGCAGCTCCGCGGCCCAGTTGGCCCATGGCGCCTTGAGCTGGCGGAGGGTTTCGCGCCGCTCCTGAATCGACTGCTCGATGATCTGCGTCGGGGTTTGGGTCACGCTCGCCCGCTCACTGCCGAACAACGCCCGCACCCTCGGCAGCAGCGCCGCAGGGCCGCCCCAGCTCTCTCGCACCCAAAGCAGCGCGTCACCGCTCATGGGGTAGCAGAACTTGCGCCAGTAATCGCGCAGCACTTCGCTCAGCAAATCGGTGTGATCGGTTTCCAGACTCTGGGTGAACAGGCTGCCGCTGTCGAAGGCGTGCTCGCGCAGCATGCGCTGACACCAGCTGTGAATCGTCGAAACTGCCGCCTCGTCCATCCACTGCGCCGCGATGTCGAGACGGCTGGCGCAGCCGGGCCATTGCTCAATGGCGAACTCGTCCCGCAAGCCAGCGATCAACGCATCGGGCACTTCGATTTCTTCACGGAAGAACCGCGCCGCCTCGGCCAGTCGCGTGCGAATGCGGTCGCGCAGTTCCTTGGTCGCTGCGTCGGTGAACGTCACCACCAGAATCTGCGGCGGCAACAGCTCACGGCCGAAACCCGATTCCTCGCTGCCATGCCCCAATACCAGACGCAGGTACAGCGCCGAGATGGTAAACGTCTTGCCGGTGCCGGCGCTGGCTTCAATCAGTTGGCTGCCTTTCAGCGGGAAGCGCAGCGCCAGAGGTTGTTGTACGTCACTCATGCGCCGGCCTCCTCGCGAGAAAGAGCCTGCCAGGGCGCTTCAAAAATCGGTTTGTACAACGCCTCGCACCAGCCCACAAATTCCTCGCTGGCCAGCAACGCATCGAAGTCCGGGAACTGACGCGCCAGCGCAGTGCTTTCGGCACGCTCACCCTTGCTGTTCTGGCCATCGCCTTCATAGGCCTTGCGCGCGGCAGCTTCAGCTTTGATTTCATCGTTCTGGCCCAGCCAGGCAAATGCCGTCTTCACCGCAATCGGCAGCGGTCGCTGCATGCCTTGATGCCAGGCGAGCAGCAGATCGTTGAGGGTGCGCGTGGCAGTGTCCTTGTCCAGCGGCGGCAGCAAGAGGGTTTCGTCGCTGGCCACCAGCGCCGTGGTCAATGGCAGATCGCACGCGCAGGCCACCAGGTGGTTTACCCACGGCTTGGTCAGACGATGCCACTTGCGCGTCTTCTTGCTGGCGATTGCATTGGGAATAGCGGTGATCGCGAGTAACTGGTTCTGAGGGTTCTGATAAAGCCCATCGACCCAGCCATCGAGCTCGACGCCCTGATGCTGATAACTGACCGGCAGCGCGCTGTGCAACCGCACAGGCCAGCGAATCAGCAATTCGTGATAACGGGCGACGAGGTCGGGCAGCGGCTCGATCAGTTCATCCTGCAACAACGTGCCGAACCCGGCCATCGGCAGCAAGCCGCTAGCCTGCAAGCGCGTCGCTTGAGCATGTAGCGATTCCTGAATGTGCTCGGGGTCAGTGAGCGCCGCTTGCAACAGGCTGTCGCTGAGGCCATAACGCTCAAGCGCGTCGAGCACGAAAGGCTCCTCGTCCGCCAAAGGCGCTTCGGCGACTTCAAAGAATATCTTCAAGCGCTGACTGAAGAAGTGCTTGACCGGATTGCGCAGAAAATCCTGCAACTGCATCAGGCTCAAGGGCTCTTCCTGCTGGTGCTTTCGCAGCGCTTTTGTTTCGCCTGCTTCGATGACGGCTTCGTGCAGCACCTGCCACTCGCGGGCAAAGCTGAAGAACTCCGGGCTCTCCTGGAAGTACTTGGCACTGAACGGCTGCAGCGGATGTTCGACGGTAAGTTTGTGCAGCAACTGTTGACCCGGATCACGCTTTTTATCGTCCTCGGGCTCGATGGCATCGGCCAGCCGCCAACCGCTGGACAGATGATCACGCAGTTGCCCGATGAGCACCGAAGCTGGCCGCTCAGAATTATCGCGAATGCTGCGCCCGACCCAGCTGATGTACAGCTGATCACGGCCGGACAGCAGCGCTTCGAGTAAAAGATAACGATCATCCTCACGTCGAGAACGGTCGCCGGGCCGGTAGTCGCTGCCCATCAGATCGAAATCCAGCGGCGGCTGCGCTCGGGGGTAATCGCCGTCATTCATGCCCAGCAAACAGACGATCTTGAACGGAATGGCACGCATCGGCATCAGCGTGCAGAAGTTGACCGAACCGGCCAGAAAACGCTGGGACAATCGGCCCTGATCCAGCCCGGCCAGCCAGGCTTCACGCACAACCGTCAAAGGTAATTCTTCATCCAGGCCGACGGTCTCGCAGGTCTGCAGCCAGGTTTCACGCAGTGTTTCGAGCTGACTCAACAGGTAGTCGTCGTGCTCACTGTCGGCCATGAAAAACAGCTGCATGATCGCCTGAAGCCGCGCGCCCCACTTCGCGGGCGTCGCGGGTTGGGAGAGTTCATTGTGAGCCACCTGCAGGGCGTCGATCAGGGACACTAGCGGGCCAATCAGGGCCGCATCCAGCCCGCCGATTTCGTCATAGGGCTGAATGCCATCGTAGGCCGCACCCGCACCGACGGCGTACCCAAGCAACATGCGACGCAGACCAAAATGCCAGCTGTTCTGCTCAAGCTGTTCCGGCAGCCCCAGTCCTTCACGCTGCTTGGCGTTGAGACCCCATCGAACACCCGCACCTTCGATCCAGCGGTGCAGGGTTGGAAGATCTCGCTCATCAATGCCAAAGCGCGCGCGCAGTGCGGGAACGTCCAGCAGATCGAGGATTTCACTGACCGGGAATCGACTGTCCGGAATCTTCAACAAGTGCTCGACGGCGATCAGCAACGGATCGCGACCACGTTTGCCCTGGTCTGCGAGGGTGAAGGGGATAAAGCGGCGATCGTCACGATCCAGCTGGCCGAACACCGCGCGAATATGAGGAGCGTAGCTGTCGATGTCCGGCACCATGACGATGACGTCCCGAGGACGAAGGTCCGGATCCTTGCTGAAGCGCGCGAGCAATTGATCATGCAGCACCTCCACTTCGCGCTGGGCACTGTGGGCTACATGAAAGCGAATCGAGCGGTCGGTCTTTATGTCTACGGGCGGCCAGACTTCGCGGGTCTCGCTCAAAGGGCGCAGCTCAAGGATATCGTCCTGGAGCTGATTCAGGAGGGTCGTGGGCTCGCTCTCGCTGAACAGGTCGATGCGCCCGTCGCGAAAGATCGAGCGGTAGCTGTTCGGATCGTCATGGCTGTCGAGCAAATTGATGTAATCACGACCCTGCTTGCCCCACGCAGCCAGCAACGGGTGAGCGTGCTGGTGCAATGCATCAGGGTTCAACACCACCGGCATGCCCGGCTTGCGCGATTGGCGTTTGTATTCGTGACGCAGGAGATCCTTGTCAGCCACGATGTCTGCCCAGTGATGGCGGCAAGGGTTGTGAACGCAGAGCAGGACCTGGCTGAAACGAGCCAGCCCGGCAAGCGCCTCCAATGCCTGGGCGGGCAGTGAGGAGATACCGAACACGATCACTCGCGCCGGCAAACCGGCCGGCGCCTCCGTCAGGCTGTTGATCCGTTGTATGTAACGCTGATGCACGCCGGCCCGGCTCTGGGCCATCCCCTCTGCCCCAACATCATGGAGCAGCGCACGCCACAGTTCGGCTTGCCAGCAGTTCTCTGGTTTCAGCGGCTTTGCCTCTCCCCGGCCGGTTCTGAGTTGATGCGTGCCAGCAGCCCAATCTTCCAGCCAGTCGGCGCGGTACACCTGATATTGGTCGAACAGGTCAGCGAGCCGCTCGGACAGCTGGTAGCGCTTGCGCAGGTCGGTGTCGGCGGTCAGGAATCGCTGCAGCGGCTCGAAGTGTGGCTGGTTGATCAGGCCGGGGAGCAGTCGCATCAATCGCCAGGTCAGGGGCGCTTTATCCAGCAACGAGGTTTCTGGAATCTCGGCCTTGCCCAACACCGCACGATACAACTGCCACATGAAGCTGCCAGGGAGCTGCACATCGATCGCAGCGGCGATGCCACAACCCCCTTGATCATCGTCCTGTGCATCTTCTGCCAAAGCGAGCTTCAGCCATTGAGCAATACCGTTGCTCTGTACTAACGCCACTTCGTTTTCAAGGGGCGTCAGTGGGTAACGCCGCATCCATGACACCACAAGGCCACGCAGCTCATCCAGGCGATTCCCATGGACCACCATAAACCCGGGGTTGAGATTGGATGTCACCGGCATAGCTGTGTCCCTTGGTCTTTCAAAAGAGGGAGAAGACTAACAGAGGGAGCGGACTCGTTAGCGGTCGATCTTGGTAGGGCGGCGGGCGAACGCGCTTCCCTTGGTTATCTGGCGAGGGATGGTTGCCCGCTTTTTCGCGCGCAAAAACAAAACCCCATCTGCTTTCGCAAATGGGGTTTCGGAATTTAATCTTGACGATGACCTACTCTCACATGGGGAAACCCCACACTACCATCGGCGATGCATCGTTTCACTGCTGAGTTCGGGATGGGATCAGGTGGTTCCAACGCTCTATGGTCGTCAAGAAATTCGGGTACTGACTCGTTCTCTCGAACGCTTCAGCAAATCGGGTATGTGATCAAGGTACAGCCTGTGTGTTCGCAAACTTTCGTCTTCATGCGTCTTCACACACCGCAACCTGCCATCTTTCTGCAGATTGCTTGGGTGTTATATGGTCAAGCCTCACGGGCAATTAGTATTGGTTAGCTCAACGCCTCACAGCGCTTACACACCCAACCTATCAACGTCGTAGTCTTCGACGGCCCTTCAGGGAACTCAAGGTTCCAGTGAGATCTCATCTTGAGGCAAGTTTCCCGCTTAGATGCTTTCAGCGGTTATCTTTTCCGAACATAGCTACCCGGCAATGCCACTGGCGTGACAACCGGAACACCAGAGGTTCGTCCACTCCGGTCCTCTCGTACTAGGAGCAGCCCCTCTCAAATCTCAAACGTCCACGGCAGATAGGGACCGAACTGTCTCACGACGTTCTAAACCCAGCTCGCGTACCACTTTAAATGGCGAACAGCCATACCCTTGGGACCGGCTTCAGCCCCAGGATGTGATGAGCCGACATCGAGGTGCCAAACACCGCCGTCGATATGAACTCTTGGGCGGTATCAGCCTGTTATCCCCGGAGTACCTTTTATCCGTTGAGCGATGGCCCTTCCATACAGAACCACCGGATCACTAAGACCTACTTTCGTACCTGCTCGACGTGTCTGTCTCGCAGTCAAGCGCGCTTTTGCCTTTATACTCTACGACCGATTTCCGACCGGTCTGAGCGCACCTTCGTACTCCTCCGTTACTCTTTAGGAGGAGACCGCCCCAGTCAAACTACCCACCATACACTGTCCTCGATCCGGATAACGGACCTGAGTTAGAACCTCAAAGTTGCCAGGGTGGTATTTCAAGGTTGGCTCCACGCAGACTGGCGTCCACGCTTCAAAGCCTCCCACCTATCCTACACAAGCAAATTCAAAGTCCAGTGCAAAGCTATAGTAAAGGTTCACGGGGTCTTTCCGTCTAGCCGCGGATACACTGCATCTTCACAGCGATTTCAATTTCACTGAGTCTCGGGTGGAGACAGCGCCGCCATCGTTACGCCATTCGTGCAGGTCGGAACTTACCCGACAAGGAATTTCGCTACCTTAGGACCGTTATAGTTACGGCCGCCGTTTACCGGGGCTTCGATCAAGAGCTTCGCGTTAGCTAACCCCATCAATTAACCTTCCGGCACCGGGCAGGCGTCACACCCTATACGTCCACTTTCGTGTTTGCAGAGTGCTGTGTTTTTAATAAACAGTCGCAGCGGCCTGGTATCTTCGACCGGCATGAGCTTACGGAGCAAGTCCTTCACCCTCACCGGCGCACCTTCTCCCGAAGTTACGGTGCCATTTTGCCTAGTTCCTTCACCCGAGTTCTCTCAAGCGCCTTGGTATTCTCTACCCAACCACCTGTGTCGGTTTGGGGTACGGTTCCTGGTTACCTGAAGCTTAGAAGCTTTTCTTGGAAGCATGGCATCAACCACTTCGTGTTCTAAAAGAACACTCGTCATCAGCTCTCGGCCTTAGAATCCCGGATTTACCTAAGATTCCAGCCTACCACCTTAAACCTGGACAACCAACGCCAGGCTGGCCTAGCCTTCTCCGTCCCTCCATCGCAATAACCAGAAGTACAGGAATATTAACCTGTTTTCCATCGACTACGCTTTTCAGCCTCGCCTTAGGGACCGACTAACCCTGCGTCGATTAACGTTGCGCAGGAAACCTTGGTCTTTCGGCGTGGGTGTTTTTCACACCCATTGTCGTTACTCATGTCAGCATTCGCACTTCTGATACCTCCAGCAAGCTTCTCAACTCACCTTCACAGGCTTACAGAACGCTCCTCTACCGCATCACTTGCGTGATACCCGTAGCTTCGGTGCATGGTTTGAGCCCCGTTACATCTTCCGCGCAGGCCGACTCGACTAGTGAGCTATTACGCTTTCTTTAAAGGGTGGCTGCTTCTAAGCCAACCTCCTAGCTGTCTAAGCCTTCCCACATCGTTTCCCACTTAACCATGACTTTGGGACCTTAGCTGACGGTCTGGGTTGTTTCCCTTTTCACGACGGACGTTAGCACCCGCCGTGTGTCTCCCATGCTCGGCACTTGTAGGTATTCGGAGTTTGCATCGGTTTGGTAAGTCGGGATGACCCCCTAGCCGAAACAGTGCTCTACCCCCTACAGTGATACATGAGGCGCTACCTAAATAGCTTTCGAGGAGAACCAGCTATCTCCGAGCTTGATTAGCCTTTCACTCCGATCCACAGGTCATCCGCTAACTTTTCAACGGTAGTCGGTTCGGTCCTCCAGTTAGTGTTACCCAACCTTCAACCTGCCCATGGATAGATCGCCCGGTTTCGGGTCTATTCCCAGCGACTAGACGCCCTATTAAGACTCGCTTTCGCTACGCCTCCCCTATTCGGTTAAGCTCGCCACTGAAAATAAGTCGCTGACCCATTATACAAAAGGTACGCAGTCACCCAACAAAGTGGGCTCCCACTGCTTGTACGCATACGGTTTCAGGATCTATTTCACTCCGCTCTCCGCGGTTCTTTTCGCCTTTCCCTCACGGTACTGGTTCACTATCGGTCAGTCAGTAGTATTTAGCCTTGGAGGATGGTCCCCCCATGTTCAGACAAGGTTTCTCGTGCCCCGTCCTACTCGATTTCATTGACAAGAGATTTTCGCGTACAGGGCTATCACCCACTATGGCCGCACTTTCCAGAGCGTTCCGCTAATCTCAAATCAACTTAAGGGCTGGTCCCCGTTCGCTCGCCACTACTAAGGGAATCTCGGTTGATTTCTTTTCCTCAGGGTACTTAGATGTTTCAGTTCCCCTGGTTCGCTCCATACACCTATGTATTCAGTGTAAGGTAACGGTCTTATGACCGCTGGGTTCCCCCATTCAGATATCTCCGGATCACAGTCTGTTTGCCGACTCCCCGAAGCTTTTCGCAGGCTACCACGTCTTTCATCGCCTCTGACTGCCAAGGCATCCACCGTATGCGCTTCTTCACTTGACCATATAACCCCAAGCAATCTGGTTATACTGTGAAGACGACATTCGCCGAAAGTTTGCATTTCACAAACTTTACCTTAGCCTGGACACACACCAGTGAAAGAGGTGCCCAGTCTATATTTCAATCACATACTCAAATTTTTAAAGAACGATCTAATCAAAGACTAGAAATCAACATTCACCGTGCCAGCACGGAATGCTCATTTCTAAACTCTAACAACGAAACAGCGGTAAGTGGTGGAGCCAAACGGGATCGAACCGTTGACCTCCTGCGTGCAAGGCAGGCGCTCTCCCAGCTGAGCTATGGCCCCGTAGGTGTTCTACAGGCGTTTCCCACACAAAAATTGGTGGGTCTGGGCAGATTCGAACTGCCGACCTCACCCTTATCAGGGGTGCGCTCTAACCAACTGAGCTACAGACCCAATTTCGGGCTGTTTCTATCGTCTTCTTCAATGAATCAAGCAATTCGTGTGGGAACTTGCGAAGAAGCTGAGTCTTCGATTAAGGAGGTGATCCAGCCGCAGGTTCCCCTACGGCTACCTTGTTACGACTTCACCCCAGTCATGAATCACACCGTGGTAACCGTCCTCCCGAGGGTTAGACTAGCTACTTCTGGTGCAACCCACTCCCATGGTGTGACGGGCGGTGTGTACAAGGCCCGGGAACGTATTCACCGCGACATTCTGATTCGCGATTACTAGCGATTCCGACTTCACGCAGTCGAGTTGCAGACTGCGATCCGGACTACGATCGGTTTTCTGGGATTAGCTCCACCTCGCGGCTTGGCGACCCTCTGTACCGACCATTGTAGCACGTGTGTAGCCCAGGCCGTAAGGGCCATGATGACTTGACGTCATCCCCACCTTCCTCCGGTTTGTCACCGGCAGTCTCCTTAGAGTGCCCACCATTACGTGCTGGTAACTAAGGACAAGGGTTGCGCTCGTTACGGGACTTAACCCAACATCTCACGACACGAGCTGACGACAGCCATGCAGCACCTGTCTCAATGTTCCCGAAGGCACCAATCCATCTCTGGAAAGTTCATTGGATGTCAAGGCCTGGTAAGGTTCTTCGCGTTGCTTCGAATTAAACCACATGCTCCACCGCTTGTGCGGGCCCCCGTCAATTCATTTGAGTTTTAACCTTGCGGCCGTACTCCCCAGGCGGTCAACTTAATGCGTTAGCTGCGCCACTAAAAGCTCAAGGCTTCCAACGGCTAGTTGACATCGTTTACGGCGTGGACTACCAGGGTATCTAATCCTGTTTGCTCCCCACGCTTTCGCACCTCAGTGTCAGTATGAGCCCAGGTGGTCGCCTTCGCCACTGGTGTTCCTTCCTATATCTACGCATTTCACCGCTACACAGGAAATTCCACCACCCTCTGCCCTACTCTAGCTTGCCAGTTTTGGATGCAGTTCCCAGGTTGAGCCCGGGGATTTCACATTCAACTTAACAAACCACCTACGCGCGCTTTACGCCCAGTAATTCCGATTAACGCTTGCACCCTCTGTATTACCGCGGCTGCTGGCACAGAGTTAGCCGGTGCTTATTCTGTCGGTAACGTCAAAACAGCAAGGTATTCGCTTACTGCCCTTCCTCCCAACTTAAAGTGCTTTACAATCCGAAGACCTTCTTCACACACGCGGCATGGCTGGATCAGGCTTTCGCCCATTGTCCAATATTCCCCACTGCTGCCTCCCGTAGGAGTCTGGACCGTGTCTCAGTTCCAGTGTGACTGATCATCCTCTCAGACCAGTTACGGATCGTCGCCTTGGTGAGCCATTACCTCACCAACTAGCTAATCCGACCTAGGCTCATCTGATAGCGCAAGGCCCGAAGGTCCCCTGCTTTCTCCCGTAGGACGTATGCGGTATTAGCGTCCCTTTCGAGACGTTGTCCCCCACTACCAGGCAGATTCCTAGGCATTACTCACCCGTCCGCCGCTGAATCAGAGAGCAAGCTCTCTTCATCCGCTCGACTTGCATGTGTTAGGCCTGCCGCCAGCGTTCAATCTGAGCCATGATCAAACTCTTCAGTTCAATACTGCAATTAGGTTTTGAGAAAACCTTATAAACTTGGCTCAGCAATCGTTGGTTAAACCATGATTTCTCGTGGAGTAACTTGCGATGCTGATAATCTTGCGACTTCAGTCTTACAGCACAAGCACCCACACGAATTGCTTGATTCAGTTGTTAAAGAGCGGGTGGTTAAGATCTTTCGTCTCAACCGAGGCGCGCATTCTACAGCGTCTCTTTTATCTGTCAAGCGGTTATTTTAAGAAGCTTTCAAAGTTTCCTTATCAACTTCAACCACTTGCGCTTCGTTCGACTTAACGTCTCACATCAGCGGGAGGCGAATTCTACAGCGTTACAACCTGCTGTCAACTGCCTTTTTCACCGCTGTCGATTCAAGCATCTGAACCGAAGCATTCCTCGCTACTTACTTCGTCCAACTCTTTGATTACCAAGGAGTTTTCCGTTTCGTCTGCGCCGGAAGTGGGGCGAATTATAGACAGATCCAGAGGAGCGTCAAGCACTTATTTAATGAAACTGTCATATCGGTCAAAAATAGCTAGGAGTAGGCAAGTTTGGGGACTCGCCCACCCTAAAGCTTTAAAGACTGGGGAACGCAAACTGCGAGGCCTCGTGACGGGCGCGCTGCGGCCACCGCTGTGTAATGGCTTTACGACGGGTATAGAAGCGAACGCCATCCGGGCCATAAGCATGCAGGTCACCAAACAGGGACCGCTTCCATCCGCCAAAGCTGTGATAAGCCACAGGTACGGGCAGCGAAACGTTCACCCCAACCATTCCCACCTCGATCCCGTCGCAGAACAGGCGGGCTGCCTCACCATCGCGGGTGAAGATGCAGGTGCCATTGCCGTATTCATGGTCGTTGATCAACTCCATGGCCTGTTCGAGACTGTCCACGCGCACGACGCACAGCACAGGACCGAATATCTCTTCTTTATAGATGCGCATGTCGGCCGTGACATGGTCGAAAAGACAGCCTCCCAGAAAGAAGCCCTCCTCATGTCCGGATACCGTTAAGCCACGACCGTCGACTACCAGCTTCGCTCCTGCTGCTACGCCATCTTCTATATAGCTGCACACTTTATCGCGATGCTGCCTTGTCACCAGAGGGCCCATATCAAGACCGCTTGAAGTGCCGGCGCCGATCTTCAATCCGTTGATCTGGGGCACCAGCTTGGCGACCAGGGCATCGGCGACCTGGTCACGCACGCACACTGCAACCGAAATCGCCATGCAGCGCTCACCACACGAACCATAGGCGGCACCCATCAATCAGTCGATTTGATTCAGGGCCTGGCCCACCGCGTCAAACATGCGGTCGAGGTCTTCCGGCTTGCTGTTGAAGGTCGGGCCGAACTGCAGGGTGTCGCCGCCGAAGCGCACATAGAAACCCGCCTTCCATAGCTTCATGGCCGTTTCAAAGGGCCGCACAATGACGTCACCGTCCCGCGGCGCAATCTGAATGGCGCCCGCGAGCCCGTAATTACGAATATCGACGACATTCTTGCTGCCCCTCAAAGCATGCAAATAGCTTTCGAAATGGGGCGCAGTTTCAGCCACTTGCTGCACCAGATTCTCTCGCTGAATGATCTCCAGCGCGGCAAGGCCGGCGGCGCAAGCAACGGGGTGCGCTGAATAGGTGTAGCCATGGGGAAACTCCACGGCGTATTCAGGCGTCGGCTGACTCATGAACGTCTGGTAGATCTCGGTGCTGGCAATGACTGCCCCCATCGGGATCGCACCGTTGGTGATCTGCTTGGCAATGCACATCAGGTCCGGCGTCACGCCGAAGCTGTCGGCGCCGAACATCGAACCGGTTCGGCCGAAGCCGGTAATGACCTCATCGAAAATCAGCAGGATGTTGTGCAGATCGCAGATTTCACGCAGACGCTTGAGATAACCCTGCGGCGGGACTATCACGCCCGCAGAACCCGCCATGGGCTCAACAATCACCGCTGCGATGTTCGATGCGTCGTGCAGTTCGATCAGCTTGAGCATTTCATCGGCCAGCGCAATGCCGCCCTGCTCCGGCATGCCCCGTGAGTAGGCGTTGCTGGCGAGCAGCGTATGCGGCAGATGATCGACGTCCATCAATTGCCCGAACATCTTGCGGTTGCCGTTGACGCCACCCAGGCTGGTGCCGGCGATGTTCACGCCATGATAGCCACGGGCGCGGCCGATCATCTTGGTTTTGGTCGCCTGGCCCTTTAGACGCCAGTAAGCGCGGACCATCTTGACCGCAGTGTCAGCGCACTCCGATCCAGAGTCGGTATAAAAGACGTGATTCAGCTTGCCGGGTGTCAGATCGGTGATCTTTTCAGCCAGCTGGAACGACAGCGGGTGTCCGAACTGGAATCCTGGCGAGTAGTCCAGCGTACCCAGCTGGCGGGATACCGCTTCCTGGATCTCCTTGCGCGTATGCCCTGCCCCACAGGTCCAAAGCCCCGACAGACCGTCATAGATTTTGCGGCCCTTGTCGTCCGTGAGATAGCTGCCTTCGGCGGCGACGATCAGCCGTGGATCACGGTGGAAGTTTCGGTTCGCCGTGTAGGGCATCCAGTGGGCGTCAAGTTTGAGCTGGCTCGCCAGAGACATGTCGGACGATTCGGGCATATTCATCGGAATTAACCTCACTGGGCGTGGGTGGCCTGATTTTCTGATTGAAGCGCGGGCAGGCGCAGGGCCGGTTGCAGCTAAAGTGACACGAGCATAAAGTCTGGAAAATCCTACTTTTACGATCTTCAGTTGACTGGCCACTAAACTATGAGCACCCGCCGTAACGACCCTCTGGCGCAAGTCAGCGATTTTGATATTCGTCTGTTGCGCATCTTTCGTAGCGTGGTGGAGGCCGGCGGCTTTTCGGCAGCGGAAAGCGCGCTGGGTATCGGTCGCTCCGCCATCAGTCAGCAGATGAGTGATCTGGAGCAACGCTTGGGACTGCGTCTTTGCCAACGAGGTCGTGCGGGGTTTTCCCTTACGGAGGAAGGCCGTGAGGTCTATCAGTCATCACTGCAGTTACTGAGCGCCCTCGAGAGTTTTCGTACGGAGGTGAATGGTCTTCACCGACACCTGCGCGGCGAACTGAACATCGGACTGACGGACAATCTCGTCACACTCCCCCATATGCGGATCACCCACGCGCTGTCCCATCTGAAAGAACGTGGCCCGGACGTGCACATCAATATCCGCATGATCGCGCCAAACGAAGTCGAGCAGGGTGTGCTCGATGGCAGCTTGCACGTTGGCGTCGTACCCCAGGCCAGCGCCCTGTCGGGACTGGAATATCAGCCGCTTTATAGCGAGCGTTCGCTGCTGTATTGCGCCGTCGGACACCCGTTGTTTTACGTAGAAGATGCGCAACTGGATGACGATCGGCTGTCCGCGCAGGAGACGATCGCTCCGACGTTTCGTCTGCCGAGTGAAATCCAGGCGCACTATCAGGCGCTGAAATGCACCGCGAGTGCGTCGGACCGGGAAGGCATGGCGTTTCTGATTCTGACGGGGCGTTACATTGGCTACCTACCCGATCATTACGCCAGCCTTTGGGTGCAACAGGGCCGGCTGCGCGCGCTGAAGCCCACGGCGCGGTTCTATGATGTGAGCCTTGTGACCGTCACGCGCAAAGGCCGCCGCCCCCATTTGGTGCTGGAAAGTTTTCTGGAGAGTCTGGCTGCTACACGATGAAGCCCGCTTGGTGTGTCGTAGCATTTACTACGCCCACCGAATCCGGCTCGGTAACCACCTATCTCATTGATAGGCAGACATATAAGCCACAGCGCCAGGTACGTATCTGATCAGTTGGACAGGTTTTTGCAGTAAGGCTGGATGTCGAAGCCCCACACAACATTGAGAGCCAGCATGCAGCCTGAAGCGCCAGACAATAACGACCTCATCTATGGCCTCAACGACCGGCCGCGCCCCGCGCCAGCGATCCTGGCGGCAATCCAGCATGTGCTCGCTGCCTTCGTGGGCATTATCACGCCGCCACTGATTATCGGATCGGCGCTAGGCCTCGGTGCTTACATGCCTTATCTGATCAGCATGGCGCTGATGGTCTCTGGGGTGGGCACGTTCATTCAGGCGCGCCGGCCGTTCGGTATCGGCGCCGGCATGATTTGCCTGCAAGGCACCAGTTTCGCGTTTCTCGGCGCGGTACTGTCGGCAGGTTTTATGGTCAAGCAGCGCGGTGGCAGCCCGGAGGACATCATGGCGATGGTGTTCGGTGTGTGTTTCTTCGGCGCCGTCGTGCAGATTGTGCTGAGCCGTTTCATCGGCCAGTTGCGTCGGGTGATCACGCCGCTGGTCACCGGCATCGTCATCACGCTGATCGGCGTCAGCTTGATCAAGGTCGGCGTGACTGATCTGGGAGGCGGCTTCAACGCCCCGGACTTCGGCGAGCCGGTCAATCTGGCCCTCGGCGTTTTCGTGCTGGCAGTGATCATCGCGCTCAACCGTTCGAGCGCGCCCTGGTTGCGCCTGTCGGCCATTATTATCGGGCTCGCAGTCGGCAGCATTGCAGCCTGGTTCAGCGGCAAGCTCGTGCCTCACTCCATTGCCGACCTTGCGCTGGTCAGCATTCCTGTGCCCTTTCGCTTCGGATTCAGCTTCGACTGGGCCGCGTTCCTGCCGGTCGCGCTGATTTATCTGATCAGCAGTATCGAAACCGTCGGTGACCTCACCGCCAACTGCATGCTCTCCCGGGAACCCATCAAGGGCCCAAGCTACATCGCTCGGTTGAAGGGCGGTGTATTGGGCGACGGGGTCAGTTGCATGATCGCGGCGACTTTCAGCGCATTCCCCAATACCACTTTCGCGCAGAACAACGGTGTGATTCAGCTCACCGGCGTCGCCAGCCGGTATGTGGGCCTGTACATCGGAGCGATCCTGTTTCTGCTAGGACTGTTCCCGATGATAGGTGCGATTCTTCAGCAGATTCCGAAACCGGTGCTTGGCGGCGCGACATTGGTGATGTTCGGCAGCGTCGCAGCGGCAGGCGTACGGATACTCGCGCAAGCGCCGCTGGATCGCCGCAGCATGTTGATCATCGCCACCTCTTTCGGTGTAGGACTGGGCATCGCGGCGCAACCGACGCTGCTGCATCATTTGCCACAGTGGGTGCAGAGCCTGTTCGACTCGGCGATTACCAGCGGCGGGCTGACGGCCATCGTGATGTGCCTGGTGCTCCCGGAAGCCAAGCAATCGAGCGAAGCAAAAAAAACGACAGGGGAATCTCTTGAGCATTGATTTACGAGGGCAACGCTTGTCGGATCCTCGCGGGTGCGCTATCTGTTCACCGCGTCGCACCCCATGATCCGTCTGGAACCGCCCATGACCCTCGAAGTCCCCGCTCACAGCCCCAGCGCCACCAAACCGGCCAGCCGCATTCGCCAGAAGAATGAAGAAGCGATCCTCAAGGCGGCCGAGGACGAATTCGCTCGGCATGGCTTCAAGGGCACCAGCATGAACACCATCGCGCAGAATGCCGGGTTGCCCAAAGCCAACTTGCACTATTACTTCACCAACAAGCTGGGGCTGTATATCGCGGTGCTGAGCAACATCATCGAGTTGTGGGACAGCACCTTTAACAACCTGAGCGCAAACGATGACCCGGCGCAGGCGCTGACGCACTACATACGCGCAAAGATGGAGTTCTCACGTCGCCAGCCACAAGCTTCGCGCATCTTCGCGATGGAGATCATCAGTGGCGGCGAATGCCTGAATCAGTATTTCAGCCAGGACTACCGCGAATGGTTTCAGGGCCGTGCCGCCGTTTTCCAGGCGTGGATCGACGCCGGGAAGATGGACCCGGTCGATCCGGTGCATCTGATTTTCCTGCTGTGGGGCAGCACTCAGCATTACGCTGACTTCGCCACCCAGATTTGCCAGGTCACCGGCCGTTCGAAACTGACCAGGCAAGACATGGAGGCCGCTGGGGATAACTTGATCCGCATCATTCTCAAAGGCTGCGGACTCACGCCTGCTTTATAACTCCTCAAACCCCAAGCGCAGTCTGGAATTTCAATGCCTTTTACGCTCACCGGCCCCTGCGAGTTTCGCGAAGAGATTCGCAAGAGCCGCTTCATTACCCTCGCTGCCCCCATCGATACGCCTGCCGATGCTCAGGTGTTTATCGAGCAGCACAGTGATCTCGACGCCACCCACAATTGCTGGGCATGGAAGCTGGGCGCGCAGTACCGCAGCAACGACGATGGCGAACCGGGCGGCACCGCTGGGCGGCCGATACTCGCGGCCATTGATGCTCAGGATTTTGATCGGGTCGTCGTGCTGGTCATCCGCTGGTACGGCGGAATTCAACTGGGCACCGGCGGGCTCGCGAGGGCCTATGGCGGGGGCGCCAACAAATGCCTGCAGCAGGCTGATCGAGTGCCGTTGATCAACCGAGTGTCGTTGCAATTCGATTGCAGCTTTAGCGAGCTGGTGCTGATAAAGCTGCGAGTGGCCGAACTCAATGGGCTTGTGGAGGATGAGCGCTTCAACGCAAACGGCGTCACGCTCTCAATCGCTCTGGGCCCCGAGCAGATTGAAACCCTTCAACGCCAACTGTCCGATATCAGTCGCGGACGAATTGTCTTGCAGCCGCCGCAGTAATCGATCCGCAGACGTATCGACGCTTTCCCGGCTAAAGCCGGTCCTACAAGGAAACGCGACGACTGTAATCGCCAGTGGCATTTGCCCACATCTACTGTGCATCCGCCTGTGGACAAGCTGAGCACATGTCGCCGTAGGCCACGCCCCATAAGGCTTTGCGCAGCTTGATTATTTTTTAGCCAAATCGGAGCGCTGTGAGTAAAAGCAGCCGCAAAACAGGACGTTAGCGTCATTTATGCCGATGCGGCGCTCGTTTCGAGCCGCTCATACCGCCGATCCACATCTACCCACATTAGCTGTGGAGCAATCTGTGGATAACCCGTGCAAGCCTTTGCGGACTGCCGGGTACAACGCGCATTGGCGGAACTGGATGTTTTTTATACAACCCTATCGCTGGCAGGCTGGAGCGTGCGCCATCCTGGTCGCCTGACATTCAAATCGGAAACGCCCACTCACATATGTCGTGAGCCTCTGTCATCCTCTGCCGCTAACTTATGCGCCTCGCGGCAACACAGTGCTCTAGAAAACAAAATTCCCGCCGAGTCGCGATGTCCATCGAATGAGTGAAATTTTTCGTTTGTCTGTACAGGAGTCATTTCAATGTCTACCCCTAAAACAGCCCTTATTATCGGCGCTTCACGCGGCCTTGGCCTTGGATTGGTGAAACGTCTAACGGAACTGGGCTGGGAAGTCACCGCCACTGTCCGCGATGCCCAAAAGGTCGACGAACTGAAAGCACTGCCGAATGTCCAGTTGCAGACACTGGACATGGATGAGCAATCTTCTCTGGAAGTCCTCACCCATAACCTCAAGGGCCAGACCTATGATCTGCTGTTCGTCAACGCCGGCGTGATGGGCCCGATGCATCCCAACCCCACAGACGCCACGGCCGGCGAACTGGGTCAGCTGTTTCTCACCAATGCGGTCGCGCCGATCCGCCTGGCCAAGCGCTTCGTTGACCAGATCCGTCCCGACACCGGTGTGATTGCGTTCATGAGTTCGGTGCTCGGCAGTGTCACCATGCCGGACGCGCCAGAGATGGCGTTGTACAAAGCCAGCAAAGCCGCGCTGAACTCAATGACCAACACCTTCGTGACGCAATTGGGCGAGAACAAACCCACCGTGCTGTCGATGCACCCCGGCTGGGTCCGTACGGCGATGGGCGGTGAAGGCGCCGACATCGACGTCGAAACCAGCGTGCGCGGGATTGTCGAGCAGCTTGAGCGGTTTGCAGGGAAAGGCGGTCATCACTTCGTGAACTACAAGGGTGAGACGATTCCCTGGTGATTGCGATGCACGTCGCGGCAGCATGAGCTGTCGTGACTTGCCGACCTGCGCTACAACACCCTAGAATCTGCCCTTGCCTCGCAGCGCGTTCGATGCTGCGGCGACCCTGGATCAGCAGACAGGGCAACACTGAGCTGGCGACCTGAACCCACTTTCAGAGGAGCCGGCCAATGCCCGCGATCCGTACCTGGTTGAAAAATCCCCTTGCCGTTTTCACGGCCAATGACCTCGATGCCTGTGGCGGCCTGGTGGTCGAAGGCGGGGTCATCGTTGAGATGCTCGCGCGGGGGCAACGGCCTGCGCAGCCCTGCGATCACGTGTTTGATGCGCGCGAGCATGTCTTGCTGCCCGGACTGATCAATACGCATCACCACTTTTATCAAACCCTTACCCGCGCCTGGGGCCCGGTGGTCAATCAGCCGTTATTCCCCTGGCTGAAAACCCTGTATCCAGTGTGGGCGCGGCTGACCCCTGAAAAACTCGCGCTGGCCAGCAAAGTCGCCCTGACCGAATTGCTGCTGTCAGGCTGTACCACCGCCGCCGACCATCATTATCTGTTCCCGCAGGGTCTGGAAAACGCCATTGATGTCCAGGTAGAAAGCGTCCGCGAACTGGGCATGCGCGCGATGCTGACGCGGGGTTCAATGACCTTGGGCGAAGTAGACGGCGGCTTGCCACCCCAGCAAACCGTCCAGCAGGGCCAGGTGATTCTCGATGACAGCGTGCGGTTGATCGAGACCTACCACGAGCGGGGTGACGGCGCGCAGATCCAGATTGCATTGGCGCCGTGCTCGCCGTTTTCGGTGACGACCGAGATCATGGCCGAAAGCGCGGCCCTCGCCGAAAAACACGACGTGCGTCTGCACACCCACCTGGCTGAAACGCTGGACGAAGAGGACTTCTGCCTGCAGCGCTTCGGCCTGCGCACGGTGGATTATCTGGACAGCGTCGGCTGGCTCGGGCCTCGCACATGGCTGGCCCACGGCATTCATTTCAACAGCGAGGAGATCACTCGCCTCGGTCAGGCGGGCACCGGGGTCTGTCATTGCCCGAGTTCGAATATGCGCCTTGCGTCAGGCATCTGCCCCACGCTCGACCTGCTTGCCGCGGGCGCGCCGATCGGTCTGGGTGTCGACGGCTCTGCGTCAAATGACGCCTCGAACATGATGCTTGAGGCCAAGCAGGCGCTTTACCTGCAGCGCCTGCGTTACGGGGCGGAAAAGATCACACCGGAACTGGCATTAGGCTGGGCGACCAAGGGCTCGGCGCAATTGCTGGGCCGACATGACATCGGCGAGTTGGCCGCGGGCAAGCAGGCTGATCTGGCGCTGTTCAAGCTGGACGAGTTGCGCTTCTCCGGCAGTCACGAGCCGCTCTCGGCGCTGTTGCTGTGCGGCGCTGATCGCGCAGACCGGGTGATGATCGGCGGCAAATGGCGGGTGATCGATGGTCAGGTAGAAGGGCTGGATCTGAAGGGGTTGATTACAGAACATCTGCAGGCTGCTGCGGAATTGATCAGAGGTTAATGCGCTGTTACAGCCGTGGGGAAGTGAAGCTGCTGACTCCCCCACGGCTCGATTCAAGCCCAATCTGGTCTATAGCCCCATCAAAGACAGCATGATGAAGGTGGCAAACAGCACGAAATGGGTCATGCCTTCGATGGCGTTGGTTTCGCCGTCATTGAGGTTAATGGCGCAGACCAGCAAGGTGACGAAGATCATCACGGTCTGCACCGGCGTCATTGCCATCTGGAACGCCTGACCGCTGTAAAGCGCCATGCCTTCCATGACCGGCACGGTCAGGATCACCGTCGACAGCGAAGCGCCGAGGGCGATGTTGACCACCGATTGCATGCGGTTGGCCAGTGCGGCTCGTAACGCAGTCAGAATCTCCGGTGCTGCCGAAATCGCCGCCACCAGAATCGCCGTCATTACCGGCGGCGCGCCGCTGCCTTCAAGGCCCAGATCAACGGTTTTCGACATGACCTCGGCCAACGCGCCAATCACCACTACGCCGAAGACCAGCGTCGCGATCGAGCGCGTCAGGTTGACTGGCTCGTGGGTTTCCTCCGCCTCACCCTTGCGGCGCTTCTTGTCCGGGTAGCTGTAGCTGAAGAAGTAACTGTGCGGCCCGACCTGCATGCGCAGGAACAGCGCATAAAGCAGGATCATCGCGCCAATGGTGAAGGCCGAATACAGCTTCCACTTCCCTTCCGGAATGAATTCCGGCACGACCATCGACACCGCCATGGCAGTCAGAATCATCACGCTGTAAGACCGCGCGGAGTCATCGTTGTAAGACTGTTCACCGTGCTTGAGCCCGCCCATCAACGCGGCAAGACCCAGGATTGCGTTGATGTCGAGCATCACGGCCGAGTAGATGGTGTCCCTCACCAGCGTGGGTGAAGGCTCATTGTTCATCATGATCGCCAGAATCACGACTTCAACCAGCACCGCCGACAACGTCAGGATCATCGTGCCGTAGGGATCACCGACTTTTTCCGCCAGCAACTCGGCGTGGTGAGCCACGCGCAGCGAGGCGCAGATGATGAAGCCCACCAGAGCGATGCCCGCGATCAGCGCGACGGTATTTCCGTTGCTGAGCAATTGGTGTTCGTAGAAGTACGCGAAAAAGGTCGCAATGACCGCCAGTAGAAGAAACTTTTCCTGCTTGAGAATCGTGCCCATCGCTGCCTTTTAGCCCCTTGCGACCCTGGCCGCACATCCATGAAGTGAAGTTTACTGAAGCGCTTGAGAGTGTTGATGTAAACAAAGGTTTCAAGACAGCCTAGCAGCGGGTCGCGACAGATCGTCGCGCCGCCGCGTCAAATCGCCCTCACCCAGACCGTCCGGAGGACATCAAGGGGCAGAGAAAAAAGCTGCAACGGCGGCCTGTCGTTGCCCAGACCTGTGCTGATACGAGTCAAAGCAGTGTGTGAACCGTCCGGTCAGGTTTTATTCAGCCCGTGCTCCTGACTCTGTAGAATGCCCACCATTGCACTTTACGAGACAACGCCCATGTACGACTGGTTGAACGCCCTGCCCAAGGCAGAACTGCACCTGCATCTGGAGGGCTCGCTGGAGCCGGAACTGTTGTTCGCTCTGGCTGAGCGCAACAAGATCGCCCTGCCCTGGGCGGACGTCGAAACCCTGCGCAAGGCCTATGCCTTCAACAATCTGCAGGAGTTTCTAGACCTGTATTACCGCGGCGCCGACGTACTGCGCACCGAGCAGGATTTCTACGACCTGACCTGGGCTTACCTGGAGCGCTGCAAGGCGCAGAACGTCATCCACACCGAACCGTTCTTCGATCCTCAGACCCACACTGACCGCGGCGTTCCCTTTGAAGTCGTGCTTAACGGCATCGCCGGCGCGTTGAAAGACGGCAAGGAAAAGCTCGGCATCGGCAGCGGCCTGATCCTCAGCTTCCTGCGCCATTTGAGCGAAGACGAAGCGCAGAAGACCCTCGACATGGCCCTGCCCTATCGCGACACCTTCGTGGCCGTCGGCCTGGACAGCTCGGAAATGGGCCATCCGCCGAGCAAGTTCAAGCGGGTTTTTGATCGTGCTCGCGGCGAAGGCTTTCTGACCGTTGCCCACGCAGGTGAGGAAGGTCCGCCGGAGTACATCTGGGAAGCGCTGGATTTGCTGAAAATCCAGCGTATCGATCACGGCGTGCGCGCCATCGAGGACGAGCGCCTGATGCAGCGAATCATCGATGAGCAGATTCCGCTGACGGTCTGCCCGCTGTCCAACACCAAGCTCTGTGTTTTCGACCACATGGGTCAGCACAACATTCTCGACATGCTCGAGCGCGGCGTGAAAGTGACGGTCAACTCCGATGACCCGGCGTACTTCGGCGGCTACGTGACCGAGAACTTCCACGCGCTGCACACGCACCTCGGCATGACCCAGGATCAGGCCAAGCGCCTGGCGCAGAACAGCCTCGACGCTCGTCTGATCAAGCCCTGATCAGCCACGCCCCCTGAGCAGGAAAAGCGTGTGGACGTTCTGCTCCACACGCCGCGCTTCCCTCTCGGGATGTCACGCCGCCGAGGCGATCTTGCTGATTTCTCGCTGACCATTGGAAGAGACCTGCAACGTACAGGCCTCTTCCGTCGTCCGCAGCCAACCCAACTGCATGAACAACTGCAGGAGCCCCGCTCCCAACGCGCCACCCAGGTGCGGTCTGCTTTCATGACAGTCGACACAGGCACACACGGCTTCGCGTCGTCTGTGGGCCAGCGCGGGAATGAAGATGCCCCGTTCGGCAAAGCGGGAGATACCGACACTGGTGACTTCCAGCCGGTGTTCGGATTGTTCGATCCAGCCCGCACCCAACATTCGCAAATACAGCTCGGCACCCATTTCGCCGCCCAGATGGTCCGCGCAGACACTGGCGCGGCATAACGGCAGGGGCGGCAATGGTTGCGCCATGCTGCGGCTGATCAGGTCCGCGCTGACCATTGATGCACTGACCAGCGCCTGGACGGCGGTCCGGACTTCCGGCGCAGCGAGCCTGAAGTAACGCTTGCGGGCGCGGACTTCGTGGCGCAGCAATCCGCCGGCAGCAAGGCGCGCCAGGTGCGCACCGGCAGAAGAAGTGGACAGACCCACCAGCGAAGCGACTTCATTGGCCGCCCGCGATGTTCCGTCCATCAATGCCCAGACAATCGCGCTGCGTTTAGGGTCGGCGAGCAACGCAGCAATCTGGCTGATGCAAGGTACATATTCCATGTCTTCACTCCCTGTTGAACATTATCTAAGCGGACCGGCGCCGGTGTGCAGGTCGAGGCGTGCCATTGGCGCGCAATCACGGGCTTGATCAGTCGAAAGCGCCGGGCCGTTTTTGTGGTGAACCATCATCGGTGTTTAAGGCGAAAACGGACCTTGATTTAAATCACGTCATACGAACTCTCATGGCTGGAACTTGCGAGCAATACAGATAGCTGCGCCTGAGCGACACAGTTAGAACAGCGAGAATTAAATCGGATCCTTGACGGCGCTTAGTATAAGACCTGCAGCCGATCGGCGGACCAACTTGTCCATTGCCTCGTCCTTTGTTTGTGGGCCGTATTGGCAAATGTTCAGCACAATCCGGCAACCCGTTTGCTGCGCAGATTCAGCCAGATAGCCGACACCCCTTGAAGGACGGGCATTTGCGCGGGCAATGGCCGTTCACGAATTTGCCGTCAGGGCGATTGCCTACACCGGAAACTCCTGAGCCCTGCAAGAAAATAATCTGCGCATGGGCGTGTCAGAAGTGAACTTCGCTCGATCAAGCACGAAACTCAGTTAAGCGTTTTTATTCTCTGTAAGAAGTTTCCAATTCTGAAGTAGTAAACAACCGTATATAACTCACTTTTTTTCAACAGCCTGAACATGCTTGTACAGGCACGCGTTAAACCTGGCGAAAACCGGCAACGCGTTAACGTTGCCGACGCTGGCTAGATACGTACATCCGCGTGAGGAATCTGCGCGTCTCGCTTCTGCTGCGCCCGGCGAGTGATCACTGCAAGCGTCACAGCCAGTACACCGCACAACGTAATGACGGTCGCCATCGGCACGGCCGTGCCGTCATGCAGTACGCCAACCAGTGCCGCCGCGCCCGCAGCAACACTGAATTGCAAACACCCTAATAAGGCTGACGCGCTGCCCGCACGTTTGCCCTGTCCGCTCATTGCGCACGCCGAAGCGTTGGGAATGATGCAGCCCAGGCTGGCGATATAGACGAACAGCGGAATCAGCAGCGGCCACAGCTTTTCGGTGTGGAGGGAGGCGATGGTCAACAGCACGAGGGCAGCAGCGAGATAGACCCAGACAGCCCGCGACAGCAACCACGCCGGACCATAGCGGCCAACGAGTCGAGCGTTCACCTGAGCGATGAGGATGAAGCCTGCAGCGTTGATACCAAATAGCCAGCCGTAGTGCTCCGCCGGGACGCCGTAAAGCTTGATGAAAACAAAAGGCGAGCCAGCAATGTAGGAAAACATCCCGGCCATCGCGATACCGCCAGTGAGCGCGTGGCCCAGGAAGATCCGGTCGCCCAACAGATTCCAGTACGACCCTAACGCGCCCGAGAGCGGCAGTCGCGGATGGCCGGCCGGCATACTCTCCGGCAAGCCCCTGAATACCGCCACCGCGGTCAGTGCGCTGAACACCGTCAAGGTCAGGAAGATGGCCTGCCAACCGACAACGTTGACCAACAACCCGCCCAGCATCGGGGCAAGGATCGGCGCCAGGCCCATGACCAGCATCAATTGCGAGAACACCTTGGCCGAGTCAACCGGCGAGCATTTGTCGCTGACGATCGCCCGTGAAAGGACCATGCCAGCACAACCGCCCAATGCCTGAACGAAGCGGGCGGCGATCAACCACTCAAGCGACGGCGCCAAGGCGCACGCCAGCGATGCGAGGGTGAACAATCCGACGCCAAACAACAGCGGAATGCGGCGGCCGAAGCGATCGGCGATCGGGCCGTAGGCGAGTTGGCCAATGCTCAGGCCAAGGAAATAAGAGGCCAGGGTCAGCTGAACGTGTTTCTCGTCAGTGCCGAACGCTAAAGCGATGGCCGGGAAACCTGGCAGGTAAAAGTCGATGGCCAACGGGCCAAAGGCGCTGAGTGCGCCGAGGATCAGAATCGTTCTGAGGTTCATCAATCTTCCTAAACGGTTTTGCGCAGCGCGACAGTTTAACAACCTTGAATCTGCGCGGCCCGCTCACAGGAAAATTACCGGAAGTTTTTTCAAGACGCCGTTGCTGGGCAAAAAAGGTGGAACTTATCCCGCGCGACCGAGCATCGGTTAATGGATTTCCTACAGCGTTTTTACTAATAACTCACAGAAGCGCTTCTAAACTTTCCCCAAGCAGTGAGGAAATCAAAATGAATGCGCGATGGGCAGTGCTGTGGTGCGTTGTAGTTGTCGCCGGATGTCAGTCTACCCACGACCAGCTATTGGCCGAAGGTTACCCACCGGCATTCGCTGACGGTTTTCAGGATGGATGCGGGAGTGGGCGGCAATCCATCGATGTCATCAAAGGGCAATTCAAAAAGGACGTGCCGCGCTATTTGCGTGACACGTTGTACGCGCAAGGGTGGTCGGACGGATTTCGTCAGTGCCAGGCGCAACTGGCCAACAGCAATGTTCAGGATCAGGGCCGCGACAGCATATGGAATGACCGCGACCGCGACTGGGACCACCAGAAAACCCAGGACGCCGCCAAAGCCTACCGCTCCCATTGAACTGACTGCCGGCGCCGGATAACGGATGAAACTATCCGGGACCCACCATGGCCCAATATGACTAAGCCATGAACAGGAGCCCCGCCATGAGTCGCGCCTTCGTCAACGAAGACAACGCCGCCGCGCAAATCGACCCGCCGGTTGAACGGCAGATCAGCGCCCAGACCAATTACGTCACCCAGCGCGGCCTTGATCAATTGCACGATCAGGTTGAGCAACTGCAAGCGCAATACAGCGAACAGAACGCCCAAGGTGATGAAGCTGACAAACAGCAGATGGCCGAAATCGAACGTGACCTGCGTTATTTCAACCAGCGCCTGCAGAGCGCTCAAGTGGTCAGCAGCAACTCAGATGACAAGGTTCAGATTGGCAGTTGGGTGACCTTTGCCGACGAGGACAGTGTCGAGCAGCGCATGCAATTGGTCGGAGAGGATCAGGCCGATGCTGCCAGCCAGCTGATCAATTGGGCGTCACCGCTGGGCAAGGCCTTGCTCGGCGCCAAAGTCGGGGACGAAGTCACTTGGAGTCGGCCGGTCGGCGACGCAGTGATCGAGGTGCTACGAATCGAACCCGACGATTGACTCATCGAACGACAATCAGCCAGACACAAAAAACGGAGCCCGAAGGCTCCGTTTTTCATGACGCCCACCCGGATCAGGCGAGTTTCTTGTGACGCACGCGGTGCGGCTGAGCGGCTGCGTCGCCGAGGCGTTTCTTGCGATCCGCTTCGTACTCGGTGTAGTTGCCTTCGAAGAACACGGCCTGCGAATCGTCTTCGTACGCGAGGATGTGAGTCGCAACGCGGTCAAGGAACCACCGATCGTGAGAGATCACAATGGCAGCGCCCGGGAAGTCCAGCAGGGCTTCTTCGAGGGAACGCAGGGTTTCAACGTCGAGGTCGTTTGACGGTTCGTCGAGCAGCAGGACGTTGCCACCCTCCTTCAACGTCAGCGCCAGGTGCAGACGACCGCGCTCACCGCCAGACAAGTCCTTTACGAACTTCTGCTGATCGCCGCCCTTGAAGTTGAAACGGCCGACATAGGTGCGCGAAGGGATTTCGTAGTTGCCGATCTTGATCTGGTCGGAGCCGTCGGAAATCTGCGCGAACACGGTCTTGCTGCCGTCCAGGTCGTCGCGGCTCTGATCGACGCACGCCAGTTGCACGGTTTCGCCGACTTCGATGGAGCCGGAATCCGGTTGCTCCTTGCCCATCAGCATGCGGAACAGTGTCGACTTACCGGCACCGTTACCGCCGATCACGCCAACGATGGCGCCTTTAGGCATGGAGAACGACAGGTTGTCGATCAGCACGCGATCGCCGTAGCCCTTGCTGACGTTCTTGAATTCGATGACCTTGTCGCCCAGACGCGGACCGGCCGGGATGTAGATCTCGTTGGTTTCGCTGCGTTTCTGGAATTCCTGAGACTGAAGCTCTTCGAAGCGTTGCAGACGGGCCTTGGATTTCGACTGACGCGCCTTGGCACCTTTACGGACCCACTCGAGTTCTTCTTTCATGGCCTTTTCATGGGCCGACTGCTGCTTGGATTCAGCTGCCAGACGGTCGGACTTGGCTTCAAGCCAGCCGGAATAGTTGCCCTCGTACGGAATGCCCGCGCCGCGGTCGAGTTCCAGAATCCAGCCGGCAACGTTGTCGAGGAAGTACCGGTCGTGCGTGATCGCAACCACGGTGCCCGGGAAATCGTGCAGGAAATGCTCGAGCCAGGCGACGGAGTCGGCGTCCAGGTGGTTGGTCGGTTCGTCGAGCAGCAGCATGTCGGGGGCGGACAGCAACAGGCGGCACAGGGCCACACGGCGCTTCTCACCACCGGACAGGTGTTCGACCTTGGCATCCCAGGCCGGTAGACGCAGCGCATCGGCGGCGACTTCCAGCTGGCGCTCCAGGTTGTGGCCATCGCTGGCTTGCAGGATCGACTCAAGCTTGGCCTGTTCGGCCGCCAGCTTGTCGAAATCGGCGTCCGGCTCCGCGTAAGCGGCATAGACTTCGTCCAGGCGCGCTTGAGCGTTTTTGATCACGCTGACCGCTTCTTCGACCACTTCACGCACGGTCTTGGTCGGGTCGAGCTGCGGCTCTTGCGGCAGGTAGCCGATGTTCAGCTCAGGCATCGGGCGCGCTTCACCGTCAAACTCGGTGTCGACGCCGGCCATGATTTTAAGCAACGTGGATTTACCCGAACCGTTGAGCCCAAGGACGCCGATCTTGGCGCCGGGGAAAAACGAGAGGGAGATGTTTTTCAGGATTTCCCGCTTCGGCGGAACAACTTTGCTCAGCCGGTGCATGGTAAAAACGTATTGAGCCATGGAATGAAAACCTGGAATGAGACTGTGAATAAAGGCGCGAGCTTAGTGCTGCGTCGCAAAAAATGCGCTTATCTTCGCGCCGCAACTTGCCGGAGCGCGATTCCGGGCCTTGAATTGATCAAAGCCGAATCGGCGCCGCCGGGACAAACTTCCGAGGACCGGTATTAAAGCTGGAGCAATGCTTGCAGGCCTTTTGAAACATGCAGGCACGCCGTGCAGAAACCGGCGCGTCGCGCGTGGCGCAAAGCTACCCGAATGCACGCAACAGGGCAAACCGTCCGGGCCAATAGCGCTGGCACTTAGCCACAGCTCGGTGGCATGCTAGCCGCCTTTTGCGCACCGGGCTTATAGTGCGTATCGCACATGCTGATTCAGTCCAGTAGTCAGGATCACAGTTTGTTCAAACCGACCCCCATCTCACCCCTGCGCCCATCTGATAGCGCAACGACTGTGCCTTTGAGAGGCGTGCTCAGAGGTGCGCTCGTGGTCCTGGTTCTGATGATGTTGATGCTGTTGTTGTGGCAGATGATCGGGCAGTTCCAGCAGTCTCAGGAACGTCAGCACAAGCGCAGTATCGACTACAGCGTGCAGCTCGCAGACCGGTTGAGCCTGGGCATGGCCCTGAACGCGCAGGTGGCGCTGAATGTGCTCGACCAGGTACACGACGCTGCGCCATCCGCAGACCAATCGGTGGCCTTATTGGCGAGTCTGCGTCAGTCCATGCCGGCGCTGAAAAGCCTGGTCTGGCTCGACAGCGACGGGAATGTCAGCGCCGACAGCGACGGCGAGACCCGAGACGTCGGCTTTTTGACCCAGATGCATTCGGTCATCCAGGGTCACCCGTACTTTTATGCCAACGACCCAAGCGCCTCGACGTTCTATCTGTTCATCCGTCAGCCCGGCTCCGGCTCCGGCTCCGGCTCCGGCTCCGGCAATGATCGCTACTGGGCACTGCGACTCAAGCCCGACATGCTGAAATCCCTGACCCGCCAGAGCGATCTTGATTACCAACCCGTCTGGCTGCTGGAAGATCTCAGCAGTCACCGCCCCCTTTACAAAAACCTGCAAGACGCCGATCAGTCCGCTGACAGCGAGTTGCAGACCGTCCTTCTGCAACCGCTGACCCACAGCGACTGGCAATTGCGCGGCTTGTTCGACCAGCAGAAGGCCCGCCAGACGCTGCTCTTCCCGCTGATCGGCAAATGCCTGCTCGCCTTGCTCTGTTCCATCCTTCCGTTGTTTGCGTTGCGCAGCCTGCGCCGCCGCCAACTGCAGCTGCATCAAAGCCGTCGCCGCTACAAAGACATCTTCGAAGGCACCGGCGTCGCGCTGTGCGTACTGGACCTTTCCGGTCTGCCGGCGTATCTCAAGCACCTGCAAGTGAACACCGGCGAAGAACTGAACGCGCGCCTTATCAGCCAGCCTGAGCAAATAAGAGACCTGCTTCAGCAGTTGCGCATCACCGAGGTCAATCAGGTCGCCGGTCAACTGTTGCGGGCAGAATCGGCACAGCATGTCTGGCAGCAGCTGATTGAAGGCTGCCCCCGCGCCAGAAACGGCATCGGAGTGCAGATACTCCAGGCCGTCCTCGACGGGAAACGTCAGCTGGAACTCGAAATCCTGCTGCCCGGCGCCCAAGGCAGTGACCAGCATCTCTGGCTGGTCATGCGTCTGCCCGACCAATCCGAAGACTTCAACGCCGTCATCCTCAGCATCAGTGATTTCACCAACCGCAAGCAGGCCGAGCTGTCGCTGCAGGAGCGGGAACGGTTCTGGTCGGATGTGGTGCGCACGGTTCCCGACCATCTGTATGTACAGGATGTGGTCACGCGGCGAATGATTTACAGCAACCACCACTTGGGCGAGACGCTGGGTTATAGCCGGGCCGAACTGGACGAAATGGGCGAATACTTCTGGGAGCTGTTGCTGCACCCGGACGATCTCGGCGCCTATGAACAATTACGCCGCGCCCATGGCGAGTCTGGCAGCAGCGAGACGATTCATCGTCAGCTGCGCTTTCGTGACCGGCATCACAGCTGGCGCTTGTTCGACATCCGCGAACAGGCGCTGGCGGCGGACAACGACGGCCAGGTCAGGCGCATTGTGGGCGTCGCCAAGGACATCACCGATCAAGTGGAAGCCAGCCAGTCCCTGCGTGAAAGCGAACAGCGTTACCGGATGCTGGCGGAAAGCATCAGCGATGTGATTTTCTCCACCGATCGTCTTTTGCAGGCCAACTACATCAGCCCTTCCGTCAACTCCGTGCTGGGCTACAGCGCCGAGTGGATTCTGCAGAACGGCTGGAAAGCAACCATCGCCAACCCTCAGCAACTCAGCGGCTTCAACGCGCTGCTGCAGCGGATCAGTAAAGCGTTGAACAAGCCCGAAGCGCTGGCGGAACTGCGCAGCGAGATCACCACACAATTGTTCCTGTTTGATTGCCTGCGCGCCGATGGTCGCAAGATTCCCGTGGAGCTGCGTCTGGTTCTGGTGTGGGATGAATCCGGGGCGTTTGAAGGTGTTCTCGGTGTGGGACGTGATGTCAGTCAGCAGCGTCGCGCCGAAAAAGACCTGCGCATGGCAGCCACGGTATTCGAGCACTCGACTTCGGCCATTCTGATCACCGACCCTGCGGGCTACATTGTGCAGGCCAACGACGCCTTTACCCGGGTCAGTGGCTACGCCGTGTCGCAGGTGCTGGATCAGTTGCCGATGATGCTGACTGTCGAGAATCAGCAGGGAGCGCACCTGGGTTACATCCTCAAGCAGCTGAGCCAGCGCGGAAGCTGGGAAGGTGAGTTGTGGCTCAAGCGTCGCGACGGCGAGCACTACCCGGCCTGGGTCGGGATTACCGCAGTGCTCGACGATGAAGGCGACTTGGCCAGCTACGTGTGTTTCTTCAGCGACATCAGTGAGCGCAAGGCCAGCGAGCAGCGCATTCATCGGCTGGCTTATTACGACGCACTGACCCATCTGCCCAACCGCACGCTGTTCCAGGACCGTCTGCACAGCGCGCTGCAACACGCCGAGCGTCAGCAAACGTGGGTGGTGTTGATGTTCCTCGACCTCGACCGCTTCAAGCCGATCAACGACTCTTTGGGTCATGCCGCCGGCGATCGCATGCTCAAGGAAATGGCCTTGCGCCTGCTCGGATGCGTTGACGAGGACGATACCGTTGCGCGCATGGGCGGCGATGAATTCACGCTGCTGCTGCAACCCCGTCCCACCCAACAAGCGGCCTTGAACCGGGCGATTCATGTGGCCGAACAGATTCTTGCCAGCCTGGTGAAACCGTTTGTGCTGGAAGGCCGCGAGTTTTTCGTCACGGCCAGTATCGGCATCGCGCTCAGCCCTCAGGACGGCAACGAACTGAGCCAGTTGATGAAGAACGCCGATACGGCGATGTATCACGCCAAGGAACGCGGCAAGAACAACTTCCAGTTCTATCAAGCCGACATGAACGCCAGCGCCCTTGAGCGTCTGGAGCTGGAAAGCGACCTGCGCCATGCCCTGGAGCAGGGCGAGTTCACGCTGTATTACCAGCCGCAGTTCAGTGGCGACGGCAAGCGCCTGACCGGTGCCGAAGCTTTGCTGCGCTGGCGTCATCCGCGTCGGGGCCTTGTGCCGCCCGTGGAGTTCATCCCGGTGCTCGAAGAGCTCGGGCTGGTGGTCGAAGTCGGCGAATGGGTGCTCAGGGAAGCTTGCCGCCAGCTGCGCGAGTGGCATCTGGCGCGGGTTCGCGTGCCGAAGGTGTCGGTGAACATTTCCGCACGGCAGTTTTCGGACGGTCAGCTGGGCACGCGCATCGCCGGCATCCTCCAGGAAGTCGGCCTGCCGCCTGCCTGCCTCGAACTGGAACTGACCGAGAGCATTCTGATGCGTGAGGTGAGCGAAGCCATGCAGATTCTGGCCGGGCTCAAGCGACTGGGGCTGAGCATCGCGGTTGATGACTTCGGCACTGGCTACTCGTCGCTGAATTACCTGAAGCAATTCCCCATTGATGTGCTGAAGATCGACCGCACGTTCGTCGATGGCCTGCCGTCCGGCGAGCAAGACGCGCAAATCGCCCGGGCGATCATCGCCATGGCTCACAGCCTCAATCTGTCGGTGATCGCCGAGGGCGTCGAGACCCACGAGCAGTTGGAGTTTCTGCGCGAACACGGCTGCGATGAAGTGCAGGGCTATCTATTCGGCCGCCCCATGCCCGCGACGCGATTCGAGGCGCAGTTCAGCAACGACGCGCTGTTTATGCTGGATTGAAAGAGCAAAGCGCCCCTGTAGAAGCGTGCTTGCCCGCGAATCATTCGTACATCCAATACAAATGTGTCTGACCCAAAATCGCATCGCGGGCAAGCGCGCTCCTACAAGGTCATTCGCCAGTCATTCCCTCGCATGAAAACCGCTCGTCCCGCACATGACCCGCTTTCATATGCCAGATAAAACCCGATAGGTTAGAATGCCCCCCTTTTCTACTGCCCGCCCCCCGAGGACCGCCATGTTCAGCCGTAATTTGACCATCGCCAAGTACGACTCCGACCTGTACGCCGCTATGGAACAGGAAGCCAAGCGTCAGGAAGATCACATTGAGCTGATCGCCTCGGAGAACTACACCAGCCCGGCCGTCATGGAAGCCCAAGGCTCGGTCCTTACCAACAAATACGCTGAAGGCTACCCAGGCAAGCGTTACTACGGCGGCTGCGAATACGTCGACATCGTCGAGCAACTGGCCATCGACCGCGCCAAGCAACTGTTCGGCGCCGATTACGCCAACGTCCAGCCACACGCAGGCTCCCAGGCCAACAGCGCGGTGTACCTCGCGCTGCTCAATGCGGGCGACACCATCCTGGGCATGAGCCTGGCCCACGGCGGTCACCTGACCCACGGCGCCAGCGTTTCTTCCTCGGGCAAGCTGTACAACGCCGTTCAGTACGGCATCGACGGCAACGGCCTGATCGACTACGACGAAGTCGAGCGTCTGGCGGTCGAGCACAAACCGAAGATGATCATTGCCGGTTTCTCGGCCTACTCGCAGATCCTCGACTTCCCGCGTTTCCGCGCCATCGCTGACAAGGTCGGCGCTTATCTGTTCGTCGACATGGCTCACGTGGCCGGTCTGGTCGCTGCAGGCGTGTACCCGAACCCGGTGCCGTTCGCTGACGTCGTCACCACCACCACCCACAAAACCCTGCGCGGCCCACGCGGCGGCCTGATCCTGGCCCGCGCCAACGCCGAGATCGAGAAAAAGCTGAACTCCGCTGTCTTCCCGGGCGGCCAGGGCGGTCCTCTGGAACACGTTATTGCGGCCAAGGCGATCTGCTTCAAGGAAGCGCTGCAGCCTGAGTTCAAGACCTACCAGGAACAAGTGGTGAAAAACGCCAAGGCCATGGCCGGCGTGTTCATCGAGCGCGGTTTCGACGTGGTGTCCGGCGGTACTGAAAACCACCTGTTCCTGCTGTCGCTGATCAAGCAGGACATCTCCGGTAAAGACGCCGACGCCGCACTGGGCAAAGCGTTCATCACCGTGAACAAGAACTCGGTGCCAAACGATCCACGCTCCCCGTTCGTCACCTCCGGCCTGCGCTTCGGCACCCCGGCCGTGACCACCCGCGGCTTCAAAGAAGCAGAGTGCAAGGAACTGGCTGGCTGGATCTGCGACATCCTGGACGACCTGAACAACGAAGCGGTGATCAACGCCGTTCGTGAGAAGGTCCAGGCCATCTGCGCCAAGCTGCCGGTTTACGGCGCTTGATCTGACGCAGTAGCAGTTGCATGAAAAAGCCCGGCTCTTGAGCCGGGCTTTTTCATGCGCCGCGTTTCATTGTAGGAGCGCGCTTGCCCGCGAAGGCGGCGTGTCAGTCACCATAGACATATCTGATATGACGCGTTCGCGGGCAAGCGCGCTCCTACAGTTGATCGGCAGCGTGGCGCGGACTCAACCCGCCGCCACCTTCGAAAACCCCGCCCGGATCTTCTCCTCCGGCAGTTCATCGGCAATGAACACGATCACGCTTTCGCGCTTTTCGCCTTGCGTCCACTCTACGTCGAAATCAAAGCCGTACAACTTCAACACGCCTTGGAATACCAGCTTGCGATCCTCGCCGGCGATGCTTAGCACGCCTTTGTAGCGCAGCAGTTGTTTGCCGTGCTCTTCCAGCAACTCGTTCATGAACGTGCTGAGCTTGTCGATATCCAGCGGCTGTTCACTGCGCATGACGAGGCTGCTGATCCGGTCGATGGAGCGGCCTGCCGGCGCTGCCGGGCGCAGGGTCATCCCGCCGATGTCTGCATTGAGGTTGAAGCCGCGCACATCCAGCAACTCGGCCAGATCGATCTTGCCGTGCTCGACCACGCGGATCGGTGCGCGACGGTTGATGCGGGTCAAGCGCTCGCTCAATGCGTTGAAGGTCGCCTCATCCACCAGATCGGTCTTGCTCACCAGCAGACGGTCCGCGAAGCCGATCTGCGCCTGGGCGATGGTCTGCTCCAGGTGCGTGTCGGCATGGGCGGCGTCGACCAGGGTGATGATGCCGTCAAGGATGTAGCGCTCGCGCAGTTCCTCGTCGATGAAGAAGGTCTGCGCCACCGGTGCAGGGTCTGCCAGGCCGGTGCATTCGATCACCAGCCGATCAAACGCGATCTCGCCACTGTCGAGGCGTTCCAGCAGCAGATACAGCGCTTTGGTCAGGTCGGTGTGGATGGTGCAGCAGACGCAGCCGTTGGACAGGGTCATGACCTGTACGGGCTCATCGCCCAGCAGTTGGGTGTCGACGCCGGCGTCACTGAATTCGTTTTCGATCACGGCAATCTTCAGACCGTGCTCTTCCTTGAGCAGATGGCGCAGCAAGGTGGTTTTGCCGGCGCCGAGAAAGCCGCTGAGGATTGTGACGGGGATTGGGTACGAAGCGGTCATGGGTTCTCCTGACATGTCACTGCTCAGACTGTGGGAGCGCGCTTGCCCGCGAATGCGATCTGTCTGCACCCTCTTCGGAAACAGTTGAAATGCCTTCGCGGGCAAGCGCGCTCCTACACGGTGGAACGGCTGCCGGTGGAAGTGGCAGAGGCGAACGCGCCACGACTGGCGTGGCGCGTTGTTGAAACGGCGTTGCAGGAATCAATCCATTAACAGCACTTGGGCCCGCCCTTCCCGCCGTAACGTGCGTCCTGACGCTCCCGGAAGAACGCCTCGTAGGACATCACCGGCTTGTCCGGGTGAGTCTTCTGCATATGCTCAACGTAGTTGTCGTAATCGGGCATGCCCACCATGAGGCGAGCAGCCTGACCGAGATACTTACCCAAACGACTCAGATCGTTGAACATAGACAGCTCCTCGCGTTACAGCGCACTCAATGGGTTTCCGGGAAGGCCTGGAAGGGCGATTCCTTGTCGGTACGCTCTTTCTTGACCCACGCTTGACGACCGACCTTCAGCGCATAGAACAGAATGCTCAAGACAACGAACAGGAACAGCGTGGTCAGGGTAGCGTTGGTGTAAGCGTTAAAGATCACGTGCTGCATCTGGTCCATGGTCTTGGCCGGGGCCAGCACCTGACCGGCGTCTGCCGCCGCGCTGTATTTCTTAGCCAGCGCCAGGAAGCCAATCGCAGGGCTCGGGTCGAACAGCTTGATGAAGCCCGCCGTCACGGTGCAGATCAGCAGCCACGAAGCCGGCAGAATGGTCACCCAGACGTACTGCTGACGCTTCATTTTGATCAGCACAACCGTCGCCAGCATCAGCGCGATACCCGCGAGCATTTGGTTGGAGATACCGAACAGCGGCCACAAGGTGTTGATCCCGCCCAGCGGATCGATCACGCCCTGATACAGCAGATACCCCCACAGCGCGACGCAACCACCGGTGCCGATGGCGTTGGCGGTCCAGGACTCGGTGCGTTTCAGCGCAGGCACGAAACTGCCCAGCAGGTCCTGCAGCATGAAACGGCCGGCACGGGTACCGGCATCGACTGCCGTCAGGATGAACAGCGCTTCAAACAGAATCGCGAAGTGGTACCAGAATGCCATGGTGTTCTGACCCGGGAACGCTTGGTGCAGGATCTGCGCGATACCCACTGCCAGCGTCGGTGCGCCGCCGGCACGGGCCAGCACGGTATTTTCGCCGATGTCCTTCGCCACAGCGGTCAATTGATCCGGCGTGATGAGGAAGCCCCAGCTGCTGACCATTTGCGCGACCGAAGCGACGTCCGAGCCGACGATGGCCGCAGGGCTGTTCATCGCGAAGTACACGCCTGGCTCGATGACCGAAGCCGCGACCATGGCCATGATCGCCACGAACGACTCCATCAGCATGCCGCCGTAACCGATGTAACGGGCGTTGACTTCGTTATCCAGCAGCTTCGGCGTAGTGCCCGAAGCAATCAGCGCGTGGAAACCGGACACCGCGCCACAGGCAATGGTGATGAACAGGAACGGGAACAGGGTGCCTTTCCAGACCGGACCGGTGCCGTCGGTGAACTGGGTCAGCGCAGGCATTTTCAGCTCAGGCGCAAGAATCAGAATGCCGATCGCCAGCGCGATGATGGTGCCGATCTTCAGGAACGTGGACAGGTAATCGCGAGGCGCCAACACCAGCCAGACCGGCAGCATGGCCGCGACAAACCCGTAGCCGACCAGCATCCAGGTGATCTGTATGCCAGTGAACGTGAACATCGGCGCCCACTCAGGACTCGCTGCCACAAGACCACCGACCCAGATTGACAGCAGCAGCAGCACCACGCCCACCACCGAGATCTCGCCAATACGGCCCGGGCGGATGAAGCGCATGTAGATACCCATGAACATCGCGATCGGAATCGTCGCCATGACCGTGAACATGCCCCATGGGCTCTCGGCCAGTGCCTTGACGACGATCAGCGCCAGCACCGCGAGGATAATGATCATGATCAGGAAACAGCCGAACAACGCGATGGTGCCGGGAATGCGGCCCATTTCTTCGCGGACCATGTCGCCCAGAGAGCGACCGTTACGGCGCGTGGACAGGAACAGGATCATGAAGTCCTGAACCGCACCCGCCAGCACGACACCGGCGATCAGCCACAGCGTACCGGGCAGATAGCCCATCTGCGCGGCGAGCACCGGACCGACCAGCGGGCCAGCACCGGCAATGGCAGCGAAGTGGTGACCGAAGAGAATGTGTTTGTTGGTAGGAACGTAATCGAGCCCATCGTTCTTGAGCACCGCGGGGGTGGCCCGGGTCGGGTCGAGTTGCATGACTTTGGTTGCGATGAACAGGCTGTAATAGCGATAAGCGACCAGATAAATGGCCACTGCGGCGACCACAATCCAGAGTGCGTTGATCGCCTCCCCGCGACGCAATGCAACCACTCCCAGCGCCCAGGCCCCAAGGATCGCAACCATCAGCCAGGGCACGTGGCGCAGCAGACCATTATTATTCTTCATTTTTTTGTTTCCAACTGAGTGGACTTATTTTTGTTCGGCAAGCGGAGTTTAGCGCCGCCGGAGCGAAAGGCTACCCCCACGATGGTCTAGCGCGATATTTGTCCTATAGTCAACGCAGTGGGCGCTTCAGGCGCTGAAGGAGTAGCTGCGTAATGACCGATAACCACAACGAACGTCGTCGTTTCAAACGCGTTGCATTCGACGCGAAAACCAAACTCAGCCAGAGCGGCCAGACCTGGACGGTTCAGCTGATCGACCTGTCGCTCAAGGGGCTGCTGATCGAGAAACCCTCGCCTTGGGAGGGCGATCCCAACAAGCGCTTCATGGTCGACATCGAGTTGCAGGACGGTATTGACGTGGTGATGGAAGTGCAGCTGACCCACGATGATCACAATCACCTGGGATTTGTGTGCAAGCACATCGAGCTCGATTCAGTGACGCACCTGCGTCGACTGATCGAACTCAATCTTGCCGATCACGATGAACTGGAGCGCGAGCTCGGGGCACTGATACATCTATAGGCCGTGCCGCGTTATTCGAACAACGCGTCCAGCGCTTGATCGAGGCGCGTCACGCCAATCACCGTCAAGCCCGGCGGCGACTCTTTCGGGGCGTTGCCTTTGGGCACGATGGCGCGTTTGAAGCCGTGCTTGGCCGCTTCCTTGAGTCGCTCCTGACCACTGGGCACGGGCCGTACTTCGCCCGACAAGCCCACTTCGCCGAATACCAGCAAGTCGCCTGGCAGCGCACGGTTGCGCAGGCTGGACATGACGGCGGCCATCAGGGCCAGGTCGGAAGCGGTTTCCAGCACTTTCACCCCGCCGACGACGTTGAGAAACACGTCTTGGTCATGGGTGGGGATGCCGCCGTGGCGATGCAGCACGGCCAGCAGCATGGCCAACCGATTCTGATCCAGCCCCAAGGTGACGCGACGCGGGTTGGACAGATGGCTGTCATCGACCAATGCCTGCACCTCGACCAGCATCGGCCGGGTGCCCTCCCATGTAGCCATGACCACGCTACCCGCGACTTCTTCCTGCGCTCGTGTGAGAAAAATCGCCGAAGGGTTCGAGACTTCTTTCAGGCCCTTGTCGGTCATGCCGAAGACGCCCAGCTCGTTGACGGCACCGAAGCGGTTTTTCACTGCGCGCAGCAAACGCAGGCGGCCGTCGGACTCGCCCTCGAAATACAACACGGTGTCGACCATGTGCTCCAGCACGCGAGGCCCGGCCAGCGCGCCTTCTTTGGTGACGTGGCCTACCAGAAAGATCGCGGTGCCGCTCTGCTTGGCGTAGCGCACCAGCAACGCAGCACTCTCTCGGACTTGGGAGACGCCGCCGGGCGCTGACTGCAGCTGTTCGGTAAAGATGGTCTGGATCGAGTCGATCACCATGACCTTCGGTTGCTCGATGCGCGCCGTGGCAATGATGGTTTCGATGCAGGTCTCGGTCATGACCCGCAGTTTGTCCTGGGGCAAGCCGAGCCGACGGGCACGCATCGCAACCTGCTGCTGCGACTCTTCGCCGGTGACGTACAGCGCCGGCATGCGCTCGGCGATGGCGCAGAGGGTCTGCAACAGAATGGTCGACTTACCGATGCCGGGGTCGCCGCCGATCAACACCACCGAGCCATCCACAAGGCCGCCGCCGAGGACGCGGTCAAGTTCAGTGGAGTTGGTGGAGAAACGCGGGATTTCTTCGACACTGACTTCGGCCAGGGTTTTGATCTGTGCCTGTTGGCCGGTCCAGCCGGAACGACCGCTGGGCGCCGCCGCCGTGCTGTTGTCGATCACGGTTTCAACGAGGGTGTTCCAGGCGCCGCATTCGCTGCACTGGCCGGCCCATTTGGGAAACGTCGAGCCGCACTCGGTGCAGCCGTACATGCGTTTGGCCTTGGCCATGACACCCCCGATGTAAAAAGGGGGCAATCATACCCGATGCGTCAAACTGTCGGGCGCAACGCTAGCGGGCATGCATGCTTTTGGAGGATTAAATAAAACTTACCGGGACGTACCCGGTCGATTGCATGGATTAACCGAGATGCAGCTAGCTGACTTACACTGCACTTACCACTGTCATCTGTAACAAAGGAATACACCCATGAGCGTACTAAGCGAGTTCAAAGCCTTTGCCGTAAAAGGAAACGTCGTCGACATGGCCGTCGGTATCATCATCGGCGCGGCATTCGGCAAGATCGTTTCGTCGTTCGTCGGCGATGTAGTCATGCCGCCCCTGGGGTTGCTGATCGGCGGCGTGGACTTCAGTGATCTGGCAGTAACGCTGCGCCCCGCAGAAGGAACCGCCCCTGCAGTGTTGCTGGCCTACGGCAAATTCATTCAAACGGTAATCGACTTCATCATCGTGGCATTCGCCATCTTCATGGGCGTCAAGGCGATCAACCGCCTGAAACGCGAAGAGGCCAAGGCACCGACCCTGCCGCCAACGCCGACCAAGGAAGAGCTGCTGCTGGGCGAAATCCGCGATCTGCTGAAAGAGCAGAACAACAAGCCAGCTGCGCCACTGCCGGTGACGCCTGACCGGTTCGTTTAAGGACACTGACGGTAGCAGCGGCCACAACTTTGCCGCCAGAGACATGGGTAGGAGCGAGCTTGACCGCGAACAAAGTGTGTCAGACGAGGCAGAAATCACTGACAGATCGCATTCGCGGGCAAGCGCGCTCCTACAGTGATTTTGCGGTGTCTTCAGCGGGACCGACCTACCAGTAATTCTCCACCGCAATCTGACCCGGCTTGCGCGTCAGCGCCAGGCGCATGTCGCGGGTCTTCAGCACTGCACGGGTGTCTTCGATCATCTGCGGGTTGCCGCAGATCATCACCCTTGAGTGCTCGGGCGTCAGCGCAACGCCGGCCGCCTTCTCCAGCTCACCGTTCTCGATCAGCGTAGTAATTCTTCCGTTGAGTGCACCGGGATGCGGTTCCCGCGTCACCGTGGCGATGAACGTGAACTTGTGCGCGTACTCGGCCAGGTACTCGCGCTGGGTCAGCTCGGCAATGAGCTGCTGGTACGCCAGTTCCCGGGACTCGCGGACGCTGTACACCAGGATGATGCGCTCGAATTTTTCCCAGACCTCGAAGTCCTGCAAGATCGACAGGAACGGCGCTACGCCGGTGCCTGTGGAAAACATCCAGAGGTCGCGACCATCAGTGAAGCGATCAAGGGTCAGGTAACCCACCGCCTGTTTTTCCACCATCAGCGTGTCGCCCTGACGAAGCCGGCTCAGCTCGCTGGTAAATTCGCCGTCGGGCACCACGATGGAGAAAAATTCGAGAAATTCATCGAAGGGCGAGGACACCACCGAGTACGCCCGCCACACCGTCGTGCCGTCGGGTTTGGTCACGCCCAGACGTGCAAATTGTCCCGCCGTGAAGCGGAAACCGGGATCGCGGGTGGTGCGAAAGGTAAAGAGACTGGGAGTCAGCGGGGTAACGTCCAGCAGCGTTTGCCGGGTGAATTTTTCTGCACTGGCAGTCATGGGGCGCTCCTGGCTCCTGTCTCGTGAAAAAGGGTGAACAGTGTCCCGCAAACCCGGCGCGATAAACACCGTCGGTTTGTAGTGATATCCGCGACGGACCGCGCGATTTTTAGAGTATTTCGCTATCGGCGTTATCGCGAACTGGTTGGCCTCGAGACATGATTTCTCTCTAACCAATTGATTTTAATAACCTTTAGGAATCATGACGGCGGCTCATCAGGTGTTGCTCGGGCGCGCCCCCGATCCACACTCCCTTTGAGGCCGTGATTGTTTCCTAGACTTCGATCAGGACGATCAAAACTAGGCAAGGAGGCACGCTGTGAAAATCCGGAGGCTGGGAGACAAGTGCACAACGAGCGAGGAGAACCTGACCTACAAGGGCCTGACGATGAGAGAGGTGGAGGTATTGAAGTGGTCTGCTACGGGCAAGACAGCGGCAGAAGTCGCGTTGATCCTTGATGTCACTGCGCGCACCGTTAATTTCCACGTCGGCAAGGCCATCCAGAAGATCGGCGCCTGCAACAAGATGTCGGCGGTGGTCCAGGCGACGAAAGACGGTGTGATTTAGGCGCAAGACGAAGCTGGGGCGAAGCCAAGACGAAAAGCCCGGTGCGGGCGGGCAGAAAACACGTAAAATCTCCGGCTTCGCGAACCTGGACATGCCGGCGCTGGTGCAACTTGCGCCAACACGCCGATCGCGCCATCAACGACTGGAACTGCTCTGCCCATGCCCCTGCTTACCACCCCGTTTGCCCAGCTCGACCTGATCCGCCAGCCGGAACAATCGGATGAGCCCTTGCAGGCCTTCGATGCCGCCGACGAATACCTGCTTCACCACGTCGCTGAGCAGGGCGTGACGCTACAAACGCGGGTGCTGGTGCTCAATGACAGTTTCGGCGCACTGGCGGCGAGTCTCGCGCCCCACGCCACGGTGGTCAGCAGCACAGATTCGTATCTCGGCGCTCAGGCGCTGGAAAAGAACCTGGTGCGCAACGGCCTGACCTATGACGCCGTGCCGGTGATCCCCGCCAGTGCACCGTTGAACGGCCCCTTTGACTGGGTGCTGATTCGCGTGCCGAAGACCCTCGCCTTGCTGGAAGAACAACTGATTCGTTTGCAGGGCCAACTGGCACCGAACGCCAAAGTCGTCGCTGCCGGCATGATCAAGCACCTGCCGCGCTCGGCTGGCGAGCTGATGGAAGAGTACATCGGCCCGGTGCAGGCATCGCTTGCGGTGAAGAAGGCCCGACTGCTGCTGTGCACCCCTGAAGCCAAAACCGTCCAGCCCTCGCCCTACCCCACCCGTTACACCCTGGACGAGCCGAAAGTCGAGTTGATCAACCACGCCAACGTGTTCTGCCGTGACGGTCTGGACATCGGCACGCGGGCTTTCCTGCCGTATCTGCCCAAGGGCCTGGGCTCGGCGCGGGTCGCCGATCTGGGTTGCGGCAATGGTGTGCTCGCCATCGCCAGCGCGCTGGACAACCCCGACGCGCATTACACGCTGGTGGACGAGTCGTTCATGGCGGTGCAGTCGGCGCAGGAGAACTGGAGACTGGCCCTCGGCGAGCGCCCGGCACTGATACACGCCGGGGACGGGCTGGCGGCGCAGGAACCCGATTCGCTGGACGTCGTCCTTTGCAATCCGCCGTTTCACCAGCAACAAGTGGTCGGCGATTTCCTCGCCTGGCGGATGTTCCAGCAGGCGCGCTCGGCGCTGGTAACCGGCGGCGCGATGTACATCGTCGGCAACCGGCATCTGGGCTATCACAGCAAGCTGGCGCGGTTGTTCCGGGGCGTGGAACAAGTGGCGGCGACGCCGAAGTTCGTGGTCCTTAAAGCCCGCAAATAGCGCTCGTCGCGCTCTCCGTGCGGCCTCCATAGGTGAGGCTCAAAAAAACCCGCCGAAGCGGGTTTTTTATCGAGTCAAAAACACTCAGTGCGACTTCATACCTGCCGCAGTCATGAACATGCGCAGCAGCATGGCGACCACAAACAACGCCAGCACGCTGCCGGTCCAGATGATCAACAGCCAGCCGATGCGCTGCCAAAGGGGCTTGCCTTGAGCGGGATCCACCTCTCGCTGTGGCTTGGGAGGAGCCTCGTACCGAACAGATTCTTTAACCGACATCGCTAAACCCTCTTATCGCGCAGTCAGGCCCCGACGATAAATCGGGGCCTCTTTCTGCTAGTGATAGCCGTGTTCGTGGGTGACTTTTCCGCGGAATACGTAGTAGCTCCAGAACGTGTAACCCAGGATCAGCGGAATGATGAACAGCGTACCGATCAGCATGAAACCCTGACTCTGTGGCGGCGAGGCAGCGGCCCAGATGGACACTGTTGGCGGGATGATGTTCGGCCACAGGCTGATGCCCAGACCGCTGTAGCCGAGGAAGATCAGCACCAGCGTCAACAGGAACGGCGCGTAGTTGGCGTTGCGCGCCACCGCTTTGAACAGACCGTACATCGTCAGCATGACCAGTGCCGGCACCGGCATGAACCACAGCAGGTTTGGCAGGCTGAACCAACGATCGGCGATGGCCTGATGGGCCAGTGGCGTCCACAGACTGACGATTGCCATGACGACCAATGTCGCGAGCGCCAAGGGGCGTGCCAGATCATGCATGGCTTTCTGCAACGGCCCTTCGGTCTTCATGATCAGCCAGGTGCAACCGAGCAAGGCGTACGCCACGATCAGCGCCAGACCGCAGAAGACCGAGAACGGCGTCAGCCAGTCCAGCCCACCGCCGGCATAGGCACGGTCGACCACGGGAATGCCGTCGATGTACGCGCCCAGTGCCACGCCCTGGAAGAACGTCGCCACCAGCGAACCGCCGATGAACGCCTTGTCCCACAGGTGGCGCTTGAGATCAGTGGCCTTGAAGCGAAACTCGAAGGCCACGCCGCGAAAGATCAGCCCGAACAGCATGAAGATCAACGGCAGGTACAGCGCTTCAAGCACAACCGAGTAGGCCAGCGGGAAGGCGCCGAACAAGCCGGCCCCGCCCAGCACCAGCCAGGTCTCGTTGCCATCCCAGACCGGCGCGACGGTGTTCATCATCACGTCGCGGTCGGTCTTGTCCTTCATGAACGGGAACAGTATCCCGATGCCCAGATCGAAGCCGTCCATGATGACGTACATCATGACGCCGAAGATGATGATCACGGCCCAGATCAGTGGAAGATCGATATCCATGGCTCAGTTCCCCTCAGTCAGACTGTCTTTGCGGTGGTCCGTGCTGCTTTCATCAGCAGCAGAGAGAGGACGCGCCGGGGTGCGTTTCTGCCCTGGTCCGCCGTTTGCCGGAGTGTCACCTTCATGGGTTTTGGGCCCTTTGCGTACCAGACGCATCATGTAGCCGAAGCCCGTGCCGAACAGCATGAAATACACCACGACGAATAGCACCAGGGTAATGCTCAACTGTTCAACGCTATGCCGGGACACTGCATTCGTCGTACGCATCAGCCCGTAAACCACCCACGGCTGACGCCCGATTTCGGTGGTGAACCAGCCCGCCAGCATCGCGATGAGACCGGCCGGCCCCATGCACATCACCAGACGCAGGAACCAGCGATTGGTGTACAGCCCGCCGCGCCAGCGCAGCCAGGCGCTCCACAGACCGACCGCGATCATCAGCATGCCCAGCAGCACCATGACGCGGAACGACCAGAACACGATCAGCGAATTCGGGCGATCTTCCGGTGGGAAGGATTTAAGCGCCGGGATCTGCTTGTCCAGGCTGTGGGTCAGAATCAGGCTGCCCAGGTACGGAATCTCGACCGCGTACTTGGTGCGCTCTTCTTTCATGTCCGGGATGCCGAACAGAATCAGCGGGGTCGGCTCGTCTCCGACGTTTTCCCAGTGACCTTCGATGGCTGCGATCTTGGCCGGTTGGTGCTCAAGGGTGTTCAAGCCGTGAGCATCGCCCACCATCGCCTGAATCGGCGCAACGATCAGCGCCATCCACATGGCCATGGACAGCATTCTGCGGATCGCCGGGTTGTCGCGACCACGCAGCAGATGCCAGGCCGCCGATGCGCCGACGAAAAACGCCGTGGCGACGAAGGCGGCAATCGCCATGTGCATCAGACGATAAGGGAAGGACGGGTTGAAGATCACCGCGAACCAGTCCACCGGGATGACGCGGCCATCGACGATCTCGAAGCCCTGCGGCGTCTGCATCCAGCTGTTGGAGGCCAGAATCCAGAAGGTCGAAATCAGTGTGCCGACGGCCACCATGGAGGTGGCGAAGAAGTGCAGGCCGCGGCCGACGCGGTTCCAGCCGAACAGCATGACGCCGAGGAAGCCCGCTTCGAGGAAGAACGCCGTGAGCACCTCGTAGGTCAGCAAGGGACCGGTGACAGCGCCGGCGAAGTCGGAGAAGCGACTCCAGTTGGTGCCGAACTCGTAGGCCATGACCAACCCCGAGACCACACCCATGCCGAAGTTGACGGCAAAGATCTTCGACCAGAAGTGATAAAGGTCGCGGTAGGTGTTGTCATGGGTTTTCAGCCACAAGCCTTCGAGCACCGCAAGGAAGCTCGCCAGACCAATGGTGATGGCAGGGAAAAGAATGTGAAATGAAACGGTAAACGCAAACTGGATTCGGGCGAGATCGAGCGCCTCTAAGCCGAACATAGGTCTTCCTCTATCAGGTGGAACTGGCTTCAGACTCGGGGCCTGCAGCGACTGCCCCCACGGTGTATTGAGTACGAGGTGTGGCGTTTGTTCTCTGGATTCGTGCTCAGGTCGGCGACCGGGGAGATGCGTCAGGCGGCCAGTTCGACCAATACACGCCAAGGTATTGATCCAGGTCAGCTGACATTCAAAGAGTAGTCCCATTTCGGCACTTGCTCTGCGTGGTCTTTTGTCGCGTGGCGAGTTGACTCACCTGTCAGGAAGGTGCAGTTGGCGGGAAGCAGAACAGAGTGGGCGAATTTGCAGCGCAGCACTTACAACGCCTAAGCGGAAGGCCCTACAACGGATCGCGAATAAAGCCCAACAGCGCAGAGACCAGGCGCTGATAAAGCGCGTCGACTTCCAGCACACGGCCTTTGGCCCTGAGGCTGCCATGCAGCAGCCCGAGCCCGGGATCGAACTGGGTGCGTACGCCCGCTTCACGCAACGCACGCTCGTAGGCGATGCCGTCATCACGCAAAGGATCGAACTGCGCGACGGCGATGAATGCAGGCGCCAGATCGTGGAAGTCCACCGCGTTGAGTGGCCGGGCGTAGGCCGATTGTTCGTCCGCGGTCATGTACAGCTGCCGGTAATAAGCCAGTTCATCGGTGGAAAGAAGCGGTGCGTCCGCGCATTCACGGCGCGAGGGCAGATCAACGGCGCCCCCCAGCTCCGGGTAAATCAACGCTTGCCCGGCCGGCTGACGATCACCGGAATCACGCAATGCCAGACACACCGCAGCGGCGAGATTGCCACCGGCGCTGTCCCCGGCGATGGCGATGCGGCGCGGGTCGATGTCCAGCCGCTGCGCCTGAATCTGCAAGCCATGCCAGACCGCCAGACAGTCGCCGAAACCCGCGGGAAAAGGGTGTTCGGGCGCCAGCCGGTAATCCACGGCGACGACGACGGCGTTGAGGTCGGCCGCCAGGGCGGCGGTCAGAAAATCATGGGAATCGAGATCGCCCACCACCCAGCCGCCGCCGTGGATGTACATCACGCACGGCGCCGGATGTTCGAGGGAAAGCCGCTGAGGCCGGTAACTGCGCACCGCCACGCCGCCGAGGCTGAAATCCATGACATCAAGGTGGGCCGGACGGGTGGGCGTGAACGCTTCACTCATCCGCGAATACGCGCGGCGCTGCTCGGCAATGTCCTCGGACGCGCTGCTGAAGCTCAGCGTTTTGGTCACGAACGCCGACATTTCGGGGGACAGCGGGTAAGACGTGGACATTGGCGGCTCCAGCCCGAGCCCTTGGCCAGGCCTGCTTGGTTACTTGTTCACCGCCACTTGCACGGCGGACGCTGCGTCTTTGCCATCAAAGGTCGTCACGCCATCCAGCCAGCGCTTCATGTCTTCAGGATGATCCTTGAGCCACTGGCGAGCAACGTCGGTCGGCGCCTTGCGGTCCATGATCGGCACCATCATCTGGCTTTCCTGCGCGGCGGTGAACTTCAGGTTGCTCATCAGCTTGCTGACGTTCGGGCAGCGAGCCGCGTAATCCGGCGCGGTGACCACGGAAACGGTCGCCGCGCCTTCGCCCGGACCGAACACGTCTTCGCTGCCGGTCAGGTAAGCGATCTTCATGTTGATGTTCATCGGGTGCGGGGTCCAGCCAACGAATACCACCCATTCATTACGCTTGATCGCACGCTGCACCGCCGCAAGCATGCCAGCCTCGCCGGACTCGACCAATTGGAAGCCACCGAGCCCGAACTGGTTTTTCTCGATCATGCCTTTGATGTTGGCATTGGCACCGGTGCCGGGCTCGATGCCGTAGATCTTGCCACCCAGCTTGTCCTTGAATTTAGCGATGTCGCCGAAGGTTTTCAGCCCGCCTGACGCCACGTAATCCGGTACAGCGAGGGTTGCCTGGGCATCACTCATGCTCGGCACGTCGAGCACCTTGACCTGATTGGCCGCTACAAAGGGCGCGATGTTCTTGTCCATCGCCGGCTTCCAGTAGCCCATGAACACATCGAGCCGGTCGTCACGCAAACCGCCGAAGACGATTTGCTGGGCGGCGCTGGTCTGTTTGACCTCGTACCCCATGTTCTGCAACAGCACTTCAGCGACAGCGCTGGTGGCGACGACGTCTGTCCAGTTGACCACACCCATGCGCACGTTCTGGCATTTGGCGGGCTCCGCCGCCAGCAGCGCGGTGCTGCTCAAAATCAACACAGCGCAACTGATAGGACGAATAAATGACTTCATGGGTGCTCCTCGGGTCGGCTCGTTATTTTATTCAGCTCTTTTCGGCAGTTTTTCAATGCTTGAAGACCCACGGCAATTCGGTGGCTGCCACGTTGATGCAAAGTACGCAGCAGGCCTGAGCAACAAGCGCACCAGCGCGACCTGTGCTTGCACTGGGGCGACATTGAATGAGGGGGGGTGGAAGGCACAGCAGAAGGACTGTAGGAGCGCGCTTGCCCGCGAACGCGGTGTGTCAGTGACGTAATCGTTCTCTGACACACCGCCATCGCGGGCAAGCGCGCTCCTACAAGGTACAGCGTCTGATCGTTCCCACGCAGAGCGTGGGAACGATCAAGGTACGAGGTAGGGCGTGGGTTACAGCACTTTATCCAGCGTAATCGGGAATTCCCGAACCCGCTTGCCCGTGGCGTGATAGATGGCATTGGCGATGGCCGATGCCACGCCGACGATGCCGATCTCGCCCACACCCTTGGAGCCCAGGTCATTGACGATGCTGTCGTTCTCTTCCACGAACAACACGTCGATCTCGCCGATGTCCGCGTTCACCGGAATGTGGTACTCGGCCAGGCTGTGGTTCATGAAGCGCCCGAGGGTGTGGTCGGTCTGGCTCTCTTCCTGCAACGCCTGACCAATGCCCCAGACCACGCCACCGAGAATCTGGCTGCGCGCGGTTTTCGAGTTCACCACGCGGCCCGCCGCAACAGCGTCCACCACACGGTTAACGCGGATGGTGCCCAGGTCTTCGTCCACCAACACTTCGACAAACACCGCCGAGTGCGTCGCCGTCGAATAACCCTCGCGTTTGTCGTCAGGTTTGGCGTCTATCTGCACTTCCAGCGTCTCGTGGGACGACTCGCGCACGATGTCGGCATACGCAAAACGCTGATCATCGATGAGCAGATAACCGTCGCCGTAACCGACATCGGCCATGTCGACCACCGCGTATTGCGGATGCGCCATGCGCACAGCGTCGAGCAACTTGGCGCGCAACGCACGGCAGGCCTGCTGCACCGCCGTGCCCACGGACGATACGGTGAACGAGCCACCCTGCAACGGCGACGTTGGCAGCGAAGAATCACCCAGCACGAACGTGACATCTTGCGGACTCACACCGGCAGCCTCGGCAGCGATCTGAGTCATGACCGTGTAGGTGCCGGTGCCGATGTCAGTGGTGGCGCTGCTCACGGTGATCTTGCCGCTGCTGTCGATACTGGCCTTGGCGCTGGCCGGCATTTGCATGGCCTCCCATACACCGCCGGCCATGCCCCAACCCACCAGCTGCCGGCCCTGACGCATGCTGCGCGGCTCGGGGTTGCGCCTGCTCCAGCCAAAGCGCTCGGCGCCTTGTTCGTAACAGGCCAGGAGTTCTTTGCTGGAATACGGCTTGCCTTCGTTGCCGTTACTCTCGGCAAAGTTGGCAATCCGCAACTGCACCGGGTCGATGCCCGCCGCAATGGCCAGCTCGTCCATCGCACATTCCAGCGCGACCATGCCGGACGCGGCGCCTGGTGCGCGCATGTCCAGCGGCGTGTAAACGTCCAGCGGCGCCAGCTCGTAATTTAACTGCACGTTGTCGCACTGATAGAGCATGCCGCTCCATTCAACGACGTGCTCGGTGAAGTCTTCGAAACGCGAGGTCTGGCCGATGACGTCATGGGCGATCGCCATCAGCTTGCCGTCTTTGGAAGCGCCGAGGCGCATGTGCTGCAGGGTTTGTGGACGGTAGCCGAAGGTGAACATCTGCTGGCGGGTCAGCGTCAGGCGGACCGAGCGCTGGAGTTTCAGCGCCGCCATGACGGCCAGCGGCAGCTGGTACTGCGGGCGCAGCCCGGACCCGAATGCGCCACCGACGAAGGCAGCAAGGACGCGAATCTTCTCTTTCTCCAGACCGAACACGCTGTGCAGGTAGTCCTGACAGTTCTGCGTGCCCTGGGTTTTATCGTGAATTTCCAGGCTGCCGTCAGCCTTGTAGAACACCGTGGAAGCATGCGGCTCCATCGGGTTGTGGTGTTCGTTCGGCGTGCTGTAGTGGGTGTCGACCGTCACCGCAGATTGAGCGAATGCCCCCGGAAAATCTCCCCGCGGCTTCGGCGTTTCCGCCGGTGCGGTGTGGGCATCACTCTGGCCGACGCTGAGGTCGGTCTGGTGCGGCTTGGTTTCGTACTCGATGCGCACCAGGGAGCCGGCATGCCGCGCCAGTTCAAGAGTGTCCGCCACCACCAGCGCCAGCGGCTGGCCGCTGTAAAGCACGTGGTCGTTATAGAAGGGACGGAACGGCGAACCTTCAGCCGAATCGGCGTCCTGATAGTCCTCGTCATAACTGGCGATGTGCGGGCGGTTGGTGTGGTCGATGACCGCCACCACGCCGGGAACTGCCAGCGCTTGCGAGGTATCAATGCGCACGACGCGGCCCGAGGCGATGGTGCTGGAGACCACGCTGGCATGCAGCAAGCCGGCCTCCGGGTACTCGCCGGCGTAGCGGGCCTGACCGGTAACTTTCAGGCGACCGTCGACGCGGTCCATCGGTTGGCCCAGCGGGGAGCTTCCCGGGATTGGTGTGTTGGCGTTCATTAAACAGTCCCTCCCAAGGTGGCGTCGCTCAGGGCGCGAACGATCGCGCGGCGGGCCAGCTTGATCTTGAAAGCGTTGTGCGCCAGCGGCTGAGCGTCGCGCAGCATCGCGTCGGCAGCGGCAACAAAGTTTTCCCGCGAGACCGGCTGCCCCTTGAGCGACTGCTCGACGGCCGTGTCACGCCATGGTTTGTGGGCCACGCCGCCGAGGGCGATGCGCACATCACGAATCACGTCGCCATCCAGTTCAACAGCCGCCGCCACCGAGATCAGCGCAAAGGCATAAGACGCGCGGTCACGGATCTTCAAATAGTGGCTGTGCTGCTGAAAACGTGGCGCGGGCAATTCGACGGCGGTGATCAGTTCATCGTCGGCGAGCTGGTTATCGCGCTGCGGCGCATCCCCCGGCAAGCGGTGGAAGTCAGCAAACTCGATAACCCGGGCACCGGCGCGACCCTGAACGTGAACGCGGGCTTCTAGGGCAGCCAGGGCCACACACATGTCCGACGGGTGCGTCGCGACGCAGGCATCGCTGGCACCGAGAATCGCGTGAATGCGGTTCAGGCCTTCTTTTGCCGGGCAGCCGGTGCCGGGCTCGCGCTTGTTGCACGGCACGGTCGAATCGTAAAAGTAGTAGCAGCGGGTGCGCTGCAACAGGTTGCCACCGGTGCTCGCCATGTTGCGCAGCTGCGGCGATGCGCCGGCCAGGATGGCTTGGGACAACAGCGGATAGTCGCGCTCGATCAGCGGGTGCCACGCCAGGTCGGCGTTGCTCACCAACGCGCCGATCATCAGGCCGCCGCTGTCGGTTGCACGCACGTCTTTGAGCGGAAGGCCGGTGATGTCGATCAGGTGCTCGGGGCGCGCGATGTTTTCTTTCATCAAATCCAGCAGGTTCGTACCGCCAGCGATGAAACGGCTGGCAGGACCGGCGAGATTGACCGCCTGAGCGATGTCGGACGGCTTGCTGTAGCTGAAGGGATTCATTGGCCGCGCCCTCCCTGATCCGCCGCGGCATTCATGGATGGCAAGACTTCCACCACCGCCGCGCGGATGTTGCTGTAGGCGCCGCAACGGCACAGATTGCCGCTCATCAGCTCTTTCACTTCGTCATCGGTGCTGGCGCGGCCTTCGTTGGCCAGGCCTACCGCCGAGCAGATCTGCCCGGGCGTGCAGTAGCCGCACTGGAAAGCGTCGTGTTTGATGAATGCTTGCTGCATCGGGTGCAGCGTATCGCCATCGGCAAGCCCTTCGATCGTGGTCAGCTCGGCGCCGTCACACATGATCGCCAGGGTCAGGCATGCATTGATGCGTTTGCCGTCGCGCAGCACGGTGCATGCACCGCATTGGCCGTGGTCACAGCCCTTTTTGGTGCCGACCAGATCGAGCTGCTCGCGCAGCATATCCAGCAGCGTGGTCCAGGGCTGTACGTCCACTTGTCGGGTCTGGCCGTTCAACGTCAGAGCGATGGAATGCCCTGCGAACGCCTGTTCGTTGTTTGCACTCATGGGGAAGCCTCACGGTAGGTACTCGATCAGCGCAGTGATCTGCGTCTTAAGGGGTACGACTTGCGGGCTTTCGGAAACGTTCAGGGTTTATGACGGGCGTTTTGAAGCCGTGAAGCAAACGGCGGGGCGAGGTCAATCCGGACAATTGCAATCCGGCGACAAGCGCCAGGCCCCATCGCCCGGAGCTGCTGGTATGATGCGCGGCTTTTTGCAACTGGCAGAATTTGTGCAAGCCGTTTAGGTGAGCTGTGCTTTGCTGTTTCAGTCGACTAAATAAATGACGCGGAGCGTCACCGGGGAGCCTTAAATGCTGGAGCGGTTGTTTCAACTCAATGCACATAACACCAATGTGCGCACCGAAATTCTGGCCGGGGTCACGACCTTTCTGGCCATGGCCTACATCCTGTTCGTGAACCCGAGCATCCTTGGCGAAACCGGCATGGACAAGGGCGCGATCTTTGTCGCCACCTGTCTGGCCGCGGCCATTGGTTCGACCGTGATGGGCCTGATCGCCAACTACCCGATTGCCCTCGCGCCGGGCATGGGCCTGAACGCCTTCTTCACCTACACCGTCGTGCTGCACATGGGCCACACCTGGCAAGTGGCGCTGGGCGCGGTGTTCATTTCGGCGGTGATGTTTTTCCTGCTGTCGATCTTCCGCATCCGCGAATGGATCATCAACAGCATCCCGCTGCCGCTGCGCTCGGCCATCGCTGCCGGTATCGGCCTGTTCCTGGCGCTGATTGCCCTGCACAACGCCGGCATCGTGGTCACTAACCCGGCAACGATGGTCGGCCTGGGCGATCTGGCCAAACCGGCACCGATTCTTGCGGCCCTGGGGTTCGCGCTGATCGTCGCCCTGGAAGCCCTGAAAGTGCGCGGCGCCGTGCTGATCGGCATTCTGGCCGTCACCATCATCTCTATTGTGATGGGCTTCTCGCCGTTTGGCGGCGTGGTATCGATGCCGCCTTCGCTGGCACCGACCTTCCTGCAACTGGACATTCCCGGCGCACTGAACATCGGTCTGGTCAGCGTGATTTTCTCTTTCCTGTTTGTCGACCTATTCGATAACTCCGGCACCCTGATCGGCGTCGCCAAGCGCGCGGGCCTGATGGGCAAGGACGGCCACATGCCGAAGATGGGCCGTGCGCTGATCGCCGACAGCACCGCGGCAATGGCCGGCTCTCTGCTGGGCACCTCGACCACCACCAGTTACATCGAATCGGCGGCGGGCGTGAGCGCCGGTGGGCGAACCGGTCTGACGGCCATCGTGGTGGCGGTGTTGTTCTTGCTGGCGTTGTTTTTCGCACCACTGGCCGGCAGCGTTCCGGCATTCGCCACTGCCCCTGCCCTGCTGTTCGTGGCCGTGTTGATGACCTCGGGCCTGGCCGAAATCAACTGGGACGACATCACTGAAGCGGCACCGGTGGTGATCACCGCGCTGGCCATGCCATTCACCTATTCGATCGCCAACGGCATCGCTTTTGGCTTCATTTCCTGGACCGTGATCAAGCTGTTGTCAGGCCGGGCCCGCGAGCTGAATTCGGCGCTGGTCGTGCTGTCGATCCTGTTCGTGATCAAGCTGGGCTTTTATCCATGAGTTCTACGTTCGACCCTGCAAGCTATACCGCTCAGCTCGATGCGAAGGCCGCGCGCCTGCGCGAGTTGCTGGCGCCTTTCGAGGCGCCGGAACCTCAGGTCTTCGATTCGCCGCGCGAGCATTACCGCCTGCGCGCCGAGTTCCGCCTGTGGCGCGACGACGGCAAGCGTCACTACGCCATGTTCACGCCGGGCGACAAGCACACGCCGATCCTGATCAATGACTTCCCCATCGCCAGCCAGCAGATCAACGCGCTGATGCCGGTGCTGCGGGATCGTTGGGAGGCGAGCAAGACGCTCAATCACAAGCTGTTTCAGGTGGACTTTCTGACCACGCTGGCCGGCGAGGGCATGATCACCCTGTGCTATCACCGCCCGCTGGATGACGCCTGGCAGGTCGAGGCCGAGCAATTGGCGGCTGATCTGAAGGTCAGCGTGATCGGCCGTTCGAAAGGTCAGCGTCTGGTGATCGGTCGCGATTACGTGACCGAGGAGCTGGAAGTCGCCGGTCGCACCTTTAGCTATCGCCAGCCGGAGGGCGCGTTCACCCAGCCCAATGGCACGGTGAACCAGAAAATGCTGAGCTGGGCGTATGACGCGCTGGGCGACCGCGACGACGATTTGCTGGAGCTGTATTGCGGCAACGGCAACTTCACGCTGCCGTTGGCGACCCGCGTGCGCAAGGTGCTGGCGACCGAGATCAGCAAGACGTCGGTCAATGCGGCGCTGAGTAACCTGGCGGACAACGGTGTGGATAACGTGTCGCTGGTGCGCCTGTCGGCTGAAGAGCTGACCGAAGCCCTGAATGAGGTGCGCCCGTTCCGTCGTCTGGCCGGTATCGATCTGAAAAGCTACGACTTCGGCAGCGTGTTCGTCGACCCGCCCCGCGCCGGCATGGACCCGGACACCTGTGAACTGACGCGACGTTTCGAGCGCATCCTGTACATCTCGTGCAACCCGGAAACCCTGGCCGCCAACATCGCACAGCTGCACGACACCCACCGGGTCGAGCGGTGCGCGCTGTTTGATCAGTTCCCGTATACCCATCACATGGAGTCGGGGGTTTTGCTGGTTCGCCGCTGACAGCGCGATTGGGGCCAACCCTTCGCGTAAACCCGCTGCGTAGGGGCCCGCTCGCTGGCGAACAAAGGGCGTCTATCGACATGAATGTGTCTGACACTCCGCGTTCGCCAGCAAGCCGGCTCCTACAGAGCGGTGTGTCAGCAGGACCGGTTTCATTCGGAAATTGGTGTGTCAGCAAGACCGGTTTCATCCGGAAATTGGTGTGCCAGTAGGACCGGCTTTAGCCGGGAAGAGCCGTCAGTCACTTCATAAAACTGCCCCCCATGACCTGCATGCGCACGCAGCATATCCCGCACCATCCATCATTAAATTCCTGACAGCTAGCGGCGAACGGCACCAGACCGGTGTATAACTCTCGGCCGTCTTTCGCTTCGATGGATGCCTAGCCTTGAGCCCCGAATCGCCCGCCCCGTCCTCTGAATCCTCCGCTAAAAGCGCCCTGCGGCTGCCCGGCTTTTTCGCCTTCCTGACCGCGCGCCTTGCCGCTGTTTTCGCCATGCAGATTCAGGCGGTCGTGGTTGCCTGGCAGGTCTACGACATGACCCGCAGCCCGATTTCGCTGGCCTATGTGGGCCTGGCGCAGTTCATTCCCATGCTGCTGCTGTTGATGCCGGCCGGCGACCTGATCGACCGCTACGACCGCAAGTTGATCCTGAGCATCAGTTGGTCGGTGCAAGCGGTGTGCAGCCTGATGCTGATGCTGTTCTCGGTCACGCACCATCAAGACACGCGACTGATCTACGCCACCTTGGCGTTATTCGGTTGCGCACGGGCGTTCACCGGGCCGGCGCTGCAGAGCCTGCTGCCGCAAGTCGTCCCGCGCGAAAAACTCGCCTCGGCCATCGCCACCAACAGCATGATCATGCGCATCGCCACCATCGCCGGGCCTCTGGTCGGCGGCGGTCTGTACGCCGCGGGCGGCGGCGGGCTGACTTATTCCGTGTGCATGGCCAGCTTTATCGCCGGCGTGCTGTTGCTGATCCGCGTGCCGGTGCTGTACGCCGGCAAGAAGCAAATTCTCGAGTCCACGGCCTGGAAGCGCTTCACCGCAGGCATCGCGTTCATCCGCTCGCGGCCCATCATCCTGGGCACCATTTCCCTGGACCTGTTCGCCGTGCTGCTCGGCGGCGTGGTAGCGCTGCTGCCAATTTATGCTCACGAAGTGCTGCACCTGGGGCCCCAAGGGCTGGGCGCGCTGCGCAGTGCGATGAGCCTGGGCGAGGTCAGCACCGGTCTCTACCTGAGCTTCCGGCCTTTTGATCGACACGTCGGTCTGGTCATGTTCATCGCCGTCGCGGTGTTCGGTGTCGCCAATCTGGTGTTCGCCCTGTCGACGCTGTTCTGGCTGTCGCTGCTGGCCTTGATGATCGCCGGTGCAGCAGACATGGTCAGCGTCTACATTCGCTCCACGCTGGTGCAATTCTCGACGCCGGACGACATGCGCGGGCGGGTCAACGCCGTGAATATGCTATTCATCGGTTCGTCCAACGAGCTGGGCGAATTTCGCGCCGGCAGCAGCGCAGCGCTCTGGGGCGCCGTGCCGGCAGCGATCATCGGCGGCCTCTGCACACTGAGTGTCGTGGGCGCCTGGATGGTCGGTTTCAAGGCCTTGCGCCAAGTCAACCACTTCGCCGACGCCTCGCCGGCCGAGACCACCGAGAAGCAGACGGCGCGGGTTTGATGTAAGCCCTCATGGGTATGTGCTGTTGGCGCGTACCCTCTGCGCGCCACGGGAATGCGGCCACTTCCCCATCACTTTTGAACGACTACTGCGGCGAACATTACCCGTTACGGAATCTTCCGTAAGACGTGCCACGGGACCAGTGTAGGACCGTTCTGAAAATCACTTTCAGCCCCCCTCGCCGCGCTTCAAAGCCCAATGCCCTCTCCCTATCCTTGCTGGACCTGAACTCAGCAAGGACGAAACACATGGCGTTTGACGGATTCATCAAGGTGAACGGGATCGAAGGCGAGTCGCTGGACGAGCGACACAAGGGCTGGATGGAAATCGTCGCCTACGACTTCGGCGTCAGCCAAAGCACATCGGCCACCGCCAGCTCGAACGGCGGCGCAGGCTCGGGTCGGGCCAGCCTCAGCGACTTCAGCTTCAGCAAGCGCCTGGACAAATCCAGCGCTGCGTTGTTTGAGGCCAGTTGCGCCGGCACGCACATTAAGGACCTCACGTTGTGCCTGTACCGGGCTGGCGGCGAGAAGCTCAAATACTACGAAGTGCGCCTCGAAGAAGTCATCATTTCTGACTTCAGCCAAAGCGGGGAAAGCGGCGAGCCGCTGGAACACGTGCAAATCAACTTCGGCCGCGTCCGCATTCTGTACACCCAGCAAAAACGCAGCGATGGCGTGGCGGCCGGCAATGTAGTTGGCGGCTGGGACCGCATCGCCAACAAGCGCTTTAGCTGAGGACTGCAAATGTCCAAGCCCTATGTGTTTATCAATGACCGCATACAAACGTATTTCACACTCAAGGCTCGGGTGGGCGGAGGCCCCCGGTGTCAGGATAGTTGTCGCCTCTCCGGTTTTTCCTAAAAAAGTATATCGGGGGCGGAAAGAGACTGGTCGTGCCGTACTATTCACCTGAACGCAGAGCCGCATTACTCAAAATGCTGCTTCCCCCGCTGAACCTGTCGATGGCCGAGGTTTCCCGGCGCGAAGGGGTCAGCGAAATGTCTTTGTCCAACTGGCGCAAACAGCTCAGTTCTGAAGGAAGTGCAGTGTCCGAAAACAAGCCGCTGACCGAGAACTGGTCAGCCGAAACCAAGTTTGCTGTCGTGCTTGAAGCCGCCGGTTTGTCCGAGATCGACCTGGGTGAATACTGCCGCCGCAAAGGCCTTTACCCCGAGCAAATCACGGCCTGGCGACAAGCCTTCATCACCGGCCAGAAATCGGAAAAGGCCCTGCAAAAAGAAGAACGAGACCAGGCGCGCAAAGACAAGAAACGCATCCAGGAACTTGAGCGCGAACTGCGCCGCAAAGACAAGGCGCTCGCTGAAACAGCCGCGTTATTGGTGCTGCGAAAAAAGCTCAACGACTACTGGGGAACGACCGACGACGAGGCCAACTAACGTCTCTGCCAGAGCGGCAGTTACTCGTGGCCTGGCTGGGCGAAGCGGTCGCGGCGGGAGCCAGAAAAATCAGGGCCTGTCGGGAAGTTGGTCTGTCGCTGCGCACCTTGCAACGGTGGACTCAAACAGACGCTATCCAGACCGACGCCCGTACGACGGTCACACGGCCAACGCCACGAAATGCGCTGACCGAGGCAGAGCGACAGGCCATTGTGACGCTGTGTAACAGCCCGCAGTATGCCCACTTGCCGCCAAGCCAGATCGTGCCGCGCCTGGCCGATCAAGGGCGCTATCTGGCGTCGGAGGCGACGATCTATCGTGTCTTGCGAGCGACGGGGCAACAGCAACATCGAGGCCGTAGTCAGCGCCCCAGACGGTACGCCGCACCAACGACGCATGCGGCCAAAGCGCCGAACCAAGTGTGGTCGTGGGACATCACGTACCTGCCGTCGCCGATACGCGGCCAGTTTTATTACCTCTATCTGATCGAGGATATTTACAGCCGCAAGGCCGTGGGCTGGGAAGTCTATGAGGCGGAAAGTGGCGAGAAAGCCGCTGCGCTGCTGCAACGCAGCGTGATCGGTGAGCAGTGTTTACAAGACCCGCTGGTGCTGCACTCGGATAACGGCGCGCCGATGAAATCGGTGACACTGCTGAGCAAAATGTACGACCTGGGTATCACCCCGTCACGTGGCCGACCGCGTGTCAGCAACGACAATCCGTACTCGGAGTCGTTGTTTAGAACACTGAAATACTGCCCGCAATGGCCGCAGGATGGTTTTGCCAGTTTGGACGCCGCACGCAGCTGGGTGAGGGACTTCATACGGTGGTACAACAACGAGCACCGACATAGCCGTATCCGGTTCGTCACACCGGCTGAGCGGCATCGAGGACTGGATCATAAAGTCTTGGCCCAGCGACATGAGCTGTACGAACGAGCCAAGGAAAAAAGACCGGAACGGTGGTCAGGCCGGACGCGTAACTGGGAACCGATCGGCACCGTGCTGCTGAATCCGGATCGAGAGCAACAGGTCGAGAAAAGAGCAGCATAGTTAGACGGTGACGCGACAACTACCTTGAAAAACGCCGGAGGTGCGAAGTTCGACGTGCTTAACGCGCATATCAGAAACGTTGTGGTGATGCCGGGCCAACTGGTGATTGTCAGCGACGGTTCACCCGGCACTCTGACGGCGGAAGAAACCGAGCTGATGAACCTGGCGCGTAACGTCCATCGTCAAGTGAAAGGCGCGGGCAGCCAGCTCATCGAGAACTATGACCTGCTTCAGAACATGCTCAGTTACGGATCGCTGGGTATTGGCGCTGCCACCGGCAGTTGGAACAAGCACCTCAACAGCGTGCAGAAAACCCTCGAAGACATTGAGCGGCTTTACGAACTGTCGCTTGCGCGCGGAACGCCCATCGCCCGACAGGAATTCATCAACCAGCGGCGAGTGCTGTTTGCCACGCTTGATAAGCAACTGGAGGGAATTGCCCGCTGGGGCACCGGGCTACGGAAAAAGGGGCCGCTGAAGAAGATGCTGGGGTTATCGACCAAGAGTTATTTGCGGACTGGGGAGATTCAGGGATATGCGGAGCGGGTTGGGCGGATCGCTAGAGTGGCGAAGTTGCTGAAATTGGGAACGCCTGTGGGGATTGGGCTAAATACGTTCTCCTCTTACCTAGAGATAAGAGAGGCGTGCTCCTTAGGCCGGGAGGAAACGTGTACACGAGCAAAATATGTACAAAGCGGAAAACTTGTCAGCGGGGTGGGCGCTGGGATGATAGGCGGCACTCTCGGCGCATCTGCACTTGCTCCGATATGTGTAGCGGTACTTGGGGCCGTTTCCGGAGGACCCGCCGCGCTCGGATGCGCCATCGTTACTGCGGCGGTGGGGGGATACGGCGGTGGGCTCATCGGTGAGAATGTCGGAGAGTCAATGGGCGAGTTAATCTATGAGTGGCGTCCTTAATGCATTCTTTAGCTTTAGGGATATCGAGCCTGATTTTGACGTTTTCAATGTGGTGCAACCTAATTATCTTAATGTGTTTCACCTACAGAAATATCGAACACCTTGAAGACATGCTATCTGACTGCAGCTGCATCAATCACTTTAGAGCGATCTGGCAAGGAGGGATAATAGGCAGACACATGCGCTTTAATATGGTGATGATGGTGGTCACATTTCCGAACGTAATGTACAGACGAGGCGATACCACTAAAGATGCTCACCATCGCATTCCTTTCCGTCTCAAGCGGTGGATCTGGGGCATTTACATCTGGCTCTATCTCAATGGTTTCTGCCTCGCCCTGTTGGCTTATCTGATAAAGGCGTCACGGGAAGGACCGACTTGACTAACACGGAGCTGAAATCGGTTGGGATCAGTGGTGGCCTAATCGGTAAATTCATTGACGAAGACGCCTCGCTGGTCGAAACCAAAAGAAACAGAATGCCTGGGTATAACCCAAGATTGGATTCGCTGTTGGCACGCACTCTCTGCGCGCCACGCGAATGCGGACACTTCCCCATCACGTTTGAACGCCTACTGCGTCGAACATTACCCGTTACGGAATCTTCCGTAAGACGGGCCATGGGGCCAGCGTAGGACCGTTCTGAAAATCACTTTCTGCCCCCCTCGCCGCGCTTCAAAGCCCAATGCCCCCTCCCTATCCTTGCTGGATCTGAACTCAGCAAGGACACGCAGCATGGCATTTGACGGATTCATCAAGGTGAACGGGATCGACGGCGAGTCGCTGGACGAGCGAAACAAGGGCTGGATCGAAATCGTCGCCTACGACTTCGGCGTCAGCCAAAGCACATCGGCAACCGCCAGCTCGAACGGCGGCGCAGGTTCGGGACGGGCCAGCCTCAGCGACTTCAGCTTCAGCAAACGTCTGGACAAATCCAGCGCTGCACTGTTTGAAGCCAGTTGCGCGGGCACGCACATCAAGGACCTGACCTTGTGCCTCTACCGCGCCGGTGGAGACAAACTCAAGTACTACGAAGTGCGCCTCGAAGAAGTCATCATTTCTGACTTCAGCCAAAGCGGTGAAAGCGGCGAGCCGCTGGAACACGTGCAAATCAACTTCGGCCGCGTCCGCATTCTGTACACCCAGCAAAAACGCAGCGACGGCGCGGCGGCCGGCAATGTAGTTGGCGGCTGGGACCGCATCGCCAACAAGCGCTTTAGCTGAGGATCGTCCATGTCCAAGCCCTACGCGTTTATCAATGACCGCATACAAACCTACTTCACACTCAAGAACCGGGTGGGGGGCGGTGCGAAGTTCGATGTGCTTAACGCGCATATCCGAAACGTTGTGGTGATGCCAGGCCAACTGGTGATTGTAAGCGACGGTTCAAACGGCACTCTCACAGCCGAAGAAACCGAGCTGATGAACCTGGCGCGAAACGTCCATCGTCAAGTGAAAGGCGCGGGCAGCCAGCTCATCGAGAACTATGACCTGCTGCAGAACATGCTCAGTTATGGATCGCTGGGTATTGGCGCGGCTACCGGGAGCTGGGGAAAGCACCTGGAGGGTGTGAAGAAAACTCTCGAAGAGATCGAGCGGCTTTACAAACTGTCGCTGGCGCGCGGAACACCCATCGCCCGGCAGGAATTCATCAACCAGCGGCGAGCGCTGTTTGCCGTACTTGATAAGCAATTGGAAGGCATTGCCCGCTGGGGTACCGGGCTACGGAAAAAGGGCCCGCTTAAGAAGATGCTGGGGTTGTCGACCAAGAGTTATCTGCACACAGGGGAAATACAGGGGTATGCGGAGCGGGTTGGGAGGATCGCTAGAGTGGCGAAGTTGCTGAAATTGGGAACGCCTGTGGGGATTGGGCTGAACACATTATCCTCTTACTTGGAGATAAGAGAGGCTTGTTCGGTAGGCCGAACGGAAATGTGTACGAAAGCAAAATATGTAGAAAGCGGGAAACTTGTCACAGGCGTCGCCTTGGGATTGGCAGGTGGCTACGTTGGAGGGGTTGGAGCGGTCCCACTGTGCATCGTCGTCTTTGGCATCCCCACAGGCGGGGTCGCTGCTCTCGGATGCGCCATAGTTGGAGGTGTGGCTGTTGGCTACGCGGGAGGCATTGGAGGTGAAATGCTTGGTGAGCAGATGGGTGAGGCAATTTACGAGTGGAAACCCTGATGCCTGCATTATCTTACGGGCTACTAGGATTAATCCTAACCATTTCGATATGGACCAACCTTCTGCTTTTGCTGTGGTTTGCGTACAAGCACCTGGACCTTCTCGAGCATCGCTTGTCAGGGAGTAAATGCATCACCGAGACGAGAAATTTATGGACAGGAGGGATGATTGGCAGGCTTATGCGACTCGGCATGGTATTTATCGTTATGTCCATGCCAAGACTCATGTACGTCAGGGGTCATGCCGAGAAAGATGCCCACCGGAGTATCCCCCGCCCTTTGAGACGATGGATGTGGGGAATCCACATTGCGCTTCTTACCAACTTCATCGTCTCAATGGCGCTGGCGTGCTTAATAAAAATTTCTGAGCGGTCGTAACTTCCCTTAAGGTTAAACACATGACTTACCCTACGACTACTGGCCTGCTCGGGCTGACTTTAATAATATCAATGTGGATCAATATCCTCGTCATGGCATGGTTCACCTATCGAAACATTAACCATCTTGAAAACCGACTATCTAACTGCAAGTGCATCAGTGACACCAAAGCCCTTTGGCAAGGAGGATTAATAGGCAGGCAAATGCGGTTGAACATGGTAGTTACAGTCATTACGCTGCCCAAAGCGATGTATCGGCGAGGCCGCATCACAAAAAATGCTCACCACTCTGTGCCTCTCCAGCTTAAATTGAGGATCTGGGGAATTTACAGCTGGCTTTTCGTTAACTGTACCTGCTTGGCTATATTGGCCTGGCTAATAAAATAATTATGCCCGAGAAAGTCTGGTGGGTGATGGCGGTATTTGGAAGCATATCCCTCAATCTCATCATGATGATTTATTTCCAGCTAAATAAGTTAGCCATGGGGAAAATGGACGCCATGAGTGACAACATCTCAACCGGGCTGCTCTCATTCATCATGCTACCGATGATCGCCGCCCACATTGTGGGCTCCCATATATTCTTCTACATATACCTGGAAAAGATCGAAGACTACCTATGTGATATCGAGATTTTTTCATTGAACAGAGCGGTCTGCGGAGACAGTTGTTTCGGACGCAGGATGAGGGAAACCTTCGTAATGCTGATTGCCGTCGCCCCAGAGATCTTCTGGCGGCAGGAGCGCATTCCCAGGCAAAAACTGCTCAAATTACCTCCCCGACTGCTGTGGGGAGTGCGGATAATTTATGGGTCGATGATTCTCATCAGTGTGAGTAGCGGACTGCTCTATTATTTTCGTGCGCCTCATTAGTGCACTCAAAGGGCGCTACCTTGGCATGGGTCTACTTCTCCGCAGATTGAAAAACGAAAATTAAGGTACTGAGCTGCCAACCTCCATCATCAAGCTTTGCAGGTCAGCGATACCTCTGAAGAACCGATTCGCGAACTATTCCCCCTCCTCTCCTCTCTTAGTCCAGCAGACCAGACGGCGCACGCCCGCCGTCTACACTTCCCACACGACCAAAAGAGGATTCCCCCATGCTATGGAAAAAAGGACGTCGCAGTGACAACGTCGTGGACGCACGTGGCGATTCCGGGGGTGGCGGTGGTGGCGGGATGCGCATCGGCGGCAAGGGGCTGGGGATTGGCGGGATCGTGATCATCGTCGCGATTGGCCTGCTGACCGGACAGGATCCGATGCGGATTCTGGGCGAGATCACCGGGCAGATGGGTTCGGAGCAGACCGCAGCGGTCAACCCGCAAACGCGCCAGGCGCCGCCAGCCAATGACGAACAGGCCGATTTTGTGCGCGCGATCCTGGGCGACACTGAGGACACGTGGCAGCAGGTCTTCCAGCAAATGGGGAGCCAGTACAAGGCGCCGACCCTGATTCTGTTCAGCGGCCGGGTGCAATCGGCCTGTGGCTCGGCTTCTTCGGCGAGCGGCCCGTTCTATTGCCCGGCTGACCAGCGCGTGTATCTGGACATGGAGTTTTTCCGTGAGATGAGTCAGCGCTTCAAGGCGGCGGGAGATTTCGCTCAGGCGTACGTGATTGCTCACGAAGTTGGCCATCATGTGCAGACCTTGCTGGGGGTTTCGGCTAAAGTTGACGCCGCCCGCCAACGCGGCATGAAAATGGAAGGTGACAACGGTTTGCTGGTGCGTCAGGAGCTGCAAGCTGACTGCCTGGCAGGTGTTTGGGCCAACAACGCACAAAAGCGTTTGAACTGGCTGGAGCCGGGTGATATTGAAGAAGCGCTGAACGCCGCCAACGCCATTGGCGACGACCGCTTGCAGCAACAGGGTCAGGGCCGGGTCGTGCCAGACTCGTTTACCCACGGCACATCTGCCCAGCGGGTCCGCTGGTTCAAGACAGGTTTTGCCCAGGGACAAATCAACCAATGCGATACGTTCGCCGCCAAGAGCCTCTGATCACATGATGAAACCGCTTTCGATCCTGTTGTTGGGCACCCTGATGAGCCTCAATGCTCATGCGGCGGATCAGGCGGTTAAATCCATCAGCCCCGACCGGCTACAGATCAACGGGACGACCCAGGCCACGCTTGGCCTGAGCCAGAGCTGGGTACGTCCCAGCCCGCAGGTCCAGCGGGTGGTCATCGTTTTTCACGGTCGTCTGCGCAACGCGCAAACCTACCTGCGCAGTGTCGAGCGCGCAGCCAACCAGTCACGGCAGCGCTCGAAAACGCTGCTGATCGCGCCGCAGTTTCTCGATGAAAAAGACATCGCAGAGCACCGCCTGCCCGAGTCGGTGCTGCGCTGGCACGCCAATGACTGGATGGCGGGCGACAAGTCGCTGGGGCCAAAGCCGGTCAGCTCGTTCGTGGTCATCGATCACATCCTCAAGCGTCTGAGCGACAGCAAGCTGTTTCCCAACCTCAAGGAGATCGTGATCGCAGGCCACTCGGGCGGTGCTCAGGTTGTGCAGCGTTACGCGATGATCGGCGGCAAGGAAGACGCGTTGTTGAAGAAGGAAGGCATCAAGTTGCGGTACGTGATCGCCAATCCGTCTTCGTATGCGTATTTCGACGCGACTCGGCCGATGCCGGTTGATGCGGCGAGCTGCCCGACCTTCGACACCTGGAAATACGGCATGAACAAGCTGCCCGCGTATGCCGGCAAGGAAACACCGGCCGAGCTTGAGGCTGCGTACGTGAAGCGGGACATTACTTATCTGCTGGGCGAACTGGACACCGATCCCGAGCATCCGGCGCTGGACAAGGATTGCGGCGCCGAAGCGCAGGGGCCGCATCGTCTGGCCCGTGGTCACAACTATTTCGATTACCTGACCAAGCGTCATCCGGAAGGCTTGAATCAACGCCTGGTGGAAGTGAAAAACGTCGGGCACAACGGCGACGCGATCTTCACGTCACCTGAAGGGCAGACGGCGTTGTTCAAGGCAAATTGATATCGGTTAACAGCTGCGGTGGGTCCCGGCTCATTCCCGGCTGAAGCCGGTCCCACGGTCTAGACGCGGCACGACGTAGGGCTCGCTTCAGCGGGGAAGAGGCCGGTGTGAACACCACCAATTTTGCGGTGTAACGCCATACGCCTTCCCGGCTAAAGCCGGTCCCACGATTTAAACGCAATCCGTCAGTAGGACCGGCTTTAGCCGGGAAGAGGCCAGTGGGAACAGCATCAATTTGTGGTGAATTGACGGACGCCTTCCCGGCTGAAGCCGGTCCTACTATTCAAACGCGCGGCCTATTTCACTCCAATCATCTTCATTAACCCCACGCAATCCGCTGCATGCCAGTCAGTCAATTCCGGCCACGGGTTTTCCGGCAGGTTGACCAACACGGTCTGAGTGCCTGCCGCCCGACCGCAGGCCAGGTCAAACTGGTAATCGCCGACCATCACCATGTCCGCAGGCTGCACATTCCACGCGTGCGCGAGTTTCAGCAAACCACCCGGATCAGGTTTGGGTGCGGCTTCGTCCCGACCGAGCACATCATCTGTGGCAAAGCAGTCTGCGATGCCGATGGCGTCCAGCGTAATGTGCGCGAGCTCCCGGGCGTTGCGGGTCAGAATGCCGAGACGATAACCCCGCGCCGCCAGCTCCCTCACCAACTCGACCGCGCCCGTCGCGGGTTTGGACTCTATCGCCACCGCGCGCTCGTGCTCCAGCAGCCAGGCATGTTTCGCCGCCGCAACATCGGCAGGCAGCGCGGCGAGATGCCCGAGGATGTCATCCTCCTGGGGGATATCCAGCGCGCGCTTGATGGCCGGAAAATCATGGGCGGCGACGGTCAGCGTGCCGTCCATGTCGAATACCCAGTGGCGTACCTGTGTGAGGCTCATGACCAATCCTTGCGGTGGCGAATCAAACCTTCCTGACTGACCGAAGCCACGAGTTTGCCCGCGCGGTTGAAGACGCTGCCACGGGAAAACCCGCGGGAGTTGCCGGCCCATGGGCTGTCCATGGCATAGAGCAGCCAGTCATCGGCGCGCAGTTCCCCGTGGAACCACAGCGAGTGATCGAGGCTGGCGATCTGCATGTCCTTCTGCCAGACCGTTTTGCCATGGGGCAGCAGGGACGTGGTCAGCAGATTGAAATCCGAGGCATAAGCGAGCATGTAGCGGTGCAAGGCAGGGATGTCAGGCAGCGTGCCGTCGGCGCGAAACCAGATGTATTTGACCGGGTCCGCAGGCTTGGGGTTGTAGGGATCAGACTCAGTGACCGGCCGGAACTCGATAGGCTTGGGGCACAGCAGTTTGTCCTTCATGTGCTCGGGAATCAGGTGCTCGCGTTGACGCATCAATTCGAGCTCGGACGGCAGGCTTTCAGGACCGACTACTTGTGGCATCTGCGTCTGGTGCTCGAAGCCTTCTTCGTCGTATTGGAACGACGCGCTGCAGGTGAAGATCGGCTGCCCCTTCTGAATGGCCGTCACCCGGCGCGTGCTGAAGCTGCCGCCGTCGCGGACCCGGTCGACCTGATACACCACGGGCAAGTGCGCGTCGCCGGGGCGCAGGAAATAGCCATGCAGCGAATGCACATGGCGCGCGTCTTCGACTGTCTTGCTCGCCGCCGACAGCGACTGCCCCAGCACCTGACCGCCAAACAGCTGGCGAAAGCCAAGGTCCTGGCTGCGTCCGCGAAAGAGATTTTCTTCGATCGGCTCCAGGCTCAACAGCGACACCAGATCATCCAGCACGTGACTCATTCAGGGTTCCTTACACGGTCTTCTTGCACACCGTCATCACATCAGTCAGGCCATGGGCGCCGAAGGTCGGCGCCCATGGAAGTTAGGCGAAATGATACAGAGGTTTGTAGCCCGATTCCCGCAGCTGTTTACAGGGTCGCCAGCCAGCCCGCCCGGTTGATGCGGTACAACACGTGGGGCCTGAGCGGGTGGCCGTCGGGCAATTTCAGATGATCGAAGTTGTCCCCCGGGTCGTTGCGCATGCCGATGGCCTGCATGACCTTTTGCGAGGGCAGATTGTTGACCGCCGCGAATGCCACAATTTCATCCAGATCCAGGTGCTCGAAGCCGCAGCCGAGCACCGTCCAGGCGGCTTCGCTGGCGTAACCAAGGCCCCAGTGCTCGCGGGCCAGGCGCCAGCCGATCTCCACCGCAGGCGTAAATCCTGCCTCGAAGCCCACCACGCTCAAGCCGGTAAAGCCGATGAATTCGCCGGTGTCCTTGCGTTCGAGGGCCCAGAATCCAAAGCCGTACTCGGCAAAATGTCCGCGCACGCGGCCGATCAGCTTGGCGCTTTCCATGCGGCTCAACGGCTGCGGGAAGTAGCGCATCACTTGTGGATCGGCGCACATCTGCGCGAAGGCCGGCAAATCATCATCTCGCCATTGACGCATCAACAAGCGTGCGCTGTTGAGCTCAAGAATCGGCTCCATCGATCGTCTCCCTTTTGCCTCGCCTTTCAAATTGCCCGCCGACTGGCGACCTTCCCGCTCAGGCAAATCGCTGTGCGGTGAACGCCAGAACTGGCAAGATTCCCCTTCGAACCAGACGCGTGCCCACCATGCCCCTGCCCCTCATTTACCACGAAGACTACAGCCCGGACTTTCCGCCCGACCATCGCTTCCCGATGGACAAGTTCCGGCTTCTGCGCGACCACCTTATCGACAGCGGCCTGACAACAGATGCTCAATTGTTTCGCCCGCAGGTCTGCCCAACGGACATCCTCGCGCTGGCCCATGACCCTGGTTACATCAGCCGCTATATGGACGGCGCGCTGTCGCGGGAAGATCAGCGGCGCCTTGGCCTGCCCTGGACCGAGGATCTGGCCCGACGTACGGTACGCGCAGTAGGTGGCTCTTTGCTGACAGCGGAACTCGCGCTGCAACACGGCCTGGCCTGTCACCTCGCCGGCGGCACCCACCATGCGCATTACGATTACCCGGCCGGGTTCTGCATCTTCAATGACCTGGCGATCATCAGTCAGTACCTGCTGCAAAGCGGCCGGGTCGACCGGGTGCTGATTTTCGATTGCGACGTGCATCAGGGCGACGGCACCGCGCGGATTCTCGAACACACCGAAGACGCAATCACCGTCTCGCTGCACTGTGAAAAGAACTTCCCCGCGCGCAAGGCCCAAAGTGACTGGGACATTCCGCTGCCGATGGGCATGGGCGATGACGATTATCTGAAGGTGGTCGACGACACGCTCAATTACCTGCTGCCGCTGTATCAACCCGATCTGGTGCTGTACGACGCTGGCGTGGATGTACACAAGGACGATGCGCTGGGGTATTTGCAGCTGACCGATGCGGGGGTTGCCCGCCGCGACGAAGCAGTGATGCGTCATTGCCTGGGCCGGGACATTCCGGTGATGGGCGTGATTGGCGGTGGCTATAGCAAGGATCGAGAGGCGCTTGCCCGGCGGCACGGGATTCTTCACCACAGCGCGCAACGGGTGTGGGTGGAGCGCGGGCTATGAGTGGCCACTGATACTCATTCGCGAGCAGGCTCGCTCCCGCAGACTTACCCACATCCCCTGTGGAACGGCCTGTGGATAACCTGAGTGCAAGGGCACGAACCCCTGATTACACTGGGCTTGGCGCGCACTGTACGTTTTTTGACCAAAAAGTTTTCCACAGGCTGGCCGCGTTTCACGAAGCTCGCGTAGAATGCGCGCCCCTCATCCAACCTGTGTCCGCTTAGCCATGACATCACAACCCCCCTCAAGCACCCAGACAGTCGCCATCATTGGCGGAGGGCCTACCGGCCTTATGGCCGCTGAAGTGCTGAGCCAGGCGGGGTTCAAGGTGGATCTCTACGACGCCATGCCTTCGGTGGGGCGCAAGTTTTTGCTGGCAGGGGTGGGCGGCATGAACATCACCCACTCCGAACCGTCGCCTGCGTTCGTTTCCCGCTACGCCGAACGCGCCCCGGTGATCGCACCAATGCTGCGCAGCTTCGGCGCCCAGGCGCTGTGTGAATGGATTCACGGCTTGGGTATCCAGACCTTCGTCGGCAGCTCGGGCCGCGTGTTCCCCACCGACATGAAAGCCGCGCCACTGCTGCGCGCCTGGCTCAAGCGCCTGCGTGAGTCCGGCGTCGTTATCCACACCCGCCATCGGTGGCTGGGCTGGAATGCCGACAACACGTTAAGGATCGCCGGTCCCGATGGCGAACTGGCGCTGAACCCTGCCGCCACGCTGTTGGCGTTGGGCGGAGCGAGCTGGTCGCGGCTGGGTTCGGACGGTGCGTGGGTGCCGCTGCTGGAACAACACGGCGTCAAGATCGCGCCGCTACAGGCCGCCAATTGCGGGTTCGAAGTGTCGGCCTGGAGCGAACTGTTGCGCAGCAAGTTCGCCGGCGCGCCACTGAAGAACATCGCGATGGGCCTGCAAGGGCAAACCCTGCGACTGGGCGAATGCGTGATCACCCAGACCGGCGTGGAGGGCAGCCTCGTTTACGCCCTGTCTGCGCAGATCCGTGAAGCGATCAATCATTTGGGCTCGGCCACCGTCGAGATCGATTTGCTGCCTGGCAAAACCGCCGCCGAGGTGCACAAGGCCCTGAGCAAGCCGCGCGGTTCACGCTCGATGTCCAAGCACCTGCATAGCCAATTGGGCCTCGATGGCGTGAAGGCAGCGCTGTTGCGTGAGCTCACGCCCGCTGCGACCTTTAATGAGCCAGCCCAGCTCGCCCTCTCGATCAAGGCCCTGCCGCTGACACTGATCACGCCGCGCCCGCTGGATGAAGCCATCAGCACGGCGGGCGGGGTGAGGTTCGAAGCGCTGAACGAGCAACTGATGATTCCGTCGATGTCCGGCGTGTTCTGCGCTGGCGAGATGCTCGACTGGGAAGCGCCCACCGGCGGCTATTTGCTCACTGCCTGTTTCGCCAGCGGCCGCGCGGCAGGGCTGGGGATGGTTGACTGGTTGCGCCGCAACTAAGGCTAGGCGCAACGATTGGGGATTCACGCTGCGCGATCAACCTGCGGCTCCAAGCCTCCGCCAATGCCCTGATTGTCCAGCGCCTTGCCCTGGGATCGCCCGGCCGTCCGCTTGCCCAACTCGACGCCCTTCACCTCGATGTACGTGTGAGCCAGGGCAGCGAGGCCAATCGCCACGAGGGTCACGGCAACCACCAGCGCGGTGTTGCCCAGTCCTGAACCGGTGTCCATGAAACGCTGGCCGTTGATCATGGGCGCCAGGTCGCGGCCCGTGAGCTTCTGCGCCACGATGAACACCGTCGACAGGCAAAACAGCAGCGCGGCGTGGGTCATGTAGATGGAATACGACAACCTGCCCAGCAGCCTGAACACGCCGGTTTTCAGGAACGTCGATACCAGCCCGGCCTCGAACGCAAACACCAGCACCAGTACGCAGAACATCAGACTGGCAATGGGCGAGCGATGGCTGTAGTCGTTCATCACCATCCAGTACGTTGTGCCCGTCAGCGCCACTTCGAGCACCGTCATTAGCCAGCGCACCGGCACGAATCGGTCGCGAATCAGCAGGTAAGCCAGGTACGTGATATTGCCGGCAAAGAAGCAGGACAAACCCAGCATCGCCCGCCAGACCAGCGGTTCGTTTTCGCTGAAGATCATCGTGAATGCGACGACGGTCACGCAGGCAAACATCAGAAAGCGGCTTCTCAACGAAAGCAGGCACAGCGCGCCGAACAGCATGTAGATGTAGAACTCGATGCTGATGCTCCACGACGGGTAGTTGAACGACATGGTTTCAGTGAGCGGTGTCCAGGCTTGCACCAGCAGCAGATTGGGCAGGATCTCTGAGGGGTCGAACAGCCCGGTGAACGGCACGTTGTTCAGAGTGAAGCCTTTCTCGTAGGCCGCCCAACGCACCCCTTCGAAAAGGATAAACACCAGCAGCATCACGATGTGCAGCGGGTACAGGCGGAACAGGCGCGAGATGACGAAACGCTTGAAGCCGAACTGCGACTTCAGGCCATAAGAGTGGGCCAGGACAAAGCCGCTGAGCACGAAGAAGAAGTTGAGTAAAATTTCTGCTCTGCGAAAAAACGGCAGCTCAATGAAAGCACCGACGACATGCAGGTGATGGAACACCACCAACAGTGCGAAGACGCCCCTGAAGCTGTCTAGCGTGGTAAATCGCTGAACTGATCCCATGGCCCAACGTCCTGTCCTGATCGAGAAAACGCCCCTGGCGGCAGCGAAGGCTCGCGGCTTTTACACGGTAGGGGGTTGGCCGACTTATCAACAGTTGAAAGATTTCATCTCCGATAAAAACGACGGCGCAAAGATTGACGCCAGGGTTTAACGAGGCTGACCAATCGCCACGTTGAAGATCCCAGGGCTGCATCAATGGCGCCGTCCGCCAATGTTTTGTCTCCATTCAAGTTACCGCCTGGCTGCACGACCGTCGGACGATTCTGACATTCGTTTCAGATTCTCCCGAGCCTGCCGATGCATTCGTACACATGAATGTTTTGCTGGCTCCATAACAAAAACCCTCCAGCTGACGATTTCAAATATTTACGGATTCTGGAGAAATGCCATGAACAGCTGGTTTGCGAACATCAGCGTCAACATGAAGCTGGCCCTCGGCTTCGGCGTTGTACTTGTATTAACAGCACTGCTGGCCCTGGTAGGCTGGAACAGCCTGGGCCAGATGAGCGCACGCAGCAAATGGGTGGGTGATATCACCAAGCTCAGCCAAAAGCTCACCGACCTTCGGGTGACGCGCCTGCAATACATGCTCAGCAACGGCGACGAAGTGGCCGCGCAAAGCGTTCAGACCGCGCTCGACGCCTTCAAGGCGCAGCAGCAATTTCTGCAAAAAACCTTCACTAACCCACAGAATGTTCCGCTCATCAAAACGATGGGCGAGCAGATCAGCGCTTATGAGGCCTCGTTGAAAAAAATGCGCGAGGCCTACCAGGCCAGCGCCGGAGTGCGCGATAGCATGGGCGTCGACGCGGTAAAAGCAGCCGACCTGATTGCCGCGATCAACGATGATGTGATGAAGCTCGACCCAACTGACGAACGCCGTTTCGAGCAGTATCAGGCCGCCATTAAAGCCCGCGAAGACGTGATGCTGGTGCGCTACGAAGTGCGCGGCTACACCGCCAACGTCTCGGCCAAGACCGAAGACACGGCGATGGGTCAGCTGACCACCGCCATTGACGGCCTCGCCCCGCTCAACGCCATGTTCGGCGGCACTCAGGCCGAACGCCTGAAGCAACTGGAGGCAGCGCTGATCGGCTATCGCAACTCGGTGCAGGGTTTCAAGCTCGCTACCGGCAATATCAATGCTGCGCGCACGGAGATGACCGAGGAACAGAGTGTCATCGTCAAGCTGGCGCAACAGCTCACTGATCTGCAGAACACCTTGGGCCAGGCCGACAGCCAGCAAGCTCGCACGCTGCAATTGGCCGGCACGCTCCTGGCGCTGATTCTCGGCACGCTGGCGGCGATCATCATTACCCGTCAGATCACCCGTCCGCTTCAACAAACACTGGCAGTGGTCGATCGCATCGCTTCTGGCGATTTGTCCCACAACATGGTCGTGACCCGCAAAGATGAACTGGGCGTTCTGCAAATGGGCATCCAGCGCATGGGCACTACGCTGCGCGAGTTGATTGGCGGCATCCGTGACAGCGTCACGCAGATTGCCAGCGCCGCCGAAGAGCTGTCGGCCGTGACCGAACAGACCAGCGCCGGGGTCAACAGCCAGAAAGTGGAAACCGACCAGGTCGCCACCGCGATGCATGAAATGTCGGCCACTGTTCACGAAGTGGCGCGCAACGCCGAGCAGGCATCGGTCGCCGCTTCTGCCGCTGACAAGCAGGCACGCGAGGGCGACAAAGTGGTCGGTGAAGCCATCGTGCAGATTGAGAAACTGGCCAGCGAAGTGGTCCGTTCCACCGACGCGATGTCCGTGCTGGAACAGGAAAGCAACAAGATCGGCAAGGTCATGGACGTGATCAAGGCCGTCGCCGAGCAGACCAACCTGCTGGCCCTCAACGCTGCCATTGAGGCCGCGCGTGCCGGTGAAGCCGGTCGCGGTTTTGCCGTGGTCGCCGATGAGGTCCGTGGCCTGGCGCAACGCACTCAGCAATCCACCGAAGAGATCGAAGGCCTCGTCGCGGCGCTGCAGAACGGCACGCGCCAGGTCTCGGAGATCATGCTCAGCAGCCGCAACCTGACTGACAGCTCCGTTGCCCTGACCCGCAAGGCCGGTACGTCGCTGGAAAGCATTACCCAGACGGTGTCGAACATTCAGGCCATGAACCAGCAGATCGCCGCCGCTGCCGAGCAGCAAAGCTCGGTGGCTGAAGAAATCAGCCGCAGCATCGTCAACGTGCGCGACGTGTCCGAACAGACGGCCGCTGCCAGCGACGAAACCGCCGCCTCCAGCGTCGAACTCGCTCGATTGGGCAATCAGCTGCAAATGCTGGTCAGCCACTTCAAGGTATAAACCGGCTTTATCTGCGTCGGGCGAAAAGCCGCTCGGCGCAGGCGGTGTAAGGGTTTGAAGACGAACAGTGCGGGTGCACTGGCAAGAAAGGGATTTACTGATCCCACAATTGCCACATACTGCCCGCGCAGTTTTATTTCGTCATATTCATCTCCAACGCCGGGTTTATCTCCATGACAAGAATTTTGCCTTATCTCCTCAGTGCCGCCCTCTACCTCGTTCCAGTCGCTTTTTCCCACGCCGCCACGGCCCCTGCACCTGTCCAACTGATCGTCCTGAGTTCGGGCGGGATCATGGGCGCGTTCAAGGCTGTAGCCCCCGATTACGAACAGCGCGCCGGCGTGAAGCTGCAGGGCGAAGTGGCGCCTTCAATGGGCGCGACGCCCCAGGCCATTCCCAACCGACTCGCCCGCCATGAGCCGGCCGACGTGGTGTTGATGGTCGGTTCGGCGCTGGACAAGTTGATCAAGGACGGCAAGGTCGATCCGAAAACCCGCGTCGATCTAGGCAAATCCTACATCGCCATGGCCGTGCGTCACGGCTCGCCGCACCCTGACATCAGCACCATGGAAGCCTTCAAGCAGACCCTGCTGGACGCCAAAAGCATCGCCTATTCGGACAGCGCCAGCGGCGTGTACCTGTCCCGCGTGCTGTTCAGCCAGATGCACATCGCTGACCGCATTCAGAGCAAAAGCCGCATGATCCCCGCCGAGCCCGTCGGCGAAGTCGTTGCACGAGGAGACGCCGAAATTGGCTTTCAGCAGCTGAGCGAGCTCAAGCCGGTGGACGGCATCGACATCATCGGCCTGATCCCCGACCAGGCGCAGCAGATGACCCTCTACTCCGCAGGCGTCGTAACCCAGAGCAAACACCCGGAACAGGCCAAACAGTTTCTGGAATTCTTGAGCTCAACGGCAGCCGCCCCGGCCATCAAAGCCAGCGGCCTGGACCCGATCGCGAAGTAACTGATTGGGTCAGCCGGCGACCGCAGTCAATTGTAGGAGCGCGCTTGCTCGCGAAGGCGGCGTGTCAGGCAATCGATTCGTGACTGACAGATCGCGTTCGCGGGCAAGCGCGCTCCTCCGCCTTTCGGCAGAAGCGGAGCCAAGGCACGCCGAGCTTACTTAAGCGCCAGTTCGATCAACTCACCGCGCACGTCATCACCCTCGATGTGCAGCAGGCCGACCGTGATCGGTAATTTGAAGCGACGCGGTCCGGCGCTGCCCGGGTTGATGAACAGCACGCCGTCGCGCATCTGCTGCAAGGGCCGGTGGGAGTGGCCGGTGACCACGACGCGCACCCCGTCCGGCAGCGATTGCGGCACCTCGGCCAGTATGTGGGTGGTGTAAATCGCCACATCACCGATCCGCAAAACCGCTTCATAGGGCACGTCGCAAGCCCAGCCATCGTCGGTGTCGTTGTTGCCACGTACCACCGTGAGTGGCGCGATGGCCTTCAACGCGTCGAGGATTTCCGGCTTGCCGATGTCGCCGCCGTGAATCAGGTAATCGCAGCCCTGCAACGCTTCCAGTGCCTGAGGGCGCAGCAGGCCGTGGGTGTCCGAGATCAAGCCGACTTTTACGCTCACTGTTCAGCTCCCGGACGCCGACAGGGCGGCCTGTTTTGACTGCACACGCTTCATGCTGATCATCGCCAGCAAGGCCACTACCGCCACCAGCGCGGTGAAGAACTCGCCCACATGCTCCAGACCGAACACCCGCACGCTGAAACCCACCGCCACCACCGGCACCGAGATCGACACGTAAAGCACCACGAAGAAGGCGGACGTCACAGCAGCCTTCTGATCCGCCGGGCTGCTGGCGGTAACCGCGCCCATGCCGGCGCGCAGGATCATGCCCTGACCGATGCCTGCCACCAGACCCGCCGCGATCAACAGCCCCAGCTGCGACGTGGCAATGCTCAGCCCCAGACAGATCATGCCGATGATCAGCCCGATGCAGCCAAGCGTCATGTGCCGGTCCTTCGGCAGCACCTGCAGCAACGCCTGGCCGATGATCGAGGCGACGAAAAACAAGCCAATCACCGCGCCGATCAACAGTCCGCCTTGTTCGTGCATGACGTGGATCATCACCGACGGCACCATGCTGGTGAACAGGCCCGCGACGCTGAAACCGGCCAGCCCGGCAATGGACGCAGAGATGAACACGCTGCGCACCGAGGCCGGAACCGAAGGCTTCTGAATACCCAGTTTCAGGGTCGCCGGACGCTGCACGGTCTCACGAATCAGCGCGATTCCGAGGGTCGCCAGCACGAGCATCGCCACGTGCACGTAGAACACCAGGTGCAACGGGGCCGGCAGAAACTGCGAAGTAAATCCGGCGAGCAAAGGCCCGATGCCGAGGCCGAACATATTGGCGGCCGTGGCCACCAGCGTGGCGTTCTTCCAGGTCTTGGGGGCCAGTTCGATGACGGCGACGGTTGCCGTGCCGGTCATGATGCCCGCGCTGAACCCGGAAAACAGCCGCCCGATCAGCAGGCCGCCAATGGAGTCGCTGAACAGAAAGATGACCGCGCTGATCGCCCCCATCGCCAGCCCTGCCTGCAACAACGGCTTGCGCCCCAGTTGATCGGACCAACTGCCGACCGCCAGCAGCGCTGCGATGACGCCCGCCGCATAGATCGAGAAAATGATTGTCAGCCAGCTTGCGTCGAAGCCGAGCCGCTGTTGATAGAGCGCATACAGCGGCGTGGGTAGCGTGGTGCCGACCATGGCGATAAGTAACGCGCAGGCGGCGAAGATGAAGTCGCGCGTTGAGGTAGAGGCAGGCAAGGACATGAGCGCTCCGGGCACCGGTATAAACAAGGTACGCAGTGTCGCTGATACAGACCGAGCAAGGTAGACCTGCGAGGTTATCGAGGATGCATGAGCAGGCGATTTTGAAGTATGCGTGAACATATTCATCATCAGGTTAAACACTTTGACTTTGCGTGCTTCATGCCCGACAGCGCGGGTCAAAGGCTGAACACAACATGATTGACGCGATTATCCGACAAAAATCGCAGACTTAAAAAATCGCAACACCGGATATCACAAAAGACTTTTACTGAAGGGAAGAAGAACTAAAAGAGTGAACTCATCCGCTGTTTGGCTAACCCGGGAAAGTTCTTTAGAGTCCGCGCCCTTGATACCCGCTCAGCAGTGAAAAACGTGTGAATAACGATCTACAACTTGTTAAATCAGCACTGACGCGATTCGGCGTCATGCTGGCGCTTACGCTCTTCAGCATCGGCATGGTGTTCATCGACATCTTTATCGCCAAAACGGACATCCTCGAAACCTCGTTCACCGAGGTCAGCCAGGAAGTCATGCTGGCGATCATCGCCGGTTTGTTTTGGCTCTCGGCGCGCCAGCCGGGGCAACGTGGCGTCGGCATCCTGATTGGCGGCTTTTTCGCCTGCATGCTGATTCGTGAGCTGGACGGGCTGTTCGACCCGATCAGTCACAGCTTCTGGCTATGGCCCGCCCTGCTCACTGCTGGCACCTGCCTCTACAAGGCGTTGGGTTATAAAAAAGCGTGGCGCGACGTGGTCTCGGGGCTCGCCCGTTTTTCCATTCGCCCGGCGTTCGGTTTCATCATGGCGGGGCTGTTGGTGCTGATCTTTTCGCGACTCTTCGGCATGGGCTCGCTGTGGCATGGCATCCTCCAGGGCGGCTACGCGCGTCTGGCGAAAACCACCGTTGAAGAAGGCGTCGAACTGCTGGCTTACAGCATTTGCCTGGGCGGCGCGCTGGACTACTTTCTGGAGCTGCGCCGCGATCTTTCGCGCTTTGACGAACTCACCCAACTGCAGATTTCCGTGCCCGTCAAAGCCAGACGTCGCGCTGTCGCCGAGGCATTGGAAACCAGCGTCTAAACCCGGCGCCTTCATATAGGCCAAGCGTCATCAGACACTCAGCCAGCGCCCGACAATAAAGCGTCTGTTTGCCTGTCCAGCCCGACATCGGCATCCCTTTCGCGCCCTCCATCGTGCTAGCCTTGGCACTCTTTGGAGGGATGCGACTGCCCCGCAGGTTGTCCCGGATTTCAGGCAGCCAATCGCCCATGAGCAAGAAAACCCCCGTCACCATTTCCGACATCGCCCGCCGCGTGAACATGACCCCTGTCACTGTTTCCCGGGCGCTGAACAAACCCGATCTGGTCAAGCCCGCCACCCTGGCGCGCATTCTGGAAGTGGCGCAAGAACTCGATTACGTCCCCAATGCATTCGCCCGCAGCCTCAAGCGCAGCGAGAGCATGATCATCGGCGTCATTACCGCGTCGGTGGACAACCCCTTCTACAGTGAGATGATCAAGGCGATCTCCCGCGAGGCGAAAGCCCGCGGTTACACCATCATGCTGGTGGACACCGACGGCTCCGAAGAACTCGAAGCCAAGGCAGTCGACACCCTCCTCAGTTATCGCGTGGCCGGCATCGTGCTGTCGCCGGTGTCCGACGAGCCAGCGTACCAGCCGGTCTACCTGAGCCGGCTGAGCAACGGCGACATTCCCGTGGTGCAACTGGACCGCGCGCTGCCTGCCAGCCCGTTCAGTCATGTGGTGCTCGACAACTATCACAGCGGCCTGAAAGGCGCGCGTTACCTGCTGGCGCAAAGCCCGGCGATGCGACGCATGCTGGTGCTGACCGGCCCCGCGCATTCGCGGATTTCCGAGGAACGCCTGAAGGGCGTGAAGGCTGCGATTGCCGAGAGTGGCAAACCGGTGCAGCTGGATGTGTTTGCCGGGGATTACACGCTGGAACCGTCGCACCAGAGCACGCTGGATTACCTGCGCGACCACCCGCTGCCGGACGCGATTTTCGGCTTCAACCAGCTCATTACCCTGGGCGCCATGAAGGCTCTGCGCGACCGCGATATCGCCCACAACACCGTGGCCATCTGCGGCATCGACCGGCTGCCCTTCGCCGACATCTTCGGCATCCCCATCGCCTGCATCGCCCACGACGCCTCGCTGGCCGGAAGCAGCGCGGTGAAAATGCTGATGGAGCGGATCGAAGACCGGCATTTGCCGAAGGCGCAGGTGGTGATTGTCGGGGAGCTGGAGAATGGCGTTGGCGGGTGATTTTTCATCGGCGACTCAGCCGCGACCTTAGCCGTGAAACCTAAGCCGCCTCCGAGCTTACGCCGTCTCCTGTAGGAGCGCGCTTGCCCGCGAACGCGGTGTGTCAGATAAAAAGTTTTCACTGACACACCGCAATCGCGGGCAAGCGCGCTCCTACAATGTTTTGCGTTCGTCGGCAAATTCGCGTTAGTCCGCAAATTCGCGTTGTCGGGGGATTTGCGTTTGTCAGCCACGTCTGTGGCAAAACCGCCCCTTTAACGGCTCGTATACCCCCCATCAATCGGCAGCGACACACCACTGATCATCGACGCCGCGCTGCTCAGCAGGAACAGGATCGGCGCAGCGACTTCTGCGGTTTCGGCGAAGCGGCCGAGGGGAATTGCCGCCAGCGCGGGGTCGCGTTTGCTTGGCTCGCCCCAGGCCATCTGCGCCATGGGCGTCAGTGTCACGGTGGGGTTGACGCTGTTGACGCGAATCCCGTGCCGGCCCCATTCGCCACACTGCACACGGGTCATGGCATCCATCGCGCCCTTTGACGCGCAATAGCTCAAGTGGTCGTCCAGCGCCACCAACGAGGCCTGGCTCGACACATTAACGATGCTCCCCGCCACGCCTTCAGCGATCATCTTCTTCGCCACCGCACCCGCGATCATCGCCGCTGCACGCACGTTGACCGCCATGACCTGATCGAATGCCGCCGCGCTGACCTCGGTCGCGGACTCCAGTATGGAAATCCCGGCGCAATTGACCAGGCCGTGCATCACCGGCAGGTCCGCCAGCACTGCGGCCAATGACTGTTGATCGGCCACGTCCACGCGCAGCGGCTGGCAGCCCTGCACGGCCAGTTTCTCCAGAGCGACTGCATCGCGGCCCATGGCATACACCTCAGCGCCACTGTTCAGCAGTTGCTGCGTGACCTCCCAGCCAATGCCGCTGCTGGCGCCGGTGACCAGAATGCGCTGGCCGCTGAAATCAAATTGAGCCGTGTTCACAGTCCCGCTCCCTGCAAGCGATGCATGATCGGTTTCAGCGCCGGGTACAGCGCCACGTAATCGGCGAACAGTCGGGAATACAGCGCGACGTTCTCCGCTTGAGGCTCGGCCCGAAGCTGCAGTTGAACCCAGCCTTTGTGAACCTGCGCCTCATCCACCAGACCGACCGCATGAGCAGCGAGCAGCGCGGCACCGAGCGCCGCTTCGACTTCCTGGACGATGGTGTAGACCGGGAAGTTAGTGACGTCGGCGATGATCTGCATCCACAGGTCCGAGTGGCTGGCACCGCCGACGACGATCAGCCGCGGGTCCAGAGACTGCGCCCCTTTGGTGCCCGCTTCGATGTTGTGCCGCAGCGCGAAAGTGACCCCTTCGAGCACTGCGCGGTAGAGGTGAATCCGGCTGTGATAGAGGCTCAGCCCGACAAAACTGCCGCTGGCTTTGGCGTCCCACACCGGGCTGCGCTCGCCCATCAAATACGGCTGAAACAGCACGCCGTCGCTGCCGGCCGGGATCTTCATCGCCGCGCGTTCGAGTATCACGTGGCTGTCTTCGCCGCTCTCGCGGCCCTGCTGCTCTTCGGCTTGGCAGAACTGCTCGCGAAACCAGCTGACCGAGGCGCCGGCGGTGATCGCGCCGCCGAAGATGTACAGGTCCTTCGCGCCATTGAAGACGTGGGGAAAACTGACCAGACCGTGCCGGGCATCGACCTGCTGGTTGAGGTAGCCCCAGCACATGCTGGTGCCGATCATCGCCACATGGTTGCCGGCTTGGGTCACGCCCGCGGCGAAGGTCGCCATGGCGGCATCGACACCGCCACCGAGCAGCGGAATGTCAGGGGTAAGCCCAAGGCGATCGGCCCATTCGGGTAAGAGGCCGCCGACCACATCACCGGAGTGAACCAGCCGCTCGGGCATCATCGACGCCGGAATGCCCAGCGCGTCAAGCATCTCAGCCGACCAGCCCCGCGCCTCGACGTCGTAGACGCCGCCGATGTTGCCGGCAGAACTGTGATCCACAGCGACCTCACCGGTCAGGCAATAGTTGATGTAGCTGTTGGGCGGCAACAGGTAGCGCGTGTCAGCCCAGATCAGCGGCTGTTTGTCCTTGAGCCAGAGCATTTTGGTGAAGCCGTAATAGCTGTCCACCGAGTTGCCGGTGATCGTGTAAAGCCGCTCGAGATCGACATGCTGATTGACCCACTCAACCTGTTCTTCCGCGCGGCGGTCCATCCAGATCAGGCACGGGTACAAGGGTTTGATCTGCGCATCAACCGCAATGCCCGAGCCCCCATACAGGCTGCTGACACACAGGGCTTTGACGCTGTCTTTGGGCACGGCGCTTTTGCGCATGCAAGCGGCGACACAGATTTCCACGGCGTCGAGCCAGACCTGCGGCCATTGCTCGGCCCAGCGCGGTTTGGGCGTGTCGACCTTATAACTGTGGCTGTGCTGCGCGATGATTCGGCCTTGGCTATCGACCAGCAATGCTTTGGTGCTTTGGGTGCCGATGTCGACACCGATGACGTAATCCATCCGGGTGCGCTCTTGTTGTTATTGGGTTGGTACGCAAGACCTGTAGGAGCGACCGGGGTGGCGCTCCACCTTGCCCGCGAAAGCGTTGTGTCAGACGGTAATGACGATTCTGATACACCGCCATCGCGGGCAAGGTGGAGCGCCACCCCGGTCGCTCCTACAGGTGGTCACTGATTCACAGGCTTGAGCAGCACCTTGATCGACTTGGTCGAGTCCGCCAGTGCAAACGCTTCGGCGTAGTCGTCCAGACCGAAGTCGTGGGTGACGATGCCTTCCGATGTCACTAGCCCGCGCTCGAACAGGTCGATGGCAATCGGGTAGCAATACGGCCCCAGGTGAGCCCCGCGCACGTCGAGTTCTTTACGATCGCCAATGATTGACCAGTCAGCGCTGGTCTCGGCGCCGAACACGCTGAACTCCACAAAGCGGCCCAATTTGCGGATCAGATCAAGGCCCTGAGTGACGCCGATCGGCACGCCTGTGGTCTCGATGTAAACGTCGCAGCCGTAGCCGTCGGTGAGGCCGTTGATGATCTCTTTCGCGTTGTCGCGGCTCGGGTTGATCACCACGTCGGCGCCGAATTTTTTCGCCAGTTCCAGACGCTCGTCGACCATGTCGATGACCACTAGCTTCTTCGGCGTCTTCAGCGCGGCGACCTGCACCATGCAAAGGCCAAGCGTGCCGGCGCCGGCAATCACCAGCACGTCGTCGAGCTGAACATCACCGCGGTTCACCGTGTGAATCGAACAGGCCATCGGCTCGATCAGCGCCGAGTCTTCCAGCGAAACCGACTCGGGAATGTGATGCACGATGGCGGTCTTCGGGATGCGCATGTACTGCGCCATGCCGCCCTCGGCGACGTCCTTCTGGAAGCCGAAGATGTTGTGCACTTCGCACATCCAGTACTTGCCGGATTTGCAGAACTTGCACTTCTCGCACGGGACGATTTGCTCGGCGATGACCTTGTCACCGACCTTCACGCCGAAGTGTTCTTCCGCGCCCTCGCCCACCGAATCGACGTAGCCGAAGAACTCGTGGCCCGGCACAACAGGCGCCTTGACCCACGGGCTCTCGCCGCCCCAGAACATCGCCGCGCCCGAATGGCATTTGCAGTCACTGGCGCAGATGCCGCAGGCACCGATGCGGATCACCAGTTCATTGGCACGCGCCACGGGCTTGCTGATCTGCTCCAGACGGTAGTCTTTCGGGGCATGGCAGACGACGGCTTGCATGGTGTTTGTTGTGTTTTGTTCCATGTCGGTTCACCTGTTTGGGTTTGTTTGATGACCTGTAGGAGCGCGCTTGCCCGCGATGGCGGCGGACCCGTTGCATTATCGTCGTCTGACACGACGCCATCGCGGGCAAGCGCGCTCCTACAGGTGAGGGTTCGATGTCGGTTTATTTATGCCGCTGCCGACTGATAAAAATCGCCAGCAAAATGATTCCGCCCTTGATTACGCTCTGCACGTAAGGCGACACGCCCAGCATGTTCAGGCCGTTGTTCAGCACGCCCAACAGCATCGCGCCCACCAGCGTGCCGATGATCACGCCTCGCCCGCCGGCAATCGACGCGCCGCCCAGTACCACGGCCGCAATAGCGTCCAGTTCGAAACCGACGCCCGCGTTCGGTTGCCCGCTCATCAGCCGCGACGACAACACCAGCCCGGCGATCGCCGCCGTCAGCCCGCTGATCGAGTACACCAGCAGCTTGAACCGCGAGGCGCGCACGCCGGACAGACGCACGGCTTCTTCGTTGCCACCGATGGCATAAACGTAGCGACCGACGCGCGTGTGTTGCAGCAGCACCCAGGCGAAAAAGTACGTCGCCAGCATGATCAGGATCGGCACCTGAATGCCGAACAGCGTGCCGCGTCCGAACCAGGCGAACCAGTCCGGCATGCCCGCAATCGGGTAGCCGTCTGTGTACATCAGGCCCAGCCCGCGCGCGATGCCCATGGTCGCCAGGGTGACGATGATCGGCGGCATTTTCAGGTACGCCACGAAGATGCCGTTGCCCACACCGAAGCCCACGCCAATCAGCAAACCGATGAGGATCGCAATCGGCGCCGGCACGCCTGCCACCATCAGCCCGGTGGTCAGCGTGCCGGACAATGCCATCACTGGACCCACCGACAAATCGATACCGCCGGTGAGGATCACGCAGGTCATGCCGACCGCGATGATGGCGTTGATCGACACTTGGCGGGCGATGTTTTCCAGGTTCGCGCCGGTGAGAAACTTGTCGCTGGCGAAAATCATGAAGACCGTCACCACCACCAGCCCCACGAAGGGATAGAAGGCGGGCGAGCGTATCAATCGAGCGAAGTTGAGCTTCATCCGGTTGGGCTGCGCGGCCATGGATTTAATGGAGGTGTTCACTGTTCAGGCTCCCGGTGGCGTGGCGCATCACTTCCTGCGGATTGATGGCCGAAGCCTCCAGCACGTTGACGATGGCGCCTTTGTTGAAGACGGCCACGCGGTCGCACATACCGATGATTTCCGGCAGTTCCGAAGAGATCATGATGATCGCGAAGCCTTGTTCGGTGAGTGTGCGCATCAGGGTGTAGATCTCCGCTTTCGCGCCGACGTCGATGCCTCGGGTCGGCTCGTCGAAGATCAGGATGTCGCAGTGGTGATTGATCCAGCGCGCGATCACCACCTTCTGCTGATTGCCGCCGCTCAGGTTGACGACCCGGCTTTCACCGCTCGGCGCCTTGATCGAAAGCTGCTTCATCAGCTCGGCGGTGGTGGTGTCTTCCTTGTGCCGGTCGAGCAGGTGCGCCGCGCCTTCGTACTTGCCCAGATTGTTCAGGGAGATATTCTCGCGAATGCTGAAATCCACGATCAGCCCTTCGCTCTTGCGGCTTTCCGGCAACAGGCCGATGCCACTGGCCAGCGCTTGCGCCGGGTCATTGAGGTGCGCCGGCTGACCGCGCAGCAGCACATCCTTGCTGACCACAGGCAACGCGCCGATCACGCCCAGCGCCAATTCCGTTCGCCCGGACCCGACCAGCCCGGCAAAGCCGAGAATCTCGCCCTTGTGCAGATTGAAGCTGTTGTGCGGACCGTTGCGGGTCAGCTGGATATCACGCACTTGCAGCACCACTTCGCCCTGAGCGCGGGACTGCTTGGGCGGAAAGCTTGCTTCCAGACGACGCCCCACCATCATCTCCACCAGCGTGTCGATGTCGCTGTTGGCGACGGTCAGAGCGCCAACGTTGGCGCCATCGCGCAGCACGCTGATGCGGTCGCAGACCTGAAAAATCTCCTCCAGATGGTGGGAGATGAAGATCACCGCCACGCCCTGGCTTTTCAGCTCACGCATGATGTCGAACAGCAGCTCGGCCTCGGACGGTGTCAGGGTGGCGGTGGGTTCGTCGAGAATCAGCAAACGCGCTTCAAGGGCCAGTGCCTTGGCGATCTCGACAAATTGCTGCTCGGCCACGCTCAAGTGTTGCACCGAGCAATCCAGATTGATCTTCACGCCCAGCCGGTCGAACAGCGCGATGGCTTTCTCGCGCATCTCGCCCTTACGCAGCAAGCCGAAGCCGTTGACGATCTCGTGACCGAGGAAAATGTTCTCCACGGCATTGAGATAGGGGATCAGGCTGAATTCCTGAAAGACAATGCCGATGCCGGCGGCAATGGCCTCGTTGTAGGTCGCGAAATGCTGCTCCGCGCCGTCAATGAGAATGCTGCCTTTGTCCTGATGCTCGACGCCGGCGAGGATCTTCATCAGGGTCGACTTGCCCGCACCGTTTTCACCGAGCAGGGCGTGAATTTCGCCGCGCTCGACCTGCAGGTTGATCGACTTGAGCGCCTGCACGCCGGGGTAGCTTTTACAGATGTTTTCCAATTGCAGAAGGCAGCTCATGGGCACCTCGTCGCAGCAGAATATCGCTGCGCAACTCACATCAATCCGTGGCGCCGGCCTGGGCCAAAAAACCTCAGGCGAGCGGCGCCACGCCCGTTACCAGCTGAAGGTCTTGGCCTTGGCCTGATCCACCAGCAGGATGTCGACCGGGATGGTCGCCGGGACTTGTGAGCCCCACTTTTTGGCGAGGGCCAACCCCAGGGCCAGACGGACCTGATCGCGTGGGTATTGAGCGGAAGTGGCGATGAACTTGCTGTTGGGCTTCTGGATTTCCTTGATGGCTTCGGGCGCGCCGTCGACGCTGGTCAGCTTGACGTCCATGCCGCTGGACTCGATGGCGGCCAGGGCGCCAAGCGAACCGTTGTCGTTGACGCTGAACAGGCCTTTGAGATTGGGCTGCGCCTGGAGCATGTTTTCAGTCACGGTCAGCGCTTGATCACGCTCCTGTTTGCCGTTCTGAATGCTGACAATCTTGATGTCTTTGTACTTGCCCAGGGCTTCCTTGCAGCCGCGCACGCGCTCGAGAATCGGCACCACGGCGATGCCGTCGAGAATCCCGACGTCGCCCTTTTCGCCGATGTTCTTGGCCAGGTAGTCGCAAGCCTGCACGCCCGCGTCGAAGTTCTTCGAGCCGACGAACGAGTCCAGCGGGCCATTGGCCTGAGCGTCCACTGCAACCACCACCACGCCTTTGTCGTGGGCCTGTTTGACGGCGGACTGAACGCCAACCGAATCGGTCGGGTTGATGATCAGGATGTCGATGCCTTTCTGCAGCATGTCTTCGATGTCGCTGATCTGCTTGGACACATCGTGGCGCGCGTCAGTGACCAGCAGCGTCGCACCGATGCTGGCAGTGGCGTCCTGAAGGGCGTCCTTCATGGTCACGAAGTAGGGGTTGTTGATCTCTTGGAACGAGGCACCGATTTTCAGCGGGCCGGTCTTGGCGGCGTCGGCGGCCTGGACATTGATGGCGCTGCCACAGGCGACAGCCACGGCGAGGGAACAGAGAGCGGCGGAAAAGCCCTTCTTGAGGCGAGTTGTCATAGCGAAAGATCCCGTTGTTTTTATTTTTAAAGCGGAAATGTCATCGTTAACATTTTCGAAATTAGCAGAGAAACAGGGGGTCCGCAATATCCGCCGGCGACCGTTGGTAAGCCCGGCATGACGACCGTTGGCGAGTTTCCCGGGCACGCGCGTTGACAGCCTGAAGATCTCTGCCGATACTCCAGACTGCGTTGTACGACAACGCATAACTGATAACAAAAATAAAAAGGAATGCTTTCATGACGATGACAGTCAATCGGCGCCTGTTGCCCCAAGAAATCCGCCCCATCTCCCCTTCTGTTTCTGCTTCCCCCGCGTCGCCTGTGCCCGTGCATGCGCCTGTGTCTGCGAACGCGCCCGCGAGCGATTGATCGACGACGACCGTTTCGATCAGGCAGTGAGCCTCATTCAAAACCGGTGACTTGAGCACCCATGTCCACTCCTTCGGCGCCTGTGCGGCGACTTCGGTGCGGGACCGTTTTGTCAGCAGAAAGGGAGAACAATAAGAAATGAAGATCCAGACCAACCGTTCGTGGCTGTTGCTTGGCGCTGGCAGTGTCGCGTTGAGCATGCCGTTGATGAGCCTCGCTGAAGGCTTTGTCGATGACACCAAAGCCACGCTCAACCTGCGCAATGCCTACTTCAACCGCAACTTCACCAACGCGGCGAACCCTCAGAACTACGCCGAAGAGTGGACGCAAAACTTCATTCTCGATGTGAAATCGGGCTTCACCCCGGGCACGGTCGGCTTCGGCCTCGACGTGCTGGGTCTGTACTCGCAAAAGCTAGATGGCGGCAAGGGCACGGGCGGCACTCAGCTGTTACCGATCCATGACGACGGGCGCCCCGCCGACAACTTCGGCCGCCTGGGCGTGGCGGCGAAGGCACGGCTTTCCAACACGGAATTGAAGATCGGCGAATGGATGCCGGTGCTGCCGATTCTGCGTTCCGATGACGGCCGGTCGCTGCCGCAAACCTTCCGCGGCGGGCAGATCACCTCCAAGGAAATCGCCGGGCTCACGCTCTACGGCGGCCAGTTCCGCGGCAACAGCCCACGTAACGACGCGAGCATGGAAGACATGTTCATGAACGGTAAATCCGCTGCGTTCAAGTCGGACCGCTTCAACTTTGGCGGCGGCGAATACACTTTCAATGAGAAGCGCACCCAGGTCGGTCTCTGGTACGCGCAGCTGGAAGACATCTACCAGCAAGAGTTCCTCAACGTTATCCACAAGCAACCCATCGGCGACTGGACCCTGGGCGCCAACCTGGGCTACTTCCTCGGCAAAGAGGACGGCAACAAGCTGGCCGGCGAGCTGGATAACAAGACGGCCTACGCGATGCTGTCCGCCAACTACAAAGGCAACACCGTCTACCTCGGCCTGCAGAAGGTCTATGGCGATGACCAGTGGATGCGCGTCAACGGCACCAGCGGCGGCACGCTGGCCAACGACAGTTACAACTCCAGCTACGACAACGCCAAGGAGCGTTCCTGGCAACTGCGCCACGACCTGGACTTCGCGATATTCGGCGTCCCCGGCCTGACGATGATGAACCGCTACATCAGCGGCGATAACGTGCACACCGGCACCGTGACCGATGGCAAGGAGTGGGGACGCGAATCCGAGCTGGCGTATACGGTGCAGAGCGGCACGTTCAAAAGCCTCAATGTCCGGTGGCGCAACTCCTCGATGCGGCGGGATTACAGCACTAACGAGTTCGACGAAAACCGGGTGTTTATCAGCTACCCGATCACGCTGATGTAAGGGGCAAACGCCGTCGCATACAGTCAGTGGGACCGGCTTTAGCCGGGAAAGGGTCAGGCGTCACACCGCAAAAGTGATGCTGCTCAAACTGGCCTTTTCCCGGCTGAAGCCGGTCCTACCAAGCAATCGCGTGCAGTCAGTGGGACCGGCTTTAGCCGGGAAGGCGTCGGGTGTCACACTGCAAAAGTGATGCTGATCAAACTGGCCTTTTCCCGGCTGAAGCCGGTCCTACCAAGCAATCGCGTGCAGTCAGTGGGACCGGCTTTAGCCGGGAAAGCGTCGGGCGTCACACTGCAAAAGTGATGCTGCTCAAACTGGCCTCTTCCCGGCTGAAGCCGGTCCCACTATAGGAATGCATACCCTAGTAGGACCGGCTTTAGCCGGGAAGGCGTCGGGTGTCACACCGCAAAAGTGATGCTGATCAAACTGGCCTCTTCCCGGCTGAAGCCGGTCCTACCAAGCAATCGCGTGCAGTCAGTGGGACCGGCTTTAGCCGGGAAAGGGTCGGGAGCTGCACTGCAAAGTGAAGGCACGGCATTCTCCCGGCATCTGCGAGGCAATTTCAGACAGGCGTCAAAGGGCTTACACCTTCGTCGCGTTGACAAAATTTGCGAGCCCTGTTGATAATCCCGCACACGTCATACGACAACCGATGACACCATAAAAACAACATCAGAATCAGGGTTTCCCACGATGACTGAATTCAATGCCCAGGCCCCGCTCAACCGCATTTTGCTGACGGGCGCCGCTGGCGGCCTCGGTAAAGTCCTGCGCGAAAGCCTGCGTCCGTTTGCCAACATCCTGCGTCTTTCCGATATTGCCGACATGGCACCGGCGGCCGGCCCCCACGAAGAAATCCAGCTCTGCGACCTGGCCGACAAAAACGCAGTTCATCAGTTGGTCGAGGGCGTCGACGCCATCGTTCACTTTGGCGGCGTCTCGGTGGAGCGGTCCTTCGAAGAGATCCTCGGCCCGAACATCTGCGGCATCTTTCACATCTACGAAGCGGCGCGCCGGCATGGCGTGAAGCGGGTGATCTTCGCCAGCTCCAACCACGTCATCGGGTTCCACCGTCAGGATGAAGTCATCGACGCCAGCGCCATGCGTCGTCCGGACAGCTATTACGGCCTGTCGAAATCCTACGGCGAAGACATGGCCAGCTTCTACTTCGATCGCTACGGCATCGAGACCGTGAGCATCCGCATCGGCTCCTCATTCCCTGAAGCACAGAACCGCCGCATGCTCGCCAGCTGGCTGAGCTACGACGACCTGACCCAATTGATCGAACGCGGCCTGTTCACCCCGAACGTCGGCCACACCATCGTTTACGGCGCGTCCGACAACAGCAAGGTCTGGTGGGACAACCGCCTGGCCAATCACTTGGGCTATCAGCCAAAAGACAGCTCCGAGCAGTTCCGCGCCAAGGTCGAAGCGCAGCCGATGCCGGCGTCCGATGACCCCGCCATGGTTTATCAGGGCGGGGCGTTCGTAGCGAACGGGCCGTTCGGCGACGAGTAAGACTCAACGACGACGAAGCCGACTGCGATGTCGGCCTCTCACCATAATAATCAGGGAATGATCGTCATGGACGCAGAGCTGATTCTCGATGCACGCAACGCCACCGGTGAATCGCCGGTCTGGAACGCTCAGGAACAAGCCCTCTACTGGGTCGACATTCCGGCCCGTCACCTCCATCGCTGGAGTTCCCAAGACGGTCTCACCACACGCTGGGAAGCGCCGGAAATGCTCGCTTGCATCGCACGCTACAGCGACGGCAGCTGGCTGGCCGGCATGGAAAGCGGCCTTTTCCACCTTCATCCCCAAGACGATGGCACTGTCACGACGCAACTGCTCAGCAACGTCGAGCACGCCACCGACAACATGCGTTTCAACGACGGTCGCTGCGATCGCCAGGGCCGCTTCTGGGCCGGCACCATGTTCATGGACATGGCGAAGGCGTTGGCCGTGGGTTCGGTGTATCGCTACAGCGCAGGCCAGGCCGAGCCGCTGACTGCGCAGCTCACCGACATGATCGTGCCCAACGGCCTGGGGTTCAGCCCGGACGGCCGCATCATGTACCTCTCCGATTCCCACCCCTCCGTGCAGAAGATCTGGGCCTTCGATTACGACACCGACACCGGCACGCCGCACAATCGCCGACTGTTCGTGGACATGAATCACCACGCCGGTCGCCCCGACGGCGCCGCGGTCGACGCCGATGGCTGCTACTGGATCTGCGGCAATGACGAGAGCGTGATCCATCGCTTCACCCCCGCCGGCAAGCTGGATCGCTCGCTCACGGTGCCGGTTAAAAAACCCGCCATGTGCGCCTTCGGCGGCTCGAATCTGGACACCCTTTACGTCACCTCGATACGCCCCGGCGGCGACATCAGCGACCAGCCGCTGGCCGGCGGCGTGTTCGCCTTAAACCCCGGAGTCAAGGGCATCGAAGAACCCCTGTTCAACGGCTGAGCCGCACTCTCGGCCAGCGCTGCACCGCAGTACCGCTTCCTCGTCCTATCTGAAAAAACAATAACAACACCGGAGAACATCCATGGACTTCAAACGCACGTTGCTCCTCGCCGCACTTCCTCTCGCGCTGTGCCTTTCAAACACAGCGCTGGCGGAAATCAAAATCAAGTTCGCTGAAGTACACCCCGCAGGTTACCCACCCGTTGTCGCTGAACAGAACATGGGCAAGAAACTGGAGGAGCAAAGCAAAGGCGAGATCAGCTTCAAGATGTTTGCCGGCGGCGTGCTCGGTTCCGAGAAGGAAGTGGTCGAGCAGGTCCAGGCCAACGCCGTCCAGATGACCCGCATCAGCCTCGGCATCGTCGGGCCGGTGGTGCCGGACGTAAACGTGTTCAACCTGCCGTTCGTGTTCCGTGATCACGCCCACATGCGTCACGTGATCGATGGCCCGATCGGCCAGGAGATCCTCGACAAAATCACTAACTCCGAAGCCAAACTGGTCGCGCTGGCCTGGATGGACGGCGGCACCCGCAACCTCTACACCAAGAAACCGGTACGCGACGTAGCCGACCTCAAGGGCATGAAGATTCGCGTGCAGGGCAACCCGGTGTTCATCGACACCATCAATGCGATGGGCGGCAACGGCATTGCCATGGCGACGGGTGAGATTTTCAGCGCGCTGCAGACCGGCGTCATCGACGGTGCTGAAAACAACATGCCTACCCTGCTCGAGCACAACCACTATCAGAACGCCAAGTTCTACACCCTCACCGAGCATTTGATCCTGCCGGAGCCCGTGGTGATGTCCAAAGCCGCCTGGGAAAAACTGAACCCGGAACAGCAGGCGCTGGTGAAGAAACTGGCCGTCGAGGCCCAGGCTGAAGAGCGCGTTCTGTGGGACAAGAAGTCTGCCGAAAGCGAAACCAAGCTGAAGGCGGCGGGCGTCGAGTTCATCACGCTGACGCCTGACCAGAAGAAAGCCTTCTACGACGCAACAGCGAGCGTGCGAGCCCAATACGGCGCGCCCTACGCTGACCTGATCAAGCGCATCGAAGCGGTTCAATAAGCCCTTCAGCCCGATAGCACTGCGGTGGCGGCCCTGGCCGCTCACCGTCGTTGTGGTGAGCCTATGAAAAACACGATTCTGCGCTTCAATGACGCACTGTATCGCCTCTGCATCGGGGTCGCGGGCCTGTCGATGCTGACGATGGCGCTGATCATCCCGTGGGGCATCTTCGCCCGCTACGTCCTGGGCACAGGCTCTAGCTGGCCGGAACCGACCGCCATTCTGCTGATGGTGGTGTTCACCTTCTTTGGCGCCGCCGCAAGTTATCGGGCCGGCGCGCACATGGCTGTGAATATGGCCACTGACCGCCTGCCGGAAAACGCACGTAACGCCGCCGCTGTGCTGGTGCAAATCCTAATGGCCGTGGTCTGCGTGTTCATGGCGGTCAAGGGCATGAAGCTGTGCGTGAACACCTGGAACCAGTTTCTCGGCGAGATGCCGGGGCTGCGCGTTGGCATCTCCTATCTGCCGATTCCCATCGGTGGCGTGCTGACGCTGATCTTCGTTCTGGAGAAGCTGTTCCTGGGTGACCAGCGTCACCGTCGGGTGGTGAGTTACGACGTGGTCGAATCCAGCGAAGAGGCAGCATGATGGACGCATTTATTCTGTTGGGCAGCTTCATCGCACTGATCCTGATCGGCATGCCGGTGGCGTACGCCCTTGGCCTGTCTGCGCTGATCGGTGCGTGGTGGATCGAGATCCCTTTCGACGCACTGATGATTCAGGTCGCGGGTGGCGTGAACAAGTTCTCGCTGCTGGCGATCCCGTTCTTCGTGCTGGCCGGCGCGATCATGGCCGAGGGCGGCATGTCCCGTCGGCTCGTGGCGTTTGCCGGCGTGCTGGTGGGTTTCGTACGCGGCGGCCTGTCGTTGGTGAACATCGTCGCCTCGACCTTCTTCGGCGCCATTTCCGGCTCGTCGGTGGCCGACACCGCGTCGGTGGGTTCGGTGCTGATTCCGGAGATGGAGCGCAACGGCTATCCCCGGGACTTCTCCACGGCAGTGACGGTGAGTGGTTCGGTGCAAGCGTTGCTGACGCCCCCCAGCCACAACTCGGTGCTGTATTCGTTGGCCGCAGGTGGCACGGTGTCGATTGCCTCGCTGTTCATGGCCGGAATCATGCCGGGCCTGTTGCTCAGCGCCGTGATGATGGTGCTGTGCATGATCTTCGCCCGTAAGCGTAATTACCCGAAGGGCGAAGTGATCCCGCTGCGCAAGGCACTGAAAATTGCCGGTGAAGCCCTGTGGGGGATGATGGCGATGGTGATCATCCTCGGCGGTATCCTGTCGGGCGTGTTCACCGCAACCGAGTCCGCAGCGATCGCTGTGCTGTGGGCGTTCTTCGTGACCATGTTCATCTACCGCGATTACAAATGGCGCGACCTGCCCAAGCTGATGCATCGGGCCGTGCGCACGGTTTCCATCGTAATGATCCTGATCGGTTTCGCCGCCAGCTTCGGCTACATCCTGACGCTGATGGAAATCCCGATGAAGATCACCACAGCGTTTCTGACGCTGTCGGACAACCGCTACGTGATCCTGATGTGCATCAACGTCATGCTGTTGCTGCTGGGCACGGTAATGGACATGGCGCCGCTGATCCTCATCCTCACCCCGATCCTGCTGCCGGTGATCGTCGGCATCGGCGTCGATCCGGTGCACTTCGGCATGATCATGCTGGTCAACCTGGGCATCGGCTTGATCACTCCGCCGGTGGGAGCCGTGCTCTTCGTCGGCGCCGCAGTGGGCAAGGTCACGATCGAGGCAACGGTGAAAGCGCTGCTGCCGTTTTATGTCGCGCTGCTCCTGGTGCTGATGGCAGTGACGTACATCCCTGCGATCTCGCTGTGGCTGCCAAGCGTGGTGCTGTAAATCACGTGAGCTGAAAGCGCTGAAAAAACGCCCTCTTTCCGAGGGCGTTTTGCATTTTGTCCCCCTTGTGCGCCCTTTACTGTCTCACCCCCGAAACAGGCTGAGACATATTCAGTGACACAAACTCGTTACGCCTGGTGACCCCTCTATTTCGAGGGTTCTGCGTCTATCTGTTTCATAAACGGACAGAAAACAGCACTTTTTTGCATGACGATAAACATCTGGAAATATTCCTTCCTTGCGCATGGATAACGTTGTGCTAGGTGCTAGGCTCTGGCCTCGCCCGGCTGAAACGGCACATCTCAAGCAGTAGGTCCGATGGGCTCCTTCGTTCCTCGGTCTACGCTATGAGGTTACCGACACATGCCTTACACGACTTTTACGCAAGCTCAGGTCCAGGACTTGATCCAGGCCATCGACAGTCGCGGATATGCTGTCCTGCCAAACTGGGCCAGCCCATCCCAACTCCAATCACTGCAAGCACTGGTCGCCCGGACGGTGGCCGATTGCGGCAACGATTACGTGGCCCTCTCGGGTCAACAGGCCGTGCAAGGAACGCCGCTGCATGAATGGGGCACGTCGCCGGACTTCATCGATTTATGCCGACGCATCGTGGAAGGCGTCACTGGTGAGCGCTCAAGCGACACTGGCATCACCCAGACGTTGCGCTGCCTGACCGGCAGCGGCGGGCGCCGCGAATCCCTGATTTTCCACTACGACTCGTTCGTGCTGACCACCATCCTGCCGGTCTGCATGCCCACCAGCGGAGAACGCGGCGACCTGCTGATGGTGCCGAACCGTCGGCCGATACGCCGCTCCTACTTCGCCAACCTCCTCGACAAGGTGCGAGTGGACAACCGCTGGGTGCAGCGCCGCCTCAGGAGCAAAGTCACGAAGGATGACAGCCCCTTTACCCGCATCGCCATGCAACCCGGGTATCTGTACCTGTTCTGGGGTTATCGCTCACTGCACACCAACATGCCCGTGGCCGAAGACGCCCTGCGCGCGACGGCGGTGTTTCACTACCACAACGTCCACGGCAGCAGCTCGCTGGCCAGCCGGTTGCGTCGATCACTGGGCGCCTGGAAAGACCAGGGGCTGCAAGAAGACGCGCCGCAGATGTGAGGAGATCATGCTTCGTCGTCTGACACAGATTCATCTGTAGGAGCGCGCTTTCCCGCGATTGCGGTGTGTCATTTGGCAGCGATGTCACTGACAGAACGCCTTCGCGGGGAGAATCGGTGCCGGGGTGAGCGGCACCAAACTTTCCGCCGACGTTTGCGCGCAAAGTTTTGATGGTCAGACTTCATGGAGGCCTTCAATCCGAGGCATCCACCGACACGAGGTTGCGACCGTTCTTTTTGGACTCGTACAGCGCCTGATCCGCGCGTTCGATGAGCATCTTGTAGTCGTCCATGGGCGAGGCCATGTCAGCAACGCCCAGGCTGATCGTGCAATGAATGGCTTCGCCTTCCTGCATGACGTCCAGCCCCTCGACGGCGGCGCGTAGACGCTCGGCAAACATGGCGCCGCCTTGCTTGTCGGTGTCGGGCAGGAGCACCGCGAACTCTTCGCCGCCGTAACGACCGGCGATATCAGCGTCGCGGATGTGCTCACGCACGACGTCCGCCACCCGCTGGATCACCCGGTCGCCGCATTGATGCCCGTAGGTGTCGTTAACGCGTTTGAAGTGATCGATGTCGAACATCACCAGTGACGCCGTGGTGCCGTAACGCACATGCCGCGCATGCTCCAGGCGCAACGCTTCTTCCCAGTGGCCGCGGTTGTACAGGCTGGTCAGGCGGTCTGTGCTCGATAGCTTCTGCAGCTCGCGGTTGGCCGCCTGCAACTGCAGCCGGTTCGTCGCCACATCAGTGACGTCGTAGATCACCAGGCACACATGGGTCACCACCCCGGTCGTCGACCGCAGCGGATACATTGTGGTGTTCTGGTACATGAATTCTTCTTGCCCGGTGATGGGCTGATAGCTCTTGAAACGAACCAGAAAAGGGCGCTGCTCCCAGATCGTGAACGCTGGCGTGCCAAGGGTAATCACGCTGTCGATCTTGTTTTTCAGCCAGCGTTCGTTGATCTCCGGGAACAACGAAAAGAACGAACGGGTCGCCGCCTCGTACGACAGTATCCCGGAACGGTTCTCCATGAAGGTGTTCCAGACCTGCACCTGGTATTCCTGATCCAGCACCACCACGCCGACGTCGATGTTCTGCGTCACGGTGAGCAGCCAGTGCAATTCCTTGAAATCGATACGATCGTTCATGAATCAGCTCATCAAGTGGGCGAGTTTCCGCGACAGCAGCTCGACCGAGTCTTCGGTGAACAACATCAACAGATCGAAATGGATGTTATGGCCTTCCAGGCTGTAACTGATCTCTACAGCCAGGGTAGTCTTCCAGTGCCGCTCGTTGAGACGGATCAGCTCTTCAATGCCGCTGTGCAAACCCAGCACTTGGGGGTGGCTCTGGGAAAAGGCGATGTCGAGCTGCTCCGCAATGCCGCCCAGGCAGGCACCGATCAGGATGGAAGACAAGTCCAGCAACATCTCCATGTCGGAATAGTCTGCATCATCGACCTTCATCAGCTGCGCCATGTCGGCGATTTCCGAATCATGAAACAACAGCAGCGCTTCGCCGGCGATGCCGCCACCGATATAGCCCTGACACACCGCCGTGAGTCGGTCATTGGCCTGTGCATCAGCCAATGCCATGTGCAACTCGCCCACCTCCAGCATATTGACGTTGGGCACCGGCAATTGCACGAATACGCCCAACACCCGCGCCAGCAAAGCGGCCGCGCTGCCCATTGCGACGTTCACGGTCTCGCGGAATGCGTCATTAAAACTGACGGTGGTCTGGTCGACGCTCGATGCCGGGGCAAGCGAATGATGGGGACTCTTCCCCAACAGGCCTAGCCGCTCAAGAGTCTGCTGCAGCTGGTCTGGATCAGCCGGCTTTTTCAGAAAAGCCAGAGCGCCCAGTTCGAGGGTACGGCGCACCGCCTCTTCCTGAACGTCGCCAGAGACGACAATGACGCTGGTCTGCAGGCTTTCCGAGCGGATGGCGGCCAGCGTCTGGTAGCCGTCCATCTCCGGCATGGTCAGGTCCAGCAACACCACGCGGCCCAGCCCCTGACGAATCGCCTCGATTCCTTCACGGCCATTGGTCGCCGTGGTCACTGACACATCCCACTCGGGCGGCAGGGCCTTGATCAGCTGCTTGCGCGCCATGTTGGAGTCGTCACAAATCAGTAAGGGAATCGTGGGCATCTACTTCTCACAGCAAAAGAGTTTCAGGCCTGGCCCGGTGTAAAGCAGCGTAACAATGGGTGAGCAAAGACTCACGCAAGACTGTAGCTGATGAAGATCATTAAAGCGTTAAGCCTGTGGGTAGATTATCCACCCATTCAACAATGGGCTGCTGATATGCAATTACTGTACACAGCTCATCCGGTTCATCCTGAACGAGTGGGTTTTATCCTTCCATTTGGATGGTAACGCGGGCAGCAGGGTAACGCAGTGCGTGTGGCGAGAATATGTCAAATGCAGCTCTCCTGGGTGAGACAGGCTGGAAGATGTGCATAAATCAGGGCATAAAAAAACCCCGACGCGAACGCCGGGGCTTTTTGATGGCCACATTACTGTGGCTTTTCACATGAACCCTGAATAAGTCGGCTGACGACATTCACGCTGCCAGCCGGTCATCCAGTAGGTTCTACCGAGTGAAATTACTCAGCTTTCAGGCCGTCAGCCGAAACAGCTTTCACGCCTTTGATTTTCTTGGTGATCGCTACAGCGGTAGTTTTCTGTGCATCAGTGATAGCGACAGTCGACGACAGGGAAACCACACCTTTGTTGGTCTCAACCTTGATGTCGGAGCCTGGGATGCCTTTCTCGGTCAGCAGGTCAGATTTGACCTTGGTGGTGATCCAGGTGTCGGAACCAGCTTCTTTGGTTTTGGCGACTTCGTTTGCAGCTACAGTCATTGGAGCTTGAGCAGAGGTCTGAGCCATGGCTACGTTGGCCATAGTCAGAGTCAGAGCAGTGGCGGTAGCAGCAGCGATAGCGAACTTCTTCATACGGGTAACTCCTGTTTTTCTCAGAATCTGCGCCAATCTGATTGGCTGCAGGGTTACCTATATGTCGCAAGCGCTGTGCCAACCCGCCCGCAGATATATAATCCTTACAAATCAATGAGTTATATTTTAGTGGATCCACGGGTGTCGTGCAGATTGCCCGCTTTGGGAAAGTTCCGCTTGCAAGATGCATGTTCTGACGAGCCGCCGAACAACGATTGTCAGTCCTAAGCCATTAATTGCATTCAAAAAAAAGAGCCCCGAGGGGCTCTTTTAACAGCGGCTAAGACGAGGATTAAGCCTCGGATGCCTTGGCAGCTGCGACGTCTTTGATCGACAGCTTGATGCGGCCGCGGTTATCCACGTCCAATACCAGCACTTCGACTTCCTGACCTTCTTTCAATATGTCGGTGACTTTCTCAACGCGAGCGTCGCTCAGCATGGAGATGTGCACCAGACCGTCTTTGCCCGGCAGGATGTTGACGAACGCGCCGAAGTCGACGATGCGCTCAACCTTGCCGATGTAGATCTTGCCGATCTCGGCTTCAGCGGTGATACCCAGAACGCGCTGACGTGCAGCTTCAGCCGCTTCCTTGGTTTCGCCAAAGATCTTGATCGAGCCGTCGTCTTCGATGTCGATCGACGCCTTGGTCTCTTCGCAGATGGCACGGATGGTCGCGCCGCCTTTGCCGATCACGTCGCGGATCTTGTCGGTGTCGATCTTCATCGCGATCATGGTCGGTGCGTTTTCCGACAGCTCGGTGCGCGACTGACCAATGATGGTGTTCATCTGACCCAGGATGTTCAGACGCGCTTCCAGCGCCTGACCCAAAGCGATCTCCATGATCTCTTCGGTGATGCCCTTGATCTTGATGTCCATCTGCAGCGCGGTCACACCTTTGGCGGTACCGGCCACTTTGAAGTCCATGTCGCCCAAGTGGTCTTCGTCACCCAGGATGTCGGTCAGGATGGCGAACTTCTCGCCTTCTTTAACCAGACCCATGGCGATACCGGCAACCGGCGCCTTCATTGGAACACCAGCGTCCATCAGGGCCAGCGAAGCACCACAGACCGAAGCCATGGAGCTGGAGCCGTTGGATTCGGTGATTTCCGATACGACGCGGATGGTGTACGGGAACACGTCGGCAGCAGGCAGCATGGCCTGAACCGAACGGCGGGCCAGACGACCATGACCGATTTCACGACGACCTGCGCCACCCATGCGACCACACTCGCCCACCGAGAACGGAGGGAAGTTGTAGTGCAGCATGAACGGGTCTTTTTTCTCGCCTTCGAGGGTGTCGAGCAGCTGAGCGTCACGCGCGGTACCCAGAGTGGCCACGACCAGCGCCTGAGTTTCGCCACGGGTGAACAGCGCCGAACCGTGAGTCTTCGGCAGAACGCCGACTTCGATGTTTAGCGGACGAACAGTCTTGGTGTCGCGACCGTCGATACGCGGCTTGCCGTTGACGATGTTTTCGCGAACGGTGCGGTATTCGATTTCGCCGAATGCCGCTTTGACTTCGCTGGCGGACGGGCTGCCGTCTTCAGCAGCCAGCTTGGCAACAACCTGATCCTTCAGTTCACCCAGGCGAGCGTAGCGATCGGCCTTGACGGTGATGGTATAGGCCTCGGAGATCGCTGCGCCGAACTCGGAGCGGATAGCGCCCAGCAGTTCAGCGGCTTCAGCTTTCGGCGCCCAGTTCCAGGTTGGCTTGGCAGCTTCGGCCGCCAGCTCTTTGACGGCCTTGATGACCGACTGGAATTCGTCATGGGCGAACAGCACGGCGCCCAGCATCTGGTCTTCAGTCAGTTCTTTGGCTTCCGATTCAACCATCAGTACCGCTTCTTCGGTACCGGCAACGACCATGTCCAGGCTCGATGCTTTCAGTTGCTCGTAAGTCGGGTTCAGCAGGTAGCCGGTGCTCTCGTGGAACGCAACGCGCGCGGCACCGATCGGGCCGTCGAATGGAATGCCGGAGATGGCCAGGGCAGCCGAAGTACCGATCATCGCAGCGACGTCCGGATCGGTTTTCTTGCTGGTGGAGACGACAGTGCAGACAACCTGCACTTCGTTCATGAAGCCTTCTGGAAACAGTGGGCGGATCGGACGGTCGATCAAACGCGAGGTCAGTGTTTCTTTTTCGGAAGGACGGCCTTCACGCTTGAAGAAACCACCAGGGATCTTGCCTGCGGCGTAGGTCTTTTCCTGGTAGTGAACGGAAAGAGGGAAAAAGCCTTTGCTTGCGTCTGCATGCTTGGCGCCGACCACAGTCACGAGAACGGTGACGTCGTCGTCAACGGTGACCAATACAGCACCAGAGGCTTGACGGGCGATACGGCCAGTCTCGAGGGTTACGGTCGATTGACCGAATTGAAATTTCTTGATTACCGGGTTCACGGTTTCCTACCTTCTTTGTGGCTCTTGGGGAACTGGTTTCTTGCGAATTCTTGGGCAGCGAGGGGAATCGGACCCTTCGGCAGTCCAGATACAACTAGAGGCTGGGAGCCCGCCAGCCCACTGGTAAAACCAGCGGAACATGACGACCAACCAACCTCTATCCGAGTCGTTATTAGCGACGCAGACCCAGACGACCGATCAGGGCGCTGTAACGGCTAACGTCCTTACCTTTCAGGTAATCCAGCAGCTTGCGACGCTGGTTTACCATACGGATCAGACCACGACGGGAGTGGTGATCCTTACCGTTGGCCTTGAAGTGGCCTTGCAGTTTGTTGATGTTGGCGGTCAGCAGTGCAACTTGCACTTCTGGCGAACCAGTATCACCAACAGCTTGCTGGTAGTCGGTTACGATCTGAGCTTTATCTTCAACGCTGAGTGCCATGTGGGCATTCCTTTTATCAAGAAACCGCTCCGGGGAGACGGCTTCAACAGGCCGAGAGCTGACTCTCGTATTTAAATGTGAGGAGTGACCATGCCTGTTAACAGCCACCCTCGTACCGCCGTGCCAGGAAACCCTGCCGCGACGGGTCCGGTCACTCTGACCGAATCAGTCGACGCGGCGCAATGCGCCCGTCTTCACTCACTTCACCGATCCCGATGAAGCGTCCTTCATGATCCTGCACCCGCACCATGCCAAACTTCGGCGCATCGGGGGCTCTCACTGGCTGGCCATGCAGCCAGTAAAACGAACTGTGCTCGGAGAACTGCAGCAGCGGCCAATCCAGCAGCCCACTGTCCGATGGCATCAGGAAGCGATCAACCGCTTCGTTCCCGCCTTCGGCATGCACCGCTTCCAGTTCTTCCAGCGTTACCGTCTGGGCCAGAGTGAAAGGGCCCGCCTGGGTGCGACGCAGCTGAGCAACGTAAGCACCGCAGCCCAGCTTTTCACCGATATCTTCCACGAGGGTACGAATATAGGTGCCTTTGGTACAGTCGACAGCCAAACGAGCGGTCTCACCTTCACACGCCAATAATTCCAGGCGCGCAATAGTAACAGAACGCGGTTCGCGCTCCACCACTTCCCCAGCCCGGGCCAGCTTGTACAACGGCTGACCGTCCCGCTTGAGGGCGGAGTACATTGGCGGTATCTGACTGATATTCCCGCGAAATGCCGGAAGCACCGCTTCGATATCAGAGCGACCAACGGTCACAGGCCGCGTCTGCAGAACATCACCCTCGGCGTCGGCCGTGGTGGTGGTCTTGCCGAGCTGCATCAGGGTTTCATAACCCTTGTCGGAATCGAGCAGGTACTGGGAAAACTTTGTCGCCTCACCGAAGCACAACGGCAGCACGCCGGTTGCCAGCGGATCGAGACTGCCCGTATGGCCGGCTTTTTCTGCGTTGAGCAACCAGCGCACTTTTTGCAGCGCGGCGTTGGACGTGAAGCCCAGCGGCTTGTCGAGCAGGATGATCCCGCTGACATTACGGCGAATACGCTTGACCTGAGCCACGCCTTATTCCTCCGGACCGTCTTGCTTGGGTGCGGTTTGGTGCTGACCATCTTCAGCCACTGCACGCTCAATCAATGCCGACAAATGCGCGCCACGGGCAACGCTTTCATCGTAATGGAAATGCAGTTGCGGAACGCTGCGCAGCTTCATCTCACGCGCCAGCTGCATGCGCAGGAAGCCTGCAGCAGCATTGAGCACCTTGATCGACTGCGCGATTTCTTCGGCGCTGTCCTGACCCATCACGGTCATGAAGATTTTCGCGTGGCCGACGTCACGGCTGACATCGACGGCGGTGATGGTGACCAGCCCCACGCGGGGATCTTTGATTTCACGACGGATCAGCTGTGCCAGCTCACGCTGCATCTGATCGCCGATACGTTGGGTACGGCTGTATTCTTTTGCCATGTCTTGTTACCTGTCACTGCTGACCCACGGCAAAAGCCATGCGGTCTGAAAGCGGCAAACGCCCGGCCTGGCGAGAGCCGGACCGGGCGTTGCGTTTAGAGTCCATGACCGACGCCTGGCATTTTCATGCGGCGAAAGCCATGACTCCTGAAGCTCGCGATTTAGAGGCTGCGAGCCACTTGGACCTTCTCGAAGACTTCGATCTTGTCACCGACCTTGACGTCGTTGTAGCTCTTGACGCCGATACCGCATTCCATGCCAGCACGTACTTCGGAAGCGTCATCCTTGAAGCGACGCAGAGATTCCAGCTCGCCTTCGAAGATAACGATGTCTTCACGCAGTACACGGATTGGACGGTTACGGAAGACAACGCCTTCGATGACCATGCAACCTGCGATCGCGCCGAATTTCGGCGAGCGGAACACGTCGCGGACTTCAGCGATACCCAGGATGTTCTCCCGAACGTCGCTGCCAAGCATGCCGGTGAGGGCCTTCTTGACGTCTTCGATGATGTCGTAGATGACGTTGTAGTAACGCATATCCAGACCTTCCTGCTCGACGATCTTGCGCGCGCCAGCATCGGCACGCACGTTGAAGCCGAACAGTACAGCGTTGGAGGCCAGTGCCAGGTTGGCGTCGCTTTCGGTGATACCACCGACACCGCCGCCCACTACGCGCACTTGCACTTCGTCGTTACCCAGGCCGTTCAAGGCGCCGTTCAACGCTTCGAGAGAACCACGGACGTCAGATTTGAGGACGATGTTGAGCGTCTTCTTCTCTGCCTGGCCCATGTTCTCGAAGATGTTTTCCAGCTTGCCGGCGTGAGCACGAGCCAGTTTGACTTCGCGGAACTTACCTTGACGGAACAGAGCCACTTCACGGGCTTTCTTCTCGTCGGCAACCACGCTCATCTCATCGCCGGCATCCGGCGTACCGTCCAGGCCGAGAATCTCGACAGGGATCGAAGGACCGGCTTCCTTGATTGGCTTGCCGTTCTCGTCGAGCATTGCCCGAACGCGACCGTAGTTAGAGCCAACCAGAACCATGTCGCCCTGACGCAGCGTACCGTCCTGAACCAGAACAGTAGCAACCGGGCCACGGCCCTTGTCCAGACGCGATTCAACAACAACACCACGACCCGGAGCCGACGGCGTTGCCATCAATTCCAGAACTTCGGCCTGCAGCAGAACGGCTTCGAGCAGCTCGTCAACACCAGTACCCATCTTCGCGGAGACCGAGACGAAAGGCGTTTCACCGCCCCACTCTTCGGACGTCACGCCGTGAACGGACAGTTCACTGCGGATACGGTCCAGATCAGCGCCCGGCTTGTCGATCTTGTTAACGGCAACAACCAGCGGAACACCGGCAGCCTTGGCGTGTTGCACGGCTTCGATGGTCTGCGGCATGACGCCGTCGTCTGCAGCGACAACCAGAATCACGATGTCGGTAGCCTTGGCACCACGAGCACGCATTGCGGTAAACGCAGCATGACCCGGGGTATCGAGGAAGGTGACCATGCCGCGTTCGGTTTCAACGTGGTAAGCACCGATGTGCTGGGTGATACCGCCGGCTTCGCCAGCAGCTACCTTGGCACGACGGATGTAGTCGAGCAGCGATGTCTTACCATGGTCAACGTGGCCCATTACGGTCACAACTGGCGCACGGGAGAACGTCTCACCTTCAAACTTCAGGGACTCGGCCAGGGAATCTTCCAGGGCAGTGTCGCTGACCAGGGTCACTTTGTGGCCCAGTTCTTCGGCTACCAGTTGAGCAGTTTCCTGATCAAGCACCTGGTTGATGGTCGCTGGAGTACCCAGTTTGAACATGAACTTGATGATTTCAGCCGCCTTGACCGACATCTGATTGGCGAGGTCGCCAACAGAGATGGTCTCGCCGATTTGCACATCACGCACGACAGGACCGGTTGGGCTCTGGAAACCGTGGGCGTTGCGTTTTTTCAGCTTGGCCTTGCCGCGACCACCACGACGGAAGCCATCGCTTTCTTCGTCGGTAGTACGAGGAGCAACGCGTGGCGTTGGTGCCTTTTCCTTGACCGATGCACGATGCGGGGCGTTCTTGCGATCGCCGTCACCACCGCCGCCGCTGCGACGATTGTTGTCATCGTTGCGTGGCTTGTCAGGGCGACGCTGTTCGTCTTTCTTGCGATCGGCGACTGGCGCAGCAGGTGCCGCAGCCGGAGTTTCCCGAGCTGGCTCGGCAGCTTGCGGTGCAGGTGCCGGCGCCGCAACGGCGTCAGTAGCCTGCGCACCAGACGAAGGCTGACTGCGCGCTTCTTCAGCACGCTGACGGGATTCTTCTTCAGCCTTTTGACGAGCGGCATTTTCTACCGCACGACGTTCATCCAGCTCGCGCTTGCGTTCGGCTTCGATTTCTTCCGGGCTGCGCTGAACAAAGACTTTCTTTTTGCGTACTTCAACGCTGATGCTTTTGCTGCCAGCAACGCGCAGGGTACTGGTGGTCTTGCGCTGCAAAGTGATCTTGCGCGGCTCTTCCACCTTGGCCTTGTGACCGCTTTTCAAGTGCGTCAACAGGGCTTGTTTTTCAATATCGGTCACAACTTGCTCGGCGGCGTCGTGCGGCAAACCTGCCTCACGCATCTGCTGTAACAGGCGCTCTACCGGTGTGTCGACCGTCTTGGCCAGTTCTTTCACCGTGACTTGCGTCATGCACTTCTCTCCTCAGGCCGCATCTACTTACTCGAACCAATGGGCTCGGGCGGCCATGATCAACTTGCCGGCACGATCATCGTCAATGCCGTCGATGTCGAGCAGATCGTCAATAGACTGCTCGGCCAGGTCTTCGCGGGTAATTACGCCGCGCACCGCCAGTTCCATCGCCAAATCCTTGTCCATACCCTCAAGCGAGAGCAGGTCTTCGGCCGGATGGGCGTCTGCCAGCTTTTCCTCAGTAGCGATGGCTTTAGTCAACAAACGATCCTTGGCACGAGCGCGAAGCTCGTTGACGGTATCTTCGTCAAAGCCGTCGATGTTGAGCATTTCTTCCAACGGTACGTAGGCAATCTCTTCCAGGCTGGTGAAGCCTTCGTCTACCAGAACCTGAGCAAGATCCTCATCGACTTCCAGCTCGTCGATAAAGTTGCGCAGGATGTCACCGGTTTCCGCTTGCTGCTTGGCCTGGATGTCCGATTCGGTCATCACGTTAAGGGTCCAGCCAGTCAACTGACTGGCCAACCGCACGTTCTGGCCACCGCGGCCAATCGCCTGGGCGAGGTTGTCTGCGCCTACAGCGATGTCCATGGCGTGGGCATCTTCATCAACGATGATCGCTGCCACTTCGGCAGGCGACATGGCGTTGATGACGAACTGCGCCGGGTTATCGTCCCAAAGCACGATATCCACACGCTCGCCGCCCAACTCGCCGGAAACAGCCTGCACGCGCGAACCACGCATGCCGATGCACGCGCCTTGCGGGTCAATGCGTTTATCCTTGGAGCGAACTGCGATCTTTGCACGCGAACCAGGATCACGAGAGGCAGCCATCACCTCGATGAGTCCTTCAGCAATTTCCGGAACTTCAATCCGGAACAGCTCGATCAGCATTTCCGGCGCGGTACGCGACAGGATCAGCTGAGGGCCGCGGTTTTCGGTGCGGATCTCTTTGAGCAGTGCACGGACGCGGACACCAACGCGGAAAGTCTCCCGCGAAATGATGTCTTCACGCGCCAGCAGAGCTTCGGCATTGTTGCCAAGGTCGACGATGACATTGTCACGTGTAACTTTCTTAACAGTGCCGGAAATGATTTCGCCCAGACGCTCACGGTAGGCGTCCACGACTTGAGCTCGCTCGGCTTCGCGAACTTTCTGCACAATGACTTGCTTGGCAGTCTGCGCAGCGATGCGGCCGAACTCGATGGAATCGATCTTTTCTTCTACTACGTCGCCAACGTTGGCACCCGGATGAGTCAGTGCAACTTTGCTCGGCCACGTTTCGATCGCCGGGTCGTCGAGATCGTCTTCTTCGACGACGGTCCAGCGACGGAAAGTCTCATAGGCACCTGTTTGACGATTGATCTCGACACGCAGGTCTACTTCGTCTTCAAAACGCTTCTTGGTGGCCGTAGCCAGAGCTATCTCAAGCGCTTCAAAAATCACATCGGCCGGTACGCCTTTTTCATTGGATACCGATTCAACAACCAGCAGTACTTCTTTGCTCATCGTACGCCTCGCCTTTCGCAAGCCATTGGATCCGCGGGATCCGCTGTATCTGGCACGTCTTAGTCAAACGTGGGAATAATGTTGGCTTTGTCGATCAGATCGATCGGCAACAGAAACTCGTGATCTTCAACCTGGACCACGACGTCCTGCTCCTCCACCCCGCGGAGAAGGCCTTGAAAGTTGCGTCGACCTTCAAACGGCGAACGCAGCTTTATCTTCACTTGTGCCCCGGCAAATTCCGCAAACTGCTCAATGGTAAACAGTGGGCGTTCCATGCCTGGAGAGGAAACTTCGAGCGTGTATTCGGAGCTGATCGGATCTTCTACATCCAGAATACCGCTGATCTGACGGCTGACGATCGCGCAATCGTCCACCAACACGCCGCCTTCTTTATCGATATAGACGCGCAACATCGAGTGACGCCCCTGAGACGAATACTCGATACCCCAGCATTCATAGCCTAGGGCCACGACCACCGGGGCCAACAAGGCCTGCAACTCTTCTAGCTTGCTCGACACCTGAACCCCCTTGTGCATGCTGCAAATAAAAAATGGGCAAAAGCCCAATCATGAAAAACGCCTGCGAAAAGCGGCGTCATAAAGTGTCCAGCTAACAAAAAGCCCCTGAAAAGGGGCTCCGCTAAAACTGGTTGCGGGGGCTGGATTTGAACCAACGACCTTCGGGTTATGAGCCCGACGAGCTACCAGACTGCTCCACCCCGCGACAAAGCTGGGGCGGAAGTATACGACCGATCCAAATTTGGGTCAATCCGACACATCCACCTACAAGAAAGCCCGCTATTGCGGGCTTTCTTGTTAATTGGTACCGAGAAGGGGACTCGAACCCCTACACCCTATGGGCACAACCACCTCAAGGTTGCGTGTCTACCAATTCCACCACCTCGGCATTACAACTCTTTTGCAGCCCCAAAAACAGCTGCGAATCCGGTGTTACTTTTGTTCTGGAGTGACAGGAACGTCAGCAGGTGCAGCAACTGGTTTCTGTTGCCCTTCCAAAACCGGAACATCATCTGCTGCCGGCTTTTGCTTCACTTCCAATACCGCTGGATTTGGCAAACCTACTTGAGTCAGCTGATGAGCTTTCTCTTTAGCAAAGTAACCTAACCCTAAGCTAGTCATGAAGAAACAGGCGGCAAGTATAGCAGTAAGTTTACTGAGAAAGGTAGAGGAACCTTGTCCACCGAACACAGTATTTGATGCGCCTGCTCCAAATGATGCGCCAGCGTCGGCACCTTTACCCTGCTGCAGCAAAACCAGGGCAACTACGCCCAGAGCACCCAGCAGATGAAGAACGACTACGACTGTTTCCAGCATTTTTTCAGTTTCCCGCGGCGCGAATGATCGCACCGAACTCATCTGCATTCAGGGAGGCGCCACCAATGAGGCCTCCATCGATATCCGGCATGCCGAACAGTTCGGCCGCATTGGCCGCCTTCACGCTGCCGCCATATAGAAGACGCACACCTTGTGCGACTTCAGAATTCTCTTTTTGCAGCTGTGCACGAATCGCTGCGTGCACTTCCTGCGCCTGTTCCGGCGAGGCGGTCAATCCGGTACCAATGGCCCAGACTGGCTCATACGCAATGACCGAATTAACGAAAGCACCGATGCCAAGCTCTTCAATGATGCTGTCCAGCTGCTGCCCGACAACTTCAAGTGTCTTGCCGGCTTCTCGCTCATCGAGTGTCTCACCGATGCAAAGTATCGGAGTCAGACCCGCTGCCTGGGCAGCCTCGAACTTGCGATTCAGGACCTCATTGCTTTCGCCCATTATCTGGCGACGCTCAGAGTGCCCGACGAGCACAAACTTGCAACCTGCATCCGCCAACTGAGTCGACGACACTTCGCCAGTCAACGCGCCCTGACCTGCCTGATGGGCGCAATTCTGCGCACCGACAGCGATCGACTGCCCTTCCAGGCAATCAACCACAAAACTCACGTGCAGGCTCGGCGGGAAGACCGCCACATCTACGCCACCCGGAAGGGCGAGATTTGCAAGGTCCTCGATCAGCTCAGCGACGCTGGCGCGGGTACCGTGCATCTTCCAGTTACCAGCTACCATAGGGCGACGCATGCTGTACCTCGTCGGTCAAAGTGGGCGCAGATGTTACCCAACAGTTTCAACACTGGCAAGCCGAAATCAGGCGCAAACTTCAGCAACCAGTTTTGCCAGTTCATCGGCATACCCGCGAACCAGGATTTCGTCCTCGCCCTCGACCATGACACGCACCAGCGGCTCGGTCCCGGACTTGCGCAGAAGCACACGTCCACGCCCGCCCATGGCGGCGGTCACGCGGTCACAGGCCTCAATAACGGCGGGATGCCTGACCGGATCAACGCCTCCTCCCTCAAAGCGCACATTGATCAATACCTGGGGGCATTTCTTCAGGCCTTCGCGAGATTTGGCGAGGCTCTGCCCGGTACGTTTCATCGACAGCAGTACCTGCAATGCAGCGATGATCGCATCCCCCGTGGTGGTATGCCGGAAGCACACGACATGGCCCGAGTTCTCGCCACCCACCTGCCAATCGCGCTCAAGCAGCTCGGCGATGACATAACGGTCGCCGACGTTCGCGCGCACGAAAGGGATGTCGAGATCCGCAAGTGCCAGCTCCAGCCCAAGGTTGCTCATCAGCGTGCCAACGACACCTCCCTGCAACTGGCCGCGCTCTTGAAGGTCCCGTGCAATGATGTAAAGCAGCTCATCACCATCGACGATCGCGCCGGTATGGTCGACCATCAGCACGCGGTCGCCGTCACCGTCGAAACCGATGCCCAGATCAGCGCCATGCTCGACAACGGCGGCCTGCAGGGCGCCCATGTGGGTGGAACCGCAGTTGTCATTGATGTTGAGCCCGTTTGGGGCCGCTGAAAGCACGGTGACATCGGCGCCAAGCTCACGGAACACGTTCGGCGCCACTTTGTATGTCGCACCATGGGCGCAATCGACAACGAGCTTCAGCCCTTCGAAATCAGTGCTGGTGGGAACGCTGCTCTTGCAGAATTCGATGTAACGGCCCGCAGCGTCGTTGATACGCGAGACCTTGCCGAGTTTCTCGGAGTCCTCAACGGTCATCGGTGAATCGAGCAGCTCTTCGATCATCAGTTCGATTTCATCAGGCAGCTTCGTGCCCTGCCCTGAGAAAAATTTGATGCCGTTGTCATAATGCGGGTTATGCGACGCACTGATCACAATGCCGGCTTCGGCATGAAACGTACGCGTCAGATAGGCGATCGCAGGCGTCGGCATGGGCCCCAGCAGCATCACATCCGCACCGGCGGCAGACAGACCCGCCTCGAGCGCGGACTCGAACATGTAGCCCGAAATACGCGTGTCCTTGCCGACCAGAATCCGACATGCGCCCATTTTGCGGAAGGCCATCCCTGCTGCCCATCCCAACTTCAGCATGAAGTCAGGGGTGATCGGGAATTGGCCGACACGTCCGCGGATACCGTCGGTACCGAAGTATTTTTTAGTGCTCATGGGTGCTCCAGATTTCTTATTTTGCTGATTCAACAGCAGCAATCATACGCACCACGTCCACCGTCTCGGGGACGTCGTGCACACGTAGAATTTTTGCGCCTTTGACCATCGCCATGGCGGCAAGCGCCAGCGCGCCATGCAGACGCTGATCAACAGGCTTGTCGAGCACCTTGCCGATCATGCTCTTGCGAGACACGCCGACCAACAGCGGGCGGCCCAGCGCATGGAGTGCTTCCATGTGCTTGAACAGGCTCAGGTTATGCTCAAGCGTCTTGGCGAAGCCGAACCCCGGATCAAGGATAATCCTCTGGGCGGGGATGCCTGCCGCGACGCACTGCTCCACGCGCTCGCGCAAGAACGCGATGACCTCTCCAACCAAGTCCGTGTAGTGAGGGTCATTCTGCATGTCCGTCGGCTCTCCACGCATGTGCATGAGGCATACGGGCAAACCCGTCGCCACCGCGGCATCCAGCGCCCCGTCACGGCGAAGCGACCGGACATCGTTGATGAGTCCTGCTCCCAAGCGCGCCGTCTCGCGAATGACGGCTGGCGTGGAAGTGTCCACTGAAATGATCACATCCAGTTCGGCGCTGATTGCCTCAACAACAGGCGCAACGCGCTCCAGCTCTTCGACGGGAGAAACAGATCGCGCACCAGGGCGCGTTGACTCACCCCCCACATCGATCAGGGTCGCGCCCGCCAGCATCATCGCTTCGGCATGACGCAGCGCCAGGTCACGCTGCGCAAAACGGCCACCATCCGAGAACGAATCAGGAGTGATATTAAGGATTCCCATCACGTGCGTGTGGGATAAATCAAGAACCCGGTTGCCGCAAGGCAACCGGGTCGGGTGAAGCGCAGAAGTCATGTCAGACCTTAGAGTTCAGCAGCAGGGCCGCCAATCGGCGATTCCGGACGCGGACCTACAGGTGCGATCGGAGTGCCGGAATCTCCGGAGCCACCTTCCCAATCACGAGGCTCGCGTGGTGTGCGGCCTGCCATGATGTCATCGATCTGCTCGGCGTCGATGGTCTCGTATTTCATGAGCGCATCAGCCATCGCTTCCAGCTTGTCACGGTTGTCCGTGAGGATCTGTCTTGCGGTGCCGTAGCACTGATCAATGATGCTGCGCACTTCGGAGTCGATAAGACGCGCCGTGTCGCCGGAGAGGCTGGCGTTCTGACCGCCACCGCCGCGACCCAGATAACCACCTTCTTCCTCATCCGAATACATCAACGGACCGAGTTTCTCAGACAGGCCCCACTTGGTGACCATGTTTCGAGCGATCTGGCTGGCCCGCATGATGTCATTGGAGGCACCCGTGGTCACGCCATCGAAGCCCAGCGTCATTTCTTCTGCGATGCGACCGCCGTACAGCGAGCAGATCTGGCTGATCAGCGCACGCTTGGACAGGCTGTAGCGATCTTCCTCGGGAAGGAACATCGTCACACCCAACGCACGACCGCGCGGGATGATAGACACTTTGTAGACAGGATCATGCTCTGGCACGACGCGGCCAACGATGGCATGACCCGCCTCGTGATAAGCCGTATTGCGCTTCTCTTTGTCGGACATGACCATCGATTTGCGCTCAGCGCCCATCATGATCTTGTCTTTCGCCAATTCGAATTCCTTCATCTCGACGATACGCTTACCGGTACGCGCGGCGAACAGCGACGCCTCGTTCACCAGGTTGGCCAGATCGGCACCGGAGAAACCCGGGGTACCGCGAGCGATAACGCCTGGCTGAACATCGTCACCCATCGGCACTTTGCGCATGTGTACTTTAAGAATCTGCTCACGACCGCGGATGTCAGGCAAGCCAACGACCACCTGACGGTCGAAACGGCCCGGACGCAGGAGCGCAGGGTCGAGGACGTCTGGACGGTTAGTAGCCGCGATCACGATGATGCCGTCGTTCATTTCAAAGCCGTCCATCTCAACCAGCAACTGGTTGAGCGTCTGCTCACGTTCATCATGACCGCCGCCCATGCCGCCGCCACGGTGGCGGCCTACGGCATCGATTTCGTCGATGAAGATGATGCAAGGCGCGTGTTTCTTGGCCTGTTCAAACATGTCGCGAACACGGCTCGCACCCACGCCAACGAACATTTCGACGAAGTCGGAACCGGAGATTGTGAAGAACGGTACCTTGGCCTCACCCGCGATAGCCTTCGCGATCAGGGTTTTACCTGTACCTGGAGGGCCTACCATCAGGACGCCACGAGGGATGCGACCACCCAGGCGCTGGAACTTGCCCGGGTCGCGAAGAAACTCGACGAGCTCGCCCACTTCCTCTTTGGCTTCATCACAACCGGCCACGTCAGCCAATGTTGTTTTGACCTGATCCTCAGACAGCAGACGCGCCTTGCTTTTACCAAAGCTCATCGGTCCGCCTTTGCCCCCTGCACCACCTTGCATCTGGCGCATGAAGAACATGAAGACAGCAATAATGACGAGGATAGGGAAGCTGGCGACGAGAAGCTGAGTCCAGATGCTTTGCTGCTCTGGCTGCTTGCCCTCGATCACAACCTTGTTGTCGACCAAATCACCGATCAGGCCGTTGTCCTGAATGGCCGGGCGAATAGTCTTGAAGGAGTCACCGTCGCTGCGCTTTCCGGTGATGACGTAACCGTCAACGGCAACTTTCTCGACCTTGCCGTCTTTCACCTGTTGGATGAATTCGGAATAGTTGAGGGTCTGCGGCTCGTTAGGACTGGAGAAGTTGTTCATCACGGTCACGAGAACCGCCGCGATGATCAACCACAGGATCAAATTCTTTGCCATATCGTTCAATTAGCTACCCTCTGAAGCAAGCTCCATGCTGGAGCGTGCCTCGCATGATATTTACCGGCCTAACGTACTACAGATCCTACAGGCGTGGCAGGCGGCGTCTGTAACCCTTTGTGAAACTTTGACTACGCGATGTTGGTTACGCTCCCTTGATAAAGCCATTTGAAAAAAGCTATCGCTTGATCAAAGGCGCTCATCGCTCGCTGATCCCTCTATGCCGCGGAACCCGCGACCCAACAAATACTGCTCTCTGGAACGATCTCGCGACGACAACGGCTTGCGCATCTGCACCTTGTCGAACAGCTTGCGGATGTCCTTGTGGTACACATCAAAGCCCTCACCCTGGAAGACTTTAATCAGAAAATCTCCACCAGGGCGCAGCACACGGCCGGCCAGATCAAGCGCCAGCTCACAAAGGAACATTGCGCGCGGCATGTCCACAGCGCTCAATCCACTCATATTGGGGGCCATATCGGAAATCACAAGGTCCACCTGTGTATTACCGACGGCCTCGAGGATCTGCGCAAGCACTTCATCCTGGGTGAAATCCCCCTGGATGAAGGTCACGTCGGGGATGCTGTCCATTTCCAGGATGTCGGAAGCGATCAACCGGCCTTGACCACCAATCAGACGACTGGTCACCTGCGACCAGCCACCGGGCGCTGCGCCCAGGTCGATCACCGTCATGCCGGGACGGATGATTTTGTCCTTCTCCTGAATCTCGAGAAGCTTGTAACTGGCGCGGGAACGGTAGCCGTCCCGCTGCGCCATTTTGACGTACTTGTCGTCGAAGTGTTCTTTAAGCCAGTTATGGCTGGTTTTGGAACGTGCCACGGAGCACCTCAAAAAATTAGGACGAGTCGCGATTAACCGGGCGGTCCCGGACTCGCTCGGGTAAACTGGCCGCCGCTTTTTACAAGATCAGACGCAGAGGTCAGATTATGCCGCTCACTCAAGAGCAGAAGAAACAATACAAATCCATTGGTCACCATCTGAAACCGGTGTTGATGGTGGCGGACAATGGTCTGACTGAAGGTGTGTTGGCCGAACTGGAGCGCGCGCTGGGCGATCACGAGTTGATCAAGATCAAACTCAACATCCTCGACCGCGAAAGCCGCCTGGCAGCCATCGCTGAACTGTGCAAAGTCGGCAAAGCCGATCTGGTGCAGGTTATCGGCAAAATGGCGCTGATTTACCGCAAAAACTTGAAGGTAAACAAGCAGCTGTCCAACGTCCACCGCTTCAACTGATTCTGTCGGGTCAGCGGCGAACACGCGCTGACCTGCCGCTTCGGCGTCCACCTTTAAAGATGAGCGCCGAACCGGTCAGACCGGACATGGACCGCAGGCTCGAAAGGTCAGTCGTTGACCATCGAACCCGCTGGCTGAATCAACACCCGCGCAATGCGGGTGTCGATCATCAAACGTGACGCACTTCCACGATTTCGTACTCGATCACACCGCTCGGTGTTTTCACAGAGACGACATCGCCCTCTTCCTTGCCAATCAACGCGCGTGCAAGCGGCGAACCCACCGAAATCTTGCCCAGTTTGAAGTCGGCTTCGTCTTCACCCACGATATGGTAGGTGACGCGCTCGTCCGTCTCCACGTTAGCGATTTCGACGGTGGTGCCGAAGATCACCTTGCCGGTGTGGGCAATGGTAGTGACGTCGATGATCACCTGATTCTGGATCCGGCCTTCGATATCGCGGATGCGCGCTTCGACCATGCCCTGCTGTTCGCGGGCCGCATGGTACTCGGCGTTTTCCTTGAGATCGCCCAGCTCGCGCGCAGTCCCGATGTCCTGGCTGAGCTTGGGACGAACGACCTTGGTCAGGTGTGCGTGTTCCTCTTCCAGGGCGCGAGCGCCCTGAACGGTCATTGGGTACTTGATCATGCTTTCAGTCCTGCGTGTAGATCCTGCAAGCGGCGTACGGTTTTTTCAGGGCCGAACTTCAGCGCTTCACAGATGGCCTCGCCCGCAGCGATGGTCGTGGTGCAGTAGATCTTGTGCTGCAGGGCATTGCGGCGAATGGAGTAGGAATCCGCGATCGACTGGCGCCCTTCGGTGGTATTGATGATCAGCGTGACTTCGTCATTCTTGATCATGTCGACCACGTGTGGACGGCCCTCGGTCACCTTGTTGACGCGCCGGACTTTCAGGCCGGCCTCTTCGATCAGGCGTGCGGTGCCGGCGGTTGCGACGATGTCGAAACCCAGTTCAATCAAGCTGCGCGCGACACCTGCCACCAGTGGCTTGTCGTCGTCACGCACGCTGATGAATGCAGTACCGCCAGTCGGCAGCACTTCACTGGCGCCCATCTGGGCTTTCGCGAAGGCTTCGCCGAAGGTGTCACCGACACCCATGACTTCGCCGGTCGACTTCATCTCTGGGCCGAGGATCGGATCAACGCCCGGGAACTTGGCGAAGGGGAACACCGCCTCTTTCACGCTGTAGAAGTTCGGAATGATTTCTTTGGTGAAGCCGAGTTCTTTCAGCGTTTTGCCGGCCATGACGCGAGCCGCAATCATCGCCAGTGACACACCGATGCACTTCGAAACGAACGGCACCGTACGCGATGCGCGCGGATTCACTTCGATGACGTAGATGTCTTCACCCTGCAATGCCAGTTGCACGTTCATCAGACCGACAACGCCCAGCTCCAGGGCCATTTTCTTGACCTGCTCACGCATTTCGTCCTGGATATGCGCAGGCAGCGAATACGGTGGCAGCGAGCATGCCGAGTCACCTGAGTGAACGCCGGCCTGTTCGATGTGCTGCATGATTGCGCCGATCACCACGTCGGTACCGTCGCAGACCGCATCAACGTCCATTTCGATGGCGCAGTTCAGGAAGTGGTCAAGCAGCACCGGGCTGTCGTTGGACACTTGAACCGCTTCACGCAGGTAGCGCTTGAGTTCGTCTTCTTCGTAGACGATCTCCATCGCACGGCCGCCCAGTACATAGGACGGACGCACCACCAGCGGGTAGCCGATCTTCGCAGCAGCCCGAATGGCTTCGTCTTCGCTGCGCACGGTAGCGTTTGGCGGCTGACGCAGGTTCAGTCGCTCGACCATTTGCTGGAAGCGCTCGCGGTCTTCTGCACGGTCAATGGCATCCGGGCTGGTGCCGATGATCGGCACGCCTGCGGCTTCCAGTGCGCGCGCCAGTTTCAGCGGGGTCTGGCCGCCGTACTGGACGATCACGCCTTTCGGCTTCTCGACGCGGACGATTTCCAGCACGTCCTCCAGGGTCACTGGCTCGAAGTACAGGCGGTCGGACGTGTCGTAGTCGGTCGATACGGTTTCCGGGTTGCAGTTGACCATGATGGTCTCGTACCCGTCTTCACGCAGCGCCAGTGCAGCGTGCACGCAGCAGTAGTCAAACTCGATGCCCTGGCCAATGCGGTTCGGACCGCCGCCCAGGATCATGATCTTGTCGCGATTCGTCGGGTTAGCTTCGCACTCTTCCTCATACGTGGAGTACATGTACGCAGTGTCGGTGGCGAACTCGGCGGCGCACGTGTCAACGCGCTTGTAGACAGGCAGCACGTCTAGCTTGTGACGGTGCGTGCGCAGGTTTTTCTCGGTCACACCCAGCAGCTTGGCCAGGCGTGCATCGGAGAAGCCCTTGCGCTTGAGGCGATACATCAGGTCGCGATCAATAGCCGACAGGCCAAGCGTCTTGACCTTCTCTTCGTCCTTGATCAGATCTTCGATCTGCACAAGGAACCAGGGGTCGATCATGTTCATGCCGAAAATCTGTTCAACCGTCATGCCGGCACGGAAAGCGTCGGCGACGTACCAGATGCGCTCGGCACCTGGAACCGTCAGCTCGCGCTTGAGAATGCTCATGCTTTCCGGATTGCTCAGATCCAGCTTCGGATCGAGACCGCTGACACCCACTTCAAGGCCGCGCAGGGCTTTCTGCAGGGATTCCTGAAAGGTCCGGCCGATGGCCATGACTTCGCCAACCGATTTCATCTGAGTGGTCAGGCGGGCGTCGGCCTTGGGGAATTTCTCGAAGGCAAAACGTGGCAGCTTGGTGACGACGTAGTCGATCGATGGCTCGAACGACGCAGGGGTCTTGCCGCCGGTGATTTCGTTCTGCAACTCGTCCAGCGTGTAGCCGACAGCCAGCTTGGCCGCAACTCGCGCGATCGGGAAGCCGGTGGCCTTGGACGCCAGCGCAGAAGAGCGAGAGACCCGTGGGTTCATCTCGATCACGACCATACGGCCGGTGTCCGGGCAGATACCGAACTGAACGTTCGAGCCGCCTGTTTCGACGCCGATCTCACGCAGGACCGCCAGCGAGGCGTTGCGCAGGATCTGATATTCCTTGTCCGTGAGCGTCTGTGCCGGCGCGACGGTGATGGAGTCGCCGGTGTGGACGCCCATCGGGTCGAAGTTTTCGATGGAGCAGACGATGATGCAGTTGTCCTTTTTGTCGCGGACAACTTCCATTTCGTATTCTTTCCAGCCGATCAGCGATTCGTCGATCAGCAGTTCTTTGGTCGGCGACAGGTCGAGACCGCGGGCGCAGATTTCTTCGAATTCTTCACGGTTGTACGCGATGCCGCCACCGGTGCCGCCCATGGTGAAGGACGGACGAATGATGCACGGGAAGCCCAGCTTTTCGAGGACCACATTGGCCTCTTCCATGCTGTGGGCGATACCGGAACGCGGACACGCCAGGCCGATGGACTTCATGGCCTTGTCGAAACGCGAGCGGTCTTCAGCCTTATCGATGGTGTCGGCATTGGCGCCGATCATTTCAACGCCGAACTTCTCCAGAACGCCTTCGCGCTCCAGATCCAGTGCACAGTTCAGCGCGGTCTGGCCGCCCATGGTTGGCAGCAGCGCGTCAGGGCGTTCTTTCTCGATGATCTTGGCGACAGTCGCCCATTTGATCGGCTCGATGTAGGTCGCATCCGCCATGTCCGGGTCGGTCATGATGGTGGCCGGGTTCGAGTTGACCAGAATGACGCGGTAACCCTCTTCGCGCAGGGCCTTGCAGGCCTGGGCGCCGGAGTAGTCGAATTCGCAGGCCTGGCCGATCACGATCGGGCCAGCACCAAGAATCAGGATGCTTTTAATGTCTGTACGTTTTGGCATGGGTTGTCACTCGAATCCTGTGTCAGTCGGCAAGCCGTCTTGAACATCTCAGGTGCCGGGCGGGCTGTCGGATCGGGTCCGGTCCGCCGCGGTCACCTGCTCGCTACAGTCGCAAGGCAGCCTTAGCGGCGCTTGTCCATGGCTGTGATGAAGCGATCGAACAGTGGCGCGACGTCGGTCGGGCCCGGGCTCGCTTCAGGGTGACCCTGGAAGCTGAACGCGTCCTTGTCGGTGCGCTCGATGCCTTGAAGACTGCCATCGAACAGCGACTTGTGAATCGCGCGAACGTTGCTCGGCAAGGTTGCCTCGTCCACCGCAAAACCGTGGTTCTGGCTGGTAATCATGACCACACCGGTGTCGAGGTCCTGAACAGGGTGGTTGGCGCCATGGTGGCCCAGGTCCATCTTGATGGTCCGAGCGCCGGAAGCGAGCGCCAACAGCTGGTGACCCAGGCAGATACCGAACACCGGAATGTCGGTCTCCAGCACATCCTTGATCGCCTGAATGGCGTAGTCGCAAGGCTCCGGATCGCCAGGGCCGTTGGACAGGAAAATGCCGTCCGGCTTGAGTGCAAGCACTTCACTGGCCGGGGTTTGCGCAGGTACGACCGTCACACGGCAACCGCGCTCGACCAGCATGCGCAGGATATTGAGCTTGACGCCGTAGTCCCAGGCGACCACGTGGTACTTCAAGTCGGCTGCGGCGACTTCGGGGCTGCTGTCGGACTGCAGGTTCCAGACCGTGGAGCGCCACTCGTAAGTCTCTTTGGTGCTGACGTCCTTGGCGAGGTCCATGCCTTTCAGGCCCGGGAAACCTCGTGCTGCCGCGATGGCTGCTTCTTCGGAAATGTTGTCGCCAGCCATGATGCAGCCGTTCTGTGCGCCCTTCTCGCGAAGGATGCGCGTCAGGCGGCGCGTGTCGATACCCGCAATCGCAACGGTTTTGTTGGCTTTCAGATACTCGTCCAGCGGCATCTTGTTACGCCAGTTGCTCGCAACCAGTGGCAGGTCGCGAATCACCAGACCCGCCGCCCAGACGCGGTCAGATTCGGCATCTTCCGGCGTGGTGCCGGTGTTGCCGATGTGCGGGTAAGTCAGGGTGACGATTTGCTGGGCATAGGAAGGATCGGTAAGAATTTCCTGATAGCCGGTCATTGCGGTGTTAAACACCACTTCACCAACGGTTTGACCGTCGGCACCAATGGCTTCGCCGCGAAAAATGCTGCCATCAGCAAGGGCGAGTATGGCTGGCTTAGTCAAGAAGACCTCCCGTAATAAAGCCTGAAAGGGCGATCGCAGGTTGTAAAAAAGCGGAATGACGTATAGACACGTCACCCCGCTTTTTTCATAGAATTATCTGCGCGCTTTTAGTGGACACACTAAAGCTGTAGCTTACAGAAAGAGGTCTTTTTAATCCACCGCTAAAATTGCCCTGAGGGCTGGGGAGTGCGACGGAACATCGCGTAGCGGGTGTGTAATGGCTTGGAACTGCCGGCAGGATACAGGGAAAGCCCTTATCCTGCCCGCATTGTTACCTGTCGCGTCTCGAGCGCCGCAAGACTCAGCGCAGATCGAGGACGTCCTGCATGTCGTAAAGACCCGGCGCCTTGCCATCGAGCCACAGCGCGGCACGCACTGCACCCTTGGCGAATGTCATGCGACTCGACGCCTTGTGCGTAATCTCCAGACGCTCACCCTCGGCGGCGAAAAGCACAGTGTGATCCCCTACGACGTCACCGCCACGGACCGTGGCGAAGCCGATGGCCTCGCGCTCACGAACGCCCGTGTAACCCTCACGACCGTAGACGGCGACTTTGCTCAAATCACGCCCCAGAGCATTGGCAACGACCTCACCCATGCTGACCGCCGTACCCGACGGCGCGTCAACCTTGTTGCGGTGATGAGCTTCGATGATTTCGATGTCCGCATCTTCACCCATCACTCGCGCCGCCAGATCCAGCAGCTTGAACGACAGGTTCACCCCCACACTGAAATTGGACGCGAAGACGACAGGAATATCCCGGCTCGCCTCCACCAGCAGGTGTTTTTGCTCGACGCTCAAGCCGGTGGTACCAATGACCATTGCTTTGCCAGCCTGACGGCAGAACGCCAGGTTTTTCAGCATGACGTCCGGCAATGTAAAGTCGATCAGCACGTCGAACTCGTCGGCAACCTGCTCCAGGCTACTGGTCAACTGAACACCGATACGCCCCAGCGACGCGAGTTCACCGGCGTCGGCACCGATCATCGTGCTGCCGGGACGAACGATTGCCGCAGTCAGTCCGGTGAGCGGCGCACGATCCTGCACCGCGTCGATGAGGTTCTTGCCCATGCGCCCGGCGGCGCCCATCACAGCAATACGTCGCATGCCCTGCCCCTTAGAGATCGCCGAAGAAGCGCTTCACGCCTTCGAACCAGCCGCTGGCCTTGGGCGAATGGGAGCTGTCGCCGTCAAGGGATGCGCGAAGCTCTTCAAGTAACTCGCGCTGACGACGCCCCAGGTTGACCGGGGTCTCGACGGCGACACGGCACATCAGGTCGCCCGCGCCGCCACCACGAACAGGGGCAACACCCTTCCCGCGCAGACGGAACTGCTTACCGGTTTGCGTGCCTTCCGGGATCTTCAGCTTGACGCGACCGTCCAGCGTCGGCACTTCCAGTTCACCACCCAGCGCAGCGTCGGTGAAGCTGATCGGCACTTCGCAGTACAGGTGCTTGCCGTCGCGCTGGAAGATCGCGTGTTCACGCACATTGATCACAACATACAGGTCGCCCGCTGGACCGCCCTGCGTCCCCGCTTCGCCTTCGCCTGACAGACGAATGCGGTCGCCGGTATCCACGCCTGGCGGCACCTTGACCGACAGCGTCTTCGACTCTTCGACACGGCCTTCGCCATGGCAGGAATCGCAAGGATCGGAAATGATCTTGCCGTTGCCGTGGCAACGCGGGCAGGTCTGCTGAACAGAGAAGAAGCCCTGCTGCATGCGTACCTGGCCAATACCACCGCATGTCGGGCAGGTCACCGGGGACGAGCCCTTCTTGGCGCCGCTGCCGTCACACGGTTTGCAGTTGACCAGCGTCGGCACACGGATGCTGACAGTCGTGCCGCGCACCGCTTCTTCAAGGTTCAATTCGAGGGTGTAGCGCAGGTCGCTGCCACGCTGGGCACCACCACGACCGCCACCACCCGCCCGACCGCCGCCGAAGAAGTCGCTGAAGACATCGCCGAAGATGTCGGAGAAATTGGCGCCACCGCCGCCGAAACCGCCGCCGCCCATGCCTTGATCGACACCGGCATGGCCGTATTGGTCATACGCTGCGCGCTTGCTGGCATCGGAAAGCACTTCGTACGCTTCGTTGGCTTCTTTGAAGGCGTCTTCCGAAGCCTTGTCACCCGGGTTGCGGTCAGGGTGAAATTTCATTGCGAGACGGCGATACGCCTTTTTCAGGTCAGCTTCGCTGGAGCCACGCTCCACTCCCAATACTTCGTAATAATCACGCTTTGACATAAATTTTCCGCACTCTTGAGGACGTCCGGCATGACCCTCCTGAGCCTGCCGAACTCGTTGAGCCCCTTTCAGGCCCGGACCCAACTCACGTCAATTAAACGATCCTGGTCTTGGTTCAACGGCCTTTGATCGACCGTGAAAAGCGGCTGAACAAGCCGGAGTGCAGGAGCATCCGGCTTTGCCACAAAGCCCGCGATACAGCTTCGCGTGCTTGAAAAAATTTGGGTGTTCCAGACACGCCAACGCGGGAGCAAGCTCCCGCGCGGCGACATCCTACCAGCGACCGCTAGAAAGCGGTCAACCGGCGATCAAGTGAGCCTGCGCTTACTTGTGGTCTTTGACTTCTTCGAACTCGGCGTCGACGACGTCATCCTTTGGCTTGCTGTCTTCCTGAGCTGCCTGAGCGCCACCCTCAGGTTTTTCAGCTTGCTCAGCGTACATTTTCTGAGCAACAGGAGCCGACAGCTTCGACAGCTCTTCAACTTTCGCGTCGATGGCAGCCTTGTCGTCGCCTTTCACAGCGGCTTCAAGTGCAACCAGTGCGGCCTCGATAGCGGTCTTCTCTTCGGCGCTGACTTTATCGCCAGCGTCGGAGATCATTTTGCGAGTCGAGTGAACCAGCGCATCGCCCTGATTGCGGGCGGATGCCAGCTCTTCGAACTTGCGGTCTTCGTCCGAGTTCGCTTCAGCGTCGCGAATCATCTGCTGGATTTCTTCATCCGACAGACCGGAATTGGCCTTGATCACGATCGACTGAGTCTTGCCAGTCGCCTTGTCTTTCGCGCCGACGTGCAGAATGCCGTTGGCGTCGATGTCGAAGGTCACTTCGATCTGAGGCACGCCGCGTGGTGCAGGTGGAATCTCGGCCAGGTCGAACTTGCCCAGGGACTTGTTCTGAGCGGCTTGCTTACGCTCGCCCTGCAGCACGTGAATGGTCACTGCGCCCTGGTTGTCATCGGCAGTCGAGAACACTTGCGATTTCTTGGTAGGAATCGTGGTGTTTTTCTCGATCAGCGCTGTCATCACGCCGCCCATGGTTTCGATACCCAGCGTCAGCGGGCTGACGTCCAGCAGCAGAACGTCTTTCACGTCGCCGGCCAGTACCGCACCCTGGATGGCTGCACCCATGGCGACGGCTTCGTCAGGGTTGACGTCTTTACGTGCTTCTTTACCGAAGAACTCGGTGACCTTTTGCTGAACCAGCGGCATACGGGTCTGACCGCCGACCAGGATCACGTCGTTGATCGCGCCGATGTCGATACCCGAATCTTTCAACGCAATGCGGCAAGGCTCAATGGTGCGCTGAACCAGGTCTTCAACCAGCGACTCCAGCTTGGCGCGCGAGATCTTCACGTTCAAGTGCTTAGGACCGGTGGCGTCTGCAGTGATGTACGGCAGGTTCACGTCGGTCGAATTGCTCGAAGACAGTTCGATCTTCGCTTTCTCGGCAGCTTCTTTCAGACGCTGCATCGCCAGCGGATCACCTTTCAGGTTCATGCCGGATTCTTTCTTGAATTCGTCAACCAGGTAATCGATCAGGCGGTTGTCGAAGTCTTCACCACCCAGGAACGTGTCGCCGTTGGTGGCCAACACTTCAAACTGGTGCTCGCCATCGACTTCAGCGATTTCAATGACCGAGACGTCGAACGTACCGCCACCCAAGTCATAAACGATGACGGTGTGGTCGCCCTTCGCTTTGTCCATACCGTAAGCCAGCGCGGCTGCGGTCGGTTCGTTGATGATGCGCTTGACGTCCAGACCGGCAATACGACCGGCGTCTTTGGTAGCCTGACGCTGGCTGTCGTTGAAGTAAGCCGGAACGGTGATGACCGCTTCAGTCACAGGCTCGCCGAGGTAGTCTTCAGCGGTCTTTTTCATCTTCTTCAGGATTTCAGCCGAAATCTGAGGAGCGGACATTTTCTTGCCGTTGACTTCTACCCATGCGTCGCCGTTGTCAGCTTTGGCGATTTTGTACGGCACCATCTTGATGTCTTTCTGAACGACTTCTTCGTCGAACTTACGGCCGATCAGACGCTTTACCGCATAGAGCGTGTTGTGCGGGTTGGTCACTGCCTGACGCTTGGCCGATTGACCCACGAGGATCTCGCCATCATTGGCATACGCGATGATCGAAGGCGTGGTACGAGCGCCTTCGGCGTTCTCGATAACCTTGGCCTTACCGTTTTCCAGAACCGAGACGCAGGAGTTGGTGGTCCCCAGGTCGATACCGATAATCTTGCCCATTTTTGAATCTCCCGAAACTTAAAATTTGGTTGCCGCAACTGCATTTACAAATTGCGGTAATTCTTAAACGCTTGGCCTGTAAATGGGGGCCGCTCAGCTAATTTCAAGCCTGCTCGTCAATAGACGGCGAAACAGGCGATGGCGCCTTGCTGACCACAACCATGGCCGGGCGAAGCAAACGGCCATTGAGCTGATAACCCTTCTGAAACACCTTGAGCACGCTGTTCGGCTCCACGTCTGCGCTTTCCTGCATCGCCATTGCCTGATGGTGCTCGGCGTTGAACGGCTGGCCGTGGGGATCAATGGCTTCCAAGTGGTAGCGCTTGAGCGTGTCGTAGAACATCTTCAGCGTCAGTTCGATGCCTTCACGCATTGGACGGATGCTCTCGTCATCCGGGCTGGACAAGTCCAGGCCACGCTCAAGGCTGTCAACGATCGGCAGCAGATCGCTGGCAAACTTCTCAAGCGCAAACTTGTGCGCCTTCTCAACGTCTTGCTCGGCACGTCGGCGGACGTTCTGCAGATCCGCAGCCACACGCAGAGACTGGTCCTGCGCCGCCTTCAGCTGTTCTTCAAGCACTTGCACACGCGTTGCCAGATCATCTTGAGAAGTCGCCGCGTCGGCAGCCTGATCCTGGGCCTGCATGTCCGGGTTCTGTTCGTCAGCCATCAATTCTCTCCTTCTAATTACATCCGTGAGCTCAACTCACGCTTCTGTCCGGCTATATGGGGCCGTAATTTTCGGGTTCAAGGGTTTGGGTGCAGGATCGGCTGAATAACCCTACAAATGTTCCGACATGAGTTCGGTGGCCACGCGCGGTGGCGAAATGCAGGATTGATGCTAAAAATTGGCAATGACCTTTCAAATCGAGCTAAGGCCGGGCATTGTCAGCCTAAAGCAAAACACTGTATAAATAACCAGACAAATTGTTTGGGAGCCGCTCTGATGCTGGTCCACCTGTCCATACATAACTACGCTATCGTTGAACATCTCGACCTCGAACTTGATCGCGGCATGAGTGTGATTACCGGCGAAACCGGCGCCGGCAAGTCGATCATGCTCGACGCGCTCGGCCTGACGCTGGGCGATCGCGCCGACAGTGGCGTGGTAAGGCCAGGTGCCGACAAGGCAGACATTCTGGCAACCTTCGACGTGTCGGATATCCCTGAAGCAAGCGCATGGCTCAAGGAGCGAGACCTCGAAACCGACGGCCCCTGCATCCTGCGCCGCGTCATTACTGCCGAAGGCCGCTCACGCGCCTACATCAATGGCACGCCATGCCCCCAAGGTGACCTGAAAGCACTTGGCGAGCTGGTGATCGACATTCACAGCCAGCACGAGCATCAGTCGCTGCTCAAGACAGATACCCATCGGCGCCTGCTGGATGAATACGCGGGCGCCACCGACCTCGCACGTCAGGTCCAACTGGCCTCCCAGCGCTGGCGGCAAACGCGTCAGGAGCTTGAGCGCCTTTCCAACTCAGGCGACGAGCAGCGTGCCAAGCACCAATTGCTCAGCTACCAGCTTGAAGAGCTGGAAAGCCTGAGCCTCGGCGAAAACGAGCTCGAACGGCTGGAGCAGGAACACACCACGCTGACCAATGCCGAGAGCCTGCTGGGCATCTGCCGACAAGTGGTCGAGCTGTGCAGTGAAAGCGATTCCGGCAATGCGCTGAACGCACTGACCGCCAGCCTCAACCGACTCAGCAGCGTGAACAACACGCCCGATGCGTTGAATGAAGCGACCAACCTGCTCTCCAGTGCGCAGATTCAGGTTGAAGAGGCCGTCGGCGAGATCAATCGTTTCCTTGATCGCTTTGAAGCGGACCCTGCCCGCCTGCAGCAGATCGAAGAACGCCTCGACACCATCTACACGCTGGCACGCAAACACCGCGTGCAGCCGACTGAAGTTGCAGCGCTGCATCAGCGGTTGCTCGATGAGATCGAAACCCTCAACGCCAACGATGAAGCGATCGAGAGACTGGAACACGAGGTGGGCTCCTACGCGCGGCACTATCAAGAGAAAGCGCGCGAGCTGAGTGACCTGCGTCACCGCGCCGCACCGGAGCTGGCCCACAAGGTGGAGCACGAAATTCAGCGGCTGGGCATGCCGGGCGGCCGTTTCAACATTCAGCTGCGCGAGAACGTAGACAAAGAGCTGTCACCCAACGGGCTGGAGCAGGTCGAACTGATGGTCAGCGCCAACCCGGGTCAGCCGCTCAAGGCGCTGGCGAAAGTGGCGTCGGGCGGGGAACTGTCGCGGATCAGCCTGGCGATTCAGGTGATCACCGCGCAGACCTCTCGAGTTCCGACGCTGGTATTTGACGAAGTTGACGTTGGCATCGGTGGTCCTACAGCTGAAATCGTTGGCCAACTGCTGCGCCGCCTGGGCGAACGCGGCCAGGTCATGACCGTCACTCACTTGCCACAAGTTGCCGCCCAGGGGCATCAACACCTATTTGTGCACAAGGTCCGGGACGCGGACGTGACGCGTACGGCGGTTTCAAAGCTCAGCAAGAATGAACGGGTGGAAGAGGTGGCGCGAATGCTGGGAGGGATTGATCTGACCAAGGAGTCGCTCGCTCACGCCAAGAAGATGGTGGTCACTTCCAAATCGTGAGAATCATCACGGCTTAACCGAGGCGGCGTCGATCTGACATCATCCTGATCGCGAAATGCAGAAACAACAAAGGCGACCCAAGGGTCGCCTTTGTCGTACTTCACAAGAGGCTTACACCTTTTGCTTGCGTACGTAGAGCACCAGATTGTGATCAACCAGCTCAAAGCCGTGCTTGCTCACAATGGCTTTTTGCAGCTTTTCGATTTCTTCGTCGAAGAACTCGATGACCTCACCGGATTCCACGTTGACCATGTGGTCGTGGTGGCCTCCGTCAGCCAGTTCGAATACCGCGTGGCCGCCGTCGAAATTGTGGCGAACCACCAATCCGGCTGCTTCGAACTGAGTCAGAACTCGGTAAACCGTTGCAAGACCGACGTCTTCGTTGGCCTCCATCAGCGCCTTGTAGACGTCCTCCGCGCTCATGTGACGCTGCTGCGCAGAATCGAGCATTTGAAGGATCTTGACCCGCGGCAGGGTCACTTTAAGTCCGGCTTTGCGTAGTTCGCTATTTTCAACCATGGTCAGCTTTCTCGCAGACGCTGCTTCGCAGCTTCTCTTAATGCAGGTATGATCGGGGTTTACGTTGTCCCAGCCAAGATAGTGGAAGTCGCCCACCGATGCAAAACACCAAGCTCTTGCTAACCAGTTTCACCTTTGTGGGACTGCTCGCACTCGCCGGTTGTTCATTCCCCGGGGTTTATAAAATCGACATCCAACAGGGCAATGTCGTCACGCAGGACATGATAGACCAGTTACGCCCGGGAATGACCCGTCGGCAAGTAAGGTTTATCATGGGCAACCCCCTGTTGACCGACACCTTCCACCCTGAACGCTGGGACTATCTGTACAGCCTGCAGCCCGGTGGTGGCGAACGCCAGCAGGAACGCGTCAGCCTGATCTTCAATGGCAACGACCAGTTGGCGAGCCTGTCCGGTGACTTCAAGCCGGGTGTCAGCCGCGACGAAGCCATTCTCGGCAAAAGCACTGACACGACTGTCACCCCCGAAAACCAAGGGACGCAGCCGCCGAAGGAAGAACCACCGAAGCCTGGTTCGTTGCTTGAGCAGATTCAGAACGACGTCGACAAGGTCGAGACCGTGCCCGTTCCTTCCCAGGAACCACTGGACACAAACCCGCGCTGATCCACCGTCTCCTTCCGGAATCAGCCGTATAAAAAAGCCCGGACATCCCGGGCTTTTTTACGTCTCTCAATCGAGCCGATGAGAAAATTAAATCGGTTTTTGCGCCTTTCTTGCATCCGCCGCTTTCAACGCGCGCAGGCGACGCACCTCTTTAGGATCAGCCAGCAGAGGTCGATAGATCTCAACCCTGTCGCCGGCTTCCAGCTTGCGCTGCTCCGGGTCGCCCACCAGCTTGCCGAAGATGCCCAACTGGCACCGTACGAGATCCAGTTCAGGGAACCGCTCAGCCATGCCCGACGCAATAGCCGCAGCGCGTACCGATGTACCGACAGGCATGTCCAGCGCCAGCAACTCCTGACGGTCGACGGCGGCATATACCACCTCGACGCGAATCATCGGCTCAGCCATGCAGCTCTTTGGCTCGCTGGCAGAAAGCATCAACCAACGTGTTGGCGGCCTGATTGAACAGCGGCCCCAAGGTCGCGCGGACGATCGAACCGCTGTAGTCGAACGACAGGTCCAGGCTGATCTTGCAGGCCTTTTCGTTCAGGGCCTTGAAGGTCCAGACGCCGTGAAGCTGGCTGAAAGGCCCCTCCTCCAGATTCATCTCGATGACCTGTCCCGGCGTCAGCGTATTACGCGTGACGAAGTGCTGGCTCAAGCCGCCTTTGGCGATCTCGACACGCGCACGCATTGAGGTATCACTCTGCTCTAGCACGGTGCCGGCGGAACACCACGGCAGAAACTCGGAGTAGCGACTCACGTCGTTGACCAGGTCATACAGCGCCTGGGCGGGATATGGCAAAAGGGCGGAACGTTGAATATGCGTAGTCATGTCAGCGTCATTTCCAAAGCTGAGCGGCAAAGACAATCAAGATGCCGATCGGCGCCACATAGCGCATCAAAGAGAACGTTAAAGCGAACAGGACCGGGCTGCGTACCGACAATTCGTCGCGCACCGCACCGCGTCCCATCACCCAACCTGCGAATACCACAAAACACAATCCACCCAGCGGCAGCATGATCCGCGAGGTGAAGAAATCGATCACACCAAAGAAATCCAGCCCCGACGACGCTCCCCACTGATAGAGATGGAAGCCGCCGCCTTCGTTCACGAAGAATTTGGCCTGCTTCCAGATGTTGAACGAGAAGACCGTCCCTAGCCCTACGAACCAGCAGATGAACGATAGCCAGAACGTCACCCAGCCTCGGCGAACCTTCGTGCGCTCCACGAGGTACGCGACCATGGGTTCGAGCAGGGAAATGGCCGAACTCCACGCCGCGACGGCGACAAGGATAAAGAACACCACGCCCATGACAGTGCCGAAGGCGACGTTACCAAATGCATAAGGCAACGTAACGAACATCAGGCCCGGCCCTTCGCTTGGGTTCAGACCGGCTGCGAACACAATCGGAAACAATGCAAGCCCCGCCAGCAGCGACACGAACGTGTCGAGCAATGCCACGCCGACCACAGTCGCGCTGATCGACGCCTCTTTGGTCATGTAAGCGCCGTAGATCATGATCGATCCGACGCCCACGCTCAGCGAGAAGAACGCGTGGCCCATGGCCGGGAGCAGGCCGTCGAGCAGCTTCTCGGGCGTGAAGTCGAACATGAAATGCACGCCTTCCATGAAGTGCCCGGTGGTCAGGCTATAACCCAACAGAATCACAATGAGTACGAACAGCAAAGGCATGAGGATGCGCAGGCTGCGCTCAAGGCCGGCGTTGACGCCCTTGGCAATGGTGATCGCCGACAGCAACATGAACAGCGTGTGCCAGCCAACCAGCCGCCATGGATCAGCGATCATCTCGCCAAAGTATGCACCGACACCGTCAGGTGTCACGCCTTTGAAATCGCCCTTGCCGACATCGATGATGTACTCCAGCGACCAGCCACCCACGACGCTATAGAACGAGAGGATCAGCAACGCCGTGACCATGCCGGCAAACGCGCCCCATGACCACTTCGACGAATGCCCGGCGGCGAGTGCCAGCGAACGCAGCGCGTTGGCAGGACTCTGCCGCGCGCGGCGACCGATGAGTGTCTCGGCGATCATCACCGGAATCCCGATCAGGGCGATGCACGCCAGGAACACCAGCACGAACGCACCGCCGCCATAGACGCCGACCATGTAGGGGAATTTCCAGATGCTGCCCAACCCCACGGCAGAGCCGGTGGCAGCCAGGATGAACACCCAGCGACTGGCCCAACTCCCGTGAACCGAAACCTTGTCCGTCGACATCGTTGACACGTCCAACACGCAAAAAAGATCGCGCATTGTCCGGGATTCACTCCACGTGCTCAAGCACACAGCTTCAGCGTACCGAGCCCATAGCCGAGACGCCCGTTGATCCCTATAATGCGTCGCCTATGGCTAAGCTCAAGAAACATCCCACAGGGACCATCGCGCAAAATAAAAAGGCGCGTCACGATTACTTCATCGAACACAAGTTCGAGGCCGGTCTGGTCCTGGCTGGCTGGGAAGTAAAAAGCCTGCGTGCCAACAAGGTGCAGCTGGTTGACAGTTACGTGTTGCTCAAGGACGGTGAGGCCTGGCTAATGGGTAGCCATATCTCTCCGCTGACGACAGCCAGTACCCACGTCATCGCTGACCCGACACGCACCCGTAAACTGTTGCTCAACAAGCGCGAGCTGGAAAAGCTGACGGCGTCTGTTCACCAAAAAGGCTATGCCTGCGTGGCCCTTGCCCTTTACTGGAAGCAGCACTTGATCAAGTGCGAGATTGCTCTGGGCAAAGGCAAGAAGGAATACGACAAGCGCGACACCGAGCGCGAACGCGACTCCAATCGCGAGCTGCAACGCGCAGTGCGGAACAAGGGCAAGGAAGACTGATTCTTTCTTTGTCTGATTTGACGCCTCGCCAGAGGCCGCCGAAAGCAGCGTTGAGCTTAATGATTGATGCGGAATCTGTAGGAGCCGGCTTGCTGGCGAATGCGTCCTTGGGGTCAACTTTGTGATGACCGAAATGACGCATTCGCCAGCAAGCCGACTCCTACAGGGTCGATACCAGCGGTTGGTTTTGGGTTCCAGGCCCAACTGATATCTTCAAACCCGGTTACGACGTTCGGCCCGCGCGGTGCGTTGTACCTGTTGGCGCACTTCCTCCAGAACCTCCTGCACATACAGCAGATGACGGCTCGACACTTCTCGAGCATCGTCCGCCCGCCCTTCGATAATCGCCAGGTACAACTCACGATGCTGATCAATCAGCATGTCGCGGGTTTCTGCGCGCTGTTTGTACATGCCGCCAATGTTGGTCACCACGCTGCGCCGCAGCAGGTCGAAGAGGCCGCGAATGGTGTGCAGCAACACAGCGTTGTGGCTGGCTTCGGCGATGGCGAGGTGGAAGCTGGCGTCTGCGGCGCCCTCCTCCGCACGGCTCACGTCCTCCGCGCGGCTGTAGCAATCCTGCAACGCATCAAAGGCTTCACGCAGCCGCAGCCGATCAACATCCGTTGCACGTATGGCCGCGTAATAGGCGCAGGAGGCTTCGAGGGTGTGGCGGAACTCAAGCAGGTCGCGCTGGGCCTCAGGGCTGCTTTCCAACAGATGAAGCAGCGGATCACTGAACGTCGACCCAAGGCTGTCGACGACGTAGTTGCCGCCGCCCTGCCGACTAACCAGCAGCCCTTTGGCCGTCAGTTTTTGAATGGCTTCACGCAGCGAGGGACGTGATACCCCGAACTGCTCGGCCAGGGCTCGCTCAGCCGGCAGACGACCGCCGGAGCACAACGTGCCCTCCAGAATCATCCTTTCCAGCTGCTCGACAATGTCGTCGGACAAGCGGCGCTGACGCACCTGATCAAAGCCCATAACCCTTCACTCCACAACCCGGCTGCCCCCGTCTGACGTAGCTGCGGGGCGCATATTCTCGCCGATCACGATCAGACATTCACCCAGCAGATGTAGGAGAAATCACCCTCTCAGGCGAACAGCTGGTTAAATCCGGGCGAGCCTGCGACGAAAGTTTACCCGTCATAAATTGACACACCGTCAGCAAGGCTTCTAACCTACCTCCAAGACATTGTAAATTGGTATTACCAATTTACAATGCCGGCGATGGACGGCTTATCACTGTCCCACGCCGCAGGCACTTCCCGACGGCGGAACGCTTGAGCTGGTGAGCTGTGCGACTCGTTCGTCAGCGCCGACAGGAGGACAGACAAGCAGTTGTCACCTGCAGGAGCCGCGCACGTAAGACATGGACACCGGGCCTAACCAAAAACAATTAGGGGCCTCATACATGCAAACCTGGCAACAGCTCTACACACCTCTTGGCGGCCTGGGCCTTTCGGCGCTGGTGGCTGTCATTCCGATCATCTTCTTCTTTCTGGCGCTGGCGATATTTCGGCTCAAAGGCCACGTCGCAGGTGCCATCACACTGCTGCTCGCCATACTGATTGCGATCTTCGCGTTCCAGATGCCCGCCGACATGGCCGTCGCGTCCGCCGGTTATGGATTCCTCTACGGCTTGTGGCCCATCGCGTGGATCATCATTGCGGCCGTGTTTCTCTACAAACTGACGGTCAAGAGTGGACAGTTCGAGATCATCCGCAGCTCGGTCATGTCGATCACTGACGACCAGCGCTTGCAGGTCCTGCTGATCGGCTTTTGCTTCGGCGCGTTTCTGGAAGGGGCGGCAGGCTTCGGCGCACCGGTGGCGATCACCGCTGCATTGCTCGTTGGACTGGGATTGAACCCGCTGTACGCCGCAGGCCTCTGCCTGATCGCCAACACCGCACCGGTGGCATTCGGCGCACTGGGCATTCCGATCATCGTGGCTGGCCAAGTGTCGGGGCTCGATCCGTTCAAGATTGGCGCCATGGCCGGTCGTCAATTGCCGCTGTTGTCGGTGTTCGTGCCGTTCTGGCTGATGTTCATGATGGACGGCGTGAAAGGCGTGAAGGAAACCTGGCCAGCGGCGCTGGTCGCGGGGGGCAGCTTCGCCATCGTGCAATTTCTGACCTCCAACTTCGTCGGTCCGGAACTGCCCGACATTACCTCGGCGCTGGTCAGCCTCGTGTCCCTGACCTTCTTCCTGAAAGTCTGGCAGCCAGCACGCTCAGCCGATGCCCAACTCGCCGGCAAGTCCGGCGGTGCCGCGGTCATGGCCGGCGGCCCAGGCATAGGCAACGCAGGCGGCTTTGGTCAGCCTCGCACCACCAAGAAATCGCCTTACTCGGCGGGCACCATCATCAAGGCATGGTCGCCCTTCCTGATTCTGACCGTTGTCGTGACGATCTGGACGCTGAAGCCGTTCAAAGCGCTGTTCGCTGCGGGCGGTCCGCTGCAGGCGCTGACCATGAACTTCCCGGTGCCGCACCTGGATCAACTGGTCATGAAAATGGCGCCGATTGTCGCCAACCCGACCGCCATGCCGGCGGTGTACAAGTTCGACCTGCTCGCCGCGTCGGGCAGCGCGATTCTGATCTCGGCGATTCTGGCGATGATCGTGCTGCGCATTACACCTAAAACAGGTTTGACCACGTTCAAAGAAACGCTGATCGAGCTGCGCTGGGCCATCGTGTCCATCGGCATGGTGCTGGCCTTCGCCTTCGTCATGAACTACTCCGGGATGTCCTCGACGCTGGCCTTGGTACTTGCCGGGACAGGCAGCGCCTTCCCGTTCTTCTCGCCGTTCCTCGGCTGGCTGGGCGTGTTCCTGACAGGCTCCGACACATCGTCGAACGCGCTGTTCGGCTCGTTGCAGGCCACCACTGCACACCAACTGGGCGTCAGTGACGTGCTGATGGTTGCAGCGAACTCCAGCGGCGGCGTGACCGGCAAGATGATCTCCCCGCAATCGATCGCGGTGGCCTGCGCGGCGACCGGGCTGGTGGGTAAAGAATCCGACCTGTTCCGCTTCACCCTCAAGCACAGCATTTTCTTTGCCACGATCGTTGGCTGCATCACCTACGCCCAGGCGTACTGGTTCACCGGCATGCTGGTTCATTAATCAGACGAGCGCCGGGTGTGCTTCTTGCGCGCCCGGCTGTAGCCCCGCTCACTCATCTGCGAGATCCCATGATCATTTCTGCCTCCACCGACTACCGCGCCGCCGCCCAGCGCAAGCTCCCGCCCTTCCTGTTTCACTACGCTGACGGTGGCGCCTACGCCGAGCACACCCTGCGCCACAACGTCTCCGACCTGGCCGACATTGCGCTGCGCCAGCGCATCCTGAAGAACATGTCCGAGCTGAGTCTGGAGACGACGCTGTTCGGTGAAACCCTGAGCATGCCGATGGCACTCGCCCCGGTCGGTCTCTGCGGCATGTACGCCCGCCGTGGCGAAGTGCAGGCCGCCCGCGCCGCAGACGCCAAGGGCATTCCGTTCACGCTGTCGACGGTTTCGTTGTGCCCGATTGAAGAAGTCGCCCCGGCGATCAAGCGGCCCATGTGGTTTCAGCTTTACGTGCTGAAAGACCGCGGCTTCATGCGCAACGCGTTGGAACGAGCCAAGGCCGCCGGCGTGAAAACACTGGTGTTCACCGTCGACATGCCCGTCCCGGGCGCTCGTTACCGTGACGCGCACTCCGGCATGAGCGGCAAAAGCGGGCCGATGCGCCGCGTCTTGCAAGCCATGACTCACCCGCAATGGGCGTGGGATGTGGGCATCAACGGCCGCCCCCACGACTTGGGCAACGTGTCGGCCTATCGCGGCAACCCCACAGGGCTTACCGATTACATCGCCTGGCTGGGCAATAACTTCGATCCGTCGATTTCATGGAAAGACTTGGAGTGGATTCGCGATTCCTGGGACGGCCCGATGATCATCAAAGGCATCCTCGACCCGGACGATGCACGCGACGCAGTGAAATTCGGCGCCGACGGCATCGTGGTTTCCAACCATGGCGGCCGCCAACTCGACGGCGTGCTGTCCAGTGCCCGAGCACTGCCCGCCATTGCCGACGCCGTGAAAGGCGATCTGAAAATTCTCGCCGACTCCGGCATTCGCAGCGGCCTGGATGTGGTGCGCATGATTGCCCTCGGTGCCGACACCGTGCTGATCGGCCGCGCGTTCATCTACGCCTTGGCCACCCACGGCGAGGCCGGGGTGAAAAACCTGCTGGATCTGTTCGAGAAGGAAATGCGCGTGGCGATGGTTCTAACCGGCGCCAAGTCGATCAGCGAGATCACCCGCGATTCGCTGGTCAGCGAACTGGGCGCCTGACCCGCGCTGATACCCCGCATGCGGTCCGACAGAGGCCGCAGCCGCCACCGAGATGCACCCACGAGGAAGACCGCATGACCTTGCCCGCCGCGTTTCTGGCCGGTGTGAACAGCCTCATTCCTGCCGGAAGACGCTTCGACGACCCGCTCTCGACCCTGGCCTTCGGCACCGACGCCAGTTTTTATCGGCTGATCCCCAAACTGGTCATCCGCGTCGAATCGGAAGATGAAGTCGTGGCGCTGTTGAAACTGGCGCAGGCGGATAAAGTCCCCGTGACCTTCCGCGCGGCGGGCACCAGCCTCTCGGGGCAAGCCATCAGCGACTCGGTGTTGATCGTGCTCGGCGACAACTGGAATGGCCGTGAAATCCGCGAGCACGGCGCGCAGATCCGTTTGCAACCGGGCGTTATCGGCGCACAGGCCAATGTCTGGCTGGCACCATTCGGGCGCAAGATCGGCCCGGACCCGGCGTCCATGCACGCGGCGAAAATCGGCGGCATCGTCGCCAACAATTCCAGTGGCATGTGCTGCGGCACGGCCCAAAACACCTACCACACCCTCGCCGGCATTCGGCTGGTGCTCGCCGACGGCGCCCGCCTGGACACGGAAGAAGCCACTAGCGTCGCTGCGTTCCGCGTCAGTCATGCCGAGCTGCTGAGTCGCCTCGCGCAACTGGGCCGCGAGACCCGCGCGAATACCGAACTCGCCGCGAAGATCCGCCACAAGTACCGCCTGAAGAACACCTGCGGCCTGTCGCTGAACGCCTTGGTGGATTTCGACGAGCCGCTCGACATTCTCAGCCATCTGCTGGTGGGTTCGGAGGGCACGCTGGGTTTCATCAGCGCGGTGACGTACGACACGGTGCCAGATCACCCGAGCAAGGCGACGGCGCTGATTGTCTTTCCCGACATCGAGACCTGCTGCAACGCCGTGACGGTTCTGAAAACCCAGCCGGTTGCTGCCGTCGAATTGCTTGATCGGCGCAGCTTGCGCTCGGTGCAGAACAAGCCGGGCATGCCGGCATTCGTTCGTGAACTGTCGGAAGGCGCCTGCGCACTGTTGATCGAAGCCCGCGCCGCTACACGACCGTTACTGCACGAACAACTGGCGCAGATCATGGCGTCCATCGCGCACTTCCCGGTAGAGAAGCAGGTTGATTTCACCGAAGACGCGACCGAGAACGCACGGCTATGGGCCATTCGCAAAGACACCTTTCCTGCCGTCGGCGCGGTGCGTGAGACCGGTACGACGGTGATCATTGAAGACGTCACCTTCCCCGTCGAGCAACTGGCCATCGGCGTTCGGCGATTGATCGAGCTGTTCGAAAAGCACCACTACGACGAGGCGATCCTGTTCGGCCATGCGCTGGAGGGGAACCTGCACTTCGTCTTCACCCAGGGCTTCAACGATCCGCAGGAGATCGCGCGCTATTCCGCGTTCATGGATGACGTCACGCAGCTGGTGGCTGTCGAATTCAATGGCTCGCTAAAAGCCGAACACGGCACCGGCCGCAACATGGCGCCGTTCGTGGAGCTTGAGTGGGGCGCCGAGGCTTATGCGCTGATGTGGCAGCTGAAGCGCCTGCTCGACCCTAGCGGCATTCTCAATCCGGATGTCGTGCTCAGTGACGACCCGCAGGTGCACCTTAAGCACCTGAAACCCATGCCGGCGGCCGATGCGATCATCGACAAATGCATCGAGTGCGGTTTCTGCGAACCGGTGTGTCCGTCGAATGGACTGACCCTCAGCCCACGGCAACGCATCGTCATGTGGCGTGAGATTCAGGCAAAAAAACGCGCAGGCACCGACACGACTCAGCTGGAGCGCGACTACCAATACCAAGGCATCGATACCTGCGCGGCCACCGGCTTGTGCGCGCAACGTTGCCCGGTCGGCATCAACACCGGCGAGCTGGTGAAGAAGCTTCGCGGGGAACAAGCGCAACACGGCAAGGCTGCCAGCTGGATCAGCCAGCACTTCGCAACGGCTTTGAAGGGCGCGCGATTTACGCTGCATGCGGCCAATGGCGCCCGCATGCTGTTGGGCGCACCTAGGCTGGCGAGGATTTCCAGCGCGCTGAGCAAGGCGTCTTCAAGCCGCGTGCCTCAGTGGACGCCGGCGATGCCGCAGCCCGAGAACGCTATTCGCTTCACGCCGCCGGTTGAAGATTCGCGGCCCCGTGTGGTCTATCTGGCCGCGTGCGTGTCCCGCGTCATGGGACCTGCGGCGGGGGATCGCGAGCAGATGTCGCTGATGGACAAAACCCGAGGGCTGCTGGAGAAAGCCGGTTATCAAGTGGTGTTTCCGGAAGACCAGGACAGTCTGTGCTGCGGCCAGCCTTTCGCCTCCAAGGGCTACGCCGAGCAGGCAGAAGACAAACGCCAGCAGATGCTTGCTGCGCTGACCAAGGCGAGTCGCGGCGGGCTCGATCCGATTTATTGCGACACCAGTCCCTGCACCCTGCGTTTGGTCCAAGACCTCAAGGAAACCCGGCTCGACCTGTACGACCCGGTACGCTTCATCCGCACCCATCTGCTGGACAAACTGGTGTTCACGCCACAGCAGGCGCCCATCGCTGTTCACCTCACCTGTAGCACGCAACACCTGGGCGAGAGCCAGGCGCTGATCGACCTTGCGCGCATGTGCAGCGTCAATGTGGTCGTGCCCGAAGGCATTCATTGCTGCGGCTTCGCGGGCGACAAAGGCTTCACCACACCGGAGCTGAATGCCCATGCGCTGCGCTCCTTGAAAGACGCTGTTCAGTACTGTGATGAAGGCATTTCCACCAGCCGCACGTGCGAGATCGGGCTCACGCAACATGGCGGTATCGACTACCACGGTCTGGTTTATCTCGTGGATCGAGTGACTCAACCAAGAACCGCTTGATGCACACAAATGGGGCGTAGATCGCCCCATAATCCCGAAACATCCGGCAACGTGGCTTTTTCACAGCATCGTGAAAAAAAATAGAACCCCTGCGACAGGCGGCAGTCCATCTCTTTAGGCGCCACAAACCATTCGGCGCTTTTCCCTCTATCTCGGGCACCGGCAAACTGAGCGGCGACACCGAGTCAACAGGCTCAAGGAGATACACATGAAGCGCACCGCACTGACTGGATTGTTTCTTACCGCTGCACTGTTGGGTTCCCCGGTTTTCGCTGCTGATGACCTGTGCGGCGCGAACATCGCGGCACTGAAAAATGCCGAGGCGTCGACCACTACCAACCTCACCGGCGACAGCAAAACTGACATTGAAAAAACCGTCGCTGATGCCACTGCCGCGCAAAAAAGTGGCAATGACAAGGAGTGCATCTCGATCACTACCAAGAAAATCACCGAGCTGAAAACCGGCGGTGACGGTAGCGACGGCGGTGCAGCCAAGTAATCGCCGAATCGCGACTGGCTCAAGCCGGTCGCGAGCGGAATGTCAGGCGAGAGGTCGACGTATCTCATTGATTCGGGTAGACTCCGCCGCCTGACTGCTAGAGCAGCAGAATTGGGGCCGATTAGGATTCGACGCCGGTGATGAAACTCTAGGGGCATGCCGACTTGGTAACAGAAGTCGTAAATCCACTGTTGCAACTTTCTATAGTTGCCAATGACGAAACCTACGGGGAACAAGCTCTCGCCGCGTAAGCGGTGCTAGCCTTCCTTCTGGTAGCTTCGGCTCCAGCAATCACCAGGGGATGCCTGTAAACCCAAAGTGATTGTCATATAGAACAGGATCGCCGTGCAGTACGCTGTGGACGAATCGGCTAAAACTTACACAGCTCGCCCAAAGCACCCTGCCCGTCGGGTCGCTGAGGGTTAACTTAATAGACACGGCTAAGCATGTAGGCCCGAAAGCGGAGTACTGGCGGACGGGGGTTCAAATCCCCCCGGCTCCACCAAACACGCAATACAAATCAAGCACTTAGCGTTTATCGCAAGTGCTTTTTTTGTGCCTTTTTGAGGCCGGTCAGGGCTGTATCACGATTGGGTGTCGAGCGGTAATGAACGAGGGAGAAACCCCCGGCGAGCTCCACCAACAGGGGTCTCCGCACCATCAGCTTCGTGTGAGCGTGTGTGGGATCATGTCAAGATGTATCGAAATGGGGACTGATTGCCGGTACTTATCAGATCTTTAGCATCACAGGGAGTAGACGCGTGGATTATGGGTCGGGCATTTTTGCGGTAGTCAGCATCGGATCGGCCCTGCTGATCAGACTCATATTCAGTCTCCGCAGCACCAAGCAGTGGGAGTCTGACGTCAGCGCAGACTTCGAGGCAGCGCTTAAGCGTATGCAGGTACACAGCTATACATTTCTTGTGGATCGAACTGTCGCCCCGGGTTACGAAACATCCGAAGCGGTCTACCGGATACTTCTGGATCAAGACGGCCGATACTTTCTGTACATGCTTGTAGAGGGCACCACAGGGCTGATCACGCCCCTTTCCAAGGAGCGCGCACTCATAGCCGCCAAGATGAACGGATCTCAAAGCGAGAGCTGACCGAGCAATTTGATCTCGGCTTGGCTACCCGGGACCCTCCATTGCCAACGCGCGCCCCGAATATCAGGTATATCGAATGGACAACGATGACGTTGATTATGAACTGCTGGGCAAAATTATAGAATGCATTCAAGAAACATTTGAGTTCAGCGCAACCGCATTTAAAGATTTAAGTCTATCGACGGATTTAAACCGTGATCTAGGCATTGAAGGCGACGACGCCAACGAGCTGATGCCTGAGTTTTTCCAACGGTTCTCGGTGAACATCGAGAACTATGACCCCTACAGATACTTCGTGCCAGAAGGTTTTGACTTGCTCTCTTTCAGGCGTGGTAAGGAGAGAAAGGGCAAGATACCAATTAAGCTGGGGATGTTGTATCTGGCCGCCAAAACACAGACTTGGGATCCGACTCTTCTGGAGCAGGTCAGCTACAGCAATATCCCTTTGTACAACAGCAAGACCGACGTACCGCTGCCAGGGTATGGGATGTAGCGGACAGGGTCTATGTCGTGAATGGTATGTACCTCAAACCAAAATTATTTGGCCATGCTGTCAGATTCTAATCCGCAATTGGATTTGGAGCCCCTAACACCCCCAACCTAGGACCACTCATGAAGCAATGGATTGCAGCGTTCCTCACCACAACCCTAACCCTAACCCTATCCGGCTGCGGCACCATCATCACGCTCTACAACGGGCCGGGCGCAGCGGACAATCTTGCCGGCTGGCATTCGTATTGCTCTCAGATCCCGCGCGTTTACAGCGGCTTCGCTTACGGGTATTGCACCATGGATGCGCCGGAAAGGTATGGCGTCCATGACTCGGCTCCGATCGCCGCGGCCGACATGCTCCTTTCAGGGATTGCAGACACCCTCGTCCTGCCCTACACGATTTATCAGCAGAATGAGCTCGGTGTTATCCCGGTCAAGCGCAGGAAGCGCTGATCAGCACGCCGTCAGCATTCGCCAACAGCCATAAAAAAGCCCCGCTCGAATCAGCAGGGCTTTTGGGTTCGGAGCGAGTCGATCAGACCCCACCCTTCCCCGGCAGCGGCTCATCATTCCCTCGGCGAGTGGTTGGCTCTTCCGTCACCGGATCATTCTCGGTGCGTGCGGGCTCGGTCGGGTCTACCTGCGGGTCGGAAACATCGGGCGATTCCTCATTAAAACCAAGATCCTTATCCGGATCCGTCTGCGCGCTGGTCCCTGTAAGCGAAGTGTCATTAGCCATGAATTCGATCTCCTCGTTTACGTGCGAGTTATCCGCACCATGACCATCAGAAGCCCAGGAGCGCGCCAAGTGCCGCGGATTAGACAGGCGGTTTGAAAATCGCCTACCCATCACAAGGCTCACCAACTCGCACGAACGCCGATACTGCCGCTGGCGGCCGCCAGTTCATTGCTGTCGAGCTGTGCGGCGTAGTCCACCGCTAAGAACACGCTTACGCCCTTCGCCACGCCAACGATCAACCCGACGCCAATGTCTGTGGATGACGATCTGTGCTGAGTTTTGATCCGGTCGACGCCGTTGTAGGTCACGGTGTCCTTGCCATCCTGCACATGCCAGACGTTCGCGCGCAGGTATGGTTCGACGGGCAGGTTGTCGATCAGGTATCGGCCCTTCAAGCGCGCGCCGACTCGGCTCGTCCAGTAGTCCTGTGCGTCAAACGAGACGTCGGAGATGCCGTCGTTCTGGCGGTCGAGATCGATCCGTTGATGGACGACCTGTGCCTGGGGCTCAACGACCCAGCGTTCGGAAACGGCCATCGGGTAGCCCGTTTCCAGAGACAGGCTGATGGCATGGCCGTCGGTGTCGAGCCTGATGCCTTGATCTGACCGACTGCTGCCGCCAAGACGCGTGCCCATGGCGACAGCGTCCCGGTACCACCCGCCCGGATCGACCAGGGTCCAGTAGGCGCCGACGTGATCGCCGTTGATTTTCATGCGGCCGGCCTTTGTGCCCTTGAACCCTTCGGCGAATCCTTCGACGCTGCCTTGCAACCGGCTCTGGCCGACGAAGACGCCAGCGCGTTGCACCCGGCCGGAATCCGTTGGTGCGACATACAGGTCGTGGCCCACTTGATAGCCCTTGGTCGACCCGTCGAAATGCGGCGACGCATCGCCGGCCCAGTCCCTGCGTATGTCGCTGCCATACAGCCGCGCCCACCCGGCCGGAGCTCCGCTGGTATCGCTGAGCAGACGTTGATCACCCTGCCGATCGTGAAAAGTGCCCAGAGCCTCCCGAGCCATGATCTGCGCAGCCGGCAAGAACACCGAATAGATCGGCACTTCCAGGCGATACAATGGGATAGGTTCGGCGCCGGGCGACGCCGTTGGCAATGGCACCGTTAACGGAGCCGGGACTGGCGAGACAACGGCGGGCGCAGCGGAAGGTGTAATCGGCGCAGCAGGCGGTGCGACCGGAGCAAGGGTCGGTGGCTCAACGGCCGGTTCATCCGGATCGACAGGAACAGCGGGCACCGGCTGGGGAACGGGCGCTGGTGTAGGTGCAGGTATAGGCGCAGGTATCGGTGCAGGTGCAGGTGTCGGAGTCGGAGTCGGAATGACAGGCGACGGCGTGACGGGCTGCGGTGTCGGATCAACCACAGGCGGTGCACTGGGCGGCGGTACGCTCAACGGGCTTGGGACCGCAACCACCGACGAGCGCAGGAACCAACTGTTTTCGGTCCCGGCGGTGAGGCCGCCTTTGAACAACTGATAGCGGTATGCACCGGCCAAGACGCGGTTGCTGAGCACAAAAGCATCGTTGCTGCTGGTCGCACCATTGACGGCCTGAACCACCTCGATGCCGTTGTCCTGGGTCAATCCGCCCAGCCCGTTGAGGTTACTGATGCCCAGCTGGGTGTTGCCACTGATTGCACCTTGGGACACCACCAGTCGGTCGCTGGCCGAGCGGTCGTCGCCCAACACGGTCTGCAACAGCAACTGACCGTTGTTGCCTGTGTAGTTGCCGTAGACGGTGAGCGCGTCGCCCGCCACGACGCTGTTGGCGGTCATGTCGATAATGCCGGCGTTGTTCAACGACGCGAGCTGCCCTGCGCCGTAGGGGCGAATGGCTCCTTGCGTCACCTCCAGCGTGCTGCTGCTGTCGATGTTGAAGGTGCCGGTGTTGCTCACGCTGTCGCCCAGAAAAAGGTCGTCGTCGAGCTTGAAGCGCGACTGGCCGGTGAGGTCGATCGTTTCCCATCCCAGATAGCGCCCGGCCCCGGCAGTCGACGTCTGGAAAAACGTCAGTTGGTCATTACCCAGCCCGCCGTCTACCGAAGGGGTGGAGCTCAATGTGCTTTCAGTGAGGTTGCTGATTGATGCCCGGTCGTTGCCGTCGCCCATGAGCACGGAAGACCGAATCAGTCCGCCCCCGTCCCAGTTGAACGTGTCGTCGCCGAAGCTGGCGCGGATTTCACCCGATACCGTCCCGCCGCTCACGCTGATGCTGTCGTTTCCGCCACTGACGCTGATGTTGCCGCCGACACTGCCACCAGAAACGATGATGGTATCGCGGCCAAAACCGGTGACAAGGTTGCCGATGATCCGGCCGCCCGACATGTCGAAGACGTTGTTGTCGAGTTTCATGTCGACGCGGCCAATGGTGCCGCCGCTGAGGGTCGCGATATCGCCGTCTTCAAACGCCCCGACGATGGTGCCGCCGCTCATGAAGAACACGTCGCGACCGTCACCCTGGGCGAGCGATTGGAGCGTGCCGCCGGTCATAGAAAAATTATCGATCCCGGCGCCCTGCTGGACGCTGCCGGTGATGGTCCCGGCCTCCATCAAGATGGCGTTGGCCCCGGCGCCTTGATTGACCGCACCCTGCAGCAGGCCAGAACTCATGACAATCCGGTCGGCGCCGCCGCCAAACAGGATGTTGCCCATCACGACGCCCGTACCGCCCTTTGGAAACGTCAGCACGTTGTCGCCGGAAAGGTCGACCAGACCGGGACTGTTGCCGCTGTCGCACACGTAGTTGTCATTTCCTGTTCCTGACACCAACGTGCAAGCCGCTTCGATCGGCGTGACTGGCAACAGCATTGATACACAAGACACACGGAGAAAATGGCTGAAAAGCGCCCGACTGGGCTGTTTCATCACAACGTCCTGCGGAATAACCCGCGTGTTTACATCCCTATAAAGAAGGCACTTGAGGAAGTGCGTCCAATTGTCGCCCTGACATAAACAGCGAAGGATACAAATCAGGGTATGTCAAACGGCGAGGGCCTCGTCGTCTCGGGCATTGCGGGAAAATGCCGTTAATGTCTACGCACGAAGTCTCTAATCAGCACCTGCTTGTGAGCACCTGACCTTGCCTGACCTCGGTTGTGACAACGTTAACAACGGCGTAGAATCCGCAACATCTCGTCGCATCTCCCCATACTCATAATATTCAGCTGACCGCATGCACCGCCCAGGCAAACGCCTCGAGCGGTATTCCTGCTTGTCGGCGTTTTTGTTGGGGAAGCGGCCAACCGAATTTTTCAGGAGGGCATTCGTTTTCAATGAATACCACTAACGCACACACCGGAAGTTGGCTGAGCGTCATCGCGCTGGCCCTGGCAGCCTTCATCTTCAACACCACGGAATTTGTGCCGGTGGGTTTGTTGAGCGCCATCGGCCATAGCTTCGACATGACCACCGCGCAGGTCGGCCTGATGCTCACGGTCTACGCGTGGGTCGTGTCGCTGACCTCGCTGCCGATGATGCTGCTGACCCGCAACATCGAGCGGCGCAAGCTGCTGTTGTTTGTGTTTCTGATGTTCATCGTCGCCCACGTGATGTCGAGCCTGTCGTCGAGCTTCGGCATGCTGTTGGTCAGTCGCGTCGGTATCGCGGTGGCCCACGCCGTGTTCTGGTCGGTCACCGCATCGCTGGCCGTACGAGTGGCACCGGAGGGCAAGCAGGTTCAAGCCCTCGGCCTCCTCGCAACCGGCACCGCACTGGCGATGGTGCTCGGCATTCCGCTGGGGCGCGTGCTGGGCGAAGCGCTGGGATGGCGTGCAACGTTCCTGGCGATTGCGGTGGCCTCGGGTCTGACCGTGCTGGTGTTGATGAAGTCATTGCCGCTGTTGCCGAGCCAGAACTCGGGTTCGTTGCAAAGCCTGCCCATGCTGTTCAAGCGCCCGGCGCTGATGTCCCTGTATCTGCTGACCGCTCTGGTGGTCACGGCGCAGTTCACGGCCTACAGCTACATCGAACCGTTCGCACAGCTCGTGGCGAAGATGAGCAGCGACATGACCACTGTTATCCTCTTGCTGTTCGGCGGCGCCGGGATCGTAGGGTCGGTGATCTTCAGCCGCTACAACAACCGTTACCCGCGGGGCCTGCTGATCACCGCGATCGGCGCGCTGGCGGCGTGTCTGATTCTGCTGCTGCCGCTGTCCGGCAGTGCCGGGTCGATGGGTACGCTGAGCGTGGTCTGGGGCATGGCGATCATGTGCTTTGGTCTGGTGATGCAGTCCAAGGTCCTGGCAATGGCGCCGGACGCTACGGACGTGGCAATGGCGCTGCATTCAGGCATCTACAACATCGGCATCGGCGGCGGCGCGCTGCTGGGCAGCGTGGTGATCAGCCAGCTCGGCGTGGCCAACATCGGTCTGGTGGGCGGAATGGTGGCGATCAGTGGCTTGCTGCTGGCGTGCCTGGCGACGCATCGGTACGGCGAAACGATTCGGGCGTAGGCAACAAAACCCAGCAGTCGGGCGGGCAAATGCACGAGCTGCAGTAGGCGCGCGATTACCCGCGAATCACGTTGGGTCAGGAAGTCTGATGCGCCTGACTGGACGCATTCGCGGGCAAGCGCGCTCCTACAGGATTCCCGATCCATCATTCCCATCGATAACCAACATTCCCGCTAATGCCTTCCGCTCAACACTCATGGGCGTACCATCGCCCTCACACCCAAACACGAACCGAGGGCAGGAAAAATGATCGTTCATCTCCTTACTTGCTTGACGCTTGCAGCTCTCACCAGCTACGTCGTCGCCCTCAAACTCTTCGATCTGGGATCGGTCGTCATGACCGCGGATGATGAGAACAATCGTGTTGTGGCACCGGCCAGCTAAGGCCAAGTAGCTGACACTTATCAGCACCTTTCACGCTTTCAACTTCCTGCTAGATGCGGAGCAATCGACATGACCCGAGACGTCACTTTGCACGTTGCTTTTCCCTCATTTGGGAAAAACTATTTCTCACAACATGTCATCGCCCGCAAGAACAGCCACGGTCTCGTTGAGGACAATCGCTTCGGCGCCTTCATGATGCCCTCGGCGGAAAACCACTTCAGCAACGAGGTGGTGGGCTTCAACGATCAGTTCCGGTTTTTGACTGACGTATTGGCCATGCACTTGCTGGAAGTTGAAGAGGCCCGACCTGCACGCCGAGCTCTACAGTCAGCTCAGTCGCGCAGTCTGTAAAAAGCGCTTTTGAACAACGCCACCCCTGCAGCCAGGTAACCCCGACCTTGGCGACACGGGTGGCTTTTTTTTGCGCGCATTTCTTCAAATCCCCCGCCCCGGACGCCGCTCGGGAGTTGGCTTCGGCCAGCGATATTCGCATTTGCTTGAGCACCCACTGGCAGAAATCCAGAATCTGAGGTCTGATGCGCAAAGCTCGTACAGATAACGAGCCACACACCTACTTCTGCGGAATCCCACATGAAACACGCCCTGCTCGCCGGCTTGCTCCTGACTGCATGTGCCCTGCCCTTCGCGGCAAATGCCAACGACGACAACAACCAGTGCCAGATGAACCTGAGCAAGGTTCGTGACGCGAAAGTTGCCAATCCCAATCTCAGCGACGCGGTCAAAAGCGACATCGACACCACCGTGCACCGCGCCGAAGCGGCCTTGGCGCGGCACAACGATGACGGTGGGCGTGAATGTGTGGCACTGACGCAGCAAGCGCTGCAAAAGGCCCAGAGCAACTGAGCCGGAGGTGCGCCACACGATTCGCCTCTTCAGCGCTGAAAACTATTTCAGCACCAGCATCCGATAAACCCCCGCTTCGCTCTCAATCCCGTGGGTATCGTGGGTGAAGCCGGGGAACGACCGATCGAAGCTCTCCAGCGCCCGGAGGTAGGCCAGCACCGGCCCGTCAGCAGGGCCTGCGTTTTCCCCCGGCATCAGCAGCGGAATGCCCGGCGGGTAAGGCACGATGCCTGTCGCGGCAATACGCCCGGCAGCCTCTTCCAGGGTGACCTGCTCCACCTCGTTTTTGACCAACTTCTCGTACGCCTCCACCGGGCTGAACTCCGCCCTGGGCAATGTGCCGAACGCCTTCGACATGGCCGCCGTGGTCTTGGTCTCCTTCATCGCGGCAAAGATATCTTCCGCCAGATCCTTCAGCCCCATGCCGGCATAGCGCTGCTGATTGGCGGTGAGCAACTCGGGCAGGCAAAGTTCCAGTTCCAGGTTGGTGTCGAAGTCGCGCTTGAAGTCGAGCAACGCGTTGACCAGCGTGCCCCACTTGCCCTTGGTGATGCCGATGGAAAACAGGAAGAGGATGGTGAAGTCGGTGGTCTTTTCAACGATGATCCCCTGGTGGTCCAGATAGGCACTGAGCACACAGGCGGGAATGCCGAAGTCCAGCAGGTTGCCGTCGTCGCCCATGCCCGGGCTGAGGATGGACACTTTGATCGGGTCGAGCATGCAGTAGCCGTCTTCGATGTCGCCGAAGCCATGCCACACCTCGTTGGGGTGCAAGACCCAGCAATTCGGATCGGTCTTGAGCCGGACCGGATCGACTTCGTGAAAGGCGACAGCAGTGGCACCGACCTGCACTGTAGGCGGCTGCCAGCAGGAGAAAAACCAGTCGTCGCGGCTCAGCATATCGGTCTGCATGCGCGAAATAACCTGACGGAACGCCACCGCTTCTTCGATGGATTCGTTGGTCAGAATCTGGCCACTCGGCGCTTCCATCATCGCCGAGCTCACGTCGCATGACGCCATGATCGCGTAGTTGGGCGAGGTCGACGCGTGCATCATGTAAGACTCGTTGAAGCGCCCGTGGGCAATCGGGTTGCGGCCGTTACGGACATGAATCATCGACGCCTGGGACAGCGCCGCGAGCAGCTTGTGGGTCGACTGCGTGGCGAACACGGTGGGCTTGGACGGATCGTGATCAGCCGGGCTGCCGTGCATGGCGAAGCGGTCTTTGTACAGCGGATTGAACCGCGCATAGCCGTACCAGGCTTCGTCGAAATGCAGCCGGTCAACGCTCTGCCCCAATAGCTCTTCGACGCGGGTGACGTTGTAGGTCAGGCCGTCGTAAGTGGAGTTGGTGACGATGGCATGCACCGGCGTCGGATCAATGTGGCTTTTGACCAGCGGGTTGCTGGCAATGGCGGCTTTCACGCTCTCGGCGCTCAAGGTCTGCGGCAGGATCGGGCCGATGATGCCGAAGCGGTTGCGCGTCGGCACCAGGTAGGTCGGGATGGCGCCGGACAGCGTCATAGCGTGCTCGACGGACTTGTGACAGTTGCGGTCGCACAGGGCGATCTGATCACGGGTGACGCTGGCCATCAGGATTACGCGGTTGGACATCGACGAACCGTTGGTCACGTAGTAGGTGCGGTGGGCGCCGAAAACCTTCGCCGCGTAGCGCTCGCCCTGACCGATCGGGCCGCTGTGGTCGAGCAACGAGCCCAGTTCGCCGACGGAAATCGACAGGTCGGAGCGCAGCAGGTTTTCGCCGAAGAACTCGTAGAACGCGCGGCCTGCGGTGCTTTTCAGAAACGCGGTACCACCGGCATGGCCCGGGGTGTGCCAGGAATATTCGTAACTGCGGGCAAACTTCAGCAGCGCGCCAAACATCGGTGGCAACACCGCCTGACGATAGCGCTCGATGGCCGCCATGATGCGTCCGCTGAGGAAACGGCTGGTGTCTTCCGGCAGCCAGATGAAGTCGTCAGCGTGCTGCATGACAATCAACGGCACACTCGACGCCGTGCTGCGATCGCTGATCAGAAACACCGGCACTCGCGTGTTGCGCTCACGCAAGGCGGTGAGCAGGTTGATGCATTCGTGATGGTCCTGGCTGTCGTCCATCTCCCAACTCAGCAGCACACACTGAATGGCGGGATCAGAGCTGAGGATCGACTTCGCGTCGCTCAGGCTTTCGGAGGTCAGCACGCTGATGGAGCGTTCTTCCACGTCGCTGATCAGCTGGATCAGCGCCCGGCCGAACACGCTGCGTTTGTCGGGCTGGCTGCTGACCAGCAGGGCCAGCATACCGAGCAGCTGTCTGTTGTCGCTCATGGTCGAGTCTCCAGGGTGGCCAGGTTCAGGTTATTGACGGGGATCGGCTCGCCGACGATGTGCTGCGCCGCGACAGTCTGGGTCGGCACGCTGTTGTTCAGTGCTTCAAGCTTGATCAGGCGGGTGTTGACGAAGCCGAACAGCGTGTAGCCGACGATGGTTGCCACCCCGCCGAGCATCAATGCTTCGGCGCCGGAGCTGTACAGCGCCAGATAGCTATACGCGGTCGCGATGCCGGCCACGATGTTGGTGATGAGGGCTTTTTGCGGCGGCACGTTGGAGACCTTTTGCAGGGTCATCAGTGTTGCCATCGACAGGATGTACGGCACCAGGTTGGTGACCACCGCGAGATTAACCAGCGTGTCGAACTGTTTGGCCAGGTCGGGGCTGATGGTCAGCAGCGCGAGTGCGGTCTGGATCGCCAGCAGGATCAACATGCTGATGATCGGCACCCCGTGCTTGTTGGCCTTGGCGAAGATCGGCAAAAAGTAACCGGTGTCCGCCGAGCTTTTGAACACCTGAGCCACCGTGAACTGCCAGCCCAACAACGAGCCGACGCAGGCCAGTATCATCAGGCCCATGACGATGTCGCCGATCATGGGGTTGAACATCTTGGCGAACACTAGCCCGAAGGGTGCGGTTGAAGAAACAAGCTCCGCGTTGCCAACGATGCCGGCGATGACGTTGGTCGACACGATGTAGATCACCGCTGCGCCAAGGGTCCCGCCGAGCACCGCAATCGGCACGTTCTTCTCGGGGTTTTCCACTGCATCGCCGTTGGCGCACGCCGACTCCAGACCGAGAAACGCCCACAAGGTGATCGCCACCGAGGCGCCTGCGGCTTCGTACCAGGTTTTGTCGTGGGGATTCCAGCCTGCCGCATACGTGCTGCTGTCGAACCAGAACCAGCCGATGGTCGAAACCAGCACGACCGGCGCAATAACGCCCCATACGGTCACCGCGCCAATCTTGCCGGTAATACTCGCGCCGCCGAAGTTGGCGAACGTGGTAATCCATAACAGCGCGATCGTCGCCAGGCCGACTTCAAGCGAACCCAACTTGATATCGAACAGCGTCTGGATATATCCCACCGCAGTAATGCTGATCGCCACGTTGGCAATCAGCAACGACAAACCGTAGGTGTAGTTGGTGATGTAGTTGCCCGACTTGCCGAAGGTGTATTCCGCGTAGCCGCCCATGCCGCCGGTCTTGCGACTGAGCATGCCGCACCGCGCAAAGGCGTAGGCCAGAGCGAGCGAGCCAGTGGCCGTGATCAGCCAGGACAGAATGGAAATGCCGCCGACTTCGGCGAGCTTGGTAGGCAACAACACAATGCCGGAGCCCAGCATGTTGACCGCAGTCAACATCGTCAGCTGGCCCACGCTCATTTTCTTAGCGACTGCCATTCCGTTGCCCTATGTGAAAGATGTGAGGAGGTTTGAGCTATAGCAAAGAATTCTTGTTGATCAGCAAGTCGCTCGCCTTTAGTGACTGACGACAGGCCATCTTTACTTGGCTAAGTGCGAGGTTTGAAGGACGGATTACGTTGAAGAGAACGGTCAGTTCAGAGGGATGGCGGCGTCTGGCCGAAGGCAAAGGAGATTAGCGTCAGGAAATGGTGGGGTATTGATCTATATCAATCAGGTGTCAGGTAGCGATGCGGCACCACCGCATATTTCGGGGAGGATGCATGGGGTCACAGGGGCTGACTACGCGGGAGCCGGCTTGCCGGCCCCCGACGATTCACACGAATAACGTGATCAGCGCAAAACCGACGTACCAGACGATGGCCGAGCGGATGAGCAATTCCCACAGCACGTCGAGGCTGTTGACGCCTTCGACACCCACCACTGGCGCGGGGACCTCGCCGGCGACGCAGCCGACTTTGCTGATCAGGCGCGAGGCGCTGATGTTCCAGTTGAGCAGCTCGCTGAGCATCACGCGGCTGACCGCGACGAAGTTGCCCACCAGTGCGAAGCTGGCCGCCAGCAAGCGCACGGGCACCCAATCAAATGCGTGCCTTGCCTGGGTCGCGCGCTCGACCAGCGCCGGCGTTTTGCCGTGCTCCGAGGCAAGCGCCAACAAGCGGTACGCCAACGCGGCAACCGGGCCAAGCACGAAATACCAGAAAATCACCGCGAAAAAGCCCTGATAAATCTGCCACAGCAAGTACGTTTGAGCGCCGCCCAATAGCTGTTCTTCATTCTCGGCCTTGACGCCCAGGTCCCGTTCGGCAACCAGCACCGCGGCTTCCTGATCGCCCCGACGGCAGGCATCCCGAAACGAGCCGAGCGCGGCTTTGACGTCGCCACGGCCCAGGCTGTAAATCAGCACCAGCAAGTGGATCGGCAGGGCGAGCCAGCCGTAGGCCACCGAGCCGACAATTACCAGTGCGAGCGCCAGGACCACCAAAGGCAGCACAACCGTCACCATCAAAATCCACCACGGCCGCTTGGCTGAGCGCGGGTTGGATTCCAGCCGGCTCAATTGATTGAGCCATGGCCCGTCGCGCTGAATACGCTGGCGCAGGGCCGAGAACTTCTCGATCCAGACCGCCAGCAGCAAAACCAGAAAACTCATTAGCTGTTCCTCACTTCAAACGTCCAGGGCGGCACGAAACCGCGCCCAGTCAAAACACGGACCCGGATCGGTCTTGCGTCCCGGCGCGATGTCGCTGTGACCGCATATACGGTGCGCCGTAATCGCCGGCCACGCCGCCTGCAACTGGCGGGTCAGCTCGATCAACGCCTCATATTGCGCGTCGGTGAAGGGCTGATCATCGGTGCCTTCAAGCTCGATGCCAACGGAAAAATCATTGCACGTCTCGCGACCGTCGAATACCGAGACACCTGCGTGCCAGGCGCGATCAAGGCACGACACGAATTGAGTGACTTCCCCGTCGCGCTCAATCAGGAAATGCGCGGACACCCGCAGCTCCGCAATGCCTTCAAAGTAAGGGTGTTCTGTGACGTCCAGGCGGTTCTGAAAGAACGCCTGGACCTTGCCGGTCTTGAACTGCGCAGGCGGCAGGCTGATGTTGTGGATCACCAGCAACGAGATTTCGTTTGCCGGGCGGGCGTTGAAATTGGGTGAAGGGCAATGCTGCGCGCCGTGGCACCAGCCAGTGGCAGGGTCCAGATGCATGGGGAGTCCTTAGGGCGTGAATCGACAGCGCGCAGTATGCCCGCGACAGGAAAGGATGTGGATGGCGAATCTACGCTGAGGTCGCGCAGATTTGCAGTAAGAAGTCGTAGGACCGATCTGGCCTCAGCCCTTGAGCTTGCGCAGGTTGCCCAATACCGACTCCAGCGCGCGGTCGAACAGCAAGGCATCGTCGAGAACACGAATGGTGCCGCGACGGAATTCCACTGCCAGGCCCATGCGGGTTTTCTCAAGCACCTTCATGCCGGTGCGATTGACGAACACATAGCGCCCGCTCGGCTCAACGATGGCCGCCAGCTTGCAGCGCAACTTGTGGGATTCGTCTTCGTGGATCTCGACCCAACTGCCCAGACGGAGCTTTTCAACTTGCATCAGGCCTTCGTCGTCGGCGGGCAATTGCATCGACGGCTCAGGCTGAATCTGCTCGCCCGGACCCACTAACACAATCTCCTCAACCACGGCCATCATCGTAGGGCCGCTAGTGGACTGGGTCTGATCGCCTTCCGCATCTCCTACCGGCGTCCGCGCCACATGACTGAACGCCTGGACGTGGAGCACTTCGAGCTGACTGAAGAATTCGCTGGTGGCAAAAGGATCAAAGGCGGCGCTGCTCAAGCCGTCGCGCAGGGACTTCAGTAACCCAGGCACCAGCTCGAGCAAACGCTGTCGCGCTTCCGGCTCGTCGTGGGGCTCGACGCTCCAGATCAGATCGTCCATGGCTTGAAGGCCTGAGGTCCACTCGCTCGACTGATCACCGTGCTTCAGGCAGGTCAGCAATAACACCTTGCTCCACGCCTCCTGCAACAGACGAACCACTACCTGAGGCAGCGTCTTGCCGAGCAGGCGATCATTCAGCGCTTGCTGCACTCGCTGACGCGCCAACTCTGCCAACGCGCGGCCTTGTTCGGCGTCGCGGGTGCGCTGTTCAAGCAGTTCGCTGCGACGGCGCTCGTCGCTGGTAAATGCCAGGAAATCCACCAGCAGCTCGGTGAAAATCGCCGGGTCGTCGACGAAGTCATGCAGCAAACGCTGAACGATCTGATCGATGCGGGCGTAGAGGGAATCGCGCTGGGTGTCATCGCGACCGCCCCAGCCCAGCGCTGCGGAAGCGATTTCGTTCAGCAGCCGGCGCGCAGGGTGGCTTCCACGGCTGAAGAAGCTTTTGTCGATTACCGCGATTTTGAGCATCGGAATCTGCAGACGGCCGATCAACGCGCGCAGCGAACTCGGCAGGTTGCGGTCGTCGAGAATAAATTCAAACAGCATCGAGATGAGGTTGATAACGTCCTCATCCATCGTGCCGACGACGCGAAACTTGCCGCTTCTCGCGCTGACGCGGCTGATCAACTGTTCAAGCTGAGCGCGCAGGTCGAAGTCATCGCTCTCTTCGGCTTTCGGCACGTATTGTTGCAAGTGGGACAGCAGACGCAGCAGGTCCTGGCTGGAAATCGGACGCGCATCACTCACGGAATCGGGACGCGGCGTCAGGTGCCCACGCACGTGGACCAGCAACTCCTGCAAGGCAGAAAACACGTCCTGCACGCTTTTATCGAGACTTTCCGTCGCCTGAAGAATGGCCGCGTTGTCGGCACGCACGGCTTCGCTCGAAGGCGGCGCGCTGGCGATACGATCAGTGGAGCGACGAGACGGCAACGCCTTCAGTTCCGGCAATACACCTGCGGAAATTAGCAACTGGTTGGCTTCCTCATAAAGCTGATCGGCGTTGCTCAAGGCGTATTTCTCAAACAGCTTGAGAATGATCAGCTTCACCTTGATTTCAACGCCGAGACTGCGCCCGGCCTGCAGGAAATAGTCGCACAGCAGCGTCGGACCCAACGGATTGGTCTCGTCGGTCAACGGCTGGGGGATGAGTACGTTCAAACGTGTGGTCAATTGACCGAGGGCGATACCGTCGCGACTCATGACCTTGACCACCATGGCGTCTACCGCCACGGTGCGCTCTAGATCGTCGTTGTGAACCAGCGCAAGCTTGTCGTAGGAAACAGGCTCGGGCATCGGGGGCTCAGCCACTTCGTACTGACCCAGGCGCAGGAACGCTTCAAAGAATTTGTCGAGGAAATTGCGCTCGATGCTTTTGCGCTTCAGGCGCAAGTCGCGCATGGCCTCGAAAAAGATATTCTGTTCAGCGTTGTTGTGAGCACGATCGGCCATTTCGAACAGCGTGTCATCAGCGTTATCGAAGAGCGTCTGCAGACTTTCCTTCAACTGCTGCGCGGCCCGGTCACGGACCTGAAGCAGGACGACGGGCAGCCGAGCAAGAGGCGAGGAACCCGGATGATCCGGACCCGCCTTCAAGGGCACCACTTTGTTACCGTCGTTCTGCATCAAGGACTCCTTCACACCGTCGACACCACTGCTTTAACAACAGCTACAGCCCGCGCCGAATGAAGAATCGACTCCATTCGGACGGATCTAAAAATTTATCCCTGGGGATGCAGCAGGCTGACGTCAATACTATGACGTCAAATACAAGGCGAAAGTATCGGTTAAATCAGGCCCGCTCGCCAGCGGACACTTCGCCTTGGTTGGAATAATAGGAGGCGGCGAAGAGACGTGCGCAGCGATAGACACTCAAAATCACAATCTGTCGCATAACCGAGGAAAAAACCGACAAAGTGCAGGTTATGCACCCGACTGGACACTTGGCGTACGTAGGTTGGTACACGTGTCTGCCATATACTCGCCGCACTTAGTCCGTGGAGCCTGATATGCCAAACCTACGTCTTGACGCCCTCACTGCCGAAATCGAAGCCAACGTGCGCCGTGCGTTGCTCGAGGATGTTGGCACTGGCGACATCACCGCGCAGCTGATTCCGGCAGAGCGATTGGCCAAGGCCACTGTGATCTCCCGCGACGCAGCGGTGATTGCTGGCACGGCGTGGGTTGACGCGATTTTCCGTCAACTTGACCCGCGCGTCGCCGTGCATTGGCAGGTCGCTGACGGTGATCGCGTGCAGCCCAATCAGGCGCTATTCCACCTGGAAGGCCCCGCTCGCTCGCTGCTGACGGGCGAACGCAGCGCGCTCAACTTTCTGCAACTGCTTTCAGGCGTTGCCACCCGCGCGCAGCATTACGCGGACATGGTCGCGAACACTCAGGTCAAACTGCTCGACACCCGCAAAACCCTCCCCGGCCTGAGAATGGCGCAGAAATACGCGGTCACCTGCGGTAGCTGCCATAACCACCGCATCGGCTTGTTCGACGCCTTTCTGATCAAGGAAAACCACATCGCCGCGTGTGGCGGTATCGCCGAAGCCATCACCGCCGCGCACAAAATCGCGCCGGGCAAGCCCGTGGAAATCGAAGTGGAGAGCCTCGACGAACTCAAGCAAGCCCTCGACGGTGGCGCCGACATCATCATGCTCGACGAACTGAGCCTGGACGACATGCGCGAAGCCGTACGCCTCACCGCCGGCCGCGCCAAGCTTGAAGCGAGCGGCGGCGTGACTGACGCGACTTTGCGCACTATCGCCGAGACCGGTGTTGATTACATTTCCATTGGAACGTTGACCAAGGATGTGAAGGCGGTGGATTTGTCGATGCGGTTGAGCATTTGAGATCGCCCCGGCGTCTTTAAGGTTGAACTGCGACGGTTGCCCGGGCTCTGCTTGTTATGACCTTTACAGGGAGAACGGGCATGAACTGTTATCTGTGCGGGACCGAAGCTGAGCAGCGTGAGTCGGCGCAGGGTGGGAAGGTTGTTGTGTGCCGTGACTGCGGTGAATACCTGATCTCTGATGTGGTGCTCAGGCAGTTGACGTCGAGCCCGCTTAACTTCACCAAAATGCGCGAAGAGCTGCATCACCAGCGGCAGTCCAATGCTACGTCCATGGCGCAGATCAACAGCGAGACGGCGGTTTGGGCTTGAGGCTTTTGGGTTTCGGTTTTTGATAGGACGGATGAGGAAATGAAGATGACTGACGAGAAGAAACCTGACGAGAAAGAACAACCTGAGAAGGACGTGCCCGCTCATTCGACTGAGGAAGAGAAGGAGCGGCTGAAGGATTTTAATAAGGACGGGATTCCGCCTGGGATCTGTTGATTCGGGTTCGGTAGGCTCGGGTCGTGTACCTCGGAAGGGTAACGCGATCCTCGCGGAGAATTTACAGGCCCACGGCGAGAGTCTTTCTCGTGATCGCATGGTGCAGTGGTTACCAGAATACGAATAACACGATACCTTCTGACTCAAGCTGGCAAGGTGCTGACTTCACTCATCGCCTCACGAAGCATGGATGTCTATTGATAGGGCGATATCGCGCTCGCCGAGCAAACGCATTGTTTGGTCGGAAATGGAAATTGAACGACCAACGCGATTCGTCCCAGAGCAGTTGCTCATGGCGTCTACGAAACCATGGACGACTCACGATTTTCAGGCGCGTGTGACTTCAATACTTGTACTGCACACTTTGCCCGAATAGGTATGCCTTACCGCATTGTGAGCGAGCGTTTACCGCTGTGATTGCATCAAAAAATTCTGTCTTCTAATCATGGATGCCCGTATCGAACTAAGCAGGTCAACGAGCCCGGCATGTGGAATGCGAGCCTCTTCACTGAATGCTCTAAATAGACTCATTGCCGCGGAGTAGGGTACATATGATTAGGAAAATTTCAGCAAGAATATTTCGGTTTTTGGGCGCATCTTTAGAAGGTAACCATGATAAAGGATCCGTTTATTTTCTGAGCAAAGCTGCTAGGGAAGGTCTGAAGTAGGCACGCGTTTTTAACAGCCCCGTTGCTTGAGGCTCAAAAAATGTCGACTCAATCGAAAATTAGACCTTTTGCTCTCTCAATCCCCGCTTTTTTCTGCGTACAAGCGCTTTTCAGCACTCATTTTCCGCATTAAAGGCGTACCTCTCCTGCATTGAGTAATCGTTTTCGCATCATCCACAGGTTCGACAGAGCAAACAGCGTGGTCTGCTGCGCAGTGTTTTTCAGCAGGCCTCGGAAGCGTACTTTCGTATAACCAAACTGGCGCTTGATTACTCGAAACGGATGCTCAACCTTGGCGCGCAGTTGAGCTTTCGCGTATTCGATTTTGCGACGCATGCGCCCGATCAGACTCTTCTTTGCATGCTTTTTATAGCTGCTGGGCCGCGCAGCAATCGACCAGATCATTTGGCGATCTTGATGCTCGGGGCGCTTTTCGACGCCGGTGTAACCGGCATCGCCAGAGACGTAAGTTTCTTCTCCGTGCAGTAACTGATCGACCTGGGTTACGTCCGCCACATTCGCCGCAGTGCCCACTACGCTATGCACCAAACCGGATTCGGCATCGACACCGATGTGCGATTTCATCCCGAAATAGTATTGATTTCCCTTCTTGGTTTGATGCATTTCAGGGTCGCGTTTGCCGTCCTTGTTCTTGGTCGAACTCGGCGCATGAATGATCGTCGCATCGACCACGGTGCCTTGGCGCAACAACAAACCACGGTCGCCCAAATAGCCATTGATGACCTGCAAAATCCCACCGGCCAGCTCATGTTTTTCGAGCAATCTGCGGAAGTTGAGGATCGTGGTTTCGTCTGGAATCCGATCCAGATGCAGCCCGGCAAACTGGCGCAGAATCGTAGTTTCGTACAGCGATTCTTCCATAGCTGGGTCGCTATAACCGAACCAGTTCTGCATCAGATGAACCCGCAACATCGCCATCAACGGGTATGCCGGACGACCACCTTCTCCCGTTGGATAGTGCGGCTCGATCAGTTTGACCAAGCCATTCCAGGGCACGACCTGATCCATCTCGATCAGGAAGCGTTCACGGCGGGTTTGTTTGCGTTTGCCAGCGTATTCGGCGTCAGCGAAGGACATCTGCTTCATCGGGACTCAACCGTTCAGTGCTTGGGACTGGCGTATTTCACCAGATTTGGAAGTCTTTTTCAGAGTTTCCTTAAGTGTGTTTTCGTCCGCAGAAATCACAGAGTGGGTCGATCTGGATACCACCGCTTTGTGTCCGAAGTGTGGGATTGACGCGGTCATCGGCTCAGCATCCAGCGCGCCGGTTAACCCAGAGTTTCTTTCGAAAATGAACGAGCACTGGTTTTAGACGATCCCATCGTTCGATGGTTTTCGGTCTGTCGGGCATCTACACAGAACGTGGTTTGACCCAGCGCCTTACGATGCTGCTGATCGAATACGTTTTTACACACTCTGGGTCGATTGTTGCCTGTCACGACTGACCGAAATCGGCCAGGAGGAGCCGCTCGACAGGAAATTTGTATACTGTTAGCGTACGACTAACCAACCTCACAGAGATGTGAAATGTTTATTTTGACCGCTGACCTTCTAGGTGCAGACTTTCAGCAGCAGGGCATTCAGTGGGCTGCATACGAAACATACCTGGATAGCCTCAAAGGGCTGATCCCCCCCAGCGCATACGCTTTCGCAACAGCAGATTGGCATTACAACCCTCACCATTCTCAGTGCCCGCATGATGCTTGGGTCGAATCTATGCGCGTAACTGAGGAAGGCTCCGGTGACCGTCACGAGCATCGAAAACTCTCCATTCAGGTTACGCTCCTAGGGGCCTATCATGATGGTTACATCGATATTCGCTATGAAGAGGTAAGTCAATATCACATCACCAGCAATGCGCCTCATCATGGGGACTGGCTTTATGACGAGGTTCGGGCCGGTGATCACGGCCAAGTTATTCACAAAGTTGAGCTTGCACGTGCGCTGTGGCTGGTAGAGTGCAGGGATATCAGCGTGAACTGGCGCCCCATCTAGACACTTAAGCCCGGATTTTGGGAGTTTGAAGCGATTAGCATTGTCGGAAACGTCCTGCCCCTGGAAGGTGATTTTGGCGACATCGCAATCACGGCTACGGCGATATCAGTCGAGAAAGTGATTTGACAGCCCATTACTGATGACCGGTGCCGCTTTCCACCGTGGCCTCGGGTGTCATGCTTCGCGGGTCCACTCAGTGCTTATGATGGCGAACGCTACATACAATAGTGATGGTGCAGCTAACTGGCCGCGCTAATGAAAGTAACCAGATGCGACAGGCAGAAATCGGCCACAAGCGGACGATCAGTCCTTCGAATACATCCCTTCCTTTTCATATCGTCGAAAGGCCAATCGATCCAGCTTTTGCTTACACAGTAGGCCGAGAGTAATAAAAACTAATTGAAGGGACGGTCTGCACGGGCGAGTGCCCGCGTTTCGGGATCGGCGTCGAATGCCGACTCTACAAGCACCCAGGCCGGAGCGGTGTTCGCGTCGGTTAACGCCTTTACTGCTCGCTTGCGGCAGGTCGAACACGGCGAAAACTCATATACGTAGAGGAGACAGTCGAGCGCCTCTTGGCCAGGATGCGCTTCGCACAAGTTTAAGAGTTCTCCGACGAGATGGTGCGTTGCGTCAGCATCATCAAGCTGTGTTACATGCTTCATGCACATTAAAAAATCGCCCTCAAAGAAATTGTTCACCAGCAACGCGACACCGTTTGAGACGTTGCCATCAACGATCAATCGCTTAGCCGCTTTTCGCAGCTCCCCGTGCGTCTTAGGTGCAAGAGCCTCTACTGCCGCCCATTGAACTTGTGGGTCGGCATGGTCAGTCCATCGGATTAATCGACTTTCGAATCGAGGAACGCCGGTTTTTGCAAAGCATCTGAACAGTCGTTTGACATGTTCCGACTCCTCCGACGCGACCAGGGCTGCGAATACTATGTCGCATTGATTGTTAGTGGCGTGCGTGCCCCATCTTTTGAGCCAATAACATTGTTCTCTGGGATTCTTTTTGACATACGCCACCACCTCATTGCCATTAAATAACATTGGTTCAAAGCGGGCCGAAGAACGGCTGTGACTATCGCGTGTCTCGCGTATCCCTGCGAGATAACTCGCAATATCGGAATCAACTGCGGCCTCGCGTTCCAATGCGGCAAGTCCTCCCTCAATCCCCGTGGAGGCATCAAATTGCTTGATCGGATAGTCATCAACCCAAAAGTCCGGATTAGCTTGCCACCATTGCCCCATTTGCCTGGCGACATATTTCAATCCATCCAAGCCGTCGAGCGCAATGATTTCCTCAGCGCCTATCACGCTAGCGGTACCCGGAAACAGCGCGAGGGAAGAATACAAAAGACTTCTGGCGTCTTCTGATCCTGACGCAGCAAGCTCTTTCAGGATCGCACTGCGCTGGTTACTGTCGCGTTGATCCTCGGGCGGAGGCGTGTTTTCTAGCGCCTTGATCGCCTGCACCACTTCTGCGGACAGCTTCGCGCGATCGACAATCGAAACCAGCCATGGCGCCCGTTCTGCCTCCAGCTGAGGATCATAGGAAAGACATGCTACGCACGCTTCGATAATCGTGTCTTCCAACCCATACGATCCATGGTTCTCGATGTGCTGGATAGCGCGCCCATGACCTGTCCTGAGAGCAGCGGCGAATGAGGCTTTGGCAAGGGGCAGAACCTGGTGTTGTATTCGCATTTGGTGTCCAATGTCGGATCATCAAGCCAGTGAAGGTAGCGGCATTTCTCCGCCTCGCACTGTAAACATAGCAATCGTGAGCCAGCCGCAATTAGGAAATGTAGGATAACTGCCATCGTTGATTGGCTGGTTTTAGCAGTTTGATCCCCGGCCAGCTGCGATGGAAGCGCAAACGTCCGGTTTGGGTCGAAAGCGGTCAGCCACGACCGGCTGCTTTCGACCTACAGCGGTTGCTTGCGCCGCGAATAAGTCAGCGTCGCTCGGTGCTAAGCTATCGTGATCTAACACCCTATGGAGATCATGTGTGCCAAGTCATACAGCATGGAATCGAATACTAGCGCTGGCAATTGTTAGTGCAATAGCAACTACCATTCTCGGCTTCTACATAAGTTCATATTTAGAAGACCGCGCGAGTCACGCCTTCGAGCAAGTAGATATGGGCGCTTCACAGCAGCAAGTCGTGGCTCTTCTTGGGGTACCAGATGCTGTTCGAGCTTGCGGCGACAGTCTTTGGTGGGGAGACGATACAAAATATCGCGGAGAAAATGACGGGCGTTGTGTCACAGAGGCGCGCTACGAAAACTTTTTGAGCACTTGGGCCGTAGGGTATTCTCAGGACGGATACGTCGTTTCTAAATACCATTATTCTTCTGAGTGAATGCCAGTATGGTTCATCCCTCTACCCGCTTTGGGGCGCTGCACGCTCTGGGCGTCAGTGACTGCTATGGATCCAGAGTGTGTCAAAACCCTTGTTAGCGGCTTCCACTCTAGTGTTTTTTCCTACTCAGCCCAGGTCAGACATCAGTTGCTCAGATTCAGTATAAGATTCCGGAAATCAGCAGGTACGCCGACAACGTGGGCTAGAGGCTAGAAATCTGGGGGTTGGATGATTGCAAGCAACGTTTCATATCTATGTCCGGTTTGTGGATACCCCGGGCTTGAAGAGCCTCCATACGATGAGGTTGGCTGCTCTTCGTTTGGCATGTGCCCGTCCTGCGGTACGCAGTTCGGCTATGATGACGCAACATCTGCTCATGCTGATTTGCGGAGATTATGGATCTCTAAAGGAATGCTTTGGTGGAGCAAAGCTCAAGCGTCGCCGAGTGGTTGGGACCCGGTAAAGCAACTACAGGCGGTTGAAAAACGCATCAATATCTGAGCAGAACACCGCTCTTAGCCCTGCTATGATTTCTGAGGATTTCATCGCAGGGATCGCCCATGAAGCGCTTTATCCAAGGTGAACATCGAGGCCAAGAAACCTTCCTTCCCGCGAGCCTCGACGATTACGTCACGGATGCCAATCCGGTGCGCGTAGTCGACATCTTTGTCGACGAACTGGACCTGGTCAAACTAGGTTTCGAGGGCGCCTTACCTGCTGATACAGGCCGGCCGGCTTACCATCCCTCGGTCCTGCTGAAGATCTACATCTACGGCTATCTGAACCGCATTCCATCGAGCCGGCGTCTTGAACGAGAAGCCCAACGCAACGTCGAGCTGATGTGGCTGACTGGGCGTTTGATGCCCGATTTCAAGACCATCGCCAACTTCCGAAAAGACAACAGCAAGGCCATCCGAGGTGTCTGCCGCCAGTTCGTGGTGCTGTGCCAGCAGCTAGGACTATTCGAAGAAAATCTGGTCGCCATCGACGGCAGTAAATTCAAGGCGGTCAATAACCGCGACCGCAATTTCACCAGCGCCAAGCTGAATCGGCGGATGGAAGAAATTGAATCAAGTATCAATCGGTACCTGACTACGCTCGCCGAAACCGACCGGCAAGAACCCTCGGTCGCTCAGCCCAAGGCTGCTCGTCTGCAAGAGAAAATCGACAAGCTCAAAGCTCAGATGAAAGAGTTGCAGGTCATTGAAACTCAGCTCAACGAATCACCGGATAAACAGGTCTCACTGACCGATCCAGACGCCCGTTCCATGATGACGCGCGGCACTGGAATCGTCGGTTACAACGTGCAGACAGCGGTCGATACCCAGCACCATTTGATCGTTGCCCATGAGGTTACCAACGTCGGTTCCGACCGCGATCAACTCAGTTCGATGGCCAAGCAGGCCCGCGAGGCTATGGCGTCAGATACGTTGTCGGTAGTAGCTGACCGAGGTTACTTCAAAAGCGAACAAGTCCTGGCTTGTCACGATGCAGGTATCACCGCCTATGTGCCCAAGCCGATGACCTCTGGAGCCAAGGCTGACGGGCGTTTCAATAACGATGCCTTTCTCTATGACGCGGCAAAAAACGAATATATTTGTCCCGCTGGAGAGGCGTTGATCTGGCGCTTTTCCAGCGTTGAAAAAGGCCTGAAGTTGCACCGTTACTGGAGTTCTAATTGCCAGGGATGCGTGCTGAAATCGAAGTGCACACCGAGCAAGCAACGGCGAGTTCGGCGATGGGAGCATGAAGCCGTATTGGAGGAAATGCAGAACAGGCTGAGCAACGCGCCGGACATGATGCGAGTCCGCAAGCGTACGGTCGAGCATCCCTTCGGGACACTCAAACAATGGATGGGCGCCACACATTTCCTGACACGAAAGCTGAACGGAGTAAGTGCGGAGATGAGCTTGAACGTCCTCGCCTACAACTTGAAACGAGTCATGAAAATTCTCGGTACCAGCGGTTTAATGAAGGCGCTGTCGGCCTGAAGAGGTCTGTATTTTGGCCACCCAGCAAGGTAGAAGCGGCGCTAGGGGCTCCCAGACCCTCGTGATGATCCGCAGGACTTGTTGTGAGCAATTACTCAGCTAACAACCGTCAGCGCTGCGCGCCGACAGTGCATCAGCGCGTTTTTACACACTCTGGATCGAAAGCGGACAGCCACGACTGGCTCCTTTCGACCCATAGCAGCCAGTGGAGACATCCAGATAACGGTAAAAAGCATACCTTGAAAAAGGTGCCATTTCACATACGGAGCTATCAAGGACTTCGCATTTGTTAAGTTCAGCTAGTTACCACCATATACCTCACCCCGCTGCTGAAGGGCGACGAAGGCGGCTGCTGTTATCTGTTGATCTGTCCAGTTCCTGGTTAACCATATGGTCAGAGACGCGCCGGATAGGTGCCTCCACAGCATCTGTTGACTTGTGTTTTGTTTGATCAGGTGATCAGAAGCCACCCACCAGGCGACTCGCATATTCCTATCAGTTTTCCCTTTCAAAATGAAAAGGTCGTACAGATACGTATACGGACTTAACGGCACTATTACCGGCTCGCCTGAGACTTTGGCGAGGCTCCATACCCACTCACGCTGCGGTGCCGATATAGCCTGAGGTGGAGGCAAAGGGTACTGCGAAATTCTATAAAGGCCGACCCAATAGGCACCCCAAGGCAGGGTGAGCGCGAGTCCGAGAATTCCGATGAGCAAAAAGCCGGCACGACGCATCATGAGGGAAGAGTCCTTTTGCCAGAAATTAGTTATAGTACATCAGTAACTTCTGCTTCTGGCCGATAGCAGCCTCTCCGCTGCGATCCCTCCAACTGGATGCAGCCCGCCCGGTGCCGAAAGGGATCGGTTTCGGACACTCCATACGCGGCGTATTGAGCAGGAGCAGGTATGGACTAGAAGCCATCATTGCGATGATGCAGGACGACGATGCACGATAACCCGGTATCGGCCTTTAGCTGACCGGGGACTTTCAAACACGAGGAATAAGACATGGCATACCGGTTTCAGATTGCTTCGGACATGATCCGTGATGGCTTGGGACTAGAGCTTATCAACACGACCAATCAAGTATGCGCTGAGGTCTTCAGGTGTGATGCTGATAACACATTGAAAATGTCGCTATTCGGTGATGATCTGCCATTCGTACAGATTGAAAATTTAGTGCTGATCGCCCGAAAGGAATTGGCTCGCTATGAGGACGGCACACCCTTGCCCCCTGCTATCCCTCTCGAAAGATCATAGACGGAAGGCTTAAGATCGCCCCTCCCCGACCTTCCCTCCCAACCATTGCTGGCCTTCAAGTGCCGAAAGGGATCGTTTTCGTATACTGGGAGACGACGTGGGAGCATCGGCCGCTAGGTGGAGGGAGCCTCGTTTTCAAGCTACTTTCTGACCAGATTCAATCTGCTGTCACCCACTTCAGTGATTCGATAGCAGCCGGTCCCTTATGAAATCCTCCGAACCTCAAACACAAAGTTCAGGTAGTTACTTTCGATCTATTATGGAAACTTCAAACACCGCATCTAGGGCATGCACAGAGTAAGATGCGTGTTTATTCGTTTCTCCCGAGATACCTAGGTTAGTCTCTCCCCGCCATTCTATGCCCATATTGGTATTCGTAATATTCTGCCAAAGCGTCACCTCTTCCGTCTCGCCCTCCAAATGAACGTCTGGATTAAATTTAATATACACCCTTGCTACAAACGGGGTGGTAGCACCGCAGTTCTTCAGCGCAATCGACGCCAGATACTTTTTGCTCGGAGACACCCTACTGGCAACCACATCCTCACTGCAGCTTGTCATGCCGTCGAGTCCCGCAAAGTAATACTTTCCCATCAGTAGTAGTGCATAGCCGAGCAAGATTAAAAGAGCCATCCCAATAAAAAGAAACCTTAGCCACCTATGCTTTAAATCTGGTTTCACCAACATTGGCGGACTCCAGTGCAGTAATGTAATAGGGCTTGAATGGAGCAAGCCTAAAACGGCGGGGAGCTCCTGGGTTCGCCATACATAAAAGCCCATGCAGTCATTCCCTCTCTCAGTTACCCAGGGCTGTCCGTTGGGATTGTCCCCATAGGGCTGCCAGTGCTTGGTTTACCCCAGCCAGGGTCGGAAGCGCATTTGACTGAATTGGTATGGCAAAAGGCGGTCGCTTGTGAAAGACAGCCAAGGGTCATTTCCGTAGAAAAAAGTTCTCTCAATTGGCCTTGGGCAAAACCTGCTCAACGGCCGGTGGCGGAGTACGGAGCATGATGGCACAGTTATCGAGTGAGAAGGATCGGCTGTTTTCCTCGCTCAACTATGAAGACCACCCCCAACAAATCACCTGCTACTGAGCATTGATCGGCGTCTCGATCTGAGCGACCTGCCCCACTATCTCGCCGATTTCCATTGCCCAATTGGGCGTCCTTCGGTTAATCCTGATTTGATGATCCGCATGCTGGTCGTGGGTTATTGCGTAGAACTGACAGCGGATCATCGAAACGCCGAAGTCGAGAGCACCAAAACCATGACTGTTCAAGTCGAAGAGCTGTTCGACATCAAACCGGATCGCTTAATCGACGATACCGCCTACCACGCGCCTACGCCTGCGGGGCCTGTAGATTGTCGAGATGGTGCGATGTTGAGTACGAAAAAGCCCGGTCTTGAGGACCGGGCTTTTTGTGTTTCTGGTGCCGAAAATAGGAATCGAACCTACGACCTTCGCGTTACGAGTGCGCTGCTCTACCGACTGAGCTATTTCGGCGAAAAGCGTTGCGGCGGGAGCAACAGCTCTAGGCCCCCCCACCAACAGAACGCCAATTCTGGCGACGTCGTTAGTTCACACCAGTACGAGAACGAGTGCAGCCACCGCCTGTTGCACTAGTCCAAGTGATGCGGTTAGCGTCAGCAACGCCAGGCGTCCAAGTGACAGTGCAACCACCTGCCGCCGCTGTACCAGTTACCACGATTGCTGCGGTACCCGCAGTCAACGCCACGGGTCCCATGTTAGGGGTCCCAACAGGAAGACCTGCATACCCAACGGTCGTCAACAACCTTGCAGCGGTGTCGCAACTGGCGAGGACGCTGTTGTTAGTCTGCAAGCACTCCGCAATTGCCGCTTTCACAGGTGCAATCGCAGTGTTGTTGTCAGCCCAGCGCGCACGTACTACGTAATCCTGATATTGCGGAATTGCGATAGCGGCCAGGATCCCGATGATCGCCACGACAATCATCAGCTCGATTAACGTAAAACCTTTTTGTAAATTCATCGCTACTACTCCAAGCGTCAATTTGGTGTTGCTCGAAGTAGCTACTGCACGCAACGTGCCAGTTTTTAATCGCCCAAGCCTTTGCCCCTCCCTCCATTTTCGCCGTCGCAAGTGGCACGCAGAGTCAGCACAAAGTGACAATTTCCGTCACCCTGACATTGCATATTTGGCAGCCAAGCTTGACTAGGCTATAAACGGTCCAATGTCTGGATCTGGTGGCTGTAATGACTGACGTCGTCCTAACCGGCTTGGCTAAACAACTTGTTGTGGCTGAGCTGCTCACAGAAAAAACGGCCCAAAAAGCCTACGAACAAGCGCGACGTGACAAGGTTTCGCTTGTGCACCACCTCGTCGAGACGAAGCTGCTCAAGAGCATTACGCTGGCCGAGGTCGCATCAGATCAATTCGGTATTCCTTTTCTCGATCTCGGCACCCTAGACAAGGAGACCCAACCGAAAGGGCTCGTCAGTGAAAAGCTCATTCGCCAGCACTGCGCGCTTCCGCTCTGGCGTAGGGGTAACAAGTTATTTGTGGGCATATCCGACCCCACCAATCATCAAGCTATTACTGACATCCAGTTCAGCACCGGCCTGACCACCGAAGCCATTTTGGTCGAGGACGACAAACTGACCATCGCCATCGATAAGTTTTTCGACGGCAATGCTGGTATGGGCGACTTGGCGGACGTCGATCTGGGCCTCGAAATCCAGGCGGTCGATGAGAGCAAAGAAACTGCGATCGGTGGTCAAGACGCCGATGACGCGCCGGTTGTCCGCTTCGTTAACAAGATGCTGATGGACGCGATCCGCCTAGGTTCGTCTGACCTGCATTTCGAACCCTACGAAAAGATCTTCCGGGTAAGGCTCCGCACCGACGGCATTCTTCATGAAGTGGCAAAGCCGCCCATTCACCTTGCAGGGCGGATTGCTGCACGTCTGAAGGTCATGGCGAGCCTCGATATTTCGGAGCGTCGCAAACCCCAAGACGGCCGCATCAAACTAAGAATCTCAAAAAACCGCGCTATCGATTTCCGGGTCAACACGCTGCCCACTCTGTGGGGCGAAAAAATTGTGATGCGGATTCTGGACCCGACTACCGCGCAAATGGGCATTGACGCTTTGGGTTATGAGCCAGAACAAAAAGCTCTTTACCTTGAAGCTCTTCGCCAACCCCAGGGCATGATCCTTGTGACCGGCCCTACCGGCTCGGGTAAAACGGTATCGCTTTATACCGGATTGAATATTCTCAACACCGTTGATATCAACATCTCGACAGCAGAAGACCCGGTAGAGATCAACCTTGAAGGCATCAACCAGGTCAACGTCAATCCGCGTCAGGGAATGGACTTCTCTCAGGCACTGCGGGCGTTTCTGCGTCAGGATCCTGACGTGATCATGGTGGGCGAAATCCGGGACTTGGAAACAGCCGAAATCGCGATCAAGGCCTCGCAAACCGGTCACATGGTTTTATCTACTTTGCACACCAACAGCGCGGCAGAGACACTTACCAGGCTTCATCACATGGGCGTGGCAGCATTCAATATCGCCACGGCGATCAACCTGATCATCGCGCAACGTCTTGCGCGAAAGTTGTGCCCGCAATGCAAAAAAGAAGCTGAGATCCCACGTGAGACTTTGATTGCGGAAGGTTTCCCCGAGTCGCAAATCGGCTCGTTCCAGCTTTACTCTCCAGTAGGCTGCGAACACTGCAACGGCGGATACAAAGGCCGAGTAGGTATCTACGAAGTGGTGAAGAGCACGCCAGCGCTGGAGCGCATCATCATGGAGGAAGGCAACTCGATCCAGATTTCCGAACAGATGCGCAGAGACGGTTTTAATGATTTGCGCACCTCGGGGCTGATGAAGGCGATGCAGGGCGTGACAAGTCTGGAAGAAATAAACAGGGTGACCAAGGATTAAGCATGGCGACCAAAGCAGTAAAAGTCAGCGTCTATGCTTGGGAAGGGGTAGATAAAAAAGGGACCAAGGTCACTGGCGAAATCAATGGGCACAATCCTGCGCTGGTGAAAGCCCAACTGCGAAAGCAGGGTATCAACCCGACCAAAGTTCGTAAAAAGTCTGTCTCGATCTTCGGTAAAGGCAAGAAGATCAAGCCGCTGGACATCGCGTTCTTCAGCCGCCAGATGGCGACCATGATGAAAGCAGGTGTGCCGCTGTTGCAGTCATTCGACATTATCAGCGAGGGGCATGACAACCCGAACATGCGCAAGCTGGTGGACGACATCAAGCAGGAGGTCGCGGCAGGGCACAGTTTTGCCACGGCACTGCGGCAGAAACCCTTATATTTCGATGACCTTTTCTGCAACCTAGTGGATGCGGGTGAACAAGCAGGTGCCCTCGAAACGTTGTTGGATCGAGTCGCGACCTACAAAGAAAAGACCGAGTCGCTGAAAGCCAAGATCAAGAAAGCGATGACCTATCCGATTGCGGTGGTTGTCGTCGCGTTTATCGTAACGGGGATTTTGTTACTCAAAGTAGTACCCCAGTTTCAGACCATTTTTGAAGGGTTCGGAGCTGAGCTCCCAGCATTCACATTGATGGTGATTGGCTTATCAAAAATTGTTCAGGACTATTGGTGGATGATCCTGGGCGGGATTGCGTTAAGTATTTTCTTGTTTCGGCGCGCATACCGAACCTCCGAAAAGTTTAGAAATGGTCTTGACCGAGCACTCCTCAAAGTGCCCGTCATTGGTCCTTTGTTGTACAAATCCGCAGTAGCGCGATACGCACGGACCTTGTCCACGACATTCGCCGCCGGCGTTCCACTGGTAGAGGCGCTTGATTCTGTCGCTGGCGCCACCGGAAATGTTGTCTTCAAGAACGCCGTCAACAAAGTCAAACAGGACGTCTCCACCGGCATGCAACTTAACTTCTCCATGCGCAGCACCGGCGTGTTTCCGATGCTGGCCATACAGATGACCGCGATTGGGGAGGAATCCGGCGCGCTGGATTCTATGCTTGATAAAGTCGCGACTTACTACGAGGACGAGGTCGATAACATGGTCGACAGCCTCACAAGCCTCATGGAACCCATGATCATGGCTTTCCTCGGCGTCATTGTCGGCGGACTCGTGATCGCCATGTACCTTCCCATTTTCAAGCTCGGACAAGTCGTCTAACCATGCCCCTCCTCGACCTCCTGGCCAGCTCCCCGCTGGCCTTCGCTCTATGCGCATTCATCCTCGGCCTGCTCGTCGGCAGTTTCCTGAACGTAGTCGTCTACCGCCTCCCCAAAATGATGATCCGCGACTGGAAAATCCAATCCCGGGAAATGCTCGACCTCCCCCCCGAGCCGCAAACAGAAACCTTCAACCTCATCCTCCCCCACTCCCGCTGCCCGCACTGCTCTCACAAAATACGCGCGTGGGAAAACATTCCGGTGGTGAGTTATCTGATCCTCGGCGGCAAGTGTTCCCAGTGCAAAGCCCCCATCAGCAAGCGCTACCCACTGGTTGAACTGGCCTGCGGCTTACTCTCAGCCTTTATCGCCTGGCATTTCGGTTTCGGCTGGCAGGCAGCGGCGATGCTGGTGCTGACGTGGGGCCTGTTGTCGATGAGTCTGATCGACGCCGATCACCAGCTTCTGCCTGACGCAATCGTGCTGCCACTGTTGTGGCTGGGCCTGATCGTCAACGGGTTCGGGCTGTTCACGTCACTGACTGATGCGGTGTGGGGCGCGGTCGCCGGGTATCTGGTGTTGTGGTGTGTGTTCTGGCTGTTCAAGCTGATCACCGGCAAGGAAGGCATGGGTTACGGCGACTTCAAGTTGCTGGCGATGCTCGGCGCGTGGGGCGGGTGGCAGATTCTGCCGCTGACGATTCTGCTGTCGTCGATTGTCGGGGCGGTGTTGGGCCTGATTCTGCTGCGTTTGCGCAATGTCGAGACCAGCACGCCGATCCCCTTCGGTCCTTATCTGGCGCTTGCGGGGTGGATCGCATTGCTCTGGGGTGATCAAATAACCACTTCGTATTTGCAGATCGCCGGCTTCAGATGACTTCTCCTGCGTCAAAACCCTGGATTCTGGGCCTCACCGGTGGCATCGGCAGCGGCAAGAGTGCGGCCGCTCAGTGCTTCGTGGATCTGGGCGTGCATTTGGTGGACGCCGATCACGCTGCCCGCTGGGTCGTCGAACCCGGGCGCCCTGCCCTGGCGCAGATTGCCGAGCACTTCGGTGCCGATGTGCTGCAGCCCGACGGCACGCTGAGTCGCTCCGCGTTGCGCGAGCTGATTTTCAAGGACCCGCAACAGCGGGTCTGGCTCGAGGGCCTGCTGCATCCACTGATCCGCGAGGAAATTCGTCAGTACCTGGCGCGCGCTGAATCGGCTTACGCGATTCTGGTGTCGCCGCTGCTGCTGGAGACCTCTCAGCACCAGATGGTCCAGCGGGTGTTGGTCATTGATGTACCGGAATCGGTGCAGATCGAGCGCACGGTGTTGCGCGACAAGACCAACGAGGAACAGGTGCGGGCGATTCTGAAGGCGCAGGCCAGTCGCGAGGAGCGCTTGAGCCGGGCTGACGATGTGATCGTCAATGACCGTGACCCGGCCTGGCTGAAAAGCGAAGTCGAGCGTCTGCATCACTTTTATTTAACTTTGCGTGGAGGCCACTGATGAGCCAACCAATGACCGTCGACTGCCCAACCTGCGGAGCGCCCGTCGAGTGGACGCCGGAGAGTAAATTCCGGCCGTTCTGCTCGGACCGTTGCAAGCTGATCGACTTGGGCGCCTGGGCGTCGGAAGAACATGCGATTCCGGTTGCGCCGGATGCAGAAGACGAGCTGTTTTCGGGCGACTTCGACCCTCGTCAGCATTGATCAAACGCGGCGCTCGGAGACTCAGCTTCCCCGGGCGCCAACAAATAACGGGTGCGGTTGAACGTCTCCAGGCAGAACGCCCTGCATTTATCCCCCGTATGACTATTTTCAAGTCGATCTGTATCTGACTTCCTCGCAGCAACTCGCCCAGAATCGGTCCTGAATCCAAACGCGATATATCGCGTTAACTGACTTTGCTGCGGAGCAATTATGTCTAGGGAAGAACGATTCACTGCGGCTTTGAAGCAGCTGGGTTGCTCGTTCGACGGCGGTTTGAAACGGGGTGGTGATTACGCCGCAACGGTTCGTCATGGCGACCAGATATACGTCAGCGGGCAAATACCGCGAGTGGATGACGCGATAGTTCATTCCGGTACAGTCGGCACTGAAATCAGCCTTGACCAAGCACAGGATGCGGCCAGAATCTGTGCGCTACGTTGCCTGGCGTTATTGCGCGAGCAACTAGGCTCTCTGGATGCGATCAAGGCCGTTCTTCGAATAACCGTTTTTGTGCAGTCGGCCGATACCTTCTCTCAACAAAGCGAAGTGGCCAATGGGGCATCGTCCATTCTTCACAGTGTGTTGGGTGAAGCGGGTGCTCATACTCGCACTTCAGTCGGCGTGTATCGATTACCGAAAAACGCGCCGGTAGAGATCGATTTGATTGCAGTGGCAATCCAGGAATAGCGGACTGCACGCGCGTAGTCGCGTGAAACGAAAAAAAGCTTCACGACCTAAATCGCGAAGCTTTTTTTGTTGCGGGGGCTATCCCAATTTACGCTGCGGCGCACCGTGAACCATGGTGTAGGCGTAGTCGACGCCCATGCCGTATGCGCCGCTGTGCTCCAGGACCAGTTCCATTACCGCTTCGTAGGTTTCCTTGTGTGCCCAGTCGCGCTGGAACTCGAGCAGCACCTGCTGCCAGGTCACCGGCACGGCGCCTGCCTGAATCATCCGCTGCACCGACATGTCGTGGGCTTCTTTGGTCGTGCCACCGGAAGCGTCAGTGACGATGTACACCTCGTAGCCTTCAGCCAGTGCGTCCAGCGTCGGGAAGTTCAGGCAGACCTCGGTCCACAGCGCGGCGATGATCAGCTTTTTGCGCCCGGTCGCCTTGACCGCTTCCACCAGTTTTTTGTCTTCCCACGAGTTCATCGACGTGCGCTCGATCGGCTGCTGATCCGGGAACACCGCCAGCAGTTCAGGCCAGATGAAGCCGCTGAAGCTTTTGGTTTCGACCGAGGTGTAGATGGTCGGCACGTTGAAGATCTTGGCGGCTTTGGCCAGGCCAACTGTGTTGTTCTTCAGCGTCTGGCGGTCGATCGACTGAACGCCGAAGGCCATTTGCGGCTGGTGGTCGATGAGGATCAGGGCAGCGTTGGTTGGGTTCAGCAGTTCGCGGATGGACATGGGTGAGTTCCTTGAGTGGTCAGCAGTAAGTTCTTTATGGGTTAGCCGCTGCGCGTGTTGCGCTTGCCAGCTGGCTTGGGAGTGAATTTACGGACTGGCTGCATAGGGAACAATCCCATAGAATCGGGACTCATTGTTTCCAATTAAGAGACGGTCATGGATCGTATCGAATGCATGCGCGCGTTTGTCGCCACGGTGGTCGCCAATGGCTTTGCCGCTGCGGCCCGCGCGCTGGATGTGCCGCGCTCGAAAGTAAGCAAACAGATTCAGGCGCTGGAAGAAGCCATCGGCGTGCAGTTGTTGCAGCGCACCACGCGCAGCCTGCATCTGACCGAAGCAGGCGCCGAGTACTACGACGCGTGTCGGGATGTCATCGCCTCGCTGGACGAAGCCGAACAACGGGCGCGGACGGGGATGGGTGAGATACGCGGCGTGTTGCGAGTCAACGCCCCAATGTCGTTTGGGCTGAGTCGCCTAGGCCCGCTGATCCCGCGTTTCAATGAGCTGCATCCGAACGTCGAGCTTCAAGTGGTGTTGAGCGATCAGCAGGTGGATCCGGTCAAGGGCGGTTTTGACGTGACGATCCGTATCGCCAGCCTGCTGGATTCGTCGATGATCGCGCGCTCACTGGCCCCGGCGCCGAGGATCATGGTGGCCTCGCCCGACTACCTGGCGCGCGAGGGCACGCCGCAAACGCCGAAGGATCTGGCACACCACAAGTGCCTGAGCTACGGCTATCTGCAGAGCGGCGCGAGTTTGCAGTTGTGCAACGGCAAGGAAACCCAGCGGGTGACGGTGAGCGGGCCGCTGCACGCCAACAACGGTGACATCCTGGCGCAGGCTGCTGTGGCGGGAATGGGCATCGCGCTGCTGCCCAATTTCATCATCGAGCGCGCAGTGGCGGACGGGCGACTGGTGCCGGTGCTGTGCGATTGGGAAGCGCCGGCGATTACGGTGAACGCGGTGTACCCCTCGGCTCGACGCGTGCCGATGAAGACTCGGGCGTTTATTGATTTTCTGGTGGCTCAGCTGTCGGTTGATTCCGGGGCGTTTTGAGCGGCAGCCTTGGCATGAATGCTCATTTCAAGCCGTCTCCCACAGACCATGACCCGCCATAACATCTGCAAACGACTCGGGCCCAGTGTAGGAGAGCGCTTGCCCGCGAAACGGTCGTACATTCGACAGATTTTTATCGTTTGTATGCGCGTCATCGCGGGCAAGCGCGCTCCTACAATTGCGGTGGTGTCAGGTCCTTCAGACCACACTCCCCACTGGCACCTTCCCGGCCAGGCCATCCGCCAGACTCGCCAACACCATCTCGCCCATCCGCGTTCGGGTTTGAACGGTGGCGCTGGCGCGGTGGGGTTGGAGAACGACGGTTTCCAGGGCGAACAAGGCATCCGGCACATGGGGCTCGTCAGCGAAGACATCCAGGCCCGCGCCGGCGATTGACCGCGTTTCCAGGGCCGCAACAAGGTCCGGCTCATTGACCAGACTGCCGCGCGCCACGTTGATCAAAAACCCCTGCGCGCCCAGCGCTTCCAATACCTTGGCGTTGATGATGCCCTTGGCTTTGTCGGCCGCTGCGGCAACGATAAGCGCGTCACTTTGCGCGGCCAGTTCGACCAGATCGCTGACGAAGCTGTAAGGCACGTCGCCCATGGCATTAAGGTCGGTGTAGCTGATCGGGCAGCCGAACGCCGCGGCCCGCGTGGCGACGGCCCGCCCTACCCGGCCCATGCCGACGATGCCAATGCGCATACCGCTGAATTGACGCGCCAGTGGCAGCGGCACCAGCGGCGTCGCGGTCTTGGCCCATGCGCCGGAGCGTACATAGCGGTCGCCCGTGCACAGTCCGCGACAGGCCGAAATCAGCAAACCGATGGCGAGGTCGGCGACGTCCTCGGTCAGCGCGCCTATGGTGGCTGCGACGCGAATGCCACGGTCCCGCGCGTAAGCCAGATCAATCGCATCAGTGCCGACGCCGTTGACCGCAATGACTTCCACGTTCGGCAACTGCTCCATCACTTCCCGGGTGATGCCGGTGTGGCCGCCAGTCACCACGCCGCGAATGTTGGCGCCGTGCTCGCGCAGATAAGCCGCCTTATCGGCCTGCTGGAAATACGGGCGAACGGTATAAAGCTCGTTCAGCCGCGCGTTGATTTCAGGGATCAGGATTGGGCTCAATTGGAGGATTTCAGGTTTCATCGGTATCTCGCTCATCTCGAATTCGGACGGATCAACCACGGCCCACGAAGGGCATGTTGGTGGCCATGACGGTCATGTTCAGCACGTTGGCCGACAGCGGCAGCGCGGCGATGTAACGCACGGCGTCGGCGATGTGCTTGACGTCGATCATCGGCTCGACGGCGGTCGATCCATTGGCCTGTCGCACGCCTTTGGTCATACGCACCGACAGCTCGGTCAGCGCGTTGCCGATGTCGATCTGGCTGCAGGCGATGTTGAATTCGCGACCGTCCAGCGCCAGGCTTTTGGTCAGACCCAGCACCGCGTGTTTGCTGGCGGTGTAGGGGCCGGTGAACGGGCGTGGCACGTGGGCGGAGATCGAACCGTTGTTGATGATCCGGCCTCCCTGGGGCGACTGTTTGCGCATCAGGCCAAACGCGCCACGGCTGCACAGGAAAACCCCGGTCACGTTGGTGTCGATCACGCTCAGCCACTTCTCGATCGGCAGTTCGTCCATCGGCACGGCGGGCGCGTTGACGCCGGCGTTGTTGAACACCAGGTCGAGGCGGCCATACACCTCCTCGATCATCGCGAACAGATGGTCGACGCTGGCCGGATCACGCACGTCGCACGACACCGCCAGCGCTTCGCGACCCTGCTCGCGGGCCTGTGCCACCAGTGCTTCGAGAGGTTCCACGCGACGCCCGGTCACGACCACTTTGTAGCCGTCTTCAAGCAGGCCGAACGCGACGGAGCGGCCAATGCCACTGCCTGCGCCGGTGACCAGGGCAATTTTCGAAACGGATTGATCAGTCATTATTGTTCTCCTTTTTGCTCATCAAAAATGCTGCGGTTCTGGATGGATCGCTCAGCGCCGCTTACCCACGCTCACTTCAAATTCACCGATGCCGTCGATGCCGCCGTTGATCACATCTCCGGCTTCGAGCGCGGCGACACCCGGCGGCGTGCCGGTCATGATCAGATCGCCGGCGCGCAACGTGACGGAATGGGAAAGTTGGCTGATGACTTCGCTCACCGACCAGATCTGGCTGTCGAGATCGGCACGCTGGCGCTCGACGCCGTTGACGCTCAGCCAGATGGCGCCTTGTCGCGCATGACCATCGCGGCCTGCCGGGCGGATGGGCGTGATCGGTGCCGAACCGTCGAACGCCTTGGCCGGCTCCCACGGATTGCCGACCGCCTTGGCGGCCATTTGCAGATCACGACGGGTCAGGTCGAGCCCGGCGGCGTAGCCCCAGACGTGGTCAAGGGCGTGTTCGGCGTCGATTTCGAAGCCATCCTTGCCGATGGCAACGACCAGCTCGATCTCGTGGCAAAACTGTTCTGTCTGGGTCGGAAACGCGACCTCGCCGACTGCATCCACCACCGACGTCGCCGGCTTCATGAAGAACGCCGGCACCTCGCGCTCGGCGCTGACCACATCGCCCCACTGATGGCCCCACTGATAGTTGCGGCCCAGGCAAAACACCCGGCCAATGGGGAATCGCGCGTCACTCCCATGCACCGGCAGACTGCTGACCCGGGGAGGTTCGAATACAAAGTTGCTCATGGAATTCCTTATCACCGATAAGACGCTCGATCCCGCCAGATGCATTTCAGACTACGGGATCAAACGGCGGGAAAGTTGGACAAAACCGTGTTTGCACTGGACTAAAAAACTCAATATCGGCGACATTAAAAAAGGCGTATTTGCATACGCCTCTGCCCAGTACGGCATAAGTTCACACACACATTTTCGAGCGGTTAGCTGGCCTTGAGCTCTATGCGATAAATGCGGCCGAGCAACAGTGAATAAGAGAGCGTACCGATACACGCGACCCCGCCAATGAACCAGAACGCCCACGCAAAGTTGCCGGTGACGTGCAGGATCTGCCCGATGACAATCGGTGTGACGATGCCGCCGATATTGGCCGCCAGACTGGTGATGCCCCCGGTCAGACCGATAAGTTCTTTGGGTGCAATTTCCGACACGGCCGCCCAGGAGGATGACGCGATGCCCTGTGCGAAAAAGGCGATTGTGAGCAGCGCGATGCAGACTTCATTGGAGTCGGTGAAGTTGACCAGCATGATCGACATGCCGAGCGCCGAGCCCACCACCAGCGGCAGCTTGCGGGAGAAGGACAGCGAGTAGCCACGACGGATCATCCAGTCGGCGATGAACCCGGCCAGCAGCACGCCGACCGTGGCGCCAATGAACGGCAGTACTGCGAAGATGCCGACTTTGACCATGGTCAGATGCCGCTCTTCAATCAGGTAAGTCGGGAACCAGGTCAGGAAAAAGTACAGCGCCGACGTGCTGGCGAACTTGCCCAGGCAGATGGCCCATACCTGCCGATATTTCAACAGCTCGGCAATTTGCGCCCACTTGAATTTGTTTCTTTCTTGACTGCTTTTGACCAGGCCGCCGCCGTCTTCGATGTAGGCCAGTTCTTCCTTGCTGACTTTCTTGCAGTTCATCGGATCGCGGTACAGGTAGAGCCAAGCCACCCCGAAGAGAATGCCGACGATGCCGGTGCTGTAAAACACGTGGCGCCAGTCATAGGTCGTGGCGAGCCACAACAGCAAACCGGTGAACAGTGCCGTGCCCAGATACTGCCCGCACACATAGATGCTGCTGGCCATGCCCCGCTCCCGCGCCGGAAACCAGACCGTGACCGCGCGGCTGTTGGCTGGAAAAGCTGGTGCTTCCATCGCGCCGATCGCCAGGCGCAAGCCGAACAATGAAGCGAACCCGCCGACCATGCCTTGGCAAACCGTGACCGCCGACCATGAAATGAGTGATGCGCCGTAGGTGAAGCGCGAGCCGAAACGGTCGGCGATGAAGCCGGCGGGCACCAGGGCGAAAGCGTAGGTCCAGGCGAAGGCGGAGAAGATCAGGCCCATCTCGACCTTGTCCAGACCGAGGTCTTTGGCCATGAATGGCGCAGCGATGGAGATGTTGACGCGGTCGACGTAGTTGATGATCGTGGCGATCAACAACAGCGACAGCATGAACCAGCGACGGTGGGTCATCGGGTGGGCAGGAGCAGTGGTGGCAGGAACGGCCACGACAGCATCCATCGCCTGAATTTCAGGGTTGCTCGACATGAGAATTCCTCATTGTTTTTATTGGTATCGAGTGATGAAGCGCGCCCTAAACTTATCGTACAACTTGGTTTAAACAAGACGACGCTTAGAACGTTTTTGGATTTCAATAGGCGCCCGTAATGAATTGTCCAAAAAACGGTGCGCGTGCTAAAACAATGTAGAGCGACCCAATGCGCGTGCAAATGCCTGCGCTAGAGCGGTCTGTAGAAGGCGAGCGGTAAAAGCATTCTTGGACAAATCGACTCGCTACCTCCCTGATGAAAGTTTTGGGCTTAGTCATACGACGACCGACAATAAGCAAAAAAAGAAGAGGAGCACTCGATGGATTCCGTCAATCGCGTACCCACCTACGGCATGCAGCAGCGCAGTGAGCGGCCGGACTTTTACATACGCGGCAAGACCGAGGGCAAAGCGGAGACCGCGCCCCATCGGCACGAGTATTTTCAGATTCAGATCAACCTCGGCGGCGATACTGTGCAGCACATCGGCGGCGTGGTGCGGCCGTTCCCGCGCAACACGCTGGCCTTCATCCTTCCGCACAAATTGCATCTGATCCCGCATCCGCCGGAAGGCAACTTCTTGCTGATCAACTTTGCCCAGACCTTCCTGCTGCCCCAGCTTCAATGCGACCCGCTAGACCTCGAAGACGTGGCCATCGCCCTCGCCCCGGAGCTGTCGCCGTTCCGTTTTCAGGAGCACCTGGATTTCACGCTGGACGCCGATGACTTCGCCGAGATCGCGCATTTGCTCGGGCGCATGCGTGAGCTGGACGCGAACCGACAGTTCGGCACACGTGAGGTTCTCAAGGGGTGTCTGCTGCAACTGATTGGCACGGTCTGCCAGTTGTACGCCGAGCCGATCAAACTACTGGCTGATGACAACGCCGCCGAGCGCAGCCGCCGCGACGCACTGGCGCGGATGTCCGAGTACGTGCGCAAGAACCTCGAAGACCCGGACCTGAGCCTGAAAAAAGCCGCCTCGGCCGCGTTTCTCTCACCCAACTACCTGACGCACTGGCTGCGCAAGGAAGTCGGCAAGACCTTCAGCGAGCTGGTGCTGGAGCGGCGCATGCACCTGGCGCGCACGCTGTTGCTCAACGGCAGCAAACCGGTGGGGGAAGTGGCGCGACTGTGTGGTTTTGCCGATGAGGCGTACTTCTCGCGACGGTTCCGCCACGCCCACGGCATGCCGCCGGGGCAGTTCAGGAAGCAGCGGGATTTGTAGCCGTGATCAACGCCGCACGGTGCGTAGGAGCCGGCGCCTGTAGCAGCTCGAATTTGCCTGCAACACCATCGGTGCAGACCCACCGCAATCGCGGGCAAGCGCGCTCCTACACTTGACTTGCGGTGGCGGGGACTCTGGGTTGTAAATCGGACTGTAGGAGTCGGCTTGCTGCGGACCGCGATCGGACGAAGGCATTGGGTCAGTCAATATTTCTGTAGCTGATCCACCGCGCTCGCCAGCAAGCCGGCGCCTACGGGATATGGGTGCAGACCAACCCAACTTTATCTCCGCCCCATTGTTTCTTCCCCCCTCCAGCGCGTTAAGCTTGGCGCCATGGATGACTCCGATTATCTGCGTCTTTTGACGAGCCAGGCCGAGCAAGCCAATGCGTTTCTGTCCAATGCGCGCAAGTGGGAGCGCGAACGTTGGGTGTGCGAACGATTGCTGCAGGGCCTGAACATTCCCCATCGCACCGACGACTTCCTGCCTGCCGGGCAAGAGCCGCCGGACGTACTGTTTCGCGATGCGTGTTTTGAAGTGTTCTTTGTTCTGGACGAAGGCCGTCGGCTGAACGATGAGTGGCGCGAAGAACTGCAGCGTCGACGCAGCGCGTTTTCCCTCAGCCAATTGGTGCGGCGCGAAGCCAAACCCAAACGCATTCCTGCTGCCGAATTGCTGAGGCGCCTGGCACCCACGCTGCGCAAAAAGGCCCACAACTACAAGGAGCGTGGGCTGGATTTGGGCGAGCTGGACATCATTGCTTTCGCCAGCCTCAAGCGCGAGGTGCTCGACCTGAACAGCCACTTTCCCCCGCCCACCGAGTATTTGCGTCAGGGCTGGCGATCACTCTCGCTGGTCGGACCGACCTTTGCCCGGGTATTGTTCGCCCATCCGGATGCCCCGGATTTCCTGCGGACCAATCTGGGCCGCAGTGTGGTGTTTGATGTAGGAATCAGTTTATGAGTCCGTTGCAGGAATTGATCGCCGATGTACCCCAGCGCGGGCGCGTGCGCTGGATCGGCGTGCGCCCGGAATCCCGTGGCGAGATGGTTGAACTTGACGCCGTGGAAGCTCGCCGCGAAGCTGGCCTGACCGGCGACCACGCGCGCCCTGGCCCGCGCAACGCTCGACAGGTGACGCTGATCCAGTGGGAGCATTTCGCCGTGGTCAGTTCGCTGATGGGCCGGGCCGAGGACAACCCGGTGTTGCCCCAGGATTTGCGACGCAACATTGTGATCAGCGGCATCAACCTGTTCAGCCTGAAAAACCGACGCTTCCGCATCGGTCAGGCGATCTTCGAGACCACCGGCTGGTGCCAACCCTGCGCGCGCCTTGAGCAACGCCTGGGCCACGGCATTTTTCAGGCCGTTCGCGGCCATGGCGGAATCACTGCGCGGGTGATACAAAGCGGCATCGTGCGTGTGGACGACGTTTTGTGTATCGAACCGATCGAACCGAGCGTCCAGGACTTTAACGCAGCCAACAGCGCCGTTTCCTGATCCGGGTCAAGATTGATAAAGAACCTCAAATGATCAGCCGCCTGAAACCTGCCGACCCAGCGCGTGTCGAAGAGTACCTTCGAGCCCCCAGCCCAGGTCGAGCGCCGGCCTTTTTGGCTTCGGCTGCTCCTTCTGGTGGTGCTCGGACCGGGCCCGTTGAACCGTTTACAAAGCGATCTGACGCTATGAGCTGCCTTGCGCTCGCGCGGATTGCGCTGACACAGAATTCCTTAAGCCTTATGAGATATCCCCATGACCCATCGTATTGTGATTGTCGGCGGAGGCGCTGGCGGTCTGGAGCTGGCTACCCGTCTGGGTAAAACCCTGGGCAAGAAAGGCACCGCCAGCGTCACGCTGGTCGACGCCAACCTGACCCACATCTGGAAGCCGCTGCTGCACGAGGTGGCTGCCGGTTCGCTCAACTCTTACGAGGACGAGCTGAATTACGTGGCCCAAGCCAAGTGGAACCACTTTCAGTTCCAGATGGGTCGCATGACCGGGCTGGATCGGGAGAACAAGCAGATCCACCTGGCCGAGACCCTCGACGAAAACGGCAATGAGCTGGTCCCGGCGCGTAGCCTGGATTACGACTCGCTGGTGATTGCCGTGGGCAGCACGACCAATGATTTCGGCACCAAAGGCGCGGCGGAGCACTGCCTGTTCCTGGACACGCGCAAGCAGGCCGAGCGCTTCCATCAGCAGTTGCTCAATCGCTATCTGCGCGCCCACGCCAGCCAGACCGATGTGGCCGAAGAGATCAACGTCGCCATCGTCGGCGCCGGTGCGACCGGTGTCGAGCTGGCTGCGGAGCTGCACAATGCCGCGCACGAACTGGCGGCTTACGGGCTGGGCCAGATCAAGCCGGAAAACCTGCGCATCACGGTGATCGAGGCTGGGCCGCGCGTCCTGCCGGCGCTGCCGGAACGCATTGGCGGCCCGGTACACAAGACGCTGGAGAAGCTCGGCGTCACGGTGCTGACCAATTCGGCAGTCAGCGAAGTGACGGCTGACAGTCTGGTGACCGCGACCGGTCAGGTGATTCCTGCGACGCTGAAAGTCTGGGCGGCGGGCATCCGCGCTCCGGCATTTCTGGAAGGCATCGCCGGCCTTGAGACTAATCGCATCAACCAGCTGCAAGTGCGCCCGACGCTGCAGACGACGCGCGACGACAGTATCTTCGCCTTCGGTGACTGCGCCGCCTGCCCGCAAAAAGGCACCGACCGCAATGTCCCGCCCCGCGCGCAAGCTGCGCATCAACAAGCGTCGTTGCTAGTGAAATCACTGAAGCTGCGCATCGAGGGCGGCACGCTGCCGGAGTATCGCTACCAGGATTACGGCTCGCTGATTTCGCTGTCGAAGTTCTCAGCGGTCGGCAATCTGATGGGCAACCTGACCGGGAGTGTCATGCTCGAAGGCTGGCTGGCGCGGATGTTCTACGTCTCGCTGTACCGCATGCACCAGATGGCGCTCTACGGCATGTTCCGCACGCTGATGCTCATGCTGGGGAGCCGAATCGGTCGCGGCACCGAACCACGGATGAAGCTGCACTAAGGCTGAGCCTTGCAGGCCCGCGCGAAAGGTGGGGCGGGCCTGGCTTGAAAGGCATATCTCGCCCCGCCTCTGCCGAAGGCGTAGGAGCGCGCTTGCCCGCGAAACCGTCAGTACATCCGACGCATCTCCATCGGCTGTACGTAAGCCTTCGCGGGCAAGCGCGCTCCTACAATGGCCGGGCGCTGCGGAATATGCGCCTGGTTTTTAGACGTAGGAGCGTGGCTTGCCCCGCGATCTGCCGCGCAGCGGCAGCAAACCTGCCAATGCGGTGTGCCTGATGACACAGGGTCGTCTGGTTGACTGCCGGTTCCCGGCAGATCGCGGGACAAGCCACGCTCCTACGGCCTCAGGCTAGAATCAAAACCCCAACCGCTCCGGCAATATCGCCTGGCTTCTGCCGAAGGCGTAGGGGCGCGCTTGCCCGCGAAAGCGTTGGTACATCCGACGCATCTCTATCGGCTGTACCCACGTCTTCGCGGGCAAGCGCGCTCCTACAATGACGGGGCGGTGCGGGATAGACGTCTGGTTTTAAGGCGTAGGCGCGTTGCTTGTCCCGCGATCTGGCGCGCAGCGGCAGCAAACCCGTCAATGCGGTGCGTCTGAGGAAACAGGGGTCGTCTGGTTGAATGCCGGTTCCCGGCAGATCGCGGGACAAGCCGCGCTCCTACGGCCTCCGGCCAGAATCAAACCCCAACCTTTCAGGCAATCTCGCCCCGCTTCTGCCGAAGGCGTAGGAGCGCGCTTGCCCGCGAAAGCATTTGTACATCCGACGCATCTCTATCGGTTGTACGTAAGTCTTCGCGGGCAAGCGCGCTCCTACAATGGCGGGGCGCTGCGGGATAGGCGTCTGGTTTTAAGGCGTAGGCGCGTGGCTTGTCCCGCGATCTGGCGCGCAGCGGCAGCAAACCGGCCAATGCGGTGTGCCTGATGACACAGGGTCGTCTGGTTGACTGCCGGTGCCCGGCAGATCGCGGGACAAGCCACGCTCCCACGGTCTCCGGCCAGAATCAACACCCCAACCGTTCAGGCAATATCGCCTGGCTTCTGCCGAAGGCGTAGGAGCGCGCTTGCCCGCGAAAGCGTTGGTACATCCGACGCATCTCTATCGGCTGTACGTAAGCCTTCGCGGGCAAGCGCGCTCCTACAATGACGGGGCGGTGCGGGATAGACGTCTGGTATTAATGCGTAGGAGCGTGGCTTGTCCCGCGATCTGGCGCGCAGCGGCAGCAAACCTGCCAATGCGGTGTGCCTGATGAAACAGGGTCGTCTGGTTGACTGCCGGTTCCCGGCAGATCGCGGGACAAGCCACGCTCCTACGGCCTCCGGCCAGAATCAACACCCCAACCGTTCAGGCACACCCCGCCCCGCTTCTGCAGAAGGCGTAGGAGCGCGCTTGCCCGCGAAAGCGTCAGTACATCCGACACATCTCTATCGGCTGTACCCACGTCTTCGCGGGCAAGCTCGCTCCTACAATGATGGTGGTGCTACGGGATATGCTTCTCGCCTGAAGTCGAACGAGCGCCGCTCTACCGCGCTCAGCACCAACACGCTATGGCATCACGCACCCTTTGCCCAGATGCTTGGCCTTGTACATCCAGCGGTCGGCTTCGCGCATTAGGTCGTCGGGGGCTTTGCCGGAGCCGGGTTCGTACATGGAAAAGCCGATGCTGGCGTTGCTGCGAATCACATCGCCTTTGATCGTGAGCGGCTGAGCAATAGCGGCGAGAAGTTTGTGGGCCACTTCGCGTGCTTCGTCCACACCCGGCGTGATGCCCTCCAGGATCACGATGAATTCGTCACCGGCCAGCCGAACCAGGCTGTCGGTCCTGCGGATGCAGCTCTGCAACCGTGTGGAAATAGCGCGCAGCAGATCATCCCCGGCGTCGTGCCCATAATTGTCGTTGATGAATTTGAACCCATCCAGATCGATGAACATCAGCGCCAGTTGCAACCTGGAGCGGTCAGCCCGGGCTTGAGCGATGGGCAACAGCGAGTCCAGCGCGCGGCGATTGTGCAGGCCGGTCAGGGAGTCATGTCGGGCTTCCTGCTCAAGCTCCTTGCGCGCTTGAATGTCCTGGATGATTGAAATGAAATATTCCAGCTCTCCTGCTTCGGACAGCTTCTTCGTGACGCTCAAATTGACCCAGACCGCACTGCCGTTTTTGCGCAGGTAACGCTTCTCCATCTGGTAGCTGTCGATCTGACCGACACTCAGCTGATGCAGCGTCTCAAGATCAATGCCCAGATCGTCAGGGTGAGTGATGTCCTGAAAAGTCAGCTGCCGCAGTTCTTCGGGTGCGTAGCCGACGATGTCGCACAATGCGGCGTTGACGCTGATCCAGCCACCGTCCGGCGCAACCAGCGCAATGCCTACCGACGCCAGCTCGAACATGGAGCGATAGCCCGCCTCGCTGGCTTCGAACAACGCCTCGGAGCGACTCTTCTGAAGCCTGGCCAGCATCAGGTTCTCTCGCAGCTGCATTTCGCGGCTGACGATATCAGCGAGGTCGCGAAGGATGGTCATCTCGTCCGGCGTCAGAATCCTCGGCCGCGCGTCGATTGCGCAAAGCGTGCCGACCGCGAAGCCCTTGCTGGTACGTATGGGCACGCCAGCATAAAAACGCACATGGGGACCGCCGGTGACCAATTGGCTGTCACAGAAGCGCGCGTCCTCGATGGCATCGGGCACCACCAGTTCGGCATCTTCGAGAATGGCGTGAGCACAGAAGGCGGACTCCCGCGGCAGCTCTACCGCCTCAAGCCCGACGCGGGACTTGAACCACTGACGGTCCTGATCGACCAGCGAGATCAGGGCGATGGGTACGTTTAATACTTGCGCCAACAGCCGCGTGATCCGGTCAAGCTCGACCTCGGGCGGTGTGTCGAGTACTTCGAGAAGGTGCAGCGCGTCTAGTCGCTGTTGCTCGAATGAAGGAGTTGGCGACTTCATAGAACGGCCGATCCTGGAAAGACTGCCTGAAGTCTATACCGGCCCTCATGAATCCGCCCAGCGAGGTCTTTAAATAACCGCCTCCCGCCCGTATCGCTGGATTCTTTCAACGATGAAGACGTCCGTCATGCCTTGTCATAAAAACGTGCTGTTTGCTGTGATCCCATCAAGGCATCTCACCCCGATGTCGCTTGATTACAGGAAGTCATCCATGTTGCAGCTCTCCCGACTGATGCTGGCCGCAGGCCTTGGCATCGCGCTCAATCTATCCATGGTCGCCACGGCAGGCGCAACGTCCGAGGTTACCGGCGCCGGCTCCACGTTCATTTATCCGGTGTTGTACAAGTGGGCCACTGACTACAACCAGAAGAACCACATCAAGGTCAATTACCAGTACATCGGCTCTGGCGCGGGCATTGCGTTGATCAAGGAAGGCGCCGTGGATTTCGGTGCGACTGACCGCCCGATGAGCTCGGCTGACCTTCAATCCTTCGGGCTGCAGCAGTTTCCGTCTGTGATCGGCGGCATCGTCCCGGTCATCAACATCGCCTCGATAAAACCGGGCACCCTGAAATTCACGGGCCCGGTGCTGGCCGACATCTACTTGGGGAAGATCAGCAACTGGAATGACCCGGCCCTCGCCGCCCTGAACCCGGACGTGAAGTTGCCTGACGCGAAAATCAGCGTCGCGTACCGCTCGGATGATTCCGGCACTACGTTCAATTGGGTCAGTTATCTGGCGAAGGTCAGCCCGCAATGGAAGAGTCAGCTCGGCGCGGGTTCTTCGGTCAAGTGGCCGGTGGGCATGGGCAGCAAAGGCAGCGAAGGCGTGGCGACGTACGTGAAGCAGGTTCCGAACTCGATCGGCTACGTTGAGTACGCCTACGTCAAACAGCAGAAGTTGAATTATGGGCTGTTGCAGAACGCTGCCGGCACATTCGTGACGCCGAGCACCGAGAGCTTTCAGGCGGCAGCCGCGACGGCAGACTGGAAGAATGCGAAGGACTTTGATCTGTCGATGCTCGACGCACCGGGGGAAAACGCTTACCCGATCACCGCGGCAACGTTCATCGTGATGTACAAGGAGCCCAAAGACGCGGACCGGCAGAAGACCGTTCAGGATTTCTTTCGCTGGACGCTGGAGAGTGGGCAGGAACACGCACGCTCGCTGGACTTCGCACCGATCCCGAATGACCTGAAGAATCAGATCGAGGCGTACTGGGCTAACCCGTCCAAGGCTCAGTGAATGCCGGAAACGAAAAAAGCGTCCCGAAGGACGCTTTTTTGTAGCTTCAGCGCGAGTGGCGCTTAAGCGGTATTTTCTGCTCTGATACAGCCAAGGCGAAAATGGTCGGGGTAAGGGGATTCGAACTCCTGACATCCTGCTCCCAAAGCAGGCGCGCTACCGGACTGCGCTATACCCCGGTGAAACATTGAAAACACCCTAAGGTATTTCCAGAGCGGGTGACGCGAATGGCGTCACTCCCTAAGATCCAACCCGATGAAGCCAGGTCAAAAATGGTGGGTCGTGTGGGATTCGAACCTACGACCAATTGGTTAAAAGCCAACTGCTCTACCAACTGAGCTAACGACCCAAATAATGGTCGGGGTAAGGGGATTCGAACTCCTGACATCCTGCTCCCAAAGCAGGCGCGCTACCGGACTGCGCTATACCCCGACGGTACTACCTCTTGAAATTGGCTCCGTGACCAGGACTCGAACCTGGGACCCAATGATTAACAGTCATTTGCTCTACCGACTGAGCTATCACGGAACGATCTTTTCAAATCTATCAATTTCAGATGCAGCGTTTGACGCGCTTCAACACAACAAATTCAGTAAATTCCCACCAAACGAATCTGGCGTTTACTTCACTGGACCTACCGCATTTTCAGCCTCTTCGACCTGTTTGCATCGCTGCGTTCACGTCTCTGAGGCGCGCTATTCTACATTTCCAGAAACACCTGTCAACCCTCTAAATTGCTTTCAAGACAATGATTTGCGAATTTTTTGCGGATCGCCCTCAAGCTCTCGAAAATCCTGCGCCTCAGGGAATAAATCACCCCGCATAAAAAAGGGCTCCCACCAGGAGAGCCCTTTGCGCATCTATATAGAAGCGCGGATCAGCCGAAGACGATCTCGTCGTCCTGCACCGTGCCTCTGATGCTGGTGCCAGGCATGAAGCCACCCGACAGAATCAACTGAGCCAGCGGGTTTTCGATCCAGCGCTGGATGGCTCGCTTGAGCGGCCGCGCGCCGTATACCGGGTCGTAGCCCACGGCGATCAGCTTGTCCATCGCCTCGCTTGACAGCTCCAGACCCAGATCGCGCTCCGCCAGGCGCTGGCGCAGTCGGCCCAGCTGGATCTCGGTGATGCCTGCGATCTGGTCGCGGGCCAGCGGTTCGAAGATCACCACTTCGTCGACCCGGTTGATGAACTCCGGACGGAAGTGCGTGGTGAGCGCATCCATGACCGCCGCGCGCTGCCCTTCCCGATCGCCCACCAGCTCCTGGATGCGAGCCGAGCCCAGGTTGGACGTCATGACGATCACGGTATTACGGAAATCCACCGTACGCCCGTGACTGTCGGTCAGACGCCCGTCCTCGAGCACTTGCAGCAGGATGTTGAAGACGTCCGGGTGCGCTTTCTCGACTTCGTCCAGCAGGATGACCGAGTAAGGCTTGCGGCGCACCGCCTCGGTCAGATAGCCACCTTCTTCGTAACCGACATAGCCAGGTGGCGCGCCGATCAGTCGAGCCACGGAATGTTTCTCCATGAACTCGGACATGTCGATCCGCACCATGGCCTCTTCGGTGTCGAACAGGAATTCGGCCAGTGCCTTGCACAGCTCGGTCTTCCCTACACCGGTTGGGCCGAGGAACATGAACGAGCCGCTCGGACGATTCGGGTCCGACAACCCGGCACGCGAACGGCGCACCGCATTGGCCACCGCGACGACCGCTTCGTTCTGCCCGATCACGCGCTGGTGCAGCAGCTCTTCCATCTTCAGCAGCTTGTCACGCTCGCCTTCGAGCATCTTCGAGACCGGAATGCCGGTCCATTTGGACACGACTTCGGCAATCTCTTCCTCGGTCACCTTGCTGCGCAGCAACTGATTTTCCGGTTTGCCGTGCTGGTCGACCATCTGCAGGCTGCGTTCCAGATCAGGGATGACCCCGTACTGCAATTCAGCCATGCGGTTGAGGTCGCCCTTACGCCGCGCCGCTTCCAGTTCCTGGCGCGATTGCTCGATCTTCTGCTGAATCTGCGCAGAACCGGTCACTTCGGCTTTTTCGGAGGTCCAGATTTCTTCGAGGTCGGCATATTCCCGCTCAAGGCGATGAATCTCTTCCTGAAGTTTTTCCAGGCGCTTGATCGCGGCCTCGTCGTCTTCCTTCTTGAGCGCCTGCGCTTCTACCTTCAACTGGATCAGGCGGCGCTCAAGACGGTCGAGTACTTCAGGCTTGGAGTCGATCTCCATGCGAATGCGGCTCGCCGCTTCGTCGATCAAGTCGATCGCCTTGTCCGGCAGCTGCCGATCAGTGATGTACCGATGACTGAGCTTGGCCGCGGCGATGATCGCGCCGTCGGTGATCGCCACCTTGTGGTGAACCTCATAGCGCTCTTTCAAGCCGCGCAGGATGGCGATGGTGTCTTCTTCGCTCGGCTCGTCCACCAGCACTTTCTGGAAGCGACGTTCGAGCGCCGCGTCCTTCTCGATATATTGGCGGTACTCGTTGAGCGTCGTGGCGCCCACGCAATGCAGCTCGCCACGGGCCAGCGCAGGCTTAAGCATGTTGCCTGCGTCCATCGAGCCTTCGGCCTTGCCGGCACCGACCATGGTGTGCAACTCGTCGATGAACAGGATGATCTGCCCTTCCTGCTTAGACAGTTCGTTGAGCAGGCCTTTCAGGCGCTCTTCGAACTCGCCACGGAACTTGGCGCCCGCGATCAGCGCGCCCATGTCCAGCGACAACAGACGCTTGCCACGCAGGCCGTCCGGCACTTCGCCATTGATGATGCGCTGGGCGAGGCCTTCGGCGATGGCGGTTTTACCCACGCCAGGCTCACCGATCAGCACCGGGTTGTTCTTGGTCCTACGCTGCAGCACCTGGATGGTCCGACGGATTTCGTCGTCGCGGCCGATCACCGGGTCGAGCTTGCCTTCCTCGGCGCGCTTGGTCAGGTCAACGGTGTACTTGTCCAGCGCCTGACGGGACTCTTCCGCGTTCGGGTCGTTGACGGCATCGCCGCCACGCAGGTTGCTGATCGCGTTTTCCAAAGCTTTCTTACTGACGCCCTGGCCAAGCAGCAGCTTGCCGAGTTTGCTGTTCTCGTCCATCGCGGCGAGCAGCACCAGCTCGCTGGAGATGAACTGATCGCCCTTCTGCTGAGCCAGACGATCGGCCTGGTTCAACAGGCGCGCCAGATCCTGCGACATGTTCACGTCGCCAGTCGGGTTCTGGATCTTCGGCAGCTGGTCGAGCTCTTTGGTGAGCGCAGTGCGCAGGCTGTTGACGTCGAAGCCCACTTGCAGCAGCAAAGGCTTGATCGAACCGCCCTGCTGCTCAAGCAATGCCTGCATCAAATGCGCAGGCTCGATGGCCGGGTGGTCAAGGCCTACCGCCAGGGATTGGGAATCTGATAAAGCGAGTTGTAATTTGCTGGTTAAACGGTCAATACGCATGGATCACCTTCCTATGTGGGCAGGCCGGAGTAATGAACACACCTAATAAAGAAAACCTGCCAGATGGTTCTTTACATGCGGCCGATTAGGCAGGATTCAAGCGCTGCCGGGTTGATGTGGATCAACATTAGCTTGAAGGAAGGGATTCGGGAGGTATTAGTGCAGACGCGCAGCTGAGGCTAACGGGCTTCGATCCAGACAAGCGAAGCGAACCGTCCGGTGCGTGCGCCACGGCGATAGGAGAAGAATCGCTCATCGTTGAAGGTCGAGAGACCGCCGCCATACACCGCTGTCACGCCGTGGGCCGCCAGACGCAGGCGCGCCAACTGGTAGATGTCGGCCATGAACTTGCCGGCGTTGGCGCCTGGCACGAATGCATCGGCTGCCTCGGGGTGCTTGGCCATAAAGGTCTCGCGCACTTCAGGGCCCACTTCGAACGCCTGCGGCCCGATGGCAGGGCCGAGCCAGACAATAACGTCAGAGGGCACATCGGCAAAGCTGTCCACAGTCGCCTCAAGCACACCCGCCGCCAGACCGCGCCAGCCCGCATGGGCAGCGGCGACCTGGGTGCCCGCCTTATTGCAGAACAGTGCGGGCAAGCAATCGGCCGTCATGATGGTGCACGCCACGCCCGGTGTTTTGCTCCAGCTTGCGTCAGCCTGAAGGACTTCTGCCGGCGCGGCCTCGACGACGTCAATACCGTGAACCTGCTTCAGCCATGCAGGCTGAATGCGCAGGCGCGAGTTCAGCGCTGAACGGTTATGCGCAACGGCTGCTGAATCATCGTCGACGTGATCACCCAAGTTGAAACTGTCGAACGGCGCCACACTGACACCGCCCGAACGCGTCGTGACGCACGCGTTGATACCCACTGGCGCAGGCCAGTCGGGGATCAACCAGTCCGTCACGGGCTCAGTCATCCGATAAAGGCTTCGCGGTCTTGCTTGAGCAGAGTCAGCAACCAGACAAAGTCGTCCGGCAGCGGCGATTCCCAGCTCATGCGCTGACCGGTCGTCGGATGATCCAGTTCAAGGAAACGCGCATGCAGCGCCTGACGCGGGAAATGTTTCAGCGATTCGACCATGTTGACGTTGGCCGCAGGTGGAATCCGGAAGCGCCCGCCGTAGGCAGGATCGCCGACCAGCGGGAAGTTGATGTGGGCCATGTGCACGCGAATCTGGTGGGTACGCCCGGTTTCCAGCTTGACCCGCACGTGGGTGTGCGAACGGAAACGCTCCAGAACCCGGTAATGGCTGACCGCAGGCTTGCCGCCTTCCATCACCGCCATGCGCTGACGCTGCTGACCATGACGACCGATCGGTGCGTTGATCTTGCCGCCGGCAGTCACCACGCCGATGACGATGCACTCATAGATGCGGCTGACGCTGCGATTCTGCAGCTGGGTGACCAGTTGCGTCTGCGCCTGGATGGTCTTGGCAACCACCATTAGGCCGGTGGTGTCCTTGTCCAGGCGGTGCACGATGCCAGCACGCGGGACATTGATGATGTCCGGCACATGGTGCAGCAAGGCGTTGAGCAGGGTGCCATCGGCGTGACCGGCTGCCGGATGCACCACCAGACCGGACGGTTTGTTGATGACCAGGATCTGGTCGTCTTCGTAGACGATATCGAGCTCGATGTCCTGCGCGATCCACTCGCCCTGGGCCTCTTGCTCGGCTTTGAGGAGCAGAACGGCGCCGCCATGCACGATGTCACGCGGGCGCAAAGCGCCTCCGTCCACAGTCAGGCGACCGTCTTTGATCCAGGCGGAAAGGCGCGAGCGCGAGTGCTCTGCGAATAGTTGGGCGGCGACTTGGTCGAGGCGTTGACCGCCCAATTCGGACGGCACCTCTGCGCGGAGTTCTATGATCTCAGACATGCTCAAACTAGGAGGTGGCACTGGCCTTTGGTTTCGGCTGTGCGCTTGTGGTTAAATACGGCGTCTTTTGTCCCGGGGGTTCCACGGGGCGCCCATCATAACAGGACGGTCCTGCGCAAGACAGCAGGCCGTTATAGGGACGCAAGCCGCCATGCAAGTGAAACACCTGCTGCTGATAGCCATCCTCGGACTTACTGTTGCCTGTTCTTCGAAGAAAGAAGTCATCGACGAAAACCTCAGTGAAGTCGAGCTGTACCAGCAGGCGCAGGCCGATCTGGACAACAACAGCTATAACAGCGCCACCGAGAAGCTCAAGGCGCTGGAGTCGCGTTATCCGTTCGGTCGCTATGCTGACCAGGCGCAACTCGAGCTGATCTACGCCAACTACAAGAATGGCGAGCCCGAAGCTGCCAAGTCGGCGGCCGAGCGTTTCATTCGTCTGCACCCGCAGCACCCGAACGTCGACTACGCCTATTACCTCAAGGGCCTGACCTCGTTCGACCAGGACGTCGGCATCATCGCCCGCTTCCTGCCGCTGGATCAGACCAAGCGTGACCCGGGCGCTGCTCGCGATTCGTATAACGAGTTCGCTCAGCTGACCAGCCGCTACCCGAACAGCCGCTACGCGCCCGACGCCAAGCAGCGCATGATTTACCTGCGCAACCTGCTGGCGGCCTACGAGATTCACGTTGCCGACTACTACCTGACCCGTCAGGCCTACGTGGCAGCGGCCAACCGTGGTCGCTACGTGGTTGAAAACTTCCAGGAAACCCCATCGGTCGGTGACGGCCTGGCGGTCATGGTCGAGGCTTATCAGCGTCTGCACCTGGACGACCTGGCTGACACCAGCCTGCAGGTCCTGAAGACCAACTACCCGGATCACCCGCAACTGGTCGACGGCAAGTTCGAAGCGCGGACGGCAGAAGCCGACAACCGCTCGTGGCTGTCCAAGGCGACGCTGGGCCTGATCGAAAGCCGTCCGCCGCTGCCGCCAGGACAAACCCGCGCCAACCAGGACGTGATCAAGCAATACCAGGACGCCAAGGAAGCCATCCCTGCCGACCTGTTGCCTGAGAACCAGTCGGCTGACGAAGAGAAGAAAAACAGTGATGACGACGGCACGCCGAAAAGCCGCTCGATCTTCAGCTACATGACCTTTGGCCTGTTCGACTGATTCAGTCCCCGCCAAATGTCAGCTAAAAGAGGCCCTTCGGGGCCTTTTTTCATGCCTGACCGTTTTCCGACAGCATTCGGCGATGGAGATGACTGTGCGCCCGACAGCCGCTTGGCTACACTGCGCGCTCTTCACTTCATAAGCTGACAGACATGATTCGCTTGATTATGTGGATCGCCCTGATCGTGGCGGCCATCTGGTTTTTCAAACGCCTGGTGAAAGGCCCCGCCCCACGCCCGAAACCCGCAACGCCGGAACTCCACGCCGCGCCCATGGTGCGCTGCGCGCAATGTGGCGTGCATGTCCCTCGCGATCGCGCGCTGAGCCAAGACCAGCAATGGTATTGCACCGAAGCGCACCGTTTGCAGGGCCCCGCTGCACGTGACCGCTGACAGCCTTTCGCTGACGACGCCCCAGGCCCAACGCATCCTGCGGCTGTATCACCTGTATCGTCTGAGCATCGGCGTGCTGTTGGTGCTGCTGATCTCCAGCAGCCTGGATGCAGAATTGCTGGAGCTGGCTGATATCGAGCTGTTCCGCATCGGCTGCTGGCTGTATCTGGTGTTCAACATCCTGGTCGTGGTGCTGCTTGAGCGCCCGAGCCGCCAGGGGCAACTGTTCTCCCTGGCCATGGCTGACACGCTGATGCTAGCGGCCCTGTTCTACGCCGGGGGCGGTGCACCGAGCGGCATTGGTAACCTGATCATTGCCTCGGTGGCGATCAGCAATGTGCTACTGCGCAAGCGGACCGGACTGCTGATTGCCGCGCTATCGGCCATCGGCATCATCTACCTGACGTTCTACATCAGCTATCACAAGCCCTCTGCGGCCAATCATTTCGTGCAGGCCGGCTCGCTCGGCGCCCTGTGCTTCGCGGCAGCGCTGCTGGTTCAGGCCCTCGCACGGCGGCTTCAGCTCAGCGAAGACATCGCCGAACGTCGCGCCGCCGATGTCGACAACCTTGAAGAGCTCAACGCTCTGATCCTGCAGCGCATGCGCACGGGGATTCTGGTGATCGACGAGGATCACAAAGTGTTGCTCGCCAACCAGAGCGCGCTGAATCTGCTGGGCCACGAGCGCCTGCTCGGCGAAATCGTCGACGCCTACTCGCCGCAACTGGTCGAGCGCCTGGGTCAGTGGATGACCAACCCGTCGATGGCGCCGCGCAGCATCACGACCTCGGCCATTGGTCCGGTGCTGCGCCCGGGTTTCATCGCACTGGCGCGCGGCAGCCATCGCCACACCCTGGTGTTTCTCGATGACCTTTCACAGATTTCGCAACAGGCCCAACAGCTTAAACTCGCCGCGCTGGGCAGACTGACCGCCGGTATCGCCCACGAGATCCGCAACCCGCTGGGCGCCATCAGTCATGCCGCACAACTGCTGCTGGAATCCGAGGAACTGACCGCGCCGGACCGGCGTCTCAATCAGATCATTCACGATCAATCGCGGCGGATGAATCTGGTGATCGAGAACGTTCTGCAGTTGTCTCGTCGACGTCAGACCGAACCCCAGCTGCTCGATCTCAAGCAGTGGCTCGAGGCGTTCGTCCGTAACCTTGGCGATGAGCTGCAGGCCGGTCAACGCGTGCATCTGGACATCCTTCCGGGCGTGCTCTCCACGCAGATGGACGCCGAACAACTGCAGCAGGTGATGAGCAATCTGGTGCAAAACGGTTTGCGCTACAGCGGCCAACTGCACGAACAGGCGCAAGTCTGGCTAAGGTTGTTTCAAGCCCCGTTCAGCGAACTGCCTACACTGGAGGTTCTCGACGACGGCCCGGGGGTTGCCGATGAGCACCTCGCCAAGATCTTCGAACCTTTTTTCACCACCGAAAGCAAAGGAACCGGCTTGGGCCTGTACCTGTCGCGCGAACTGTGCGAAAGCAATCAGGCGAGCCTCAATTACACACCACGGGAAGGTGGCGGTAGCTGCATGCGAATAACCTTCGCCCATCCGTTCAAGCTGAGCTGAACATGAGCCAACGGCAAAAGATCCTGATCGTCGACGATGAGCCGGACATTCGTGAGTTGCTGGAAATCACGCTCGGACGGATGAAACTGGACACCCGCAGCGCGCGCAATGTGAAGGAAGCGCAGGAGTGGCTGGCGCGCGAGGCGTTTGACCTGTGCCTGACCGACATGCGCCTGCCCGATGGCAATGGCCTGGAGCTGGTGCAACACATACAGAAGCGCCACAACCAGGTGCCGGTGGCGATGATCACCGCCCACGGCAGCCTCGATACGGCAATCCATGCACTGAAAGCCGGCGCGTTTGACTTCCTCACCAAGCCGGTCGACTTGACGCGCTTGCGTGAGTTGGTCTCCAGCGCCTTGCGCCTGCGCCTCACGCCTGCCGAGCAAAACCGCATCGACCACCGCCTGCTTGGCAGCTCTCCACCGATGCAATCGCTGCGCAAGCAGATCGCCAAACTGGCGCGCAGCCAGGCACCGATTTACATCAGCGGCGAGTCGGGCAGTGGCAAGGAGCTGGTGGCCCGATTGATTCATGAGCAAGGCCCGCGCGCCGATCAACCGTTCGTGCCAGTCAACTGTGGCGCGATCCCGTCAGAGCTCATGGAGAGCGAATTCTTCGGCCATCGCAAAGGCAGTTTCACCGGCGCCCACGAAGACAAGCCCGGGCTGTTTCAGGTCGCCAATGGCGGGACGCTGTTTCTCGATGAAGTGGCTGACCTGCCGCTGGCGATGCAGGTGAAATTGCTCCGCGCGATCCAGGAAAAATCCGTCCGCGCCATCGGCGGCCAGCAGGAGCAAATCGTGGACGTTCGCGTGCTGTGCGCGACCCACAAGGACCTCAATCAAGAAGTGGACGCCGGGCGCTTTCGGCAAGACTTGTATTACCGGCTGAACGTCATCGAACTGCGCGTTCCGCCCCTGCGCGAGCGCCGCGAGGATATCGAAGAGATCGCCAACAGCGTGCTGCGCCGCCTGACCGAGGCCGCCGGCGAACCTGCAACCCTCCTCCCGCCGCTCGCGCTGGCCGCGCTCAAGGGATATCGCTTCCCCGGCAACGTGCGCGAGCTGGAAAACATGCTCGAACGGGCGTACACGTTGTGCGAAGACGATCAGATCAACACCGCAGACCTGCGATTGGCCGAGCCGTCACGGTCTACCGAGCAGGACGGTCCAAGCCTGGCCGACATCGATAATCTGGAAGACTACCTGGAAAGCATCGAGCGCAAACTGATTCTGCAAGCGCTGGAGGAAACCCGCTGGAATCGAACGGCAGCGGCGCAACGCCTGAATTTGACGTTCAGGTCGATGCGTTATCGGTTGAAGAAATTGGGGTTGGAGTGATGGGGTTGAGACCCCTCCATGCGTGAAGATCTGCGACCGCGCTTATCTGCTAAAGGCTATTAAACCGCGACCTGATATGCCAAAAAGTTAGCTTTCTAGTCGAAAAACCTCGTACCCACACCCCTCCCCAGTGCGGTTAAATTCGGCCCAAATTGCCGCGTTGGAGCGTGTCCTTGAAACAGAAATCTCACTTTGTTATTGGCGCTGCTTTGCTTGTCGCCTGCTCGACGGCATTTGCCGGTTCAACCTTGGATCGCGTGACGAAAACAGGCGAATTGACCGAAGTCCTGATGGAAAGTTATCCGCCCTTTTCGTTTCTGAATGATCAGAACCAGCTGGATGGATTCGATGTGGATGTCGCCAAGGCTGTGGCCGAGCGTCTTGGCGTCAAACTCAAGCTTGAGACGCCCTCATGGGACGTGATCGCCGCCGGTCATTGGAGCGGTCGCTTTGACATCTGCATCTGCTCGATGACGCCCAGCAAGGCACGTGCTGAAGTCTTTGACTTCCCGGCGACCTACTACCAGTCGCCCGCGGTGGTCGTTGTCAACGCCAAGGACCAGAGCATCAGCACTGGTAAAGACTTGTCTGGCAAGAAAGTCGGCGTTATCAGCGCCTCGACCTATGAGGCCTACCTGAACAAAGACCTTGTGATCGAAGGGGCTGAAGACAAGCCCATCACGTACCCTTTCAGCAACGTTCAAGTTGCCCCCTACGACAATGAGCAGGTGGCTTTCCAAGACTTGGCGCTGGGCACTGGCGTACGTCTGGACGCCATGGTCACCAATTTGATTACGGCGAACCAACGCATCGCCCAAGACCCGCGCTTCAAGGTCGTCGGTGAGCCGCTGTATGCCGAGCCCAACGTCGTCGCGATCGAAAAAGGCGACCCCGAGTGGCGAACCAAAGTGACCGAGGTCATCGCCCAGCTCAAGGCTGACGGCACGTTGAGCAAGATTTCGCAAAAGTGGATCGGCTCAGACATTACCCAATGAGTGCCTTTGAACCACGACCGGCGCCAACTGCAGGCGCACCTGAAACGCTGCTCGGCAGGGTACGCACGCGCCTGGGCTTTCGCACACGCGTTTATCTGACCTGGCTGGTGCTGCTGGGGGCGTGCGTGCAGTTTTTCCTGAGCTTCGACCTGAAGTTCTCGATCATTCTGGACAAGCTTCCCAACTTGGTCGGCGTGCACCTGGGCCCGAACGGCTTTCTGCAGGGGGCGGCGTTGACGCTGTTCCTGTGCTTCTGTTCGATCTGGTTATCGTTGATCCTGGGTTTCGTCACGGCGTTGGCGCGGCTGTCGCGCAGCGCCGTGGCGTTTGGTATCGCCAGCTTCTACGCGTCGTTCTTTCGGGGCACGCCTCTGCTGATCCAGATACTGCTGATCTATCTGGGGCTGCCACAACTGGGCGTGGTGCCTGGCGCTATCAGCGCCGGGATCATCGCCTTGTCACTCAACTACGGCGCCTACCTGAGCGAAATCTTTCGCGCCGGGATTCTCTCCGTGGCGCCGGGCCAACGTGAAGCTGCCGCCGTACTGGGCCTCAAACCCATGACAACGTTCATTCAGATTGTGTTGCCCCAAGCCATGCGCACCATCATCCCACCCGCCACCAGCCAGTTCATTTCCATGCTCAAGGACTCATCGCTGGTGTCGGTCATGGGGGTTTGGGAGGTGATGTTTCTCGCGCAGTCCTATGGCCGCTCTTCGTATCGCTACATTGAGATGTTGACCACCGCAGCGGTGCTCTACTGGCTGATGTCCATCGGGCTTGAGCTGATCCAACTCCGATTGGAGCGCCACTACGGCAAAGGCTTCACGAATCAGCGCTGATAGCCAGCGCTTCACCCTTTTGGCAGGAAATCCCATGTCCGATCCAAAACCTCTGTTGTTCGCCCTGTATGAGCAAGCCAGCGTGGGCTGCGGTGGCGCCCCCAGCCTCTGGACTCACCCGGCAGACGAGCGTCTGACCATGAACTCGTTACGCTTCTGGTCAAACCAGGCTCGAATTGCCGATCAGGCGCATCTGGACATGATGTTCTTTGGTGATGTGCTGGGTTTTTACGACGTGTACGGCGGCAACGCTGATGCCGCCATGAAGTGGGCAGTTGAAGCGCCCGCCAATGACCCGTTGATGATTATTCCGGCGCTGGCGGCGGTGACTGAGAACCTCGCGTTCGGCGTGACGGTAAGCACCAGCTACGAACATCCGTTCAGCCATGCCCGGCGCTTCAGCACGCTTGACCACCTCACTGACGGCCGTATCGGCTGGAATATCGTCACCTCCTACCTGAACAGCGCCGCGCGTAACTTCGGGCTTGAGGAGATGATCAAGCACGATGACCGCTATGAGCGGGCCGAGGAATTTCTCGATGTGGTCTACAAACTTTGGGAGGGCAGCTGGGCTGATGACGCGGTAGTGGCCGACAAATCTGTCGCGCTCTATGCCCGTGGCGAGCGCATCCGTCCGATCAATCATTCAGGCGATCACTACCGGGTTGCGGGTCCGCACCTCACGGCGCCGTCACCACAGCGCACACCCCTGCTGATCCAGGCCGGCTGGTCAGGCCGAGGCCGCCAGTTTGCCGCCAAGCATGCCGAGATGATTTTCACCGCCAAGTCGAACCCTCACGAGATTCGCCAGGGGCTGGAAGATATCTGGGCTCAAGCCCGGGCTCGTGGCCGCGCAGCGGATGATGTCAAAGCCCTGACAGTGCTGCGCATCGTCACCGCTAAAACAGAGATAGAGGCCCAGCAAAAATACGAGAAATTGCAAAGTAACTACAACGCCCAGGCTCAGTTGGTCAGCTATGCGGGCGACACCGGTATCGACCTCAGCCGTTATAGCGATAACGAGCCGCTGTCTACCCACACCGAAGGCATGACCTCTTATGTGATGCGCCCGGACGGCAGCGGCAAGCCGCTCACCGCTGGCGACGTCAGACAGCGCTTTGCCAACGTCACCCGAGGCACTGACCTGATTCTGGTGGGCACGCCGGAACAAGTGGCGCAGCGCATTGAGGAGCACGCCCGGATCAGCGGCACCAGTGGCTACATGATCAATCCGCTGATCAGTCCCGGCAGTTTGGAAGATTTCGTCGAGTGGGTGGTGCCCGCCTTGCAGAAACGTGGGCTGTATCGCACACAACCGCAGCGCGGAACCTTGCGTTCAAGGCTACAGGGGGATGGCGGCAGCCGTTTGCCGGACTCGGCATATGGCGCGTCTTTTCGTTTTGATAAATAACCGTGACGCTGATGACGCGGTACTCGCAGGTTTACTTGCGAGTACCGAAACACTTCGAGGCTTACTGGCGAAAGAGATGAAGGCTCAGGGCTTCAGTCTTCCTTCCGGCGCATAAGGCGTCTCATCAATGATCGGCGTTTCTCCTACCAGCAAATCCGTCAACAACTGACACGAAGCTGGCGCCAGCACCAGGCCGTTGCGGTAGTGCCCGCAGTTCAGCCACAAGCCTGGTTGATTCGGTACCGGCCCGATGAAAGGAATGCCGTCAGGCGAGCCCGGCCGCAACCCTGCCCAGTGCCCGACCACCTGTGCATCCGCCAATGCGGGGATCAGTTCGATCGCCGAGGCTTTCAGGCTTTCCAGGGCATTTTCGGTGGGTGTCTTATCAAACCCTTCGTGTTCGAGCGTACTGCCAATGAGGATATGCCCGTCACGACGGGGAATCGCGTAACGGCCCTTGGCGAGGATCATGCTCGGCAGAAAGTCGGCGGCACATTTGTAGAGAATCATCTGACCTTTGACCGGCTCAACGGGCAACGCCAGCCCCAGCTTGCCGAGCAAGTCGCCGCTCCATGCACCTGCCGCCAGCACCACGCTGTCGCCGAGCACATCGCCCTCTTCCGTCGTGACACCCACTATGCGATCACCTTCACGCACGAAGTCGATGACCTGGGAGTGCTCACGAATCACCACGTTCGGCAGCGCCAGCAGTGCCGCCTTGAGCGACTTGACCAGACGCGGGTTGCGCACGTTGGCGACGTCGGCCATGTGCACTGCACGTGAGTAGCCACCGCCCATGACGGGGACGGCGTCGTACACCGCAGAAATATCCACCGATGTCAGCGGACGATTCATACGCGCTGCCCATTCGAGCGCCTCTGCTTCGTCGTCGAGGTCCAGCCAGTAAAGGCCGGTCTTGTGCACCTGCGGATCGATGCTGGTCAATGCCAGCAAGCGTTCGGCGAGCTGTGGATAAAAATCCTGCGACCAGTGTGAGAGTGCAGTGACGGCAGGACTGTAGCGCCACGGGTAGAGCGGCGACACGATGCCGCCGCCGGCCCACGAGGATTCCTGGCCGACTTCCGAGCGGTCGAGCAGCGTCACGCTTCGGACTTTGGGGGCGAGGTTGAAGGCGGTCAGGAGACCGATGACGCCGCCGCCGATAATGACTATGTCTTGATTTAGCACAACGGCCACGACTTTTTCATCTGCATGGATTCAACGGCCCCAACAGTCTTTGTTCGACAGCCCGGTGGAGTTAGTCCGCAAGCCAGTATTGGTGATCTGGAAATTGCCGCACTTGTCGCCATTCATCATGGAGCCGGGAGCGGGTGTTGCGGTCAGCGTGAAATCCATACCAGCAGGCGTCGAAGATACATAGGCAACGTTGTACCAAGCATTGCCAAGGACTGGCACGTTCAGATAACTGCCGGTTTTGGTAAAAGCGCGTTCCAGAATCTGGCTCTGCTCCATGAGCAACCCGGCAATCTCGGTACGGTGAGTGCGCCTCACATATTCGGTGTAACTGGGGTACGCGATCGCAGCGAGAATACCCACAATCGCCACGACGATCATCAGTTCTATAAGGGTGAATCCCTTCGCTTTACTGCCCATTATTTTTTCTTTCCTCATCTGATCTGTCGCCACATGATACGTCGGTTTGACGGGCCGCCCGCCTCGTTGAACGTATTAGAGTTACTAACAAACTCTTGATTACCGTTATCTTTATCCAGCACAACACCCGGATTTAGAACGCCGCCGCTCACCAGGAAGCCGCTTGAATTGGAGTCAGAACTGTTTATCTGTCCGTCCCCGTTCGTATCCAGCACGGGATAGCTGAGCATCCTCCCATTCAAAGCATCTAGATCCACGAACCTACTGGACCCCGAACTGGAGCAAGGATCCGTAGTGTCGACAATTGCAGTGGCGAATCGAACCCTACCGAAGCCGAGGTTGGCGGCGTAGATAACCCGCTCACCCGTCGCGATGTTGTTGTAGATCAGCGGGAGGTAGAAACCTTTCTTGGCGGCGTAATTTACGTCGTTCTGGGTGGTTGTAAAAAACTGTACTGAGGATGCGTTGTACGTGCCATTAATGGCTTGCGCCACTAGGTCGCTCTCGTGGTAGTTGGCACTCGTCCCATCGTTGTCCCAGACCGCATAGAACGCCTGAGTCGCTGTCATGGTTTTGTCCGACGCTTCCATTAATTTACCGGTACCAAAGTAAACCATCTTGCCGCCGTTCGGGTTGTTACCCACGACTGGCTGAGCGGTAATCGGCTGATTCGCTCCCCCGGAAGCCGTAAATAAAGGACTGCCGCCCAGCCCAACTTTACCCGTGGGCGCGGCCTGTGATGTGAAGTCGAACTTCCACATTTGCCCCTTCAAATCACCGCCATACGCGTACTGAACAACACTTGCAGCGTTGACGCGTAATTTGACGGAGGACAACCCGTTGTTGCCTGACGTATCAACTGGTATTTCTTTGATGAGTGCCCCAGTGCTGACATCCACAACGAATAACGACGCCACGCCGTTGGTGCTGCCGTAGCCGTTCGAAATGAACGCTGCCCATCGGCCATCGGGCAATTGAGCCACTTCCGGCTTGGCGTAGGCGTAGCCCATATTGCCAAAGCCTGCGGTGACACTGCTTATGTCCCACAAGGCTTTCACGGTATTCGAGGCACCGGCATTGAACATTTGCAACGCGTAAAAACCCTTGCCCCCCGCCCCAGTACCACCAATGGCGAGCGTCTTCCACGACGATGCGTACTGGACATCTACAATCGAGATTTGCCCATCCACCAGGAATTTGTGTGAAACCCCATTGATGTAGCTTGGGTCGGCAACGTAATGCAGGTTCGCCAAAACGGTGGACGGCATATACGCATAAAGCCTCTTGCCCGTTGACGGATCAATCACGTTTACCAGTCCATCGTTGGCATTCACCACCAGGCGGGGGCTCATCGAGTTGGATTTAATGTCCACGTAGGTGGAGTAGCTATTGTCGGCAACAGGGTCTGACGCGGGGTTGTCTGTAGGTGACGCGTAGGCCAACGGTGAATTAATCACATCACCTAGCAGCACGGTCCTTGTTTTCAGACCTGTCTTGTTCGTCCCTTTAGTCCACTGCACCAAATCTGCGCCGGAAACCCCTACGGGCAGGCTGGCGTTAAGAGCGACCTGCTGCTGTGGTGAGAAGCTGGCATACGTTAAAGCGATAACGCTATTGGTCAGCGTGTTCCAGGACTCATAAGTAGGGGTTATGCCGGGAATGATCTGGTCGTCCGTAGACCAGATAGGCGATGAGGTGTTGACGCTTCCATCCGCCGCAATCGCCAAAGCCTTGATCGTACCGCGCCAGTCAGTTGGGTCGTACTGCGTCTGGAAAAACACAGAAGTGCTCGACAGTGACGACGAGTTGGACGCCGCCCCTCCCCCGGTCCCCGCGCGGGAGGTGATGTCGTTAAGAGCAGCAGATAACGCAGCGTTCAGGCCGGCGCTATCCGTCGCTTGATAGTAAGTGCCTTTGCCATAAGCGGCAGCGTCGGAGAGCATCGCATTAGCTGCTGTGAACCCCACGGTATAGGTGAACATGTTCTGCGTGGGGAAGTCGGTGGCGTCCCAGCTTTTCCCCGCAGCATCGGTGCCGCCCGTTCGCATGTCGATGTCGTAGGCAAATTTCGCCATATCGTCCAGATACAGCGTGTCACCCTCACCATCGCCATTGAGGTTGTCACCGTCGTTATTTTTGCCGTCCCAGTTAGGCAAGTTTGCACCGCCCAAAGGGTCGTTGGTTGGAAATGTCCGGTCGTAGGTCGGCAGACCATCGGTTATCACCACGCCATAGTTGCGCTGGCAACGGTACTGGATAGGGCTGGTGTAGGTCGTCGGCGTGGAGTTGTAGTAAGGCGCCATTCCGCGGAAATAGCGCGTCACTTCGTAATACGTTTTAGCCAATGGCGTGTTGGCGATTGCCGCGAGGCCATTGATGGACGAGATCAGCGAGTTGTAGTTTGTATTGGCTTGCGCAGTGGTTGTAGAAGTCGTCTGGGTTAGATCGCTGATCGCTCTTGCAATGTTACCGCCCGGCCCAGAGTCTCGGCTCGTTGGTGGGTTGAAGGTAGCCAGGCCTATTCGCAGATTTCGATTGCTGGCCACCAATGCCGCAGACGCTGTACGGGCGACGTTGATCCGGTAATCGTTAGGCACAGACCCGTCGGTGTAGTCTTTTTTGGTCAACGACGTACCGTAAAGCAAGTAGCTAATGTAAGCAGTGGTGTAACGAGTATTACCGTTACCGACAGGGTCGGGGAGCTTTAGACAGACGAGGGTACGTGTGGTGAACTTGTAGAAGCCGTCATACCCATTATCGCAGCCGCCGGCACGCAGGTTTCCCACAAAAAAATTGGTGTCTGTCATATCCAGGGAAGTGACGTTATTGCAGTTGAAATCCGAATTGCAGCTGTACACTTGCACCGGGTTCGCATTGGGATCGAACCCTGAGGCCCAAATGATGCTGTTCATACTCCCGGAGTCATCGACCAACAGCATGACGTTGGGCGTCACCGACCCTACGGTTAACAAGGGGGAGTCAGACGGCACAAACGCCGCGAAGGCAGTGGCCGAGCCATAAAGGCCGAGCAATACACCCATCAAAAGCCTGCCCAGATAAAGCCTTGCTCTGCGATACCACTCAACGTTTGGCATAGATGCTTTCCACTACAGTGCGCGAGTTACCAGAGATGCCGACGCCTGTGATGCGATACAGCGTCCACGACTTACTTTCATCCCACCCGACCAGATTGAGGTTGACCGGGTCCTTCGTTGTCGCAATTTTCTGCACTGCCCAAAAACCGCCATCCACTGCCGTCCAACTGACTCCCGTGGACGTGTTGGCAGCCGCTGCCGAAACAGTGGCGGCATCAGAAGGTGGTGCACACTTAGTGCAGGTCGCCAGTTTGTAATTGTTACCCTGAACCACAGACTCCCCGATCCGCACAGCCGCCTCTGCGAGCTGGAAGGACTCGTTGCGAAACTTGACGCTGCCCGACATCTTTTCCTGAAGCGTCGCGTTCTGCATTGACGAAATCCCGATTAACGTCAGCAGCAGGAGAAACACCAGACTGACAATCAGCGCCATGCCACGCTCGCGGGGCCGGGTGTGTTGAACTGTTTTATATTTAGCTGCGTTCACGATCGCCATACCTAATAGAGACGGTTACGTAAAGCGGTGAGAACGCTGAACGTCTGGCTTTGCACTCGACCGGTTGGGTCTTTCATCTCCAGGGTCAGCCGCACGCTGCGTATCAGATTCGTGCTGGCGGGCGTCGCGGTGTACCCCGTAACGGTTGTGTCCGAGGCCGTATTGGCAGTGCCGAACATGACCGTAAATTTGTTCACGTTGCTGACAATTGCAGCGCCGCCTAGCAGTATTTGATTATTCGAAAACTGGTAAATGAGCTGACGTATCGGAAACGCTATCTGATTGATGGCGGGCGTAGCCGCTCCGGTTGTCGCAGTCGATCCGGATTTGCAGTCGGAGACAACGGTCCAGGTCGGAATACCGCCGTTGTTTCCCACATCGGCTGTCACCAGCGTCAATTTTGAAGCTGCGTTGTCCCACCGGACTGGCGTCATTTGCGCCGCGGCAAAATCACTGTTGGTGCTTGAGTCTTTGACCGTCGCCAGACAGCCGAACATCCCCACCATGCGTATCTCCTGAGCCATTTTAGTGAGAATGAAACGAGCATCTTCTTGCATGACCGCCGAGGCGTTCTGCGACAGATAGGTGTTCTTGGCTGAAATGAAAATCTGAATAACGCCCGCCACTATAAGCAGACCCAATAGCAGCGAGATCATGATCTCGATCAGGCCGAAGCCTCTGGCGCGGTGCTTCATTGCGTCACCTTCGCGTCTATCGCCACACGACTCTTCAAAGTGAAGGTTTGCAGGAAGTTTGCCGTATTGGCTGCGCGGGCATCGCTCCAGGTCACGGTAATGGTGACCGCACGCTTCTCGACAACAATGCTCCCATCGCCTGTGGCGAGGTCAAAGCTCTGGATGTTGGTCTTGAAATCATAAAGATCTTGCGTGCGTGGAACGTTCACATCGCCAGCAGGGGGGGCTGCCGCCAGGGAAGCCAGCCGATAGTCCGCGTCAGGATTGGCACGTATGCGGTCCATCATGTCATACGCCACAAAGCTGGCCTGACTGCTGAGCCTTGAACTGTCAGTGTATTTCAGCGCATTCAACTGGAGTGCCGCCGCGCCCAGAAGCCCAATCGCCAGCACAAGCAGGGAAACCAACACCTCAATGAGCGTTGTGCCTTGTTGCCTGGAATTCATCTTCGCGTTCATCAGCAACCGCCCAGAACAATACGGCCGCTGAGGCATATATTAATCACTCGGCTAATGGTACCGCGTGTGTAGGTAACGCTGACGGCAGCGGCCGCCGTCGGTACCGGGGCGGCCAAACCGCCCAGGTTGTTGAAGTCAATCGCAGTAGGATTTCCGCTCACTGTAAGCACTGATGCAGAGTCCATCGCTGGCAAAACTCGCAGAATGGGAATCGGCGCCGTTGCCGCAGGATCAATAGCACTCAGCTGAGTATTCCAGGCAGTGCCCGCCACCGATGGTGTGACACGGATGACAGTGCCACTGTTTATGGCCTGTTGGCGGGCGTAATTAAGGAAACGCTGAAAGTCGCTTACCTCGGTATCGGCCTTGGTGTTCTGGATGGCAGAGCTGAAACTTGGAATGGCGATCGCGGCAAGAATCCCGACCAGCGTGATGGTCACCAGTAACTCAATCAGCGTAAAACCCCGACACCGTTTGGGCATTTAATCTCTCCTTAATGGAGAAACTATATAGCAACCGGTTGTTTCAATATTTGTCGGGGAGATGTGTGGCTGTTTTCGACGGACGAACGCCCTGACATGCGTCGCCATAGGCCACATAACTCATTTCAGCGCCCCCAACACCCCGACACACTGGCAGCCCCCGACATCCCGAGATTGTCGCGTCTGCCAGTGTTTTCCAGCACAAAACTCCCACACGCATCGCCTCCCATCATCCCCTCGCCAATCGGTGACGCGGTCAACCTGAACGTCCGCTCCTTGCGCTCAGCCCCTATCCGATAAAACCCATTCCCGACCGACACCTCATGACTAAATGCCGGCGGCCCGCTGACGTCCGAGTATTGCCCTGCCCGCGAATGAAACCGCTCAAGCTTCTGCGCCTCTTCAACCAGCACACCAGCGATCTCGGAGCGGCGGGTTTTCCGGGTGTATTCGCTGTATTGCGGGTACGCGACGGCGGCGAGAATAGCGACGATGGCGATGGCAATCAGCAGCTCGATCAGTGTGAAGCCTGCGGTTGGTCTGTTCATTGCCGCTGCCGCCACATCAAGCGACGCTCCTGCGTATGAACGCTTTCGAGCACGGTGCGTGAGTTGCCCGCGATGCCAATGGCCGTCACGCGGTACAAGGTCCAGAGTTGACCGTCTGCGCCACTGGCGGGTTGATCGGTTTGGCCGACATGCTGAATGCCGTAATAACCGCCTCGCGTCGCGACCCAATCCACACCCGAGGCCCCGCCCGTTCCGCTGCTGGAAAGGGTCAGCGCTTCAGGCGGTGGCAAACATTTCGCTGGCGACAAACAAGCCGGCAACGAAAAACCCGGCGCCACGATTTTCGCTTCAGCAATGCGCAGCGCTGTCTCGGCGGACTGAAAAGATGCATCGCGCAGCTTGAGGGTGCCGGCCACTTTTTCCTGGAGCGTGGCGTTCTGCATCGACGATGTCGCCAATAGGGTCAGCAGCAACAGGAACACCAGGCTGACGATCAACACCGCACCACGTTGCGCATTCATGTTCCTGCCCTCATCCCAGCCGATTACGGAGGGCGGCGACAACATCAATGGTCTGTTCCTGCACGCGGTCTGCGGGGTCGAACAGGGTCAGGGTCAATCGCACGCTGCGGATCAACGAGGGATCGGCGGTCGCGGCGTACCGCGCGATGGAGCGCTCGCGGGTCGAGCTGGCGACGCCGAACAGCACGCTGAACGCGCGCACGTTGCTGACGAGGGGCTGGCCGTTCAGCGACAGTTCGTTGCGCGCCTTATTAAAGCGATAGACCTGTCGGTGCACTGGCATCGCAGTCTCATTGGGGGCAAGTCGGGGCGCCCGGCCGTTGGTGTACGCGGTGGCGGAGGACACGCAGTCAGTGTGAATGACCCAGGTCGACCAGCCTCCGCCCTCCCCGGTTCCGGCCGTCGCAAGGATCAGTGTCTCGGAACGGGCGTCCCAAGCGATTGGCTCTTCAAACGCCTTGGAGAAGCCATTGCCGGCAGTGGCGTCCTCGACCTTCCCCAAGCAGCCGAACATACCTACCAGCCGCACTTCCTGGACCATTTTGCTGAGGACGAATCGCGCGTCTTCCTGCAGGCTGGCGGACGATGTCTGACTGGCATAGCTGCTCTTTGAGCTGATGAATATCTGCGCCAAGGCCAGCGACATCACCAATCCCAGCACCAGCGCCAACAAAACCTCGACGAGGCCAAAGCCTTTCACCGATGCGTTCATGGCCGTGCGCCCCGCTCGGCAGAGACATCGGCGGTCAGCGTGAGCGTTTGCTTCTGCGCGGCCTCCTGGCTGGCACGGGAATCGTCCCACGTCAATGTGAGGGTCACGCTCGATCCCGCTACCGCAATCGATGCCTCGGCGTCCTCACCGGCTGCGCGTTTCAACTGCGTGGCGAAGTCGTACAGGTCTTGCTGGCGAGGGACGGCGAGACTGCCGGATGTCGGCGCCTGACTCAGCGAAGCCAGCACGTAACTGCTGCCCGGATTGGCGCGGATGCGCTCGAAAAGATCGTGGGCGATGAAGCTGACGTGCATGCTGCGCATCGAGCTGTCGGTGTATTTCAGGGCGTTGAGCTGCAGCATCGCCACGCTCAATATGCCGACGCTGAAGATCAGCAACGCGACCAGCACTTCGATCAATGTCATCCCTGATTGCATCGCCTTCCCTCCCATCACCCACCTCGGTCATTCCCATGCAGACGCCATTGAAGACGATGCGCGGCGGTTTGCCCGGAGGATGTGTAACGGCGGCTTGCGGACATACCGGCTGACAATCGACCCGGTTGTCAGCATGGCTGAGCGGGTGTTTGCTTGAGCGCCGCACTCAACGGAAGACACTCGTGAAACAGCACGGATTGACGCTGATAGAACTACTGGCAGGGTTGGTGATTGTCGGCATCGTCGCCACGCTGGCGATCCCTGCCTTCGGGCAACTGATCGATTCTCAACGCCGTCAGGACACGGCTCAGCAACTCGCCAGCGGGCTGCGAATGGCCCGGACCGAGGCGATTTTGCGCAGTCAGCCGGTGGTGATGCAGGCGCTGGAAAATAACTGGAGCCGAGGCTGGAACGTGTTCGTGGACAGCAACCGCAACCAGTTCAGGGACGAGGGCGAGCTATCACTGGCCGAGTTCGCCAGCCACCGAAATGTCAGGGTCGTCGGCAACAGCAAGGTAGCTGCGCGCATAGGTTTCGATAACACGGGGCGGCTGCTGAACAACGCCAACGGGACACTGGCGGTCTGCCTCAAAGACTCACCCGCCAGCCACTACCAGTTGGCGATTGCGGTGACCGGCAGGGTCACGCTGCGATCCGAAGGATTCAGCGGCGAGCCCTGCGCATGAAGCGGTTAAGGTATGAGCGGATTACAGCAGCGACTTGACGCGCAATTCCTTTGGCATCGAGAAGGTGATGTTTTCTTCGCGCCCGGCCAGCTCGTCTTCGCCGGTAGCACCCCAGGCGTGCAGCTGCTGAATCACGCCACGTACCAGGACCTCAGGCGCCGAGGCGCCGGCGGTGATGCCGATGCGTCCAACGCCGTTGAACCAGCTGCGCTGCATGTCTTCGGCGCCGTCGATCAGATAGGCCGGGGTCGACATGCGTTCAGCCAGTTCACGCAGGCGATTGGAGTTGGAGCTGTTTGGGCTGCCGACCACCAGCACCACGTCACACTCGTCAGCCAAGACCTTGACCGCATCCTGCCGGTTTTGCGTGGCGTAACAGATGTCGTCCTTGCGCGGGCCACCAATGGCCGGGAATCGTGTGCGCAGGGCGTCGATCACACGGCTGGTGTCGTCCATCGACAGCGTCGTCTGGGTCACGAAAGCCAGGTTCTCGGGATTGCTTACCTGGAGATTGGCGACGTCTGTTTCGTCTTCGACCAGATAGATCGCGCCACCGTTGCTGGCGTCGTACTGACCCATGGTGCCCTCGACTTCAGGGTGACCGGCGTGACCGATCAGGATGCACTCGCGACCGTCACGGCTGTAGCGCGCCACTTCGATATGCACTTTGGTCACCAGCGGACACGTGGCGTCGAACACCTTCAAACCGCGACCTGCCGCCTCGGTGCGCACCGCCTGCGATACGCCGTGGGCACTGAAGATCACGATGACGTCGTCCGGCACCTGCTCCAGCTCTTCGACGAAGATCGCGCCACGGCTGCGCAGGTCTTCGACGACGAATTTGTTGTGAACCACTTCATGGCGCACGTAGATCGGCGGGCCAAACACTTCCAGCGCGCGATTGACGATTTCGATCGCACGGTCCACCCCGGCGCAGAAGCCACGTGGGTTGGCGAGTTTGATTTGCATGATGTGCCTCGTGTCTACGCGCAATGAAACATATAAACGAAAAGGCCCCGAACAGTGCCGGGGCCAAGCGCTCTGGCGATGCTCAGAGTGCCTTCACCTCGAAAATTTCCACTTCGAAGGTCAACGTCTTGCCCGCCAGCGGATGGTTGAAATCGACGGTGACCTGATCATCGTCCATCGCTTTCACCACGCCAGGCAGCTCGGTATTCGCCGCATCGTTGAAGATCACCAGCAGCCCTTCGGACAGCTCCATGTTCTGGAACTGCGAGCGCGGCATGATCTGCAGGTTTTGCGGGTTCGGCTGACCGAAAGCGTTTTCCGGCGGCACCTGAAGCGTGCGCTTGTCCCCGGCCTTGAAGCCGAAGATCAGTGCTTCAAAGCCCGGCAGCAGACTGCCATCGCCGACCTTGAAGGTCGCCGGGGCCTTGTCGAACGTACTGTCGACGGTGTCGCCATTTTCCAGGTGCAGGGCGAAATGCAGGGTGACTTCCGTGTTCTGACCGATGCGTGTTTCCTGAGTAGCCTGTTCGGCCATCGACTTATCAGTCATTGACGGGTTCTCCGGTTTTCTTGCTCTTGAACATGTCCAGAGCCAGCATGATCGCGCCGACGGTAATGGCGCTGTCCGCAACATTGAAGGCCGGGAAGCCGTGTTCTTTCCAATGCACGAAGATGAAGTCTATGACATGGCCGATGAAGATTCGGTCGTACAGATTACCCAGCGCCCCGCCCAGGATGAGGGCAAGCGCAACCGCCAACCAGGTTTCGTCGCGCCCGAGACGCTTGAGCCAGACCACCAGAACCGCACTCACCACTACCGCAATCAGCGCAAACAACCAGCGCTGCCAGCCGGAGCTGTCGGCCAGGAAGCTGAACGCAGCCCCGGTGTTGTAGGCCAGCATCCAGCTGAAGTAGTCAGGAAGGATGACGATCTGCTCGTACAACTCCAGGCGGTTTTCGAAGTAGAACTTGCTGGCCTGATCAATGACCACCACCAGCACGCTCAGCCACAACCAACCCAGTCGGCCCATACGGCCAGCCGATGCATTAAGCATAGTGACGAACCTCGCCTGCGCCGCTGATGTTGTCGACGCAACGACCGCAGATTTCCGGATGCTCGGGATTGACCCCGACGTCCTCGCGGTGATGCCAGCAGCGCGCGCACTTGGCGTGGTCGGATTTGACGACCTTGAGTTTCAGGCCGGCAACTTCGGTGACCACAGCATCGGCAGGCGCGCTGACGAAAGGCGCGACGCTAGCCGTTGAGGTGATCAGCACAAAACGCAGCTCATTGCTCAGCTTGGACAGATCCGCCACCAACGCGTCTTCGGCGTACAGCGTGACTTCAGCCTGCAAGTTGCCGCCGATGGCCTTGGCCGCGCGCAGGTTCTCCATTTCCTTGTTGACCGCCACCTTCACCGCCATGATCCGCTCCCAGTAGGCGCGGTCCAGCTCGAAGCCTTCCGGCAGTTCGCTCAGCTCGGTATACCAGGTGTTGAGCATGACCGACTCGTTACGGTCGCCCGGCAGGTACTGCCACAGCTCGTCGGCGGTAAACGCCAGGATCGGTGCGATCCAGCGAACCAGCGCTTCGGAGATGTGGAACAGCGCGGTCTGGCAGGAACGACGCGCCTTGCTGTTGGCGCCAGTGGTGTACTGGCGATCCTTGATGATGTCGAGGTAGAAGCCGCCCAACTCCTGCACGCAGAAGTTGTGCACCTTCGAGTAGACGTTCCAGAAACGGTACTCGCCGTAGTGTTCTTCCAGCTCACGTTGCAGCAGCAACGCACGATCCACGGCCCAGCGATCCAGTGCCAGCATGTCTTCAGCAGGCAGCAAGTCAGTGGCCGGGTTGAAGCCGGTCAAGTTCGAGAGCAGGAAGCGCGCGGTGTTGCGGATGCGACGGTACGCATCGGCGCTGCGCTGCAGGATGGTGTCCGAGACGGCCATTTCACCGGAATAATCGGTCGCCGAAACCCACAGACGCATGATGTCGGCGCCCAGCGTGTCGTTGACTTTCTGCGGCGCGATGACGTTGCCCAGCGACTTGGACATCTTGCGGCCGTTCTCGTCCACGGTGAAACCATGGGTGAGCAACTCACGGTACGGCGCGTGATTGTCGATGGCGCAACCGGTCAGCAGCGAAGAATGGAACCAGCCGCGATGCTGGTCCGAGCCTTCCAGGTACAGGTCAGCGCGTGGACCGGTTTCGTGGCCCATCGGATGTGAGCCGCGCAGGACATGCCAGTGCGTGGTGCCGGAATCGAACCAGACGTCCAGGGTGTCGGAGATCTTGTCGTAGTGCGGCGCTTCGTCACCCAGAAGCTCGGCAGCGTCCATCTTGAACCAGGCTTCGATGCCTTCCTGCTCGACGCGCTGAGCGACTTCTTCCATCAGCTCGACGGTGCGCGGGTGCAGCTCGCCGCTTTCCTTGTTCAGGAAAAACGGGATCGGCACGCCCCAGTTGCGCTGACGGGAGATGCACCAGTCAGGGCGGTTGGCGATCATCGAGTGCAGGCGCGCCTGCCCCCATGCCGGGACGAATTTGGTTTCTTCGATGGCTTTCACGGCGCGGTTACGCAGGGTGTCACCCGACGTCGGCTGCTTGTCCATGCCGACGAACCACTGCGCGGTGGCGCGGTAGATCAGCGGCGTCTTGTGGCGCCAGCAGTGCATGTAGCTGTGGGTGATGGTTTCGGTGTGCAGCAGCGCGCCGACTTCGGTCAGCTTGTCGATGATGGGCTGGTTGGCCTTGAAGATGAACTGGCCGCCAAAGAACTCCAGCGACGGGCTGTACACGCCGTTGCTTTGCACCGGGCTGATGATGTCGTCGTTGGTCAGGCCGTAGGCCTTGCAGATCACGAAGTCGTCGACGCCATAGGCCGGCGAGCAGTGAACGACGCCGGTACCCGCGCCCAGCTCGACGTAGTCCGCCAGATAGATGGGCGAAAGACGATCGTAAAACGGATGACGGAAGTTGATCAGCTCAAGCGCTGAACCCTCGGCAGTCGCCAGCACCGAACCTTCGAGGTTCCAGCGCTTGAGGCAGGACTCAACCAGCTCTTCAGCCAGCACCAGCAGGCGCTCGCCGGTATCGACCAGCGCGTAGGTGAATTCCGGGTGAACGTTGAGCGCCTGGTTCGCCGGGATGGTCCACGGGGTGGTGGTCCAGATCACAATGGCAGCAGGTTTGCCCAGGCTTGGCAGACCGAAGGCGGCAGCCAGCTTGTCGGCATCGGCAACCGGGAAGGCCACGTCGATGGTGGACGATTTCTTGTCCTGGTACTCGACTTCCGCTTCAGCCAGCGCCGAGGCGCAATCGAAGCACCAGTTGACCGGTTTCAAGCCCTTGAAGACGAAGCCGTTCTTGACCATTTCAGCCAGCGCGCGGATTTCCCCGGCTTCGTTGGCGAAGTCCATGGTGCGGTAGGGGTTGGCCCAATCGCCGAGCACGCCCAGACGAATGAATTCGGCTTTCTGTCCTTCGATCTGCTCGGCCGCGTAGGCACGGCACAGCTCGCGGGTCTTGTCCGCAGGCAGGTTTTTACCGTGGGTGACTTCGACCTTGTGCTCGATCGGCAGACCGTGGCAATCCCAGCCGGGAACATAAGGCGCGTCAAAGCCCGAAAGGGTCTTCGAGCGAGTGATCATGTCCTTGAGAATCTTGTTGACCGCATGACCGATGTGGATATTGCCGTTGGCGTACGGAGGCCCGTCGTGCAGCACGAACTTGGGCCGATCCTTGCCAATTTCGCGCAGCTTCTGGTACAGGCCAATGCTGTCCCAGCGCTGCAGAGTTTGCGGCTCGCGCTGGGGCAGGCCGGCCTTCATAGGGAAGGCGGTGTCCGGAAGATTAAGCGTGGCTTTGTAGTCGGTCATTTCAGGCTCTAAAGTTTAGCGGTTGGTCGTGCCAGTGGGCACGAGCGGCAGCGACATCCGCATCGATCGCCGTCTTGAGCGCCTCCAGGGAGGCAAAGCGCTGCTCATTACGCAGCTTCTGGTGGAATACCACCGTCAAACGCCGGCCATAGATATCGCCGGTAAAGTCCAGAAGGTGAATCTCCAGGTGGGGACGTCCATCGCCCGCCACGCTGGGACGCACGCCAATGTTGGCGACGCCCGGCCATACCTTGCCGTCAATCTGCGCGCTGACCAGGTAGACACCGGTCAATGGCACGCGACGACGTTTGAGTTGCACGTTGGCCGTGGGCGTACCCAGCTGACGCGCCAGTTTCTGGCCATGCAGCACCCGGCCGGATATCTCGAACGGGCGGCCCAGCAAATGCTCGGCCAGCGTGAAGTCTGCGGCTTCCAGCGCAGTGCGCACCTTGGTGCTGCTGACACGGACGCCATCGATTTCGACGGTCTGCGCCGCCTCGACGGTGAAGCCCTTTTCGGCGCCGACCTTTTGCAGGAAATCAAAATCACCGATCCGGTCACAACCAAAACGGAAGTCGTCGCCAACCTCCAGGTGCTTCACGCCCAGACCATCGATCAGCACGGTGTCGACGAATTCGGAAGCGCTCAGCTTGCTGAAACGCTGATTGAAGGCCAGACACAACACCAGATCAACACCTTCGGCGGCAAGCAGATCAAGCTTGTCGCGCAGTCGGGCAAGGCGGGCCGGCGCCGTGTCGGGAGCAAAGAACTCGCGCGGTTGCGGTTCGAAGATCACCACACAACTGGGCAAGCCCAGTTCGACAGCACGCTCACGCAGTCTCGCCAGGATAGCCTGGTGACCCCGGTGAACACCGTCGAAATTGCCAATGGTGGCGACGCAGCCCCGGTGCTGCGGGCGCAGATTGTGAAGGCCTCGAACCAGCTGCATAACGCGCTTCTTGCTCATAAAGTGGCCGATTATAACCACACACCGCCGTCAACGACAGGCGACACATCCGGGCAAACCACAACAATCGACGTTAACCGGCAGAAAACGACGACTGATCCTACAGGATCGCCTTGCGAGCGAAATGTCTGACCCGGAAGCCCAGCACCAGCAAGGTGCCGAAATACGCCACGACGCCCGCCAGCACCAGCGCGCCAAGGCGCAGGAATCGCTGCAGCATCTCACCGTCTGACCAGGCGGGCATCACATGCATCAGGCCCAGCAGCACGGCAGACATCACCGCCACAGCGATAATCAGCTTGCCCAAAAACACCGGCCACCCCGGCTGCGGCTGAAACAGGTCCTGCTTGCGCAACTGCCAGAACAACAGCAAGGCGTTGAGGCACGCCCCCACACTGATCGCCAGCGCCAGACCGGCGTGCGCCAGATGGATGACGTAGACGAAAAGCAGGTTGAACAGTTGAGTCACTATGAGGGTGAAGATCGCGATTTTCACCGGCGTACGGATATTTTGTTGAGCATAAAAGCCAGGCGCGAGCACCTTGATCACGATGATGCCCAGCAGCCCGACCGAATACGCGACCAGCGCACGCTGGGTCATCGCGGCATCTACGCCATCAAACTTGCCATACTGGAACAGCGAAACCGTCAGCGGCTCGGCGAGCAGCCCGAGCGCCAGGGTGCACGGCAGCACCAACAGGAAACACAAGCGCAGGCCCCAGTCGAGAATGCGCGAATATTCGTGGCGATCCCGGCTGGCGTAGGTTTTCGAGAGAATCGGCAGAAGAATCGTCCCCAACGCTACACCGAGCACACCGGAAGGCAGCTCCATCAGGCGGTCGGCGTAGTACATCCACGACACCGATCCGGCGACAAGAAACGAGGCAAAGATCGTGTTGATGATCAGCGAAATCTGACTGACGGAAACCCCGAGTATGGCCGGCAGCATCTGCTTCATCACCCGCCAGACGCCGGTGTCGCGCAGGTTGAGGCGCGGCAGTACCAGCATGCCGATCTTTTTCAGGTGTGGCAGTTGATAAAGAAGCTGCAGCAGCCCGCCTGCCAGCACCGCCCAGCCCAGCGCCATCACGGGCGGGTGGAAATACGGCGTAAGGAACAGGGCGAAGAAGATCATCGCCAGATTAAGCAGCGTCGGCACGAACGCCGGAACGGAGAAGCGATTCCAGGTGTTGAGGATCGCCCCGGCCAGCGACGACAGCGAGATGAGCAATATATAAGGAAAGGTCACCCGCAACAGGTCCGAGGTCAGCTGGAATTTCTCCGGTGTGTCGGCAAAGCCCGGCGCAGTTGCCCATATGACCCAAGGGGCGAACACAACGCCCAGCACGGTGACGATCGCCAGAGCGAGGGTCAGCAGGCCGGTGACATAGGCGACAAATGTGCGGGTTGCCTCTTCGCCCTGCTGGCTTTTGTATTCCGCCAGGATCGGCACGAATGCTTGTGAGAAGGCGCCCTCGGCAAAAATTCGGCGCAGCAGGTTGGGCAGCTTGAAAGCAATAAAGAAGGCGTCAGTGGCCATACCGGCGCCAAATGCGCGCGCGATGATCGTATCGCGGACAAAGCCCAGCACCCGCGAAAGCATCGTAATAGAGCTGACCGCGGCAAGCGATTTGAGTAGATTCATCGAAAGGTTGTACGCCTGACCAAAGGAAGCGCCAAAGCGCGTTCCATATATGCGATACTCCGCGCCGCAAAACAGCTCAGAGCCAAAGCCCGCGAGTTTACAGGTCGCACGCCGGAAAGAAATCACCTCGGCACCACACGGCGACCACTCAGCGGAACGCATCAACTGCCCTTGACAAGTGTCAAACTCATCGGCATGATTCGCGGCCTATTTTGTTAGCTATTTCCCAAGTCTTTCGAGGAGCTCGACGGTGGCCAACACACCTTCCGCCAAAAAACGTGCAAAACAGGCTGAGAAGCGTCGCAGCCACAACGCCAGCATGCGTTCCATGGTTCGTACCTACATCAAGAATGTAGTTAAAGCCATCGACGCTAAAGACGCTGAAAAAGCGCAAGCTGCTTATGTTCTGGCTGTGCCAGTTATCGACCGTATGGCCGATAAAGGCATCATCCACAAGAACAAAGCTGCTCGCCATAAAGGTCGCCTGAATGGCCACATCAAGGCTCTGAACCTTGCTGCTGCAGCCTAAGCGATTCGCTTGTTAAAAAACCGACCCCAGGGTCGGTTTTTTATTGCCTTCGATTTGCCTCTCTTCGATTCGCCTCTACAGCATCAAGGCGCCGGCGCAGGCGTCCATGGCAGAATCGGAATCGCAGTCACGGCGTTCTGCGGGCTGCCCTCGATCACCTTGTCGCTATAGACGAGGTACACCAGCGTGTTGCGCTTCTTGTCGAGGAATCGCACGACCTGCATGGTTTTGAACACCAGCGACGTCCGCTCCTTGAACACCTCGTCGCCATCCTTCAATTGCTCCTTGAAGTGAATGGGGCCGACCTGCCGGCAAGCAATGGACGCTTCGGCACGGTCTTCAGCCAGGCCCAGCCCACCCTTCACCCCACCGGTTTTCGCGCGGGACAGATAGCACGTCACGCCGTCGACTTTGGGGTCGTCGAATGCCTCGACCACGATTCGATCGTTCGGACCTACCATCTTGAACACGGTGGATACCTGGCCGATCTCTTCAGCTGACGCCAGCACTGGCAACATCAGTAACGCGCCTACCAGCCCTTTCATGACTCGCATGTATGCTTCCTTTTTTTGATGATGCAATTCAGACCAGAATCAGGTTGTCACGGTGCACGAGCTCAGGCTCAGCCATGTAACCCAGCTCCTTGACAATGGCGTCAGAGGGCAGACCAATGATCTTCTGCGCTTCCAGCGCGCTGTAATTGCTCAGACCCCGGGCGATCTCGCGGCCGTCAGCCGCCACGCACACCACCATCTCGCCGCGACGAAAGCTGCCCTGCACCAGCTTGACGCCAACCGGCAACAGACTCTTGTGGCTTTCGGTCAATGCCTTGACCGCACCATCGTCCAGCACCAGCGTGCCACGGGTTTGCAGATGCCCGGCCAGCCACTGCTTGCGAGCCGCGAGCATTTCACGCTCCGGGGACAGTAACGTACCCAAGCGCTCACCGGCTTTCAGACGCGCCAGCACGCGCTCGATGCGACCACCCACGATCACGGTGTGCGCACCCGAGCGAGCGGCCAGTCGTGCAGCACGCAATTTGGTCTGCATGCCGCCACGACCCAGCGCACCGCCGGTGCCGCCGGCCACTGCATCAAGGGCGGGATCATCAGCGCGCGCTTCATAAATGAGCTGCGCCTCGGGATTATTGCGAGGGTCGGCATCGAACATGCCGTCGCGGTCGGTCAGGATGACTAACAGGTCAGCTTCAACCAGGTTGGCCACCAACGCCGCCAGCGTGTCGTTGTCGCCGAAACGGATCTCGTCGGTGACGACCGTGTCGTTTTCATTGATGACAGGGATGACACCCAGCTCAACCAAGGTGCGCAGCGTGCTTCGGGCATTCAGGTAGCGCTTGCGGTCGGACAGATCGTCGTGGGTGAGCAGAATCTGCGCGGTATGGCGCTGATGCTCGGCGAAGCTGGATTCCCACGCCTGCACCAGACCCATCTGACCGATTGCTGCAGCGGCCTGAAGCTCATGCATGGCACTCGGTCGCGCAGTCCAGCCCAGACGGCTCATGCCGGCCGCTACCGCGCCGGACGAGACCAGGACCAGTTCGACACCTGCCTCATGCAGGGCCACCATCTGCTCGACCCAAACACCCATCGCGTTGCGATCCAGACCCTTGCCGTCCGCTGTCAGCAGCGCACTTCCGATCTTCACCACCCAACGCTGGGCACCTGTCACCTTGCTCCGCATGATCTTTCAACCTTAAGCCAGAGAGTCCGAATTCTAGATACTAAAACGCCGCTTCAAGAGCGGCGTCGTAGTTTACTTCAGTCGATCAGTCGCGGACGTAAATGATTTCCGGACCATCTTCGTCTTCCACGTCTTCCTCATCCCAATCATCGTCGCCGATGTCATGCACGCTCTTCACGCCGCTACGGCGCAAGGCACGCTGATCATCCAGCGCCTGCAACTGGGCGCGGGCTTCATCTTCGATGCGTTGATCCAGCTCAGCCAGCTCTGCGGCGTACGCCGGGTCATTGGCCAGACGATCAGCGCGGTCTTCGAGATAGCGCATGATGTCGTGGGTCAGGCGATCGGTGCCTTCTTTGGCGATGGCCGAGATCACGTAGACAGGACCGGTCCACTCCAGGCGATCAATGATCTCCTGCTTGCGGGCCTCGTGCTCTTCTTCGAGGATCTGGTCGCACTTGTTCAGCACCAGCCAACGATCACGGTCCGCCAGCGCAGGGCTGAACTTGAACAGCTCAGTGACGATGACTTCCGCGGCATCCGGCGCGCTGCTTTCATCCAGCGGCGCCATGTCGACGAGGTGCAGCAACAGACGCGTACGCGCCAGGTGCTTGAGGAAACGAATCCCCAGACCAGCGCCGTGTGAAGCGCCTTCGATCAGGCCGGGAATATCGGCAACGACGAAGCTTTTCCAGCGATCGACGCTGACAACACCCAGGTTCGGCACGAGAGTGGTGAACGGATAATCAGCAACCTTGGGCTTGGCAGCGGACACCGAACGAATGAACGTGCTCTTGCCAGCGTTCGGCAAACCGAGCAGACCCACGTCAGCCAGTACTTTCAGCTCCAGCTTGAGGTCACGCTGCTCACCCGGCTTACCCGGCGTGGTCTGACGTGGTGCGCGGTTGGTACTGGATTTGAAACGCGTGTTGCCCAGACCGTGCCAGCCGCCATGGGCCACCAGCAGACGCTGACCGGCTTTGGTCAAGTCGCCGATGACTTCCTGGGTACCGGCGTCGATCACGGTGGTGCCGACCGGCACGCGCAACACCAGCTCTTCACCCTTGCGACCGGTGCAGTCGGTGCTGCCGCCGTTCGAACCGCGCTCGGCGTCGAAGTGGCGGGTATACCGGTAGTCGACCAGGGTGTTGAGGTTTTCGTCGGCGATCATGTAGATCGAGCCGCCGTCACCGCCATCACCACCGTTAGGACCGCCGTTCTCGATGAATTTCTCGCGGCGGAAGCTCATGCAACCGTTACCGCCATCACCGGCCTTTACTCGAATGGATACTTCATCAACAAATTTCATAGCGCACGCCTCCCGTCACAAAGACGAGCAAACAACATAGATTCATAAGGCTCTTGCAAAGATGAGCGTTGCGATACCGATCAAAAACCAGCGACTTCACACCACAACGGCCCACACAAACAGCTTTGCAAGAGACTCACCAGAAACAGGACCTTCTACAAACGAAAAAGCCCTGTCATCGACAGGGCTTTTCAGCTCAGGAGGTGTGAAGGTCAGGCCCTCACACCCCCTGAACGCAAGATTATGCCGCGACTTCAGTCTTTGGCACGATGCTTACATAGCGACGACCGAAGGCGCCTTTAACCTGGAACTTGATCACGCCTTCGACTTTAGCGAACAGGGTGTGATCTTTGCCCATACCAACGCCGTAGCCAGCGTGGAATTGGGTGCCGCGCTGACGCACGATGATGTTGCCCGGAACGATAACCTGGCCGCCATACATCTTCACGCCAAGGCGTTTGGCTTCTGAGTCGCGACCGTTACGGGTACTACCACCAGCTTTTTTGTGTGCCATGAGTCAATTCTCCTAGTGAGGATTAGGCTGAAATTAAGCCTGAATACCGGTGATTTTGATCTCGGTGTACCACTGGCGGTGGCCCATACGCTTCATGTGGTGCTTACGACGACGGAACTTGATGATGCGGATTTTATCGTGACGACCTTGGGAGATCACTTCAGCCACAACGGTAGCGCCTGCAACAACTGGAGCGCCGATGTTCACGTCGTCGCCATTGGCAACCAACAGAACGCGATCAAAAGTAACGGATTCGCCGGTAGCGATTTCCAGTTTTTCAATCTTCAGGTATTCACCTGGGGCGACCTTGTATTGCTTGCCGCCAGTAACGATTACTGCATAAGACATGGTGTATCTCCGATAATCCTGCTCACCCAGCTCTTTATAGGAAGAGGTATTGGCTGGCATGGCTGCACAAGGCTGGAAGGCCGACATGCAATTGCGTAAGGCAGGTGCTGCCCAGGAAGTTAGGGTGCGCGATTGTACGCAAGCGATCAACGCCTTGCAAGCTGCGTTATGTCACGCCTTGACAGGGTTGGGCCTGCAACCTAGCATGCCGCGCAACCCTTCTGGAGCACGTCTCGCTGATGCAACCCCAAGCCTTCTACACCGCTGTGGCGGACGACTTTACAGCCGTCGACCACATTATCAAGAAGCAGCTGACATCGCGCGTGCCGCTGGTCTCCAAAATCGGCGACTACATCACTTCCGCTGGCGGTAAACGTCTGCGCCCATTGCTCGTTCTGTTGTGCGGCAAAGCGCTGGGCTCTGGCGGTGATGACCTGCGCCTGTTGGCCGCAACCATCGAATTCCTGCACACCGCCACGCTGCTGCACGACGACGTCGTCGACATGTCCGGCATGCGCCGCGGCCGCTCGACCGCCAATGCGATGTGGGGCAACGCGCCGAGCGTACTGGTGGGTGATTTCCTGTATTCGCGCTCGTTCGAGATGATGGTCGAACTGGGCTCGATGCAGGTGATGCAGATCCTGTCGAAGGCCACGCGGATCATCGCGGAAGGGGAAGTGTTGCAGCTGTCCAAAGTCCGCGACGCCAGCACCACCGAAGAAACCTACATGGAAGTCATCCGCGGCAAAACCGCGATGCTCTTCGAAGCGTCGACCCACAGCGCCGCAGCCCTGGCCAACGCCGGTCCGGAGCAAAGCGAAGCGCTGCGTACCTTCGGTGATCATCTGGGCGTGGCATTCCAATTGGTCGACGACCTGCTGGACTATCGCGGCGATGCGGAAACCCTCGGCAAGAATGTCGGTGACGACCTCGCCGAAGGCAAGCCAACCCTGCCGCTGATCTACACCATGCGCGAAGGCACGCCTGAACAAGCTGCGCTGGTTCGCCAGGCCATTCAGAAAGGCGGCCTGGAAGATCTCGAAAGTATCCGCGATGCCGTGGAAAAGTCAGGTGCCCTTGAGTACACCGCCCAATTGGCACGGGACTACATTGCTCGCGCCATTGCCTGTCTGGACGTACTGCCGCCGAGCGTCTATCGCGACGCACTCGTCGAACTGAGTGAATTTGCGGTCGCTCGCACACACTGACCCCTGCCCTGCTCCGTTGAAAGCCCGTCCACGTGACGGGCTTTTTGTTGTCTGCGATCCAGGGCCGTTTAGCCAGACCTCACACTCAATGCGAATTAATCTCAAATAGATCCTTGCTATTCCTCAGATAAGAATTATTCTCATTGAAACATTTAAGGAGAAGCACATGACGTATCTGATTGATGCCTGGCTTGATCGGCCACAGCCCTACCTGCGCATCCTGGATCGCGAGACAGGCCAAGTGTGTGCAGTGCTGGAGGAAGAGGCGCTCGACGAATTGCGCGATCAGGGGGATCTGGATGTCAGCAGCCTGAGTTCGAGCGAACCCGGCGTTCAGAAGGAGATGGTGCGAAGTCTGTTTCTGTTCTGCTATGCGCGGGCATTGCGTCCGGCCAGTGAACTGCATTGATGACAGCAGATAAAACGACAATGCCGAGCCAGCGCGGGGCTGACTCGGCATCTGTCGAGCGTGAAGCGGGTGCTACACGGTCTTACAGAACGTCGAGCAGCTCGACGTCGAAGACCAGAACGCTGTGCGGCGGAATGCTGCCAACGCCTTGAGCGCCGTACGCCAGTTCGCTAGGAACGTACAGACGCCATTTGCTGCCAGCCTTCATCAGTTGCAGGGCTTCGGTCCAGCCTGGAATCACGCCGCCGACCGGAAATTCAGCCGGTTCGCCACGATCGTAGGAGCTGTCAAACACAGTGCCGTCGATCAGCATGCCGTGATAATGGGTGCGCACATTGCTTTCGCGGGTCGGTTGAGCGCCTTCGCCTGCGGTGATCACTTCATATTGCAGACCAGATTCCAAGGTAGTCACGCCATCACGCTTGGCGTTCTCGGTCAGGTATTCCTTACCGGCGCCAGCCGCTGCTTCCGCTTTGGAAGCTGCTTCGGCTTGCATGATTTCGCGGATGACTTTGAAGCTCGCGCCCATTTCTTCCTGGCCCACACGGCTCGGTTTGCCGGCGAAAGCGTCGGTCAGGCCAGCCAGAATAGCGTCGAGGTCGACACCCGGCGGCGGGTTGTCACGCAGTTGGTCGCCCAGTTGACGGCCAATGCCGTAGCTGACGCGGGTTTCGTCTGTGGACAGATTGACTTCGGACATGAGACTGCTCCGCTGAAGAGCGCCCTGGGGCGCCCGTATTTAAAGGCCGGGCAGCCTAGCACAAAGCGTAATACCCGTAACCTCTACCAGGCCGAGCGAATGGACAGGGGAATCTTGACGTTCTGGTCCAGCTCATCGTGCACGCCGCACATTTCATCGTGAACCACCGCGTGGACCAGACTGAACGGCAGCGGCGGCACCGACTGCAGCAGCTCCCGCGCGTGCTCGACGGAACGCAGGTGCAATGCCTTGTTATGCGAGTCGACCAAGCGATGTCCGACGCCCTGCATCCTCGCTTCCAGCAGGTAGATACCGCCTTCTATGGAGATCAGGTTGAGTTCGTCGATGCGGCCGGCGCCGGCATGGGAAGTGAGTTCCTGCAAGTTCATGGTCGAGCCTCGTGGTCACTGGCTGAATAGGCGAGTACTCAGTCTCGCTGATGGAGGCCGTAGCGCAAGAAACCAGCGATGCCGCTGGTCATATTTGCTCAGAACGCTGCTATCACCGCACGGCCACAAGTGCACGCAATCACTGCTTGGTCAGCTTGTCCAGATAACCCATCGCGAAGGCCGAGACCACAAATGTCATGTGGATGATCACGTACCACATCAGGTATTGCGGCTCGATGTTCTTGGCGTCCATGAACACCCGCAACAGGTGAATGGACGAAATCGCGACGATGGACGCCGCGACTTTCATCTTCAGCGACGAAGAATCCATCTTGCCCAGCCAGTTGAGCTTTTCCTTGCCTTCGTCGATATCCAGCTGCGACACGAAATTCTCGTAGCCGGAGATCATCACCATGACCAGCAAACCACCGACCAGCGCCATGTCGATCAACGACAGCAGCACCAGGATCAGGTCCGATTCAGCCAGGGCGAACACATTGGGGATGATGTGAAAGATTTCCTGGAAAAACTTCAACGCCAGCGCCAGCAGTCCCAGAGACAAACCGAAGTAGATCGGCGCCAGCAACCAGCGCGATGCGTACATGGCATTTTCGATAAAACGTTCCATTGAAGCTCACAGGTAATTTAAAAGCTCGCGAGTATAGGGCGAAGGCCGATTAGCACAACCCACCCCGAAAAGAGTTGAAACAATAACGCAAGATGAGGCATTGGGGGCGCTCGACAAATCCGCATCTGCAGACAGCAGAAGGCAGATCCCGGACTCGTCGAGGCGCAGGGGTCAGTTGACAGGAGACGTCCGCTGACCCTGGGCGGCATCGCTGTTGATTCTTCGCAGCTCCCCCTGAAGGTGAAGGCCCCAGATAGGGATCTCCTCCGCCGTTTGATAGCCATGCAACACAAGGCTTTCAGCAATGGCATCAAGCACCGATTCGGCAGCAATCGGTCCATGAAAAGGCCCCTGAGCCTTGAGTGCGGAAGGCTGCTCGCCAGACATCCCGGCAGCGAACAACAAGGTCCACATTCCTTTATCGCCTGACAGCGGGCGAACCACACATTCGATTCGGGTCACCAGACCCAGGCATTGGCGAGTGAGACAGAGGCTGCGCGGCATGGCGAGCTCCTCATTGATTGCAGTATTCATCTCCTTCGCATAACGAGGGAAACGCGTCAGTCCCTTTGACAACTGCTGCAACCCGACAATATCGAACAAATACCCCGTTGGAAAAGCGCGAAAACGAAAAGGGCGCCGAATGGTCATTTTGCCATCAAGCGCCCCGTTTCATTGACGTCAAAGGCCTAGCTTTTCAGCTCGGGCTGTAATTGTGGCGCCTCCTTTTCGAGCTCTTTGAGGTCGTCATCGCTGAGCATTTCAGCGATGTCGCGCAGACGGTCCACCACCCTGCCGTTGACCGAATCATCGGGAAATTGACCGTCCTCATCCGCCTCGCCGACCGACATGCCCACCAACAGGCTCAGCGCCTCATCCACCTGACGCACGGCATACACGTGGAACTGCCCCGCGCGCACGGCTTGCAGCACGCGCTCGTCGAGCATCAGTGTGGCGACGTTGGCATGAGGAATGATCGCGCCTTGGTCACCGGTCAGACCTCGGGCTTCGCAGAGTCGGAAGAAGCCTTCGATCTTCTCGTTGACGCCGCCGACCGCCTGAACCTCGCCGAACTGGTTGATCGAACCGGTGATGGCGAAGCACTGCTTGAGCGGGGTTTTCGAGAGTGCGGAAATCAGCGTGCAGACCTCGCCGAGGGAAGCGCTGTCGCCATCGACGTAGCCGTAGGACTGTTCCAGCGCGATACTCGCGGAAATGGCCAGCGGGAATTCCTGGGCATAACGGCTGCCCAGATAACCAGTGAGGATCATCACGCCTTTAGAGTGAATCGGCTGACCCAGGTTGACCTCACGCTCGATGTCGACGATGCCGCTGCCACCCGGGTAAACCGTCGCCGAGATCCGCGCCGGCACACCGAACGCCGAATCGCCCACTTCCAGCACCGTCAGGCCATTGCACTTGCCGACCGCCGCACCATGGGTGTCGATCAGGATGATGCCCGCAAGCATGTCATCGAGAATTCGGGCCGACACACGACCGGTGCGGGTGGCCTTGGCCTTCAGCGCGCGCTCAATGTGCCCCGCGTCAGTGCGTTCGTCACCGGCCACGCTGCGGATGAAGTCCGCTTCGCTGACCAGTTGAAACAGATCACCAATGCGCGCCGACAAGCGCCCCTGGTGCTCGGCGAGGCGCGCGCTGTAGGTGGCAAGACGCGCCACCGCATCCGCCGTCAGGGGCGCCATGCCCTCCTCCGAGGTCCGGGTTTTGAGCAACTGGGCGAACTGCTCAAGGCTCTCGTCGACCATCGGGATGTCTTCGTCGAAATCCACCAGCACCCGGAACATCTCCTGGAAGTCCGGATCCAGGTCCTGCAGCGTGTAATACAGCGACCGCGCGCCAATGATGATGACTTTGACGTGCAACGGAATGGTCTGCGGGGTCAGGGTCACGGTGGCCAGACGACCCAGTTCACCCAGTGGCGCTTCCATTTTCAGCTTGCGCGATTGCAGGGAGCGCTTGAGGGCGTCCCACACGAACGGCTCGCTGAGCATTTTTTCGGCTTCCAGCACCAGAAAACCGCCGTTGGCCCGGTGAAACGCGCCAGGCCGCATTTGGCGGAATGTGGTGTAAAGCGCGCCCTGGTCGGTGCTGTATTCGATGCGACCGAAAAGGTTGTCATAGGTCGGGTGCGGCTCGAACACCACCGGCGCCCCACCGCTGGCGGAATGGCCGACCATCAGGCTCGGGCAGTATTGCTCTTCGAGCAGCTTGCGCGCCTGGGCATCGGTTTTGCTGTCGTCGACCAGTTGCTCGACCACGGTCCTGAGCAGGTTGACCTGCACCGCCTGAAGGTAGGCGCACACCGCGGCGTTCTCGGCGTACTGCTCGGACAACGGTGCCAGCAGCGGCTGAAGCGCGAGGATGATGGTCTCTTCATTGAGCTCACGCATCTGGTTGTTGGACTCGCGCTTCCACTGCGGCAGGCTGGCGAGCTCTTCATTCAACCGCTCTTCGAGCGTCGAAATATCGTTGTGAAAACGCTCGCGATCGGCTTCCGGCAATTGCGAAAACTCGGCCTCGTCCAGTGCCTTGCCTTCGAGCATCGGGGTAAACGCGATGTTGGTGTTATCACGGTACAGCGCGATGTCCTTTTCCAGCGCAAGACGTTCGATGACATCGAGGGCGCGGTCGTAGCGCTGATTGAAGGCGCGGTCGATGGAGCTCTTCTTCTGCTGGTAGGACGGATGTTCGAACACCGCAGGAAAGGTCGACAGCAGGTTGTCGATCAGTCCGTTGATGTCGGCAATGAAAGCGCTGGCGCTGCCGGGCGGCAATTCCAGCGCGCGCGGCTCACGGGCGTCGTCGAAATTGTTGACGTACACCCAGTCCGACGGCGTCTGCATGCGCTTGGCTTCGGCCTTGAGGTAGCGCTTGACGAAGGAGAACCGGCCGGTGCCGGGCTCGCCCATGACGAACACGTTGTAGCCGGGCCGCGGCATGGCGACGCCGAATTGCAGGGCTTCGACCGCTCGTTCCTGACCGAGCACGCCGCGAAAGGGTTCCAGATCGTTGGTTGTCGTGAAGCTGAACTGTTCAGCGGAAAAGGGACGGGTCAGCGCTTCAGGCGCAAGTCGCAAGCTGGCAGCAACAGAATCGGGCATCGGACATCCTTACATCAGGCGGGGCAGATGGGCGCATTCTGGCGCTCGCCGCACCGCACTGGCAAGGCATGAACCACCTGATCGCTTTTCCATATGAGGAACCGTCCTACACAGCTGGTGGAGGCGGATTACACGTAACAATCTGCAATAGCTGACGGAACGTTCATATCGTGCCTAAACTCCAACTTGCGCGACTGGTAACAATTTAAATAACCGGTCCGCCCTGGCGCCCTATCGGCCAGGAATCCGACCCTTGGTTGAAACAACAGAGACTAAAGCTATGAAACGGATTCTTCTTGGTACTCTCTTCGCCGCTGTGTCCATCAACGCCATGGCTCAAGCGCCTGGCGGTCCGGACTGCGGTTGGGGCAACATGCTGTTTGAAGGTCAACGCGGCACTCCCGCTCACTTCCTCGCTTCCACCACCAACGGTACTTCGGGCAACGCCACCTTCGGCATGACCTCGGGCACCAACGGCTGCTCCACCAACAGCGCGCTGACTTACGGCGGCAAATCCTGGATTGCCATGAATGGCATGATGGACGAGCTTTCCAAAGACATGGCCATGGGCCAGGGCGAAGCACTGACCACCTACGCGGTCGTGCTGGGCGTTGCACCGGAAGACCGTGCGCATTTCGCCGCAGTCACCCACGAGCACTATCAGCAGATCTTCACCAAGGCCGACGCCACTGCTGAAGATGTTCACACCAACACCATCGACATCCTGAAGAACGATCCGACTCTGGCTAAATACGCGACCCAAGCTTAAAGTCGTGCCGCCTGCCTTCCTCCCCGGAAGGCAGGTTCTCCGCCCTGCCCACTTCTGACTAGTTGCCAATCTATGCTCAAACGCCTTGCCTGGCTGGCGCTCTGTGTCTGCGCCCCGCTGTACGCCGCGCCTCACGTCGACAATGATCGTTTGCAGCAACTGGCCAATTCCAGGTTCTGGATCTCCATCGGTCACTACGAAGCCGGCAAGCTGGGTGGCTGGCGCAGCTATGTGGACGACCCGAAATTTTTCCTCGCCCAGAACGGCGCCCATGACCCCAAAGCCGAGCTGGCCGCGACGCTTGAGGCGATCTACCGCCCCGTCACCCAAGGCCAGGAAAACGCACACCCTCAATGCGTCTACCCCTCCCGCACGCGGTTTCTGCGTGACGAACTGAAGCTGACCGACCTGCCCGCGGTCGACTGCAAAGAATTCAACAAGTGGTTTTCCGATGTCGCCCCGGACAGCACCGTGCTGATCTTCCCGGCGGCGTACCTCAACAGCCCGTCGTCCATGTTTGGCCACACGCTGCTGCGCATCGATCAGGCGGACGTGCAGGCCAACAAGACCGCCTTGCTCAGCTACGCGATCAACTTCGGCGCCTACATCGAGGGTTCCGACAACAGCATTCTGTACGCGTGGAAAGGCCTGGCGGGAGGCTATCCGGGTCTGTTCGCGCTGGTGCCTTATCAGGAAAAACTCTCCGAGTACCGTAGCCTTGAGAACCGTGATCTGTGGGAATACCGCCTCAATCTGACGCCGGAAGAAACCCGGCGCATGGTCGAGCACGTGTGGGAACTCAAACAGATTCGCTTCGGGTATTTCTTCTTCGACGAAAACTGCTCCTACCGTTTGCTGGAGCTGCTCCAAGTCGCTCGTCCGAGCCTGGACCTGACGCCGCAGTTTCGTCTGACAGCCATTCCCACGGACACCGTTCGTGCTGTGAAAGAAGCAGGACTTGTCGAGAAGATCGACTATCGCCCTTCCCGGGAGCGCGAGCTGCTGAGCCGCGCCGAGCCGTTGAATCACGACGAGCAGCAGTGGGTGTTGAAAGTCAGTGCGGACCAGAAGCAAATGCAGAGTGCCGATTACATCGCCCTGCCGAAGGAACGTCGCGCGCTGATTCAGGACGCGGCCTACAGGCTGGAGCGATATCGCGCCAATGGTCAGGAGCGCGATCCTACAAGCGCTCAACGCAGCTATGAACTGCTGCGCGCGATCAGCACCAATCCGCCGCCGGCGCTGGAGATTGAGCGGCCGGGACTGCCGGAGGACGGGCATGAGTCGCGCACTTGGCAACTGGGTGCGGGGACGCGGGATGACAAGGCGTTTGCAGAGTACGGCCTGCGCATGGCGTACCACGATTTGAACGACAACGCGTACGGCTTCCCGCTGGGCGCGCAGATCGAAATCCTCCAGCTCAAGCTGCGCCAATACGAAGACAATCGTTGGCAAGTGCAGCGGCTCGATCTGGCGACCATTCGCTCGCTGACACCGCGCAACGAGCTGTTGCAACCGTGGTCATGGCAGGTGGCAGGCGGCCTTGAGCGCGTACTGGGCAAGCACGGCGACGAGAACCTGGTCAGCCATGTCAACGGCGGCGCCGGCGGCACGTGGAAGCTTGGGGACGACGTGCTGGGCTTCGCAATGGGCACCGTGCGGGTTGAGCACAACAACGATTTCTCGGCGCTGGTTTCGCCGGCCGCGGGGTTCAATACCGGTGTGCTGTGGCGCAACCCGCTGGGTAATTTCAGTCTGGAAACCAAGGGCGATTACTTCACCAACGGTGAAGTGCGGCGCAACATCAGCCTCAATCAGCAATGGGAGCTGTCGCGCAATCTTGGCCTGCGGCTCAGCGCGCAGCGCGACTTCAGCCAGCTGACATCGCCGGTGAATGAAGTGATGCTGGAGCTGAAGTGGTATCACTATTGAGTGGCACGCTCGTGATTTTTTTGTGCGACCCCTGACGCCTTCCCGGCTGAAGCCGGTCCTACGATGCGCGCGACGGTTCTGCAGGACTGGCTTTAGCCGGGAAGAGGCCAGCCCTGCTATGTGCGCGTCGTGGCGTAACCTTCTTCTTCGATCAATTCCACAATCTGCTCAGCCTCAAGCTGGCTTTGCACTTTGACCTCCCCGTTCGCCAGATCAACCTGCACCTGCGCCGTCGGGTCTTGTCCCTGAATGGCATCGGTGACGGCGCGCACGCAATGCGCGCAGGTCATGCCTTGAACCTTGAATACCTGCATTGGCTGACTCCTCTTCCCATCGAAAACGTGTGATCACGCTATCTAAGACCTTCCCGTCGGGACAAGGTCAAGTTTTCTATGGATCTGCCGGGCTGGCATTCCTCTACGCTCTGCGCCAAAGTGAGCCCACTCACGTCATCAGGAGAATCAGCCATGCGCTGGTCAGTTCTGCGTATCGCAGGTTTAGCCGGTCTGTTGGCCTCCGCGACCTTGGCTCATGCCGATCAGGACTATGGTGTGCTGATCATTTCCCGCGAGCGCCTGGAGATCTCTACCTCCTGCGAAATCGGGATTTTCATGCAGGACCAACTCGTCGGCCGCCTGTACCAGGAAGAGTCGCGGTCATTCAATTTGCCAGCCGGCGACTTGTCGGTGCGCCTGCGTGTGCTGCCGGGCCAGACACCGGGCTGCTCGCCGGGCATCGAGGCGCAGAACAACACGCGCCTGCACATCAATGCAGGTGACGTTCTGAAATACCGCATCGCGTCCGGGCCCAGCGGTTTGTATTTGAAGAAAGCGGATTTGAATTACTGATCACGGCGAACAATGACCTCGCCACCGCCGCGAGGTCAGCCTGAAGTCAATCGATTTCAGTGAGCGTATCCCCGCGCAATACCCCCCACTCGTGCCATTTCATTGCACAACTTCCGACAGGCAACTCGGCGCTGCCGGCGCCCCGCTGTTTTATTCGCTATATGCGTGCCAGCATCCTATCGCGAATCGATATTCGTAGAACATGGTAAACAACGCGCTTTCCATCTATAAGTTGAATGCACGACACGATCACCCAGCCCTGCTTACATGGAGTTTGCAACATGGCGCACATACACCCTGAAGCCACATCAAAACAACATCTAGATAACAGCGTCACCCTTGGAACAGCCATGTTCCGGGGCGATAAAAACTGAAACTTACTCGCCACGGTACGCGCAAAAAGCCAGCATACGTTTAATGCGCATTGCAATGGCGTGACACCTCAACCCATGGAAGGATTAGATTCAACAGCATAGCGACTTTCTACTCACAACTCGTGTGGGCCGACAACCTGTCGTCCAGCATTACGAGATAGCCTCTGAAGGGATCAAGTCGTTTGACTCAACCGGGCGCGATATCACTCAACGCTTTATCACGAACTGGCACACGTTCATCAAGCGACCGCTCAACATTCGTTAGAGAGGAATACCCCATGAAATCAAGTACGCTATTAATCGCAGCACTGTTAACCAGCGCCGCCGCCACGCAACTATCAGCCGCTGAAGTGGCGAAGCAGAAACCACTCAAGCCTTCTATCAAGCAGAACTGCCCCGAATACATTGAAAGCGGAAAGTGGGTCTATCGATACAGCAGCGACTATCCATTCAACGAATGGATGCTGTCGCTTAAACCCAGTGACTGCGGACGCTATATTGATTCCAGCGAAACCGCTTACATGTTTTATGAAATCGTCAAGAAGTTCGGACAAAGCGAGCACTGGTCGAACAACAGGGGCATGATCAACCAACTGACCTGCCACCTGTACATCGCGCGGGAAAAAACTGAGTGGAATCTGGAGCCGTGGAGGCCATACGTGGGGTATACCAAAACGGTAGCATCCGGATGCAACCCTCTCGAACCCGATCCGGACCCTGCCTACCACTGAGCCCGCGCCGGACCTGGAGATGGCTGAGCACCGTAAAAATGAAGCGCTGGACACTGATCCAGCGCTTCATTGGCGGCTTGCTACTGCATCCAGGGCGGAGGCGGTTCTTCGGACTTGTTCGGCGGCGCATCGTCCGCCGTTCGCGCGGCCTGGCGCCTTGCGTCATCCAGTCGCGCCGCTTCGATCTCGCGCAAGACACTGCCGACGTCGGCAATGTCATCCGGATCTGCAAATTCCCCGGTCAGCACGGTCGCAGGGGACAACGTGCCGGCTTCGAAGTGGGACCACATCTCACGGGCATAGCGTGTTTCTTTCAGCTCGGGCGCAAAGCGGCCGAAGTAGGACGCCATGTTGCCGACGTCGCGCTCGAGCATGGTGAACGCATGGTTGTTGCCCGCAGCATCCACCGCTTGCGGCAAGTCAATAATGACCGGGCCGGTAGGCGTGAGCAGCACATTGAACTCGGATAGATCACCGTGCACCAGTCCGGTACACAGCATCAGCACGATCTGCTGAATCAGGAACGCGTGATACTCGCGCGCCTGATCGGGCTCAAGCGTCACGTCATTCAAACGCGGCGCGGCATCACCGTATTCATCGGCAATAAGCTCCATGAGCAGCACGCCCTCCAGGAAGTCGTACGGCTTGGGCACTCGCACGCCGGCCCCTGCCAAACGGAACAGCGCCGCGACTTCAGCGTTCTGCCACGCGTCTTCGGTTTCCTTACGGCCGAACTTCGAACCCTTGGCCATGGCGCGGGCCTGGCGGCTGTTGCGGACCTTGCGGCCCTCCTGGTATTCCGCCGCCTGACGGAAACTACGTTTATTGGCCTCCTTGTACACCTTGGCACACCGCAGCTCTTTGCCACAGCGCACCACATAAACAGCTGCCTCTTTGCCGCTCATGAGCGGGCGCAGCACCTCGTCGACCAGACCGTCTTCGATCAGGGGTTCAATGCGTTTTGGAGTCTTCATCAGCTTTTATTCTGGGTCCTTCGTTGCCGAACACGCGATTGTTGCCCGTTATACGGCAATCCTCTGCCAGCGAGTAGGGGGTAAGCCGATTGATTGCCTCACGGCTGTCGCTACCGGGTTGTTCAAGCAGAATTTGTGCCGCAGGAGAAACGGACAGACAGGCCGCTGGATGATCCGGCTGCCGCCGAGCTATTGATCGACAGACGGCACCCTGCTGGCGGAGCAAGACAGTCCCCATGCAGTCGATGAACTCATCCGCGTTTATTCGTCACGCTACTAAGCAAACCTTGACTGTAATGAGTCCGGATGAATTCAAAAGCGGTGAAACAACCTTAATACGGTCGGTACTTCTATTCACTCCAGAAGGGCCCCGTCCGGGGCCCTCTTTTGCGGTCATGAAAAGCGTCGCTGTTACCAGCTGTAGCGCAATCCTACGTTGACGCCCCAAGGCTGCTCGATGTTTTCGCCATTGCTGTACCCAACATCTGCATGCAACTGCAAAACATCCGACAATTGAGCCGCGATGCCAGCTCCGATTTCCCCACGGCTTCCGGACAGGTCGTTGCTGAAACTGTTGGTATTAACCTTGACTCTATTGCTCCTGGCGAACTCTTGAGCCATGGCTACTTTCACGTAGGGCTGAACAAAGCCACCCTGTGGCAAAGCAAAGTTGCGGCCTACGCTTGTGCCTACCTTGCCCAGGATCGAGTCCGCCTTGTTGCTGCGGGCTTGCATACCGTTGTCCAGCGAGTAGCTTTCACCCTCGACCCACAGCGTCGATATCTGAGCAAACGGCTCGACGAACCAATCGTTCTGAAGCTTGATGTGCTTGCCAGCCTCAACGGAGACACCAATACCGGAGTTGTTGTAGTCGCCACTGGCTTTGGTGCCATCGCTCATGCGCACATCGGACTTGTTTTTGAAGCGGTTGGCCTTAAGGATCGCGTCCACATACCAGCCCTGATCCGATAGCCAAGTGGTGTAACCGCCAATGTAGTAGCTATCGACCCGGCCAGTGGTGCCTGACGCAATATCCAGGTCGGAACGGCTGTAACCGCCCAGCACCCCTACCAGCCATTGTCCGTCCGAAGTGGGCAACGGTGCATCGGCGCCAAAGGAAATACCGCTCTGGTTCTGTTGATAAGCCGTCCCGCCCGCCGCCGAAAGATTGTATTTATTGCCGTAGCTGCGCATCCAGCCACCCCCCTGGGCCTTGCCATAACGCAGCTCACCCATCCGCGTGCGCAGGCTGCTCAGCTCGCCGTACCAAACCGTCGGGGCTGCGCTGAACAAGCCAATAACTGAACGTGTACCTGGCGTGGTAATCGGTTTGCCATCGTCACCGCCGTCCTCGCCGCCACCTTCCTCGCCACCCCCACCTTCCTCACCGCCACCGCCACCCTCGAGCTTTTGCACCAGATACCAGTCGTCACCGCGCTGCTTGAGTTCATAAACAAAAGTACCGGCATCTACCTGACCGCCGACGACACCGAAACCTGCCGTGCTGCCTGCACCCGTGTGAACAAGCCGTTGGTCCTGGTCGCCCTTGACGGGCTCGACACCGGTGTTTTTGATCTGCAGGTCGTAGTTGCCACTTGCCACGCCGGACACACTCAGTAAATCACTTTCATGAGTCGCAAGATTCGTGTCCATGAGGAACCGACCGTTACCGGACAGCGAGTTGACATTGAGTGTTTCGAACGTACTGTCGACCGAGCCAAGCTTCACCGTGCCTGCATTGAGGGTGAGATTCTCGACGCCCGAGCCACCACCAGTGGTCCAGGAGGAATTGTCCAGATTGAGGTTGGCAACATTGACGAGGTCGCCATTGAGCGAAGAATTTCCGGTGACGTTGAAGTTCTGTACGTTTGAAACATTACCGTCCAAGCGGGACGCGCCATTGACGCTAAGGGTATCGCTGTCGGACAGATTACCCGTCAACCGAGAGCCATCGTTAAGGGTGAAATTCTGCACATTGGTAACGTTGCCGCTAACCGTGGATTTACCGCCGGCCACGAGTGAAGCGGTATTACTCAGATTACCCGTCAAGCTTGAGCCACTGTCGAGGACGAAGCTTTCGACCTCACTCACGTTTCCGTTGATGACGGAATTACCACTGGCCAGCAGATCGGTCGTGCGTGTCAGATTACCTGTCAGAATCGAAGCGCCGTTAAGCGTTACGTCGCTGACGTTGGTTACATCCCCGTTAACCTTGGCGCCATTGCTGAGCGTGGCAGAAGCTGTCCCTGTGTCCGCGACTGCAATTGCACCCTGCAGTGTGCTGTTATCCACCTTAATGGTGGCCGCGGCACTCTCGGTGACTTCAATCGCAACGCCATTACCGCCCTGCACAAGCGAACCCGCACCAATGAGAATATTCGCGTTGGCGGGTATGTCCGGCTCGAACGACTGAACGACGATTGCGCTGGAGGCCGTCCCGATAATGGTGGAGCCCTGGACCGACAACGACGTACTCCCACCGGAGTCCTCACTCAATGCATCAGCGCCGAGATAAACACCGTGCGCGGAGCCTGTGATAATGCTGCCGTTTTGGACAATGCCGCTCGCCCCTTCAAGAATCAGGCCCGTGCCCCCCGTAAAAGGGTCAGCGCTACCGTCACCGCTTCCGTTGACGCTGACACCGGACAGGCCAACTTCGCTTTCAAAGGTTGCATAAACGCCGCCTCCAACGCCAGAAATGCTACCCCCGGTTACCACTGCGCGCGATGGGCCGTTGTCGTTAGCCCCCCGCGATTGACCAACAATCCATAGCTGCCAGTACTGACGACGGTGGCATCTGTGAGATTGGCGGAGGAGCCAACGAGGTTGATCCCCTCGAAGGCGGTAGACACCTTGCCGGAGGTAATGTTGAGCGTCGCACCGTCTACGGCGGTTATTTCAAGAGTACTCGCTCCCGGTAGGACATTGAGTGTCGACCTGGCGCTCAACAACCAGCCTTCCACACGTGCGTTCTCGTCAACGTTACGGGTGTCGTCTTCAGGCACTACTCCCCCGTAAGCCGATGAGCTCAGGGCGAATGCAACAGCCGACGCGATAACCGACAATGGCAGTGCACAGACGAGGTATCTTATATTCACGAAAAGTCTTCCCTTGAGCGTTTTGTACAAGCTGCTTTTACGCAACTTATGGCCAGCCGCGCATTAAACAGCAATCCCTTTAAATTAGACGTAGGACAAGACCTACAGGAATGTAGGACGTGTCCTAGAGACCCTTCAGAATCTTCGCCTCCTAATACACCCTGCGTTCTTACAGACAGAAGATTCACGTACTGGCCAAACAGATTTTTCATCTCTATTTATGACAGCCCGCCTTCTCAGTAAAAGCCAACTTCCGAGCCTGTCAAGACAACGTCTAAAATTCGACATGCATTATGTCGAATAGCGATTACCGTTATTTCGATTGGAAATAAACCAAAACGATCTACTGCAAAAAGTTAGCGACCTTATGTCGATTTAATCTTTTTAAAAAAAACCTGGAGTCGCTATTCTCAAATCTCCAAACAAAGCCACCCAACGATTCGGCATTTGAAGATCCGCCCCAAGGTGCCGAACACGACAACCCAAGGAAGGTAAACATCATGAGAACCACCGAAGTACTTTCAACTTCGAAACCTAGAAAGGGTACTTTTGCCGAGGATCCAACCCTGCTTCCCGCTGTGATACCCAACATACTGACCGCCAATAAAATCAAGGTGACGGAGGCCGACTCAGGCCTTAGGGTAGATGTACCTGCCTGGCCCGGAATTACTGCGGGCCACAACATATATGTCACAATCGGGGGCAATCTCTCAGCCAATAGAGTTACACCAGCACACGTAATAACCGCCGCAGAAGCCGCTGACCCGAAGACGATTTTCAGCTTCACCCTCAACTCGTCATACACCCTGGCAGAGGGACCGCTACTCGTCAGCTTCATGGATACAACTCGCACAGGCTCAAACCCCAGATGGCCAGTGACACCGGTAACCGTCGTCGTTGACCGCACCCCGCCAGGCGGAGATTTGCTGCCGCTGTTGCTTGATGCAAACGGCTCGGAGCTGAGTGGCACGCTGCTTGAAAGTGATCTGGTCGCCGATGAGTTCATCACGGCCGTATCGGACTACGACGGAACCGCACTCAACGACATCATCGAGCCCTTTATCATTGCTGAAGGCACAGTTCCGCCTGTCTATCTTTCGGGCTCGATTGAAATTGTGGATGCAGACGAAGTTCACACACGAAAAGTCCTTCTGCACTTCAAAAAGGCCGACATTGTCGCACTGGGGGACGGACTCCATAAGTTCGGCTATCGAGTCACTGACGAGCCCGGCAATGTGTCGAAAGATTCACCCGTGGCCAATATCCGGGTCATTCTTTCTGACGTTCCGAGCGCGCTGGACGCCCCCATCGTTCCGGCTTACAAAGACAGCACCGGTGCTGGTGATGGCGTGGTCAATGACGATGACGCTCGCGCCCAGGTTGAAGTTGAAGTACCGACTTACACGACCCCCAAAGTAAACGACATCATTACTGTTCACTGGGGTAGTCAGATTGCGACGGGATACTCACTCACTTTAGCGGATATCACGAGCGACCCCGTCACAACCATTCTGTTGTCCTTCGCCTTGGTCAGCGCCGAGGGAAGTGCCACCGAGGTACCGGTTTACTACACGGTCACCCGAGGAGGCCGGGAATTTCCGAAGTCACCGACAACCCTCGTCAATGTCGACCTCACCGTGCCCGGTGGCCCTGACCCGGCAACACTGTTGCGTCCAACCATCATCGTTGGTTTTAGCGGCGGGCCTGTAAACGAGATCCCGAACGACGACTTTGGCATGAACGCCACTGCCACGATCCCTTACCAAACCAACGATGTACCGGCTAAAAACGCCTTCCTTTCGGGAGATGTGGTGACGATTATCTGGGGCGGAGTGGAGGTATCGCCTGGCTACACTGTCGGCACGGCAGATGTAGGCCGAAACTTGCGCTTGACCGTCCCCGGCTCCTACATCAACACCTCTGGCAGCATTCCGGTCAGTTACATAATCAGGCGCGAGCTTTTGCCTCCTTACAGTCCGCCACAGTATGGCACCGGCAAGGCGCCGGATACCCTGGTGGATGTAAGGTCCGATATTGGCCTCCCCAACGACGGCAAGCCCTTTAACGGTCCAACATTCCCAAGGGTTAACGCCGACGGCGTGATTGATCAGGAAAACGGTAGGCTGGGAGGGATCATACGCTGCCCGGTCGACATCACCAATGTGACCGCCGATGATAGCATTACGCTGACGTTTATCGGACTCAATTTCGACGATGATACAATCGTCATTCCGGGGACGGAATATACTCACACCGATACACTGACAAGTGCAGACATCACACAGAAATATTATGAATTTACAGTGCCCGTCCCTACGTTAAGAAAAGTGTGCGTGGGATACGGCCGTGCAAGCTACGCACTGGAAAACGATAAAGGTACCGGAAGTTCAGACTTTTCTAAGGTCACCATCGACCTGAGCGATGCTAGTGATGGTACCTGCGCCACTGACTGGCCTTAGTGGTTTATGCAGTTCATTGAATCCTCAAGGGGCAAGCCTCATTCAACAAGCGTGATTAACATTGGATGAAACGGCCCCTTGAGCGGTTCGTGCAAGGTAGTGCAGGTAGTGCAAGGGGCTGAGTTCAAGCAGCCCCACCGCGCTGCATTGAACTGGGCAGCGATTCAGGGAAATTGATAATTCATAGGTAATTGTCATGAACTACATATTGGATATGAGCATAACGGCCACGCTCGTTGCACCCAGAATACCCGTGGTAGACCGACCCGATAAAGGCGGACTGGGGGTGGCAGAGCTGCGCAAGAACCCGCCAGAAGATGTCATCGTTACTGCGCCGTTGTTGCCCTCTATACCGGTCGGCTCTACGATAGTGCTTTTCTGGAGCGGCATGGCTGCAGATTCCTACGTGCTGACTGAACAACAACAAGCCACTGGATTGATTACCTTCAATGTACTGCCCGGGCAAATAGCGGATGCGGATCAGGCGGAACTGATTTACCAGATATTTTCACCCGTCGGCGGAAATCCGGCGGTGTCTGCACCGTATTATGTGCGCGTCAATACGAAGGTGCCCGGCTCGCCGCCACTCAATCCGGTAGAGCCCATAAACCAGAACCTGGCACCGCCGGGCGGTATCCCCACCCCCATCACCGATGCAATTGCGGCGAACGGAATCAACGTCATCATCGCTCCATGGACCAATATGGAAGTCGGAGATGTCCTCACGCTGACCTGGGGGCAAAGCAAAATCGTTCGGCCGCCACTGACCGCAGGTGAGCTGAACAGACCGGTCACGGTGCCAGTCAGCCAAGCCATTATCCTGGCCACCTCCAACACCCTGGACTTGAAAGTGTTTTATGACATCCGGGACAACGTGGGTAACTGGTCGCTCAATTCCTTGCCGGCAACAACCGATGTCGAGGCCGGTCCCAACACCCTGCCCTCACCTCGAATTCAAGAAGCCCTCGGCGATGATGACTTGGCGCTTGGGGAACTGGGCGCTCAGAACGCCCATGTATTGATTCCTGCCTACACGCCCTGGAACGTCGGGGATCGCGTCAATCTGTTTTGGTCAGGCTTGACCGCTGGAGGCATTGAGGTCAACCAGACCAAGGCATACACCATGCTCGCCGACGACGAAGGTTTTCCGGTGACCCTGGAAATCGACAATGCCACGGTTGTCGCTATTGCAGGCGGCAGAGCCATTGTCTATTACGAGGTCAACGGCACTTCAAGATCAAGACGCAAGGCCATTACTGTCAGCGGTGCACTCCAGCAACTTCCGGCGCCAAGCGTTGTGCAGGCACAAGGCGGCGAACTCGACCCGGCCAACGTTACCGCTGCCGGTGCCACCGTGCTTGTCAAATGGTCGCCTGGCATGACGCCCGGCGATCGCGTTTACCTTTACTGGAACGGCACCACTGCTGCCGGAGGTGACACTCATTTCACGGCAGACCAGCCTGTGATAGCGGCCGGTCAGGATCTTCTGTTTACGGTCCCGAAGGCTGAGCAGGTCATACCGCTGGCAGGCGGCAAGCTGGACCTGTACTACGTGGTGGTGTCTGGAGGGGGGCAACGGGCGTCGGATCACAGCTCGCTGACGGTCAAGGCTGTGGCCAATCAGCAACCACCTGCGCTGGATGTGCTTGAGGACAACGAAGCGACCCACGTGCTGGACATTTCCAACCTGACCGTCGTCACGGCGCGTGTCCCAAACTACGGCATGCTGGCCGGCGACATGGTACAGGTGCGCTGGGCTGGCATCACTCAGCACGACACCGCCGTGCAAACTGTAGCCGCCATAGGCCCCATGAACTTCAATCTCCCCCTCGCCTGGGCCACCGAAAATGTCGATCAACCGGCCGGCGTAACCCTCACGTACAGTTATGGACGTGGCGCCAATCCGGTGGTGACCTCACAGCCGCTTCACATTACCGTCACTCGACAGCAAGTCCCGCTGGACTTGATTGAGCCGTCGGTGGACCAGGCAGTGAACGATGAAATCGACTTCCACCAATTGGCCAACGGCGTGGCGACAGTCAGGGTCAACTACCCCGGCATGGCAGTCGGTCATACCGTGCGAGTGCGGTGGAGGGGCCGGATCGAATACTTCACTGACACCCGGCCAGTCACGGCTGTTGGCCCACTGTTGTTCGACATACCCCGGGACGAAGTGATCGATGTCATTGGCTCCACCGTTGATGTGAACTACTCGGTGGTCGTCGCCCCCGGAGCGCCGATTCAGGCATCGAAGATTTATCAACTGAGCGTAAAACGACAACCGTTGAATCTGGTAGCACCCACTATCAACGGTACGCGGGACAACGTCCGGGTCGACTATCCCGGCAGCTTGACCTCGCACACCATCGTGGTTCGATGGCTAGGCGTAACCGAACACAGCACCGCGATAAAACATCCCGAGCAGAATGGGTATTACGTCAACTTTTCCATTCCTGCGACCTGGGTCAGCGAGAACCGGGGCAGAACGGTACTGGTCAATTACAGCGTAGGGGTGGGAAACAATTCGCTGATTTTCTCCCAGATCTTGCGGGTAGATGTCCCGTAGGCCAATACGCAAGGCGGACCGTCGCGCCCACAGCGACACTCTGTAATCTCAACGGCCCGCTTTTAAACCTTCACCCCCGAAACAACTCACCCGGCGTAAACCCAAACAACCCTTTGAACGCTGCAATAAATGCCGAGGTCGAGTCGTAGCCACAAGCGAGCGCCGTGTTTGTGACGCTTGCGCCCTCCTCCAGCCCGTTGAGCGATGACAACAACCGCGCCCGCTGCCGCCAGCCGCGAAAGCTCAAGCCGGTTTCGCGCTGAAACAAACGCATCAAGGTTTTCTCGGACATGTTCAGGCGCGCGGCCCAGTCGGTGAGGGTGATGTTTTGGCCCGGCTGTTCGACAAGTTCATCGCACAGCGCCAACAGCCGTGGATGCCGGGGCGATGGCAGGGAAAACCCGACTTCCGGTAAGTGGCTGAGTTGATCAAGCAGCACTTGGACAAGCCGCGCTTCGCGGCTGTCTGGCTGTGGGTAATCGGCTGGTAATTGGCAGAAGGCCTTGATCAGTTCACGGGCAAGCGGCGTGACTTCCAGCACTCGGCAGCGATCCGGCGCCCAGTCGCAATCCTCTTTGCGCACATACAGGCTTCGCATCTCCGCGCGGGTTGACGTGATGACTTCATGTTCCAGCCCGGCGGGAACCCACACGCCCCACTGCGGCGGCGCGAAGAAGCTGCCGTGGGGGGTATGGACCCCGAGCACGCCACTGATTGCGTAGGAAAACTGCGCCCAGTCATGGCGATGAGTCGGCGTCCAGGAGCCCTCGCTCAGGCTTTCGGCCCGGGCATAAAGCGGGCGAGGAAGATGCAGAAGCGCCGGGATCCGGCGTTCGTTACCGGGATTTCGTAGGGAAGAGTGTCTGCTTGTCGGCATTACCGGGCGCCCGTGTGGGGATGGCCTGTGGGGGTCCTGCTTTATGGAGTGCGTGCCCCAAGAGGACAGATTACTTCACCGATCAACCTGGTAGATAATCCTTCCCCTTAATCCACGTCAGCTCTCGATAATGGCCGTCACGCCTTGGCCGCCTGCCGCGCAGACAGAGATCAAACCGCGCCCTCCTCCTTTCTTGCTCAGCAGTTTCGCCAGGTTCGCGACGATACGACCACCGGTCGCAGCGAACGGATGTCCCGCCGCCAGCGAGCTGCCTTTCACATTGAGCTTGCTGCGATCAATAGAGCCCAGCGGCGCGTCCAGCCCCAGACGCGATTTGCAGTAATCCGGGTCTTCCCACGCCTTCAAGGTGCACAGCACCTGCGCCGCGAAGGCCTCGTGAATCTCGTAATAATCGAAATCCTGCAGCGTCAACCCGTTGCGTGCCAGCAGACGAGGGACGGCGTAGACCGGAGCCATCAGCAGGCCTTCGTTACCGCGCACGAAATCCACGGCGGCGGCCTCGCCATCCCGCCAGTAGGCCAGAATAGGCAAGCCCCGCTCACGTGCCCACTCCTCGCTGGCAAGCAACACCAGCGACGCCCCGTCAGTCAGTGGCGTCGAGTTGCCCGCCGTCAGCGTGCCTTTTGCGCTGCGCTCGTAGGCGGGCTTGAGCGAGGCAAGTTTTTCCAGGCTCGCATCAGTGCGCAGGTTGTTGTCGCGGGTCAGGCCGAGGAATGGCGTGAGCAGGTCGTCCTGCCAACCTTGCGCGTACGCAGTGGCCATTTTTTGATGACTTTCCAGCGTCAGTTGGTCCTGTGCCTCGCGGGGGATGCCCCAGGTCTGCGCCATCAATTCGCAGTGCTGGCCCATCGACAAACCGGTGCGGGGTTCGCCATTGCGCGGCAGTTCCGGCTTGAGGTTATGCAGGCGCAATTGTGTCAGCGCCTTGAGCTTGTCAGCCGTCGTCTTGCTGCGATTGACCTGCAACAGGATCTGCCGCAGGTCCTCGTTGACGCCGATGGGCGCGTCGGAGGTGGTGTCGACGCCGCCGGCAATGCCGCACTCAATCTGACCGAGGGCGATCTTGTTCGCCACCAGCAGCGCCGCTTCGAGCCCGGTGCCGCAGGCTTGTTGAATATCGTAAGCCGGCGTTTGTGGCGACAGCCGCGAACCGAGCACGCATTCACGGGTGAGGTTGAAATCACGGGAGTGCTTGAGCACCGCGCCGGCGGCGACTTCGCCCATGCGCAGGCCGTGCAGGTTGAAGCGCTCGATCAGACCTTCCAGCGCAGCGGTCAGCATTTCCTGGTTGCTGGCGGTGGCATACGCGCCGTTGGAGCGTGCGAACGGAATGCGATTGCCGCCGACAATGGCCACGCGTCGTGTCTGAATCATCGAAATCTCCCTGCCCTGAATGCGTCTATCGTTTGAGAAGCGCTGCCTGACAGCGTAGGACCTATTACCCAACCATGCGGTCCACTGATTTGAACCCAGACGCAAGGAGAGTGTTCCATGGCATCCGATCGCTACATTGACTTCGTCAACTCCGACCTCGGCCGCAAGCTGGTCGGCGCCGTCGGTCTGCCAGCGCCCGCACGTCTGGAGCGCTGGCAGGCGGGGCGTCTGCGTCCGGTGGAGGGCGCGTTGTTACTGAGCGCGGGGCCGCTGGCCGAGCGAGTCAGCACCTTCGCGCCGCGCCTGACCGACGTGCTCTTTAGTGCTGGCGGCGAAGTCACGGGCGCCCACCCTTGGAATGCGGAGCAGAGCGGGAAGATCAAGGCTGTGGTGTTCGACGCCAGCACGCTGCTGCACACCTCCCAGCTGAGTCAGTTGCGCGAGTTCTTTCAGCCGATCCTGCGTCCTCTGGACAACAGCGCCCACGTCGTCATTCTTGCCCGTGCGCCGGATGCTCAAACTGATCCGCTGGCGGCCAGCACGCAGCAGGCCATCGAAGGTTTCAGCCGCTCGCTGGCCAAGGAAATGCGTAACGGTGGCACGGTTCAACTGCTGCAAGTAGAGGACGGCGCGGAAGATCAGCTCGAAGGCGCGCTGCGGTTCTTCCTGTCGCCGAAGAGTGCGTTCATCTCCGGTCAGGTCATTCGTCTGAGCACGTGCGCGCAACAGGTTCAGGACTGGACCCGTCCGCTGGCGGGGCGCAAAGCGCTGGTGACAGGGGCAGCCCGAGGCATCGGCGCGGCCATCGCGGAAACCCTGGCTCGCGACGGTGCGGAGGTGGTGTTGCTGGATGTGCCCCAGGCTAAATCCGATCTCGATGCGCTGGCGGCGCGTCTTGGTGGGCAGGCGCTGGTCCTGGACATCTGCGCACCGGACGCTGCCGCTCAGTTGATTGAACACTTGCCCGGCGGACTCGATATCGTCGTGCACAACGCTGGCATCACCCGGGACAAGACGCTGGCCAATATGCCTGCGGACTTTTGGGACTCGGTGCTCGACGTCAACCTCAATGCTCCCCAGGTGCTGACCCAGGCGCTGATCGACAGCGGCGCACTGCGCGACAACGGCAGTGTGATTCTGCTGGCGTCGATCAGCGGACTGGCAGGCAACCGCGGCCAGACCAACTACACCACGAGCAAGGCCGGGCTGATCGGCTATGCCCGGGCGATGGCGCCGATGCTTAAAGCGCGCGGTATCAGCATTAACGCTGTGGCACCGGGCTTCATCGAAACCAGCATGACCGCGCACATGCCCTTCGCCCTGCGCGAAGCCGGCCGACGCATGAGCTCGCTGGGCCAGGGTGGTCATCCGCAGGACGTGGCGGAAGCGGTGGCGTGGCTGGGTCAGCCGGGCTCTGGAGCGGTCAGTGGCCAGGTGCTGCGGGTGTGCGGCCAAAGCGTGCTCGGTGCTTGAGTGGGCATCGACACGATGAGCGTTTGAATGGCCGCCCCGTCGATCCGAGGCGGGGCTGATCTGCAGCATGACCACAGGAGAAACTCGATGAGTGCGCACTGGCGGTATCTGGACACGCCCCCGGCCCTGCCCGGCCTGTTCATGCAAGCGGCGCTGCGGCGCAAGGTCAGCGGCACGCAACTCCCGGATCAAGGGCTGCGGTGCTGGATGTCGGTGGACCCGGACAAGGTGAAAGCGTTTGCCCACGTCTGCGGCTTTGTCCCCGGCAGTCTGCTGCCGCCAACCTATCCCCACGTGCTGGCCTTCCCGCTGCAGATGAAGCTACTCACCGACAAGGACTTCCCCTTCCCGCTCCTCGGGCTGGTTCACCTTCATAACCGAATCAGCATTCATCGCCCGCTCGGCAGTGTGATCAAGGTCCAGGTCAGCGTGCATGTTGGCCATCTCAAACCCCATGCAAAAGGCGCGACCTTCAGCCTGATCACGCAGGTCGAAGATGCGTTGGGCCTGCTGTGGGAGGAAGAGAGCACGATGCTCTGCCGGGGCGTTCACGTGGACGGCGAGATCGACGGCGATTACGAACCGGCGCCACTGCCGATGGCGGAGCTGGCGACGTGGTCGGCGCCGTCGGACATTGGTCGTCAGTACGCGAAGGTCAGTGGTGATTACAACCCGATTCACCTGAGTGACAGCAGCGCCAGGCTGTTCGGTTTTACGAAGGCGATCGCCCACGGGCTGTGGATAAAAAGCCGCGCGCTGGCAGCGCTTGAAGATCATCTGCAGGCGTCGAATGTGGAGATATCGGTGGAATTTCACAAACCGGTGCGGCTGCCCAGCGGGGTGACGTTGTCCGCCAGCGCGGCGGGGTCCCATGGGCAGTTCAAGCTGGAAGGGCCGGAAGGGCCGGAAGGGCCGGAAGGGATCGTGCATATGCTGGGGAGCTGGCGGCCGGCCACGGAGTGATGGCTGCGCCTATTGTGCGCCCGTAGTTTTGCGGTGTGACATCTGACGCCTTCCCGGCTAAAGCCGGTCCCACTAGGAGCGTGAGGCGTGTCAATAAAGTTGAGGGCGCAGGCTGTTTAGTGGGACCGGCTTCAGCCGGGAATCGGCGCACCGCCGTAGCGGGTATCAAACCTGCGTCCCGGAGCATCGCCCCCCCTTGCGTCAATCGCCTATCCCCCTGAAGCTACGCACCTTCAGGAGACCCCCATGAACCTCGACGAACTCACTCAACGCCTGCATCGCATCCGCGATAACAACGACTGGCGGCAATTCCACAGCCCGAAAAACCTGGCCATGGCCGCCAGCGTGGAGATGGCTGAACTGGTGGAGATCTTCCAGTGGAAAACCGAAGAGCAGTCGCGTCAGCTGCCTGCTGATGAATTGGCGCACGCCGGGCAGGAAGTCGGGGACATCGTGCTTTACCTGTTGCTGTTGTGCAGCGAGTTGGGACTGGACATGGATGAAGTCGTGCGCGCGAAACTGGCGGATGGCGAACGGCGGTTCAGCCAATGAGCGACCGTCATTTCGATCAACTGGCGACGCGCTTCGCCGAAAAGATTTACGGCGGCGCCAAGGGGGCGATCCGCCTCGCGGTGCTGCAAGCCGATCTGACCGAGACCCTGCCGCAGCGACCCTTGCGCGTGCTGGACATCGGCGCCGGGCTTGGGCACATGTCGTTGTGGCTCGCCGAGCGAGGTCATGACGTCACCCTGGCTGAACCCGCTGCGCCCATGCTCGAAGGCGCTCGTCAGCGTTTTGCCGATGCGGGCCAGAGCGCCACGTTCATTCAGGCGCCTTGGCAGGAACTGACTGCGCAATTGGCCGAGCCCTACGATCTGGTGCTGTGCCACGCCGTGCTCGAGTGGCTCGCCGAGCCCTTCACCATTCTCCCTGTGTTGCGCCAACTGACTAAGCCTGACGGCTGGCTGTCATTGGCGTTCTACAACCGCGACGCACTGATTTACCGCAACCTGCTCAAGGGCCACTTCCGCAAAATGCGCAAGAACACCCTGGCCGGCGAAAAACAGAGCCTGACCCCCCAGGAGCCTCTTGATCCGCGTGAGTTGGCGGCGCAACTTGGCTCCCTGTGGCGAGTCGAAACCCAGAGTGGCGTTCGGGTTTTTCACGACTACATGCCGGTCGAGTTCCAGGCTCGAGCCGAGCTTGCGGACCTGCTGGAAATGGAGCTCGCACACCGTCGCCACCCGGCCTTCGCCGGACTGGGACGCTACCTGCACTGGATGTGCCGGGCTGTTTGACAGACGCTGCTTAACCAATGCTGCGGAGACCCTCATGAAACGCCGTCTCGCTTTGCTCTCCCTCTGCCTGGGCCTTGCCGCCTGCCAGAGCCCGAACCCGTATCGCGCTGTGTCTGCGGCCATTCCGCCAGCGCCGCCCCACGCCGCCAATGCCATTGACATGAGTGCCTACCCGGCGGCGCCCCGTGATTACGGCCGTTACCGCAACTGGGCGTGGCTTAACAACCAGTTGCCGCCGGGCACGCTCTGGGCAGACTCGGCCCAACTGGCCGAAGCCGTCAGCAACGGGCTGGATCAACGCGGTCTGCGGCCTTCGCAGAACCCGCAGGCGGCTGACCTGCGCGTGGCTGCCGACGCCCACGCAGAAACCCGGATTCGGCAGGTGCGCGATGACTATTACGATCCGTACTACGGCGGTTCAGGTGGGGGCTATTACGGTGGCAATGGCTACCGCAACGGTTATGGCGGTTATGCCAGCGTGCCCATCGTGCGCACCTATCAAGAACAGGTCGTTGTGGTGCGCATCAGCCTGTTCGATGCCCGCAGCGGTCAGCCGGTGTGGAGCGCCAGCGCCGAAACCGCCAGCGGCGGCGATCAATCGACGCGTGCCAAAGCCCTGCGCCAAGCCGTACAACAAGCTCTGACGGCCTACCCGCCGTCTTGATTTCGCGCCGCTTGGCGTTTTGTTTACACGCGGGAGAACCCCCATGTATCGCCGCATTGCTGTCCTCTGTGTCGCCCTGCTGCTCGGCGCCTGCCAGACCGATCGGGTCAACCGCGACTTCGACGCCCAGCGCGATTTCGGCGCCTACCGGTCCTGGGCGTGGAAGGAGCCGGGCTTGCAATATCAGCCCAACGATCCGCGTATCAAAAGTGACCTGACCGAGCAGCGAATTCGCCAGGCAGTGGCAGAGCAACTGGAGCAGCGCGGCCTGCGCATGGCGGCGCCGGGTGTGAAAGCGGACGTGCAACTGCAGACGTGGCTAATCGTCGAAAACCGCCAGCAGACGGTCACTACCAATTACGGCGGCGGTGGCGGTTACTGGGGTAATCCGTGGGCCGGCTATTGGGGCGGCCCGATCGGCACCGAGACGCGCAACGTCGACTACAAGGTCTCGACGCTGCAGATCGACATGCTAGACGGCAAGGACGGCAAGCTGGTGTGGCGCGGCAGCACCGAGCAAATGGTCAGTGACGGCAACGCCAACCCTGCTACGCGCGAGCAGGCTTTGCGCCAGACGGTGCAGAACATCCTGCAGCAATATCCGCCGCATTGAGGGTTGATCAGACTGACCACCGCCGCGAATCCGTAATGGTCGGTTTGCTGGCTGAGCACCAAGAATCTGAATATTGAACAGCGAATTCGTAGGAGCCGGCTTGCTGGCGAATGCATTTGTCCAGACACCGCGATGGTGCATGACCGGTCAGGTTCGCCAGCAAGCCGGCTCCTACGGTGGATCGGCGGCACCTCTGACCATGGGTCTCACGCACGGGCCTCTACGTTTCAATCCACCACACTGAATTCCACCCGGGCAGTCTGCCCGCTTTCATCCAGCACGCTCAGTTGGTAGCGCCCCAAACGCGTGAAGGTGTGGCTGTAGCTGTCCTGACTGGCGGTGTCGCCGACCGGGGTGCCGTCGATGAACCACCAGCGTCGGCCACTCCCGCCCAACGCCGACAGCGTGAGCCGCAACAGCTGCTGACTGCCGGCCGGCAAGCGCAATTGATCGCCCTCTCGCACCCCCACCACGGACAACGGCGGCGCCAGGCTCAATCCCTGGGGCGGGCATGACGGGTCGATGTCCGGCAGACGCGCCTCGCGTCGCTCAGTCTTCGGCAGCCAAGGCTCAAGCGGCGCAGGCCAGAGGGCAATGTCTTTCGGCTGAGCCTGTGGACAACTTGCCGCGACGCGCAGGCCTTTTTCGTTCAGCCAGACTTTTTCGGTGAGCCCCAACCCCAGCGGTTGATCGGTCGCCTGCAAGGTTGGCGGCGTCGTGCCATCGAGGGTCCAGGCGAATCGCTGACGCCGACAGTTCGGGTCGCTTTTGCTCATCGGCTGCCCCAGCGGCCAGCAGATCGCCGCGACGCCAACGTTGAGCGGCACTGGCAACACCGGCGGCAGTATGTTGCGCTGGGCATCGCGGTTCACCAACAGGTCGTGAACCTGCAGCATCAGCGGCGCTGCCGAGGCCAGCCCGAACTGCCCGGGCACCGGCGTGCCGTCGGGCCTGCCGATCCACACGCCAATCAGAAACCTCGGCCCCACGCCAATCGACCATGCATCACGGAAGCCGTAACTGGTGCCGGTTTTCCAGGCCAGCTGCGGACGCTGCACCAGTTCCGCATGGGGGTCGAGGTCAGGCCGTGACTGGCCGCTGAGAATGCGCCGAATGATCCACGCCGCACCCGGTGACATCATCGGCCGGTCACGCAGACGGTCATCGGGCTGCAAGCGAATGTCCGCACTGCGCCCGCCCCGCGCGAAAGCGCTGTAACCGCCCACCAAATCTTCCAGCCGACTGCCGGCGCCACCGAGAATCAACGCCAGATTGGGCTCGGCCAGGGGCGGCAAGGTCAGCGGTACGCCACCATTGCGCAGTTCCGCGGCGAAGCGTTTTGGGCCGTAGGCTTCCAGCAACTGCACGGCCGGCAGGTTGAGCGACATCGACAGCGCGGAGCTCGCCGCCACTGCGCCGTTGAACCCCGACGAGAAATTGCCGGGCCGGTAATCGCCATAGCGCCGGGGCACGTCCTGCAGCAACGACTCGGAATGGATCAACCCGGCGTCGATGGCCTTGCCGTAGAGAAAGGGTTTGAGCGTCGAGCCGGGCGAACGCAACGCGCTGACCATGTCGACATGACCAAAACGTTTAGCGTCGCCGATGTCCACCGAGCCGACGTAGGCGCGCACGGCCATGTTCTGCGCTTCCACCACCAGAATCGCGGCGGACGTGCGCTCGGGCAGACGCGCGCGCCAGCCCAGCAGCAGGTCTTCGAGACGACGCTGCAGACCGGCGTCCAGCGTGGTGCGGATCAGCGGCGGGCTGTTCGGACGGTTCAGGCGCCGGGCGAGCAAGGGCGCCAGGCTGGGCTCCTGACGAGGCGCAAGCAGCAGCGGCTCTTCCAGCGCTTCGTCAACGGCACCCTGCGGCCAGGTGCCGAACTCGGCCAGACGCCGCAGCACTTTGTCCCGGGCCGCCTGAGCACGTTGCGCGTGGCGATCCGGACGCAGACGACTCGGCGCCTGGGGCAGCACGGCCAACAGCGCCGCGTCGGCACGGGTCAGTTGTTGCGGGGACTTGCCCAGGTAGGCCCAACTGGCGGCGGCCACGCCCTGCAACGTACCGCCAAACGGCGCGCGATTGAGGTACAGCACGAGTATGTCCTGCTTGGACAGATGCCATTCCAGTTGCGCGGTGCGCCAGAGCTGCCGGAGTTTGCCCGCCAGCGTGCGTGAATGCGGGTCGAGCAAACGGGCGACCTGCATCGACAGCGTGCTGCCGCCGGACACCACGTGGCCGCCGCTGAGGTTTTGCCAGGCCGCGCGCGCCAACGCCATGGGGTTCACGCCGGGATGTTGATAGAACCAGCGGTCCTCGTAGGTCAGCAGCGCTTCGAGGTAATAAGGCGACACCTGATCGACCGTCAGCGGGTAGCGCCAGACGCCATTGGCATCGGCGAACCGCCACAGCGGCGTGCCGTCTTCGGCGAGCACCACGCGCGCCAGATCGTCCTTGGGCAAGGGCAGCGGCCAGATCCGGTCGGCGAGCCAGAGCAGCAGACACATGATGACCAGGCTGCCGATGAGCCCGGCGACTATGCGGGCACAGCGTCGCTGCATTCGCGAGCAAGCTCGCTCCCACATTGACCGCCAGCCGATGTGTCGTAGCAATAATCGTGTGATCTTCACAGAAAGCCTTTACCCGACAGGGAACTCGCCCAGACAATCAGCAGCCAAAGCGAGCAGTGCCGTTTTTGGTCCACGTCCCTCATCAGGAAGCAGATATGCAGGTAGAAAGCGTTTTCGAATGGCTCGGCCAAGTGATTGGCGCCGTGATCCGCTTCGTCGTCGACGGCTTAAGCTGGTTGTTCAACATGTTCACTCACGCGGGCGGCAATTTCGTTGACGGCCTGTCGCGCACGCTGGGCATGGACACTTCAATCGTCAGCATCGTGGCCCTGATCGTCGGGCTGATGCTGCTGTATTCAGCGATCCGCGCCTTCATGCGCGCCTCGATCATCATGGGGATCATCTGGCTGTTTCTGGGGTTGTGGCTGTTGAGCTGGATTATTCATTGATTGGTTTGATTTTGATCGTTCCCGAGCGGCGCTGATCGTTCCCACGCTCCGCGTGGTAATGCCGATGCAGCCCAAGACGCTCCGCGTCACCTGACGCAGAGCGTCGACCGAGGTGCTACCACGCAGAGCGTGGGAGCAATCCGGCCCAAGCGCGATCACCTAACCCCTACTTCTTGCCTTTCACCACCAACTGCGCCGGCGCTTCACCCAGTGCCTGCCAGTTCGGCCGATACATCGACTCCACTTGCGGCGGCGGCACGCGGTACACGCCCGGCGTCACAGCCCGCGCCAGATACAACAGGTGCACCGTGTTGAAGCCCTCCAGGTCCACCGCAGCCACATAACGATCACCACGGAATTCCTGATGCTTCACGCCGGCGTTTTCCATCGATTCGCGCCACTGTTTCACCGACTCGCTGGCGTCTTCGAGGCTGGCCGAACTCTGCGCCAGATTCTGGTTTTCGATCTCCAGACCGGCCGGGAGCAGGTCCACCACCAATGCGTCAGGCACGCGCTCCTTGGCCTTGATCTCAAGGTGAACCAAGACCAGTTCGCCGCTCTTCAAGCCATTGAGGTTCAGCGCCGCGCCATCCATGCCCAAATAGTCGCGGCTGATGGACAGGTTCTCGCCACCGGCCGCAGGCGGCTGCGACGGATAGCCGGAAATCGTCATCTGCTGATACAGCGTGTCGCCGCCGGTGTTCTGCACGGTCAACGGCGCGGCTAGCACTGAGCTGTCGAGTTTGACGCCCGGCTGGTCGTTGCTCAGTTCGCGATTGTTGCTGCCGCTGGTCAACGTTGCCGCCCATTTGGCTTCAGGCTTGCCGAGCAGATCGCGACCGGCGAGGAACAGCGAGTTGCGCTCCTGGGTCGACAGATAAAGGTTCGCCGCGACCTGATCGGACAGCGCAAACAGCCGCTCCTCAACCTTGTCCGGCGCCAGTTTGTTCTCCTCCAGCAGCGACAGAATCAACGCCTGATCACGCAACGGGCTGCCGTAATCGGCGAGCCAGTCGTTGGCCTTGCGACCCGCCGCCAGCCCTGCAAGCAAAGCTTGATCGGCGCGGGGTTTGTCGCCCATTTTCTCCAGTGCGATGGACAGCTGCACCAGCGGCAGGCCCGATCGCGCGTCGCTGCGGCGATCGAACAGGCTGCGCAGCGCACCCAACGGCGCCTGCTGACTGCGCGACAACACCAGACCGGCGTAGGCCTGCACGGCGAAACGGGTGTGGTCGGCGTTTTCGCTGTAGTTGACCTCGATCTGATTGCGCTCCTGCAGGTAACGCAGCAGACGCTCGTTGGCCTTTTTCAGCGCATCCGGCGGCACGGCAAAGCCTTGGTCGCGAGCACGCAGCAGGAAGTCAGTGACGTAAGCAGTCAGCCAATATTCCTCCTCGCCGTCCGCCGCCCACAGGCCGAAGCTGCCGTTGTAACGCTGCATGCCGATCAGTCGCTCGATGCCCAGTTCGATCTTGCGCTTGCGGTCGGCATCGGATTCGCCTTGCAGGCCCAGACGCTTGAGCGTTGCGGCGTCGGCGTAGAGCGACGGGTACAAGCCGCTAGTGGTCTGCTCCAGGCAACCGTAGGGGTAGGCTTTGAGCGCCCGAATCTGTTCGCCGAGGTTCAACGGCGGACGGCTCGACACCGACAGCAACGCCTCACGCCCAGCGGGCTCAAACGCCTCAAGGGCGCCCTCCGGCAGGCTCCACGCCTGATCCTTCAGCACCGCGCGATATTGCTTGAGCATCGCCGGGTACGCAGGGCGCACGCCGATGGTCCACTCTCGGCTGAAGGCCGGCAGGTTCTCACCCGGCAGCTCCAAACCGTTAACCGTGACCCGAATCACGCCCTGACCGAAACCGCCCAGCGCCTTCACCGGAATCTGCAACGTGGTGCGTTGCCCCTGATTCAGGCTGACGGCCTTGGCGCCGTCGCCTTCGGCCAGACTCAACTGCCCTTCAGCCACGACTTGCACATTGAGCTTCTGCGCTTTACCGGACAGGTTCGACAAGTCCAGCGCCACCTTGGTCTGGTCGCCGCCGGCCAGGAACCGGGGTGCCGACAACTCGGCAATCAACGGCGCGGCGACCACGGTTTTGGCTTCGGCCATGCCGTAGCGCTCGTCGGTCCAGGCCTGGGCCATGATCCGCAGCTCGCCGTTGAAATCCGGGATGTCGACGCTGACTTCTGCGTCGCCCTGCTCGTTCAGGGTCACCGGCGCGCTTTGCAGGGCGACGATGGTGACGCTGGTTTCCGGACGCTTGCCGCCTTTGGCCAGCGCCGCGTCGCCACCGAAGGCCAGACTGGCGAGACGATTACGGCCGGCCTCGATCAACTGGCCGTAGATGTCCAATTGGTCGGCGCCGTACTCCTTGCGCCCGAACATCGCCGCGAACGGATCCGGCGTGGCGTATTCGGTAATGTTGAGAATGCCCACGTCCACGGCCGCGACCAGCACATGCACGCTCTTCGGGATCGTGCCGTCAGCGTTCTTCGCGTTGACCTTCAGCTTGAGCGGCTGCTTGGGCCGCATCTTCTCGGGTGCCGTGACGGTCAGCGCCAGCTTGCGCTGCGAGCGATCCAGCGGCAGATGCAGGACGCCCACGGCGCGTTTCGGCGTGACGTTGGCTTTGCGCTCACCCGGACGAATCACCAGCGCGCTGACATAGAGGTCATGCCGCGCCCACTTCTTGTCCATCGGGATGTCGTAGGTTTTGCCTTCAGCGGGCACATCGATCTCTTGCCACCACAGCGGCCCTTCGCTGGATTCCACCAACAGATAGCCCTTGCCCGCAGACGGCGGCGTGACGGTCACTTTCGCGGTGTCGCCATCGGTATAGGCCGGTTTGTCCAGCGCCAGCTTGACCTGATCGGGACGCACGGCGCCGCCTTCGGCATTGTCCTGCCAGCGATAACCGGCCCAGAAACGCACGCTGCTGATCAGGCCGGTGGCCGGATCCTCGACTTCGACGCGATACGGGCCCCACTCGACCGGGAAGCTGATTTTCGCTGTCGAGTCCTTCTTCACGCTGAGGGTGTCTTCGGACAGGTTGAGAAACTTCTCGTTGAAGTGATAGCTCCAGCCATCGCTGTCGGAGTAGTTCCAGTAGTAATCGCGACGCTCGCGGACCAGCCGCACTTTAAGGTTGTCGGCGGCCAGTTTGTGGCCTTGGGCGTCAGCCATCAGCACTTCGAACTCAACCGGGCCGTCACCATCAGTGGCTTCGCCTTCGTACAAACCACGCAGGCCGGGCATTGCGTCTGCGGGCCAGACCGGCTGGGTCAGACGCCGCGTGATCGGCCGCCCACCCGACTCCTGCAAACTGGCTTGCAGCACCAGCTCCAGCGGTGAACGGGCCTTGGCCCATTGGCTGTCAATGCTCAGGTCGAGCTTGCCGTTGGCGTCCAGCGTGCTGTCTTCGATTTCCAGGTCTTGCTTGAGGTCTTCTTCGGTCACCGAGCCGAACTGATAACCCGGCAGGCCGGGCACGGCTTCACGCAGCGGACGCACATACAGCTGACCGTTCAGGCGATTGCCCGACGCCGGCGCGCCGTAGAGGTATCGACCAGTGATCGCCACATCGAACGGCGCATCGGGGGCCAACGGGGTGTCGCTGCCCTTGAGCTCCAGCGCCATGCGCTCAGGCAGGAAGTCCTCGACCTGGAACTCGTAAAGCTGCGGCTTGCCGTCACCCAGATCAAACACCAGTTGCCAGCGACCTGTCGGCGCCTCTTCCGACAGCTGCAATTGATATTGATAGAGCCCGGTGGCGTCAGCGTCCCACACGAACTTGCGACTGACCTGCTCATCCGGGCGACGCACTTCCACGGTGATCGGCTGAGGTTTCACGCTCTTGCCGTCGCTGTCACGTAGCAAGCCGTTGAGCAGCACGACTTCGCCCGGGCGATAGAGGTCGCGGGGGCCGAAGATGAAAAATTGCAGCGGGTGGGCCTTGGGGCCAGTGATGTCGAATTCCGCCAGATCCAGCGCGGCGCTGTTCAGACGCAGCATGCTGGTCTGCTCGCCTTGATGGGCCAGCAGCACTTGGGCCTTGGCCGGCAATGGCAGCTCGGCGTGGCCGGCGCTGTCAGTCTTGCCCTGGCCGATCACGCGACCCTTCTCGTCATACAGCTCGACGTCAACGCCGCTCAGGGCTTTGCCGCCTTCCAGCGCCTGGGTGAATACGTCGAGGCGGTTGGCGTAACGGTGCGCCGACAGGCCAATGTCGCTGAGGGTGAACAGCGTGGCCGGCTGCGTGTAGTTGTAGGTCCCTGACGCGCGCATCACAGCCAGGTAAACGCCCGGCTGTTGCAGTGGTTTGAGACCCGAAATCGGCAGCAGCACGGTTTCGCGGGTGTTGCGCGCAGGGTTCAGGTCGAAACGGCCGCTGTAGACCAGATCGGCCAGGGGCAGCAGTTCTTTGGACTGGTAACTCTCAAGACTGGACGAACCTTCCCACGAGCCTAAAAACGCAGGCAGTGACTCGGGCTTGATGCGGAAGAATTCAACGTCCACTTTATCGACGTTGAGCGCAATCACCGGCAGCCCTTCGGCGAGCCGCGTTGGCAGCAGACTGCCGCGACTGGCGAAGCCCACGGTCGCTTGCAAGTCAGCCGTTTCAATACGCGCGGAATACTCAGCCGCCAACGCGTTGTTGTTTACCGCCAGCAGACCCGGATCGATGGTCAAGACCAGTTTGCGCTTGGGCTCAAGGTGACGCAGGCGCAGCTCCATGAGGTTGTCCGAGAGTTCCCAGGCGCCATCCACCTTGCCGTCCTTGCTATCGACCAGGTGCACTTTTTCAGCGAATTTCTGATCGGGATTCAGTGGCACCGAGAAGCTCAACGACAGCGTGCTGGCGCCATCGAGCTGAACTTCGGAGACGTCCACCACCGTCAACTCGCGCCCGGCGTACCGCTTGCTCAGCGCGGGAATATCCACCGCAGGCTTGGGCTTGGCATCGGCGGGTCCCGGTTGCGCAACTGCCGCAGCAGGTGGGGCGGGGACAGCCGCGGGCTTGTCGGACGAAGAGGAATCGCAGGCACTGAGCAGTACCAGCGCGCAGGCCAGGAACAATCCTTTGTTTAGCATGAGGCACTCATTTGGACGGCAGCGATGAGGGAGCAGAAGTTATAGCACCGCTTTGGCAATCGTAAAGCGCGGCGCGCAGATAGACCGTGGGTTTGTGCGTTTGTTCTCGCTACACTCGCGCGCTTGCCCGGGAGCCTTTATGTCCAACTTCTTCAACGACTGGCGTCAGCGCGCCACGCATCGGCAGGTGTGGGCGCTGGCGGCGCCGATGATTCTGTCGAATATCTCCGTGCCGCTGGTTTCGCTGGTCGACAGCACGGTCATCGGTCACCTGCCCCACGCCCACCAGCTCGGCGCCGTGGCAGTCGGCGGCACGCTGTACAGCTTTCTCGCCTGGGCGATGGGTTTTCTGCGCATGGGCACGACCGGGTTTGCCGCCCAGGCCGCCGGGCGCAACGACGGGGCGGCGCTACGCCAAGTGCTGTTGCAGGGCTTGCTGCTGGCGATGGGGTTTTCTGTGCTGTTGGGGCTGATCGGCCTGCCGTTCCAGCACCTGGCGCTTGAAATGATGCAGCCTTCGGACGACCTCAACGACCTGACCCGCGACTTTTTCCACACCCGCTTGTTCGGTTTGCCGGCAGCGTTAGCGAGCTACGCGCTGGTGGGCTGGTTCCTCGGGCTGCAAAACGCTCGCGCGCCGCTGGCGATTCTGCTGACCACCAACCTGGTCAACATCGCGCTGAACCTGTGGTTCGTCATGGGCCTGGACTGGGGCGTGGTCGGCTGCGCGCGTGCGTCGGTCATCGCCGAATGGACCGGCGCCCTCCTCGGCCTCGCCCTCACCCACAAAGGTCTGCACGCGTATCCGGGACAGCTGGCCGTGTCCGCACTCAAGCGCTGGCAGAGCTGGCGACCGCTGCTCACGGTCAATCGCGATATCTTCATTCGCAGCCTGATCCTGCAATCGGTGTTCTTTTTGATCACCGTGCAAGGCGCGCGACTGGGCGATGCTACCGTGGCCGCCAATGCGCTGCTGCTTAACGGGCTGTTGCTGATGGCCCACGCGCTGGACGGACTGGCCCACGCCGTCGAAGCCCTCTGCGGACACGCCATCGGCGCACGGGACCGCAGCGCCTTGCGACGCTCGCTGAACGTCTCCGGAGGCTGGTCACTGATTTGCAGCGTCGCGTTTGTGGGGCTGTTTCTGCTGGGCGGGCACCTGTTCATCGAGATGCAGACCGACATCACCGCAGTGCGTGACATCGCCTTCGTGTATCTGCCTTATCTCGCCGTGCTGCCCTTTGTCGCGGTCTGGAGTTATTTGCTCGATGGCCTGTTCATCGGCGCCACCCGTGCCCGCGAGATGCGCAACGCAATGGTGGTCACGGCCTTGATCACCGCACCGTTTGCCTGGCTGGCAAGCGGGTTCGGCAACCACGGGCTGTGGCTGGTGTTTTTGCTGTTCATGGCGGTGCGGGCGCTGACGCTGGGGTATCTGGCGCTCAAGCTCAACCGCAGCGGCGCCTGGTTCAACGGCTGACCGAAACCCTCGACACCTGTGCCTGATCCTGGGCATGGATGAACGCTACAACTTCCTCCAGCACAGGCGCGAGGCTGCGTAACGGCCTGGCAAGTGCACCCACCAGCGTGCGGTGGCTGGTACGAGAGAAATACAACTCGCGCACTGCCACGCCCTGAGCACGCAAACGACTGGCTATACCCCCGGTGTTGCGTTGCGGGTTTACCTCCGTGTCATCGGCGGAAGCGAGCAGCAGCGCCGGCGGTGACGCCGCGCTGACATGGTTGATCGGCTGGGAGTCGGGTGGCGAATTTGGGAAGTAAAACACCGGCTTCACCTCCGCATCTTCGATGGGCAGAAAATCATAGGGCCCGGCCAGACCGATCCAGCCCTTGATGATGGAAGGCGTCGTACCCGCCGCCGCCAGCCATTGTGGGTCCAGCGCCAGCATCGCCGCGTTGTAGGCCCCGGCACTGTGGCCCATCACATACAACTTCGCCGGGTCACCGCCGAACTGACGAATGTGCGCGTGGGTCCAGCCCACCGCCTGGGCGCTGTCCTGCAGCAGCTCCTGGTAATGCACTTGCGGGTAGAGCCGGTAATCGGCAAGTACCGCCACGATGCCCCGGGACGCGAGCGCCTCACCGACGAAGGCGTAGTCACCCCGCGATCCGCTGGTCCAGCTGCCGCCATAGAAGAACACGACGACCGGCGCGCCCGGCGCGGCATCTTTGGGCGTGTAGACATCGAGCTTATTGCGCGGGTCAGGGCCGTACGCCAGGTCGGACGTTCTGGTGAACGTGCTGCTCGGGGTAAACGCGTTGAGCACCTTCAACGGCGTGCAGGCCATCAACAAGGTCATCAGCCAGGCGGTGAATACTGCTTTGAGCGCCAGTTTGATCATCGTTCATGCTCCCGAAAAAGTGGAGGACGCCTTACTGTGCGGACAGCGAAAACGGGCCACGAGGGCCCGTTTTTGAGAGTCGCTACATCATCAAGACGACAGGTAGGAAGACCGCGTCAGGCCCAGGCGCAACGCATCCAGAAACTGCGTGCGCTCACGCGGGGTGATCTTGGCGCTGGCGACTTTGTCCCGGTAATGGGTCATCAGTTCTTCCGGCGACAAGTGCACGTAACGCAGCATGTCTTCGATGGTGTCGTGGGTTTCGATCCCGGCCGAATACGCGCTGCCATCCTGATTCTGGTAGATGTTCACCGAATCGGTGTCACCGAACAGGTTGTGCATGTCGCCCAGAATTTCCTGATACGCGCCGACGAGGAACACGCCCAGCAAATAATCCTCACCCTCGTTCAACGCGTGAACCGGCAGGCTGGTCTCGATGCTCTGCTCGTCGACGTATTGATTGATCTTGCCGTCGGAGTCGCAGGTCAGGTCTTGCAGCACGGCGCGACGCATCGGCTCTTCGTCCAGACGGTGCAGCGGGATGATTGGCAGCACCTGATCGATCGCCCACGTGTCCGGCAGGCTCTGGAACACCGAGAAGTTGCAGATGTACTTGTCGGCCAGCTTGTCGTTGAGTTCGTCGAGCACCTGACGATGGGAACGCTGGCGGGCTTTCAGCGAGTTGTGCAAACGACGGCACACCGCGAAATAGCACTGCTCGCCCAAGGCCTTTTGCGCCAGGGTGATCTTGCCGTCGGAATACTGGGACGCGATGTCGCTCATGTAATGCGTGGCGCGCCAGTAGGTCTCGGTGACCATTTCGATGTCGGTCGGGCCAAGCAGATCGACCAGCCATTGCAGGGTTTCCGGCAGGTTTTCCTTATCGGTGATTTCCGGCACTTCGTCGTTATGACGTTCAACGTCCGTCACCTGGATCACCAGCATGGCGTGGTGCGCGGTCAGCGAGCGGCCGCTTTCCGAGAAGATGTGCGGATGCGGCAGGCCCTGCGCGTCGCAGAACTCCTTGAGCATCCCGACCACGACACCGGCGTAATCGTCCATGTCGTAGTTGATCGAACTGGCATTGCGCGAATGCGTGCCGTCGTAGTCGACACCCAGACCGCCGCCCACGTCGATGTGATCCACCGGCAGTCCAAGGTTACGCAGCTCGCCATAGTAACGAATCGCTTCCTTGAAACCGTGTTGGTAGTCGGCCAGGTTGGCGATCTGCGAACCCATGTGGAAGTGCAACAGACGGATGCCCTGATCAAGCCCTGCCTTGGTGAAGCGCTCGACGACCGACAGCAATTGCGCGGCGGACAGCCCGAACTTGGACTTCTCGCCACCTGTGTCGGCCCATTTGCTGGAAGCCAGGGACGACAGGCGCACACGCAGACCCACTTGCGGCGCGACCTTCAGCTCGGCGGCTTCTTCGATGACCAGTTCGACTTCGGATTCTTTCTCGATGACGATGAAAACGTTGTGGCCCAGCTTCTGCCCCATCAAGGCCAGACGAATGAACTCGCGGTCCTTGTAGCCGTTGCAGACGATGGTGCCTCCCTTCGGCGCGAGGGCCAGCACGGCCATCAGCTCAGGCTTGGAGCCGGCTTCGAGACCAATGGAAACGTTTTGCGTGGCGATGATGTTTTCCACCACCGCTTCCTGCTGGTTGACCTTGATCGGGTACAGCGCGGTGTATTTGCTCTGGTATTCCAGGCGGGCGATGTTCTCGTCGAACGCACCGGTCAGCTGGCGCACGCGGTCCTGCAGAATGTCAGGGAAGCGCACCAGCAATGGCAGGGACAAACCGCTTTTGCGCAGCTGGTCGACCTGCTCGTAAAGATCGATGGGCGAGCTGGTCGGCCCGTTGGGGCGAACTTCAACGCGGCCGGCTTCATTGATTGCGAAATAACCGGCCCCCCAATGACGGATCCCGTAGACACTGCGGCTGTCTGCCACGGTCCATTGGCTGCCATCGTCTTTGCGTGTGCGTCGTACGGACATCAAAGTCCCCTATAGAAAAGTCATAAAGCCCCGGCCTGACCGGCTGGGCGCAGTGTAGAGCGTGGAAATGACGGTTTAGCGCCTGCTCGCTGTGGGGCAATAGACCCGCATTGCGCAGCAGAGTTTGCATGGGTGACTGCGGCCAGACCGACGACAAAAATAAACGGGCTTGAAACGGGAGGCTCAACCGCCCGACTTCTTCGCCTTGAAACCCTGCTTGACCAGCTCGGCCAGCAGCGTTTCGACGTGGTCACCCTGGATCTCGATCACGCCATCCTTCAGCGCGCCGCCGGTGCCACAACGCTGCTTGAGGGTCTTTGCCAGGTCCTTGAGCGCGTCCTCGGCCAGCGGAACGCCGGTGACGGTCGTGACGGTCTTGCCGCCGCGGCCCTTGCTTTCACGGCGCACGCGGGCAATGCCATCGCCTTCGGGGATGAGCGTGCTTTTGCAGGTGCAGGCGTCGACAGGCTGACGGCAGTCGGGGCAATGCCGACCGGCGTCGGTTGAAAATACCAGGCCACCGAGGGCGGCGAAGGATGCGGCTTTTTTGGCCACCGGCAATCCTCTTGTTGAGGAGCGAAGTCTGGCCGACGGGAGCCGACCGCGAAGCCCCACTCAGGCAGGGGCGGCGCTACCGGATCGCAAGGGCGGTCCGGCGTGAAAAGTCGCGCAGTGTAACGGCAAAAAGCGCAGTTGCTAAGTGCAAATATGCGCCAATTTACGGAACATTTGCGACGCCTTCCAAATAGCGCTTGAAGGCGGCCAACGAGTCGGGGCAGTAAGGCTTTTCAGTGGTTTCGCGCAGCACGTGGTCGATGCTGAGAAAGCGCGCTTCCAGCACTTCTTCACGCTGCAGCTTGAGCGGACCGTCCCAGACCGCCGAGAACACCGCGCACCACAGCCGGTTGTCCGGCTGATCGAAGAAGAACCGCTCGTGGGCCGTAAGCTCCACTCCGGAGACGCCGAGCTCTTCCGCAAGTTCGCGCGCCGCCGAGAGCGCGTAGCTTTCATCGGCCTGGACCATACCGCCCGCTGCCACATCCCAATAGCCGGGATAGATCGCCTTGCTCAGCGTGCGTCGGTGCACACACAGCTCGCCCGCCGAATTGAACAGAAGGATGTAGGTGCCGCGCCCGATCAGGCCGCGCTCACGCAGTTCTGCTCTGGGCAACGCGCCAAGGGGTTGATCGTGACGATCAACCCAGGCAATCAGCTCGGCATCGGAGGCCGCACGGTGGGCGGCCTCTTGATCGGAAACACTCATCGATCAGCCTTGGGACAGCAGCTGACGCAGGTCAATCACCGCCGCATTGGCACGCGACAGGTAGTTGGCCATCACCAGCGAGTGGTTGGCAAAAATCCCGAAAGGGCTGCCGTTGAGGATCATCGGGCTCCAGATCGGCTCTTGCGAGGCTTCCAGTTCACGAATGATCTGACGCACGCTGACGGTTGCATTTTTCTTCGCCAGAACATCGGCGAAATCGACTTCGATCGCGCGCAGCAGGTGCGACAGCGCCCAAGCCTGACCGCGTGCTTCGTAGAAGACGTTATCGATCTGCATCCATGGGGTTTCAACGATTTCTTCGTCAACCTGCGGCACTTCGCCCGGCTTGACCGTGACCGTGGATTGCGCCTCGGTTTTCAGGGTGCTGTTCAGCTTGACCCGACCCACGCTGGCGGACAGCCGCTGGGACAGAGAACCCAGTCGGGTGCCGACGTCGCCCAGCCAGTTATTCAGGTTGTCGGCGCGGGTGTAGAACAGCGCGCCTTTTTGATTCGGGTCAGACAGGCGCGCCTGATAGCGGCTCAACATAGTGATGCCTTCGCGGTATTGAGACTCGCTCGAAGGCAGCACCCAGCTTTTATTGTCGAAGTTGAACAGCGGCTCGGCGCGCGCCAGGTCGCCATCTTCGGCGGACTGCGACTGCGAGCGGGCGAAGTCTTTACGCAGCGCACGGCTCATGTCGCGCACCTGGACCAGCACGCCGTATTCCCAGCTCGGCATGTTGTCCATCCACAGGCCGGGCGGCGAGCGATCGTTGGAAATGTAACCGCCTGGCTTATCCAGCAGAGTGGACGCGACGGTCTTGAGGGTTTCGACGGTGGTGTAGCCCAGCACCATCTGCTTGCCTTCGCTTTGCGCGGCAGCCTGGGCTTGCTGCTGGACCGGAAACAATGGCGGTTCGCTACTCCACCAGATGCCGAGCACCACGGTGACCACCAGGTAAATACCCACCACGGCCCCGACGGCGCGACTGAACAACAGGCCGCCCCAATAACCGCGACGCGCCTTGCCCATCGGCTTTTCGTCAACGCGTTCAGTTCCCGCGCTGCCCGAGCGCTTCTTCCAATCCAGCATGGCCTTGTCCTTTCAATCACGGAATTCAGTGCTTCTGACCGCAACCTTACAGCAAGGTGCGTTTGGCAGGAATGTGGTGGCAGGTGCAATTCTTTGGCAACTGAGTGGAGCGCCTTCCCGACTGAAGACGGTCCTGCGAGATGAACGCGGCTGTTTAGTGGGACCGGCTCTCGCCGGGAATAGACGGATGCGGGCGCCATCAGGGTACGGCTTACAGCGCCTCATCCATTCTCTTACACCCCTTCACCCAGACTGATCGACGTCCCCTGAATTGAACCAACTGGTCCGAACACCAAAACCTCTCAAAAGCTAAAAATTTGACGGAAAAAAGCGTCAAAAAACATGAAAAAATCCACGCGCGGCATCCTGACCCGGGAAAAGTAGTGCTAGCATAGCGCCATCATTTATATCGGGGTTTCCCCTATAAAGAAGTCAGAACATGACCGAAGCAGCAGACCCGAGCCGCAACAGGCTCAAGCACCACTTTGCCCAGCGCGTTATCCATCAGGCTCGTCAGATTCTTGAGGTGTGGCAGCGCCTGCAGCAAAGTGAATGGTCTGCAGCGGACATGGCTGAACTCACCGAGGCAAACCAGCGGCTGCTGCGGTTCGCGGAACGTTTCGAGCAGGCCGAGCATGCACAACTGGCCACCGCCATCAGCCTGGCATTGCTCGACGTCGAGGCCAACCGCGGCCGTTTGAGCAGTGCCCTGATCACCGACCTCAATCGCCTGATGCAACGTCTGTCCCGAACCGGCCTCAGGCACGGCGACAGCCTTGAGCAAACCGCCCTGCCACCCCTGCGCAAGCCGATTTACATCGTGCTGGAGGATCATGAACGCGGCGAGCGTCTGGCCAAGCAACTGGAGTTCTTCGGCCTGAGCGCGCAATCCCTTGCCAGCGTCGACACCTTCCACATGACCATGGCCGAGCGCTTGCCCGCCGCCGTCGTCATGGACGTCGACTTCGGTGGCGCCGGGCTGGGCCTGAAGCTTGCTACGCAGATGCAGGAAGGACTCGAGCAGAAACTGCCGCTGCTGTTTTTCAGCCATCACGAGACGGACACGCCCACGCGCCTTGCCGCCGTGCGCGCAGGCGGCGAAGAGTTTCTGACTGGCACGCTTGAGGCATCAAGCCTGCTGGAGAAAGTTGAAATCCTGACCCGGGTCGCGCAGTACGAACCGTACAAGGTGCTGATCATCGACGATTCGCGCGCCCAGGCGACCCACACCGAACGCTTGCTCAACGGTGCCGGTATCGTCACCCGAACGCTGCTCGACCCGATCAAGGCGATGTCGGAGCTGGCCGACTTTCAGCCTGACCTGATCATCCTCGACATGTACATGCCCGGCTGCACCGGCACCGAGCTGGCCAAGGTGATACGCCACAATGACCGCTACGTCAGCGTGCCGATCATCTACCTCTCGGCTGAAGACGATCTGGACAAGCAACTGGATGCAATGAGCGAAGGCGGCGAGGACTTTCTCACCAAACCGATCAAGCCCCGCCATCTGATCACTACCGTGCGCAATCGCGCGGCACGGGCGCGCAACCTCAAGGCGCGCATGGTCCGCGACAGCCTGACTGGGCTTTACAACCACACGCACATCCTGCAATTACTCGAAGATTGCAGCTTCCGTTCGCGGCGAGAGAGCAAGCCACTGAGCTTCGCGATGCTGGACATTGACCACTTCAAGAGGGTCAACGACAGCCACGGCCATCCCATGGGCGACCGCGTGATCAAAAGCCTGGCGCTGTTCCTCAAGCAACGCTTGCGCAAGACCGACTACATCGGTCGCTATGGCGGTGAGGAGTTCGCCGTGGTCATGCCGGACACTGATCTGGCAGCCGCCCACGGCGTGCTCGACGAAATCCGCCAGCGCTTCGCCGAAATCCACTACCCCGCGCAACCCGTGGATCTGTTCTGCACGTTCAGCGCCGGGGTAGTGGAGATCGCCGAGGACGACGACGCGCTGACGATGGCCTCGCAAGCAGACGAAGCGCTGTACCGCGCGAAAAAAGCTGGCCGCAATCAGGTGCATGGGCTGGAAGAGCGCGCTGCAGTATCACCCCACAGCAAACACACCCATCCGGACATCGTTTGACTGGCAGCGTCCTACGTCATTTTCAGACCGAAGTTCAGACCGAAGAACCTTAGCCCTCCCTGCACGCCCGCAGCCACTCCGCTATCATGCGCGGACTTCTGTGATGCGAGACCGCCATGCGCCGCCTGCTTTGTCTGTTACTGCTTATCTGCGCCCTGCCCGCCGTCGGCGCGAGCTTTCTGGAGAACAGATCGAGCCCCACACTGGGCGGCATAACAGTCGACAACAGCAAGGACTTTCTGCCGGTTCGCCAGGCGTTCCAGCTGAACCTGAGCGACACCACCCCTGAGTCCATCAAGCTGCAGTTCGTCGCCACCGAAGGCTACTACCTGTATCGCCATCGCTTTCAATTTCGCACCGAGCCCGCCGACATCGGCCTCGGCGCCGCGCAACTGCCGGACGGCGAAAAGAAACACGACGAGTACTTTGGCGACGTCGAGGTCTATCACGGCATCCTGGACGTCAACCTGCCGCGCAAAGCCGGGGACACCCGCCCCTTTACGCTTGTGGTCACCTATCAGGGCTGCGCGGACAAAGGGCTGTGCTACCCGCCGGAAACCGAGCGCCTGAGCATCGGCGGCGCGAGCCCCGCAGCGTCCGATATCCCCCTGGCTGGCGATGTCACCCACGTCGAGTTCAGCTGGAAACAACTGGCGCTGTTTTTCCTCGCCGGCGTCGGCCTGACCTTCACACCGTGCGTGTTGCCGATGCTGCCAATCCTCTCCGGCGTGGTCCTGCGCGGGCAGATCGGCGGGCTGCGCGGGTTCTCTTTGTCCTTGGCCTACGTGCTGCCGATGGCGATCTGCTTTGCCGTTCTTGGCGCAGTGATGGGCATGTTTGGCGCCAGCCTGAATCTGCAGGCGCGGCTGCAATCGGCGTGGGTGCTCGTGCCGTTCGCCGGGTTCTTTGTGCTGTTCGCCGTCGCCATGTTCGGCGCGTTCGAGCTGCGCCTGCCCCGCGCCCTCAATGACCGACTGGACCGTATCGCCGGCAATACGCAGGGCGGGTCTCTGTGGGGCGCGGCTGTTCTGGGCGTGGTTTCAAGCCTGCTGGTCTCGCCTTGTGTCTCGGCACCACTGGCCGGCGCATTGCTTTATATAAGTGCGAGCGGCGATGCGCTGGGCGGGGCCTTGAAGCTGTTCGTTCTGGGCCTGGGCATGGGCGCGCCGCTGGTGCTGGTGGCAACAGGCGGTGCGGCGTGGCTGCCTAAAAGCGGGCCGTGGCTGGTCGCGGTCAAGAATGCGATCGGCGTGCTGTTGCTGGCCCTGGCCATCGGTTTGCTCAGCCGGGTAATTCCGGGGCAAGCCACGTTGCTGCTGATCGGGCTGCTATGTGCCGGCATTGCGCTGTTCATGGGCACGCTGGAGTTCAGCGAAAAGACCACGCGGGGTCGCCTCGCCCACCTGCTGGGCCTGTTCTTGCTGGTCTACGCTCTTGCCTGCTGGTACGGCGCGTTAAGCGGTCAGTCCGATCCATTGCGTCCAATCGGGCAATCCCAGATCCTTTCGGGCCGTGCTCAACCGACGCCAGAAAGCCGCTGGCAGACGGTGACCCAGGCGAGTGAGCTCGACCGGATTCTTGCGGAATCCAAAAGCGCAGGCCAGCCGGTCCTGGTCGACTGGTACGCCGACTGGTGCATCAGCTGCAAGGTCATCGAGCATGAGGTTCTGCCGGATCCGCAAATCGTCAATCAGTTGGGCGCTTTCAAGCTGATCCGCTTCGACATGACGGACAGCAACACCGAGCAACGCGCATTGCTGGATCGCTACAAGCTGTTTGGCCCTCCCGCATTGCTGTTTTTCGGAAAAAACGGCAACGAGCTGGAAAACGCACGCGTCGTCGGCGAAATCCACGTCGAAGCGTTCTCAGAGCGGCTTTCTAGAGCAAATGACCAAATTTAGCACCATGGTCACAAACTTCGCGCGAACATCGGGCATCGTGCTGAATATTGTGGGTAACTGGACAGTCCATCGTACTTTCCGGCATAGTCGCTGCCCATCAGCGGCTCACTCTGTGCGTGAGCGTCGAAAACGCGAACAACAAGGAACACTCGATGGCGACTTTTCTGGTTCTTCACGGACCTAACCTGAACCTGCTGGGGACCCGTGAACCGGGGATCTACGGCTCGATCACGTTGGCCGATATCAACCAGGATCTGGAACAGCGTGCGCGCGAAGCCGGTCACCACCTGATGTACCTGCAGAGCAACGCTGAATACGAGTTGATTGATCGCATCCACGCTGCACGCGATGAAGGCGTGGACTTCATCCTGATCAATCCGGCTGCTTTTACGCACACAAGCGTTGCGATACGTGACGCGTTGCTGGGAGTGAGCATCCCATTCATCGAAGTGCACCTGTCAAACGTGCACAAGCGCGAACCTTTCCGCCATCACTCCTACTTTTCAGATGTTGCTGTAGGCGTGATCTGCGGCCTTGGCGCCAGCGGTTACCGACTGGCCCTGGAGGCTGCCCTGGAACAATTGGCCAAGCGTTCTACGGTGTGAACGGCACAGTCCCGTACTGAGCCAGACCGCCGGAACCGGCCACCAAATCCCCCTGACCGTCCCTTGGGAGTTGATGATTAATGGATATCCGTAAAGTCAAGAAACTGATCGAATTGCTGGAAGAGTCCGGCATCGACGAACTGGAAATCCGTGAAGGCGAAGAATCCGTACGGATCAGCCGTCACAGCAAGACTCCAGCACAGCAGTACTACGCGCCCGCCCCCGTTGCCGCTCCGGCACCTGCCCCGGTTGCAGCACCCGTGGCCGCCGCTGAAGCGCCTTCTGCTCCGAAGTACAACGGCAACGTCATCAAATCGCCAATGGTCGGTACGTTCTACCGCACTCCGGCGCCTGGCTCGCCAGCGTTCGTTGAAGTCGGCAAGACAGTGAAGAAAGGCGACACCATCTGCATCGTTGAAGCGATGAAAATGATGAACCACATCGAAGCTGAAGTCAGCGGCACGATCGAATCCATCCTGGTAGAAAACGGTCAGCCGGTTGAGTATGACCAGCCGCTGTTCACTATCGTTTGAACCGGGGAGAGCCTGCGATGTTGGAAAAAGTCCTGATCGCCAACCGCGGCGAAATCGCCTTGCGCATCTTGCGTGCCTGTAAAGAACTGGGCATCAAGACCGTCGCGGTCCATTCCACGGCAGACCGTGAGCTGATGCACCTTGGCCTGGCAGACGAAACCGTCTGCATCGGCCCGGCGCCAGCCAATCTGTCGTACCTGAACATTCCGGCCATTATCTCGGCTGCGGAGCTGACCGGCGCCACGGCGATCCACCCGGGCTACGGTTTCCTCGCGGAAAACGCAGACTTTGCCGAGCAGGTCGAGAAATCCGGCTTCGCCTTCATCGGCCCCAAGGCCGAAACCATTCGCCTGATGGGCGACAAGGTTTCCGCCAAAGACGCCATGAAGCTCGCCAACGTGCCAACCGTCCCCGGTTCAGATGGCCCGTTGCCGGAAGACGAAGAAACCGCGCTGCGCATTGGCCGTGAAGTCGGCTATCCGGTGATCATCAAGGCCGCTGGCGGCGGCGGTGGTCGCGGCATGCGCGTGGTGCACAAGGAAGAAGACCTGATCGAAGCGGCCAAGCAGACTCGCGCTGAAGCGGCTGCCTGGTTCAGCAACCCGATGGTCTACCTGGAAAAATACCTGACCAACCCACGTCACGTGGAAGTCCAGGTGCTTTCCGACGGCCAGGGCCATGCAATCCATCTGGGCGACCGTGACTGCTCGCTGCAGCGTCGTCACCAGAAGGTTCTGGAAGAAGCGCCGGCACCGTTCATCGACGAACAAGCCCGCAAGGACGTGTTCGCGGCCTGTGTCAAAGCGTGCATCGACATCGGTTACCGTGGCGCCGGCACGTTCGAGTTCCTGTACGAGAACGGCCGTTTCTACTTCATCGAAATGAACACCCGTGTTCAGGTGGAGCACCCGGTTTCGGAGATGGTCACCGGCATCGACATCGTCAAGGAAATGCTCAGCATCGCCGCTGGCAACAAACTGTCGTTTACCCAGGATGACGTCGTCATCCACGGGCATTCGCTGGAGTGCCGGATCAATGCTGAAGACCCGAAGACGTTTGTTCCGAGCCCGGGTCTGGTCAAGCATTTCCACGCGCCAGGCGGTAATGGCGTGCGTGTGGATTCGCACCTGTACAGCGGCTACAAGGTTCCGTCCAACTACGACTCCTTGATCGGCAAGCTGATCACCTGGGGCGCAACCCGCGACGAAGCCATGGCGCGCATGCGTAACGCACTGGACGAAATCGTGGTCGACGGGATCAAGACCAACATCCCTCTGCACCGTGATCTGACCCGCGATGAAGGCTTCTGCGAAGGCGGCGTCAACATCCATTACCTGGAACACAAGCTGGCCGCTGACAAGCATTGATCCGCCAGTAAGTGCTCCAGAACAACAAAGCCGCTTTCGAGCGGCTTTGTTGTTTTTGGGACCTGCCATATAGATTTTGGCGCGAGCCATCCAGTGGGACCGGCTTTAGCCGGGAAGGGGCCGGGGTGACCGACATCACCTTTGCGGTATGAGCGCTGACGCCTTCCCGGCTAAAGCCGGTCCCACTTCCCAGCTACACTGCGACACCCGCTTTGTTGTTTCTTCACGAACCCCGTAAACTTGCCGGTCTTTCGTGGCCGTCGGCCGCCTCTTAATTTTTCAACTCGAAGGTCACCCGCCATGCCTTGGCTGCAAGTCCGTCTCGCCATTAGCCCAGAACAAGCCGAAACCTACGAAGACGCCCTGCTCGAAGTCGGCGCCGTATCGGTGACGTTCATGGACGCTGAAGACCAGCCGATCTTCGAGCCAGAGCTGAACACCACGCCGCTGTGGTCGCACACGCACCTGCTGGCGCTGTTCGAAGCCGACACCGATGCCGATCACGTCCTCGCTCACCTGAGATTGCTCACCGACGCCGAGCTGCCGGAACACACCCATGAAGTGATCGAAGATCAGGACTGGGAGCGCAGCTGGATGGACAACTTCAACCCGATGCGCTTCGGCCAGCGGCTGTGGATCGTACCGAGCTGGCACGCCGCGCCAGAGCCGGAGGCGGTCAATCTGTTGCTCGACCCAGGCCTGGCGTTCGGCACCGGTACCCATCCGACCACCGCGCTATGCCTTGAGTGGCTCGACGGCCAGGACCTTGCCGGCTGCAACGTGCTGGATTTCGGCTGCGGCTCCGGCATTCTCGCCATCGCCGCACTGCTGCTGGGCGCTGAACAGGCCGTCGGCACCGACATCGACGTCCAGGCCCTGGAAGCGTCGCGCGACAACGCCGGCCGCAACAATGTCCCGGCCGAGAAATTCCCGCTGTATTTGCCTGAAGACCTGCCCCAGGTGCCGGCCGACGTGCTGGTGGCCAACATCCTCGCGGGCCCGCTGGTTTCGCTGGCGCCACAGCTGGCGAGCCTGGTCAAACCCGGCGGCCGCCTTGCGCTGTCCGGCATCCTTGCCGAGCAAGGCGATGAAGTCGCTGCCGCCTACGCTGATACCTTCGAGCTAGACCCGATCGCCAACCGCGAGGGTTGGGTGCGGATCACCGGTCGTCGCCGCTGACAGCCAGTTGCCCTAAGATCCATCCATCAGGCGCTCTTTAACCCCCGGATACCCGCATGACCGACAGCTTCGTCACTCAGTGCCCGCATTGCCAGACCAGTTTCCGCGTCAGTCACGCTCAGCTGAGCGTGGCCCGAGGCATGGTGCGCTGTGGCTCATGCCTGCAGGTGTTCAACGCCGCGAAACAGCTGTTGGAACAACGCGCCGATGCAACCCCGCAAACGCCGTCGCCTTCCGTGCCAAACGCCGAAAGCATGGAGAAAAATCCGGAAATCATCGCACCGCAGTCACTCGTCGTGACTCAGCCAGCGTCACTGCCGGTCAAGCGTGAAGAGCGTGATGTCGACCTGGACAGCCTGGATCTGGACGATCTCGACGTGGAACTGGCCCGTCTGGAACAGCGTGAGATTCAGCTGCCCGAGTCCTTCGGGCGGGTCAGCAAAGCGCGCGATCACGACGAAGTCGAGTCTTTCAGCGCCCGCCGCGACGAGCCCGACGTCGCGCAGGAGTCATGGGCCCACGGCATGAGTCACGACGATGTCGACCAGCTGCCCGAACTGCGCGCGGAAGTCGTAGAGGAACACGAAGAGCACACCGACCACACCATTGACGAAAACCCGCTGGACGAGCCGATCAACCAGCAGGACCGGCATCGCACCGAGCCTTCATTCTCGCTGACCCCGGACGATCTGGACGACGAACCCGCTCGCCCCCACTCGCTCAAGCCTCACGCCGAGGCTGGCGATGAGCCGTCGTCGGAACGCTTCTCCGCCCTGGACACCCACGACAATCAGGATCGCCTCAGCGCCCGTCACGATGATGAAGACGATGAGGTGCAGCGCGCTGCAGACGGCAAGCGTGGCAGCCGCAACGAACCGGGCCTGCGGGACAGAGCGCTGGTCGACCTGACGGATGACCCACTCCAACTGTCATGGCAAAAAACCAAACCGCGCTGGGGGCGGCGCCTGCTGTGGATGCTGTTGATCCTGATTGCGCTGGGTGCACTGGCCGGACAGTACGTTGCCTACCACTTTGAAGAACTTGCGCGACAGGATCAGTACCGGCCCATCTTTACAGAGCTGTGCCCGACCCTCGGCTGCAAAGTCCCGTCCAAGGTCGATATCAAACTGCTCAAGAGCAGCAACCTTGTCGTGCGCAGCCACCCCGAATTTCAAGGCGCGCTGGTGGTTGACGCGATCATCTATAACCGTGCGTCCTTTTCCCAGCCATTCCCGCTGCTCGAACTACGCTTTGCCGATGCGACCGGTCAATTGATCGCCAGCCGGCGATTCAAACCGGGCGAGTACCTGAGCGGCGAGCTGGCAGGCAAGGACGAAATGCCGCCACAGACGCCGATCCATATCGCACTGGACATTCTCGACCCGGGCCCCAAGGCGGCGAACTACAGCCTGAGCTTCCGCTCGCCGGAGTAAAAACGCCACGTGCAGTGGTTTGTCCGCACCGAAATGCAGCACCTGCGCGGAGCGGGATGCCCGAAATCCGACGACACTTTTATGACATTACCGGCCTAAACCTAACCGTTCGCGTTAAGAACGGAGCTGTTCAGATTTTATCCAATTCAGCCTTTATCCAGTCATCGAGAGCGGGTATCATGCCCACCCTTTTTCATACTCTGGGTCCCGTCTGAATTGGCGCTGAAGCACTTTTCGGACCAGACCTCGTGATTCGGCCCCACAACAGGTCACCCTATGTCGGCGGTACGCATCGGCCCTTACACATTGCAAAACGGCTTGATTCTCGCCCCGATGGCGGGTGTCACCGACCAGCCTTTCCGACAACTCTGTCGCCAGCTCGGCGCAGGCCTGGTGGTCTCGGAAATGGTCACCAGTGACATGAGCCTCTGGAACAGCCGCAAGTCGCGGTTGCGCATGATTCACGAAGGCGATCCCGAGCCACGCTCGGTACAGATCGCTGGCGGGGACCCGCAGATGCTTGCGGACGCAGCACGTGCCAACGTCGAACTCGGCGCGCAGATCATCGACATCAACATGGGTTGCCCGGCAAAAAAGGTCTGCAACAAGGCCGCCGGCTCCGCGCTGTTGAAAGATGAACAGTTAGTGACCGAAATCCTGCACGCAGTGGTCGCGGCAGTCGAGGTACCGGTCACGCTGAAGATTCGCACCGGCTGGGACCGGGCGAACAAAAATGGTCTGACCGTCGCCAGAATTGCCGAACAAGCCGGCATTCAGGCGCTGGCGGTGCACGGGCGAACCCGTGCCGATCTCTACACCGGTGAAGCCGAGTACGACACCATCGCCGCCATCAAGCAGGCGGTGTCTATCCCGGTATTTGCCAACGGCGACATCGATTCACCGGAAAAGGCCCGCTACGTCCTCGACGCGACCGGCGCCGACGGGCTGTTGATAGGCCGGGCCGCTCAAGGGCGCCCATGGATTTTTCGCGAGATAGAACACTACCTGCAGACCGGGGAAAAACTTCCGGGCCTGCCTGTCGGTGAAGTGGAACGCATTCTGCTAGAGCATCTGGCTGCGCTTCACACGTTCTATGGCGACGTGATGGGCGTGCGAATCGCTCGCAAACACGTCGGCTGGTACCTCGCAACGTTGCCGGGCGCCAGGGAGTTTCGCGCCCTTTTCAACCGTTTGGACGATACAGAAGCACAGTGCGCCAACGTTCGGGAGTTCTTTTCCCAGCGCGATAAATCCCGCCCAGCAGGGAACGAAGAAGAGGTGGCCGCATGACGATGATGACTGAGACTTTAGTGAGTGGAACAACACCCGTGAGCGACAACGTCAATTTGAAACAACACCTCAATACGCCGAGCGAAGAGGGTCAGACCCTGCGCGGAAGCGTCGAGAAGGCGTTGCACAACTACTTCGCTCATCTGGAAGGTGCGGCCGTCACTGATGTCTACAACCTCGTGCTCTCGGAAGTCGAGGCGCCGTTGCTCGAGTGTGTGATGAACTACGTCAAGGGCAACCAGACCAAGGCCTCCGAGCTGCTGGGGCTGAATCGCGGCACCCTGCGCAAGAAACTCAAGCAGTACGACCTGCTGTAAGCATCCGAAAAACAAGCGACCTCACTTCAATGCGGTCGTTTTTTTTGCAAAATTCTTTTGCTTTTGATGGAAGTTGAGATGACCGACCAGACGACCCGCCTGCCGATCCGCCGCGCCTTGATCAGCGTATCCGACAAGACCGGTATCCTCGAATTCGCGCGTGAACTAGAAGCCCTCGGTGTCGAGATCCTCTCCACTGGCGGTACGTTCAAGCTGCTCAAGGACAACGGCGTTGCAGCGGTTGAAGTCGCCGACTACACCGGCTTCGCTGAAATGATGGATGGCCGGGTCAAGACCCTGCATCCGAAAATCCACGGCGGCATCCTGGGCCGTCGCGGCATCGACGACGCCATCATGAGCGAACACGGCATCAAGCCGATCGACCTGGTCGCCGTGAATCTCTACCCGTTCGAAGCCACGGTTTCCAAGCCGGGCTGCGACCTGCCGACGGCCATCGAGAACATCGATATAGGCGGCCCGACCATGGTTCGCTCCGCCGCTAAAAACCACAAAGACGTCGCCATCGTCGTCAACGCCAGCGATTACACCCACGTACTGGAAAGCCTCAAGGCCGGCGGCCTGACCTACGCGCAGCGCTTCGACCTGATGCTCAAGGCCTTTGAGCACACCGCGGCCTACGACGGCATGATCGCCAACTACCTGGGCAGCGTTGACCAGTCCGCTGAAACCCTGAGCACCGAAGGCCGCAGCGAATTCCCGCGCACCTTCAACAGCCAGTTCATCAAGGCGCAGGAAATGCGCTACGGCGAGAACCCGCACCAGAGCGCGGCGTTCTACGTTGAAGCCAGGCCTGCCGAAGTCGGCATCGCGACCGCGACCCAACTGCAAGGCAAAGAGCTTTCCTACAACAACGTCGCCGATACCGACGCCGCGCTTGAGTGCGTGAAGAGCTTCGTCAAGCCCGCGTGCGTCATCGTCAAGCACGCCAACCCGTGCGGCGTGGCAGTGAGCCTGGACGCGGAAGGCGGGATTCGTCAGGCCTACGAACTGGCCTATGCGACGGACAGCGAGTCGGCGTTTGGCGGCATCATCGCCTTCAACCGTGAACTGGATGCCGAGACGGCCAAGGCCATCGTCGAACGTCAGTTCGTCGAAGTGATTATCGCCCCGAGCGTCAGCGCCGAAGCTCAGGCCATCATTGCCAGTAAAGCCAACGTGCGCCTGTTGACCAGCGGCCAGTGGGACGCAGAACGCGCGCCGGCCTGGGATTACAAGCGGGTCAACGGTGGCTTGCTGGTGCAGAGCCGCGACATCGGCATGATCGGCGCCGACGACCTGAAAGTCGTCACCCGGCGCGCACCGACCGAGCAGGAGATTCACGACCTGATCTTCGCCTGGAAAGTCGCCAAATACGTGAAATCCAACGCCATCGTCTACGCCAAGAATCGCCAGACCATCGGCGTCGGCGCAGGCCAGATGAGCCGCGTGAACTCCGCGCGCATCGCTGCGATCAAGGCCGAACACGCCGGTTTGCAAGTGCAGGGCGCCGTCATGGCTTCCGATGCGTTCTTCCCGTTCCGCGACGGCATCGACAACGCGGCCAAGGTCGGCATCACGGCGGTGATCCAGCCCGGCGGTTCGATGCGCGATGCCGAAGTCATTGCGGCAGCAGACGAAGCGGGTATCGCGATGGTCTTCACCGGCATGCGCCATTTCCGTCATTGATACGTTAGGACCGGTTCGCGCGATTGGCTTTTGTAGGACCGGCTTTAGCCGGGAAAGCGGCATGCCCGACCCGACAGATCTGTCGGATGTATTGCCCTCTTCCCGGGTGAAGCCGGTCCCACAGTCTGCGTTCGCCGTCCCACACTGTTTGCCTTCGGATTTTTACGCGTTGTCGATATAGAGGTTTTGGAAATGAATGTTTTGATCATTGGCAGCGGTGGCCGTGAACACGCGCTGGCCTGGAAGGTCGCGCAGGACGCTCGTGTCGAGAAAGTCTTCGTCGCCCCCGGCAATGCCGGCACTGCCACTGAAGCCAAGTGTGAAAACGTCGCGATCGACGTGCTGGCGCTGGAGCAACTGGCCGACTTCGCCGAGAAGAACGTCGCGCTGACCATCGTCGGTCCGGAAGTGCCGCTGGTGGCCGGTGTCGTCGACCTGTTCCGCGCCCGTGGCCTGAAGTGCTTCGGCCCGACCAAGAACGCCGCACAGCTGGAAGGCTCCAAGGCGTTCACCAAGGATTTCCTGGCGCGCCACACTATTCCCTCTGCCGACTACCAGAACTTCACCGAGATCGAACCGGCGCTGGCGTACCTGCAAGAGAAAGGCGCACCGATCGTCATCAAGGCCGACGGCCTGGCGGCGGGCAAAGGCGTGATCGTCGCGATGACCCTCGCGGAAGCGGAAGACGCCGTGCGTGACATGCTGGCCGGCAATGCCTTCGGCGACGCAGGATCGCGCGTGGTGATCGAGGAATTCCTCGATGGCGAAGAAGCCAGCTTCATCGTTATGGTCGACGGCAAGAACGTGCTGCCCATGGCCACCAGCCAGGATCACAAACGCGTCGGTGATGGCGACAGCGGCCCGAACACCGGCGGCATGGGTGCGTATTCCCCGGCCCCGGTGGTCACCGCCGAGGTTCACCAGCGCGTGATGGATCAGGTCATATGGCCGACCGTCAGGGGCATGGCCGCCGAGGGCAACATTTACACGGGTTTCCTCTATGCTGGTCTGATGATCGACAAGGCTGGCAACCCGAAAGTCATCGAATTCAACTGCCGCTTTGGCGATCCGGAAACCCAGCCGGTCATGCTGCGTCTGCAGTCGAGCCTGGTGTCGCTGGTCGAAGCCGCTCTGGCGCAAACGCTGGATACGGTAGATGCTCAGTGGGACCCGCGTCCGAGTCTGGGGATCGTGCTGGCAGCCGGCGGTTACCCGGCCGACTACGCCAAGGGCGACGAGATTCACGGGCTGGACGCTGCGGCCGCGTTGCCGGGCAAGGTGTTCCACGCTGGCACCGCCTTGCAGGACGGCCGCATCGTGACCTCCGGTGGTCGCGTACTGTGCGCGACAGCGCTGGGCGACACCGTTGGCGATGCGCAGAAACAAGCGTACGAACTGGCTGCAAAGATTGACTGGAACGGTTGTTTCTACCGCAAGGACATTGGCTATCGCGCCATTGCCCGGGAACGCGGCGAAGATCTGGTGTGAGCCTCGGCCCGATCGGCGATTTCTCGTTGAGTCGCTGATCGGTCATCCGGTGCCCCAGAGTTAACAGGCTTCATTCACGAAGGGATTTCGCCGTGCGCTGGCTCAGGATTGCCACTCGTTTGACCGTCACATTGCTGACCCTGCTCTGTATATCCTCGGCCACCGCCGAGGTCAGTGCAGGCTGGTCAACCCTTGTCGACGATCAGGCGAACCTGAACCTCAGCGACATTCGCTCCACCCACTACGAATCCCAATTCAGCCCGGTCGAACTCGACAAGGTGCGCGCGACCAACCGCGACGCCGCACTGTGGCTGCACTATCGCCTGCCCCCGACCACCCATGAACAGCTGGTGCGGATCTTCGCGCCCGACCTGGCCACGGTCGACATGTATGTGCTCGACGGCGACAGCCTGATCGATCATTTGCGCTCCGGTAACCGGGTGCCGCGCGAAGCCCAACCTCTGCCGTCGCTGGACTTCCTGCTGCCGGTGCCCCACAGCGACAAGCCCCTCGACCTCTATTTGCGCCTCAAGTCCGAGCAGGAACTGCGCCCTAACATCACGCTGCAGTCCGCCGTCACCAGCGCCGCCGACGAGCGCCGCCCGCTGCTGCTCGGTCTGTTCTTCGGCTCGCTGGCCATGCTGATCGTGCAGAACCTTACGCGCTTCGCTCAATCCCGCTCGGTCAGCAGCTTATGGCTGGGGGCGTGCGAGGCGTTTCTGGGGTTGAGCGCGCTGTTGCTGCTCAACCTTCAGGCGCCGTGGCTGCCGCGCTGGCATCTGGAGCAGACGCCGAGCGCTCACCTCGCTCTGCTCCTCGCCGCCGCGACGGGGCTGATGTACACGTACTGTTTCTTCGTTCAGCGCGGGGTCGAGATGCTCAATCGGCTCCTGATGGGCGTGCTGCTGGTGGTCGGCTTTGGCGCGCTGCTGGTGCTGTTCGTTGAAACGCTGCCGCTGAACATCATGACGTTCCTGCTCGTGGCACTGACCACGGTCAGCATCACCCTCGTGTCGATCTACCACCTGCAGAAGGGTTACTCCCCTGCCCGGCCGTTCGTGATCGCCATGATCGCGTTCAATCTCGGCAACCTCGTGGTGCTGCCGGCCATGCTCTGGCTGACGAGCATTCCCGCGCAGACCCTTATCATCGGGGTGCTGGCGGTGTTTTGCCTGTGCGGCCTGCTGATGAGCATTGCCCTCAGCGAGCGGCATCGCAGCATCACTGAAGACAACTTCAGCATCAGCCGTGAACTGGCGGCGAGTACGGCAGAGATCAACGCCAAGGCCGAGTTTCTGGCGAAGATCAGCCATGAGATTCGCACCCCCATGAACGGCGTTCTAGGGATGACCGAACTGTTGCTGGGCACGCCGCTGTCGGTCAAGCAGCGCGATTACGTGCAGACCATTCACAGCGCCGGCAACGAACTGCTGACCCTGATCAACGAAATCCTCGACATCACCAAACTCGAGTCCGGGCAGATCGAGCTGGACGACGTGCAGTTCGATCTCAACGCGATGATCGAGGACTGCCTGAGCATCTTCCGCGCCAAGGCCGAACAGCAAAGTGTCGAGCTGATCAGCTTCATTCAGCCCCAGGTGCCGCGCGTCATCAGCGGTGACCCGACACGCTTGCGCCAGACGCTGCTCAGTTTGCTGGAGAACGCCTTAAAGAAGACCGACGAGGGCGAGATCCTGTTGGTCGTCGCCCTCGACTCCCGCGGCGGCAAGCCACGACTGCGCATCGCCGTTCAGGACAGCGGTACGCCGCTGACGCCCAAGGAACGCGACGCGCTGCTGCACGCCGAACTGCATAGCAAGAATTTCCTGGCGGCCAGCAAGGTCGGCGGGCATCTGGGGCTGGTCATTGCCCGGCAGCTCATCCTGTTGATGAGCGGCGAGTTCGGCATCCAGAGCGGCACCAACCAGGGCAGCACGTTGTGGCTGAGTCTGCCCCTTGATGCAGAACGACTGGAACAGCCCCCCGCCGACCTGGACAGCCCGCTCAAAGGCGCGCGAGTTCTGGTGGTCGACGACAACGACACCTGCCGCAAGGTGCTGGTCCAGCAGTGCAGCGCGTGGGGGCTCAACGTCAGCGCCGTGCCATCGGGCAAAGAGGCGCTGGCGCTGTTGCGTACAAAAGCTCACCTGCGCGACTACTTTGATATCGTCTTGCTCGACCAGAACATGCCCGGCATGACCGGCATGCAGCTGGCCGCCAAGATCAAGGAAGACCCGAGCCTGAACCACGACATTCTGTTGATCATGCTCACGGGCATCAGCAACGCGCCGAGCAAGATCATCGCACGCAATGCCGGGGTCAAACGCATCCTCGCCAAACCGGTCGCCGGGTACACGCTGAAGACCACGCTGGCCGACGAGCTCAACCAGCGCAACAAAGGCAATGCGCCCTTCTCTGCGGTGCCCGGACTGATCAGCGATATCGACGTGCCCAGCGACTTCCGTATTCTGGTTGCCGAAGACAACAGCATTTCCACCAAGGTCATTCGCGGCATGCTCGGCAAGCTCAACTTGCAGCCGGACACCGCCAGCAATGGCGAAGAGGCCCTGCTGGCAATGAAGACCCGGCGCTATGACCTAGTGCTGATGGACTGCGAAATGCCGATCCTCGACGGCTTCTCGGCGACCCAGCAGTTCCGTGCCTGGGAAACCGGCAATCAGCGCATTCGCACCCCCGTGGTGGCGCTGACTGCGCACATTCTGGCGGAGCACAAGGATCGCGCGCGCCAGTCCGGGATGGACGGCCACATGTCCAAACCGGTGGAGCTGTCGCAGTTACGCGAGCTGGTCGAGTACTGGGTGGAGCAGCGTGCCCGGGAACAGGCGACCCGCGCCATACGCGGCGAAGACCGTTATGAGCAAAACTGACCGCCAGGTGTCCGTTAGGGGCTGATAGACTTGGCGCCGTCCCAGTCTGCTGCCTGAGCTCAAACCATGCTTCACGTGCTGTTCAGCGTTTACCTGAAGATGCTGGTGCTCTATAGCCCGTTCTTCGTCCTGTCCTGCTTCATTTCCCTGAGCCGCGGTTATTCGCGCAAGGAACGCCGGCACCTGGCATGGAAGATCGCCTTGGCGACCCTGGTCTCCAGCGTCCTTCTGTACCTGTTCGGTCGGGTGATTTTCGGGGTCTTCGGCATCACCGCCGATGCCTTCCGTATCGGCGCCGGCAGCGTGCTGTTCATCTCCGCCCTGGCTATGGCGCAGGGCAAGTCCGGCGTGCAGACCGACAACGTCCAGCAGGACGTTGCGATCGTGCCGCTGACCATCCCCATCACCGTCGGCCCCGGCACCATTGGCGCGCTGCTGGTCATGGGCATCAGCCAGCCCCACTGGGATGACAAACTGACTGCCATCGTCAGCATCGCGCTGGCCAGTTTGACCGTCGGCGTAATTCTTTATCTTTCCAACAGCATCGAGCGGATTCTCGGCGATCAAGGCCTGCAGATTGTCAGCCGGCTGATGGGGTTGTTCGTCTGCGCCCTGGCAGCGCAGATCATCTTTACCGGCATCAAGGGATATCTGCTGACCTGACGACGACCGCTATAGCTCGGCAATGGTCTTTTTTGCGGCGTTGGTCAGGGAGTGGCTGATCTTCTCCCGATGCGGCGCATAGCTCTGCTCGGTGAGTGAGAATGACGCGCCATTGGTGCGCACGAGCATGTCGCCGGACAGCGCGTCCCAGAACAGCGGCCCCGGTTGTATCGCACGCGTGGTCATCTGCAGCCCGCACACCAGAATATCTACCGCGCCGGTCCCGCTCGCCCTGCACGGCACCACCTGGAAACTCTCGGACTGACCCGATGAAATCCAAGAACTGAAGAATGTGTTGGCATGCTCGCTGCTCAGTAACGCCTGCAGAGACCCCGCCATTAATGTGTGCAGCTCCGGCGATGTAGCCCTGCCGAAAGCGCTGGCGGGGAGATAACGCAAATCCCGCAAACGCTTGATCGTGACCACGCCAGGATCAATGCTGCCGGTCAGCCTGCCGCCTTTTTGATAGATGATGCGCTGGTAATGCTCTACCCAGGCTTTCCACCTGCGATGCCGATCGTACTTCTGGTCTGCGGACAACTGCGCGTAGAGCAGACAGTCGAGTACGTCGGCACGCAGCTGCGAGGAGATGCCCGGTGTGAACGACACAAAATTCCGGCCCTGGAGCAGGCTTTCGTCAGTGGACATCACCTGCCTCCTTCAGCGCACAGACCAGCCCCGATCGTCGATCTTCCAGCGCCTGGCTGATCTTGGACCGCAACGGCGAGTACACCAGGTCCATCAGCCGCAGCGAGTAGAACCTCAGCTCGACATTGCTGATGATGTTCGCCGGTTGCAGGGGTTCGAACAGAAAGTCGTGTTTCAGCAACGAACCGTGGGTAAAGGTGATGAGGACCATCGATAGCTCGCCGTTGGCGTCCAGGAACCCCAGTTGCAGCACCACTTTCTGACCGTCTTGCGCTTCGCGCGGAATCCCGACGTTAACTGGCTCGAGCGCCTCATTTGCCAAGCGCTCGATGGCAGGCTGATCCGGGTAACTCAACAACGACTGCCAGGCCGTGGACTCTGCCGCAAACAACAGGTCAGCGGGGATGAACATCGGCAGGGTCTTCTTAAGCCATGCCCAGACTGAGCCGGGCCCTAACTCAGCGGAGGGGCAAGCCAATGCCTCGTGGGCTTTAAGCGTCCAGCCGAAACGGGTGAACGCCGCCAGCCAGCTTTCGTTCCAGTCCGATGTGGCTGTGAAACGAGGTTTTTTTTTGGTTGCCGCCAGCTGCATGTACAGAATGCAGTCGGCAGTGTCGCTTTTGCGTTGTGCCCCGCAGGCGCTGTGCATGAACAGCACGCAGCCGGCGCTGACCTGCGCTTCGATCGTTCCCTGATGCATGGCACATCTCCATGGGAAAGGAGGCGACTCGCGCCTCCTCTCTTGAGTTCAGATATCGAATTCTTCAATGGCGGCCGAGGCACTTTTACTCAGACGCTGCTGGATCTGCTCGCGCAAACGCGCGTACAAACGCGTGTTAAACACCAGATGGTTTTCACCCCGGAAGGCGCTGACTTCCGCACTGTTCCATTCCCAGAAAAGCACGTTGGTGACGGCCGAGCTGGTAGCAAAATTAACCGCACCCATCGCCATGTTGACCGTACCGTCGTTGGATTCGGCACACGCGCCGATGCGGAAATTTGCGCCGCGGTGGGTCTTGGTCTGACGCTCAAACAGTCGCAGCGGTTTGTCTTGAGCTTTGAGCGCGGCAACGGCATCACCAGCAACTTTCAACATGGCGATGGACGCGGGCCCGGGCAGTGCGGCGGCTGCAATGGCGGAAGAGATGATCTCCAGCCCTGCTTGCTCCATGCTGAATCGACGGTGCGTCGAGTAATAGCGGCTGTACCTCCAGTTGGGGGAAAGCCAGCCCAGCGTCGACAGCACACGGTTAAAGTGCTCGTACCACTCCCGACTCTGGGTCTCCGGGTTGTACTCCTTGTTGGCGGACAGCGTGGCGAAGAGCAAGGTGTCCATGACGTCTTCCTTGTTCTGCCGCGAAACGCCTTCAGCGAACGCCAACAGGTTGCCAGCGACAACGGCGCCCTGGCTCGGCTCGTCCTGCAGGCCCGGAACCAGGTCGTCCATTGCCGAAACGTGCTCGATCATCGAGTGGGTGCAGTTGGCCAGTTGGCAGTTGTTGATGAACGCACTGCGCTCGGCGATGGTCATGCTTGCTTCATGTTTCATTCGTTAATCCTTTAACTGAGGGGTGAGTCCGTCGTGGACACCTCCGAGATTAACGAACATTTGGAAGCACGCCACCCGAGGGGTTGGGCGCCTTACGGCTACGTTTGAGCAAGCATTCCTACAGAACGGCAGCGCACTCCCCTGATCCGGGGAAACTCAAACTTCAGAAAAAGCAAAGGGTTGCGAGAACCGCCGCCCCTGGCAGCTGAAGCGCACGACGCATGGTGTCACCCGCCGCCGGGCATTTCCGCCGGGCATTGGCCCGGTTTCGCGGTCGACTCGCAGAAAGGCCTGCGTCAGCTACCGGACCGATCCCACAGCGCAAATCGACAGTCGCTCACGCCGGCTTGGCACCATACCAGCGCGGTGTGTAGACCCACGACTCGCCATTGGCACGCGGGAATACGCAGGTCAACGACGAGCCGATCAACACCATGGTGCGCATGTCGACTTGCTCCGGCGTCAGCTCACCGAGTGTGATGACCCGCAATGTCTGCGCCGGCCGGCCAATATCCCGGCCCAGGGTCACCGGGGTTTCCGGGCCACGATGCTGGCGCACGATTTCCAGGGCGCGCCCTAACTGCCAGGGCCGGGAGCGCGAGATCGGGTTGTAGAACGCCAGCGCCAGATCAGCCTCACAGGCGAGAGCGAGACGCTTCTCGATGATCTCCCAGGGCTTGAGGTTGTCCGACAGGGACATGACGCAGAAGTCATGGCCCAACGGCGCCCCCGCCAGCGCGGCCGTCGCCAGCGAAGCCGACACGCCCGGCAGTATGTGCAAATCCACACGGTGCCAGTCGGGATTGTCCGACTCATGAAGCGCTTCCAGCACCGCCGCGGCCATGGCGAAAACGCCAGGATCACCCGAGGAAACCACCACCACCGAACGCCCTTCAGCGGCCAGCTCGAACGCGTGCCGGGCGCGCAGCATTTCTTCGCGGTTGTCGGTGCAGTGCAGCACCTGGTCGGCGCGGAACGGCCCTGCCATGCGCACGTAAGTTTCGTAGCCCAGCACATCGTTGGCGCGCGCCAGCTCGGCTTTTACGGCGGGGATCATGAAGTCGGTGGCGCCCGGGCCAAGGCCGATGACCGCCAGCCGCCCACGTCCACGGCCAATCTGCTGAACATCCAACGGCTGCGGCGCGACGGCAATGGCAACACCTGCCGCAGGCGTAAGCGGTGGCAACAGTTGCGGCAACACCTGCTGGGTCATTTCGGCGGGCGTACCGGCGGCGGTAAAACGCAACGGTACGCTCAGCGAGTCGGCAGCCGCATGCAGCGCTGGATTGGCCATCTCGGCTTTGCTGGCCAGTAAACAACCCAGCGCCTGCACGGCAATGCGCGAATAATGCAGCGCGGTTTTAACGGCATCGGCCACTGCCTCGCCGGAAGTGGCCAGATCACCGCTCACCGCCACCAGCACGTTGCGCGGGTAGATCAACAGTTCGTGGTCGTTGGGTTCGCGCTCGGCGTAACCGACGTGAATAGCCAACTGCGCCTGATCATCTTCAGGCAACTGCGCCTGAGCCAGCCACGGTGCAGCGCCCTCGACGCGTACGCTTTCACCCGACAACAAGTCGCTGACGAAGCGCTTGCCCAACTCAAGATCGCCCAACGCATAACCGGCAGGAGGATTGAGCAGGCAGGTGCCGAAGCGCAGCTCGCCGCTGGTGGTGATGGCCGCTGCCGTGTTCAATGCTGCGGCAATTTCCCGGGCCATGACGTTGACGCCGCCCAGTCCGCCAAGCAACGGCACCACTGCGCTGCCATCTTCGGCGACGGCCAGCACCGGCGGCTCGACGCCCTTCTCCAGCAACACGGCCGCCAACGTGCGGATGACGATACCCGCCGCGCACAGCGCGATGATCGGCGTGTCTTGCTGATAAAGCTGGCGCAGCGTCGCGCCAAACTCTGAGTAGCTGCGGTCGGCATCTTCGACACGTCCGGCCAACCCGTAAATCAGCGCTTGCGGGTACAGCTGCTGAATACGTCGCGCCGTCGCCAGCGCGCCTTTGCCCAGAATGACGATCGCCGGGGCCTTGATGTTGGTCGTGCCCATCAGCCTTGCCACCGTTCGCCGGGGACAATGATCAGTGAGAAGTACGGCGAGGACATGGGGTCAACCTCGGCCAGCGGCACGATCTTCTGATTGGCCATGGTCGCGCGCTCGACATACAGCGCACGCTCTGCCAGACCGGTTTCCACCAGCACCTGACGCACTTTCGGCAGGTTACGGCCAAGCTTCATGATCACCGCAGCGTCCGCATCCTGAAGTTTGCGTTTGAGCTCCTCGGCGGACAACACGCCGGACAGCACCGACAGGCTCTGATTGCGGTACACCAGCGGCGCACCCAGCACCGACGCGCCGCCGAGCATCGAGCAAACACCGGGGATGACTTCAGCTTCGTAGCGCTCGGCCAGACGATCGTGGAGGTACATGTAGGACCCGTAGAACATCGGGTCGCCCTCGCAGATCACTGCCACATCGCGCCCGGCGTCCAGGTGCGCGGCCAGATCGGTGCTGCAGCGGTCGTAGAACTCGCTGATCACTTGCTCATAAGACATGTGAGAGGGCAGCGCCTCGGTGGTCACCGGGTACACCAGCGGCATCAGGGTCTGAGCCTGCTGCAAATAGCCTTCGATGATGCCAAACGCATTGCCCTTCTTGCCCTTGGCGACGAAGTAGGCGACCACCGGCGATTCGCGCAGCAGGCGCAACGCCTTGACGGTGATGAGTTCCGGATCACCCGGCCCCACGCCCAGGCCAATCAGACGACCGCGTGGTGCCATCATTCGATCTCCGTGGCGAGTGAGTTGACCGCCGCCGCCGCCATGGCGCTGCCGCCGCGACGGCCCTGCATGATCACGTAAGGCACGCCGCGACTATCAGCAGCGAGCATGTCCTTGGATTCAGCGGCGCCGACGAAGCCCACCGGAAAACCCAGAATCAGCGCAGGTTTCGGCGCGCCGGCATCGAGCATTTCCAGTAGGTAAAACAGCGCGGTCGGCGCATTGCCGATCACCACGACCGCCCCTTCCAGGTGCGGCCGCCACAGCTCCAGCGCTGCGGCCGAGCGGGTGTTGCCCAGCTCCCGGGCCATCTCGGGGACGCGTTCGTTTTTCAGGGTGCAGATCACCTGATTATTGGCCGGCAGGCGCGTGCGCGTGACCCCTTCGGCAACCATGTGCGCGTCACACAGGATCGGCGCACCGGCGGCCAGCGCGCGTCGACCTGCCGTGCCCGCGCCAGGCGAAAAGCGCAGGCCTTCGACCGCATCGACCATGCCGCAGGCATGAATCACCCGCACGGCGAGTTTTTCCAGGTCGGCCGGGATGGAATCGAGCCGGGCTTCGGCACGAATGATCGCGAAGGAGTTGCGGTAGATCTCCTGGCCGTCGCGGATGTAATCAATCATCGGTGTTGCTCCGTGAGTCGGCGGTCAACAACGCGCCGACTGCTTCAATAGTGAGGTCACGTGCATGCAGATCGCCGAATCCGGACGTTTCTGCATGACGAAAATAAAGGTCGTAACGACCGGGCGACGCTGCCAGCAGAGTCACCGGCATCACGTGCGCAGCGGCGCAGGAACGCGCACAGCCAGACAGATGCACCGCGCGGCTGACGGCGTTTTTTTGCAGCAATGCGGCCAGACGCAGGGCATCGGCCTTGGTGTCGGCCAGCCCTTTAGCGCACGCAGCGGAGCCGGTGCAGGCGACCATTTTTGTCAGCGACTGAGCGACATCGACGAGCAAGCCCGCCTGACCCAAGCCATCCAATACGAGTGCTGACTTTCCCGCCGGGACATTGCGCAGCATCAGGCTTTGCCACGGCGTCATGCACACCTGGCCGTCGCCAAACGCAGTCGCCAATCGAGCGGCTTCACGCAACATGGACGGCCGCAAACGCCCCAACGGCACGCCTGCACCCACGGCCACGACGCCGGCCGTTGCCTGGGAGTACGTGCCGATGTGCGCAAAAGGCAGGATCGGCGCGCGCCGCCAGTCGGTTACTTTTTGATCAACCACGAGTCGCTGCGGCAAACGCTCGGCGACGTGTTCGAGGAATTGGGCAACAGGCATTTCTTTCAGCAGATCGCGCATGCGCGCCTGATCGGGGCGAGCGAGTTCCAGAAAAGTTTCCAGCACCGCGACCACCAACGTCTGCGCGGCTTCCGGCGCCACCGCAGCCATCGGCGAATCGGTGGCCGGACAGCCCGCCAGCCCGAAACCCAGCAGCGTCCCGCCATCAACCTGCAACGCCGACAGCCACAGATCATGGGGATGCTCAAGCATCGCCAGGCCCTCACCGCCGTCCAGCGACAAGGCGAACTTGGGTGACAGCTCATGAAAGCGCGGGTGGGTTTCCAGCGAGTGCAGAATCTGAGCGGCCAAAGGGCGAGTGTCGAGCGACTGCTGGGGATCGATGCCTGCGGTCGGGCTGAGCATCAGGTTACGTACGTCGTCGCTGGCCGGGTTCTTCGGGCCTAGCCCGGCGTCGAGCAGTGCCGCAATCAAGCCGTCAGGGTCGGCGCCTATGCCGCGAATCTGCAGATTGCCGCGATTGGTCGCCTCGATCACACCGCCGGCGAACCCGTCGGCAGCATCTGCCACGGCCAGCGCCTGATCCGCTGAAAGCACCCCGCCCGGCAGCTTGATCCGGCAGATGCCGCCATCCAGCGCCGGGACGATACGCAGCAACCCCGGGCAAGCCGAGGGGCGAATGGGCGTAGCGGATGGGCGAGCGGACAACGGCTCGGTCAATGGATCACCTGGTGCGAACGGGCGGACGCGTAGAGAAACGAAAAGTTACAGGGGCCGTATTATGCCTGCTTTGGCCGTTGCCATGAAAAGACGCTCTGTCGGATTCACAAACCCGTACGAACCGGGCCCGTCCGCGCGGTATTATGCCGGCCTCTTTCACAGGCCGAGCAGGCGGGCCTGTTGCACGCAATCGGGTTGAGGGCAATTCATGTCACCGTGGCTGACAGTCGTGGGAATCGGTGAGGACGGCTATAAAGGGCTGGGTCGAAACGCTCGGCACGCGCTGTTGCAGGCGCGGCAGGTGTTCGGCGGCGCGCGGCAGCTGGCCTTGCTGCCGCCGTGCATTCAGGCCGAGCAGCGCCAGTGGCCGAGCCCGTTTTCCCTGAGTCCGGTGCTGGAGCAGCGCGGCGCCCCGATCTGCGTGCTGGCCAGCGGCGACCCCATGTTGTTCGGCGTCGGCGCGAGCCTGTCGAAACACGTCCCCTTGGCTGAGATGCGCGTGATTCCCGCCCCATCTTCTTATTCTCTCGCCGCCGCGCGCCTGGGCTGGGCGTTGCAGGATGTCGTGACGCTTTCGGTCGTCGCCCGCCCCTTGGCCGCATTGAATGCACAGCTACATCACGGCGTGCGCCTGCTGGTGTTGAGTAACGATGGCAACAGCCCCGCGGCGATTGCAGCGCAATTGCGTGAGCGCGGTTTTGGCCCGAGCCGGATGACGGTGCTGGAACATCTGGGCGGCGCCTCGGAGCGACGAGTGGATGCGACGGCCAATGAATGGTCCGATCCTGACATCGCTGCATTGAATCTGGTCGCCGTCGACTGTCGCGCAGAGCCAGGTACGTTGCGTCTGTCGCCGCTGGGCGGTCTGCCGGACGAGGCATTTCGGCATGACGGCCAGCTCACCAAGCGCGACGTACGCGCGATTACCTTGGCCCGTCTCGCGCCCGTTCCCGGTGAATTGCTGTGGGATGTGGGCGCAGGCTGCGGCTCCATCGGCATCGAGTGGATGCGCGCACACCCGACCTGCCGCGCCATCGCTGTCGAGGCCGATGAGGGCCGGCAGCACTTGATCGAATTCAACCGCGATGCGCTGGGCGTCCCCGGCCTTCAGCTGATTCGCGGACGTGCGCCGGATGCGCTTGAAGGTCTTGAGCAACCGGACGCGATCTTCATCGGCGGCGGCGTGACGCGCGAAGGCGTGCTGCACGCATGCTGGCAAAACTTGCGCTCGGGTGGGCGGTTGGTGGCCAATGCGGTCACGCTGCAAAGCGAGGCGATGCTGGTGAACTGGCGCGAGCAATACGGTGGCGAACTGACCCGCATCCATCTGGCCCACGCCAAACCACTGGGCGAGTTCGACACATGGCGTCAGGCGCTGCCGATTACCCTGCTCGAAGCGATCAAACCCTGATGCGCGACGAAACCGCCGAACAGCCCGCGCCGTTGCGCAGCGGCTTGACCACCGGCAGTTGCGCCACGGCAACGTCCCTCGCCGCCGCGCGCCTGTTGCTGGCCGGCGAAACCAACGATGCGATCGACATCACGCTGCCCAAAGGCAAGTGCGTGCAGATGCGCCTGGAATTCTGCCGCCTGATTGCGGACGGCGCCGAGGCCGGCACGCTCAAGGATGCCGGCGATGATCCGGACGTGACCCATGGCGCGCTGGTGTCTGCCCAGGTCAGGCTGATCTCTGAGCCTGGCGTGCGTTTTGTTGCGGGCGAAGGCGTCGGCACCGTCACCCGCCCGGGTCTGGTGCTGGGGGTCGGCGAGCCGGCGATTAATCCGGTGCCGCGCAGAATGATGGCCGAACACCTCACTCAACTGGCCCAGGAGGTCAGCTATGGCGGCGGGTTTGAAGTGACGGTCTGCGTCGAAAACGGCAGCGAGCTGGCCCTGAAAACCATGAACCCGCGATTGGGGATTCTCGGCGGGCTGTCGATTCTGGGCACCAGCGGTATCGTCCGGCCCTTTTCCTGCGCGGCGTACATTGCGTCGATCCACCAAGGCATCGACGTCGCCCGCACCAACGGTTACCAGCACATCGCCGCCTGTACCGGCAACGCCAGCGAAGACACGATGCGTCGGGTGTATCAGATCCCCGACATCGCGCTGATCGAGATGGGGGATTTTGTCGGCGCCGTGCTCAAGCACCTGCGCAAAACCCAGGTGGAACGGCTCAGTGTCTGCGGCGGCTTCGGCAAGATCAGCAAACTGGCGGCGGGCCACATGGACCTGCACAGCCGCCATTCGAGTATCGATCTGGATCAGCTTGCGCGGTGGGCTGCCGATGTGGGCGCCGATGCCCAGCTGCAACAAAGCATTCGCGAAGCCAATACCAGTCAGCAAGCGCTCGCCATGGCCTCCGCCGTCGGCATCGCGCTGGGCGATGCAGTGTGTCAGCACGCACTGAATTTCGCCCGCAGCGTGGTGCCGCCGCAGGTTCAGGTGGAGGTCTTTGCCATCGACCGACAGGGCGGGATTGTCGGCCACGCGGGAGGTTTTGTTTGAAATCACACACCATGAAACGCGTGCTGCTGCTCGGCGGCGTCACCGACGCACTGGCGATCGCACGCACGCTGGGGCCTCAGCACTTTTATAGTCTGGCGGGCGTAGGTCGCGTGCCCACTGACTTGCGCTGTGAAGTCCGTGTGGGCGGGTTCGGCGGCGCCGAAGGGCTGGCAAATTTCGTCCAGCACACAGGCATCGATCTGATCCTGGACGCGACGCACCCTTACGCTGCGCAGATGAGCCAGAACGCTGTCACGGCGTCGAAGCTGACCGGTGTTCCATGCTGGGCATTGCGTCGACCGGCGTGGCAGCCGGGGCCTGACGATGACTGGCGCGAGGTTGCGGACTGGGCAGAACTGATCGCCGCCCTCGCCCCCTTTGAGCGTCCCCTGTTTACCTTGGGCCGTGAGCCTTTGCAGCATCTGCACGAGATTCCAGTCCATCAGTTCTGGACGCTGCGCGCCCTGGATGTTTACCCCGGCAACGAACGCTGTGAAGTGATCGGCGCGCGCGGCCCTTTCCGGCTGGAGGACGAGCGCGAGCTGTTCGAGAGTCGCAACATCGACGTTCTTATCAGCAAGAACAGCGGCAGCACAGCGACCGAGCCAAAGCTGGAAGTGGCGCGGGAGCGCGGGGTGCCGGTGCTGGTGTTGAAACGGCCGATGCTGCCGAAGGTGGATCGGGCCTTCTGGAGTGTGGGCGAGGTGCTGGAGGCGTTGCGGAATGCTGTAAACCTACATGCTCTGTAGGCGTCGGCTCGCTGGCGAATGCGGTGTGTCAGTCGACAACTCGCTGTCCAATTCACCGCGTTCGCCAGCAAGCCGGCTCCTACGGCGTGCGGTATCTGACTGAACCCTTCCTGAACCAAACCCGCTGCGCGACACAACGTCGCGGGCGGGCTTTTTACATCTGGCGGCCGATCAGGCTAAATGGCCGACATGAAAAAACAACAAGATCAAATCATCACGCAGAAGCGGCGCCGGGCGTTTGCCTGGGTGGCCTGTTTCGCGTTGCTGTTCGGCGTGCTGGCGATGCCGATGACGCCCACCATGCCGCGCCCAGAGGGTGAGCGGCTGGTATGGGGAAGCGCCTGCACTGGCGCTGGGTCACGACTGGCCATGACGCCCGTTGAAGTCATCGATAAACAATCGCCCTATCACCCCGACATTGCGTTCATGCAGCACTGCGCCTGTTGCACCAATCCCGTGCCATTGGTCGCGGTGCCGACCCGTATCGGTTTTGGACTGTTCGCCCTTGTCGAACCGGTGCGTTTCCCTGTCGCGGTGCTGGTGCTGCACGCGCCGCCCCGTCAGCACTGGCCTGACCGCAATCCCCACGCATCACCCCGGGTCTGATGTGTCGATCGTGCCGTCGCCTACCTGAATGAACCGGAGACCTGCGTTGATGCTGAACAAAATCCTCTTGCTGATCGCCCTCGCGCTGCCAGCCGGTTTCGTTGAGGCCCAGGATTACACCAAGGGCCAACTGAGCGTCGCGCAGCCATGGTCCATGGCACTGCCGCCCAACGCACCCACCGTCGCTGCCTATTTTGTGATCAGCAATAGCGGCGCTGACGCCGATAGACTGGAGTCCGTCGACAGCCCCATCGCCGGTGCCGCCCAGTTGCATGAGCACATCAGCAAGGACGGCCTGATGAAAATGCAGCACGTCGAGACCGTGGCCATCCCTGCCGGCGGCACCGTGACCTTCGCGCCCATGGCCTATCACGTCATGTTGCTGGACCTGAAAGACCGCACCCGACTCATCGACGGCCAGACCTTCCCGCTGACCCTGCATTTTCAAAAAGCGGGTGACCTCACCGTCGACGTCGTGGTACTGAAGCAGCCACCCGATACTGTCGCTCCGGCCCACGCCCACTGACCCGCTGAGTTCCGACGCCGAACCCTTTGAACCGCCTGCCCGCGATCCGCGCCCGATCCGCCTCTACCCCGCGTAACACGCAGGGCGCGTGGCTGAGCCTGTTCGCCATGCTGATGATTTTCATCGGCCCGCTGATTTCCCAGTCGATGCCCATGGCGCATCACAGCGGCATGGCGATGCCTGCGCCGACACCCATGTCGATGTCGATGCAGGGCGAAATGGATATGTCGGCGTCGATGCACATGGGCATGGGCGCGAGCGAACACAGCGGCCACGCCAAGGCCGAACTGGACGCCGGCGCCGACCACGTCATCTGGGCCAAGTGCGGGTATTGCACGCTGCTGTTCAGTTGCCCGGCGCTGACCAAAACCGTCGCCGTCCTGGCACCGGTCCCGCCCAGACCCGCCGACTACTACAATGAGGCCACGCAACTCGGCCACGCCCAGCGCAACGTCTTTCCCAACGCCCGCAGTCGCGCGCCGCCCCTCTCGTCAGTCGCTTGAACACCACAAACTGACTCGTACCCGCTGACCCCTTTTCTGGCCGTCAGCGCGCTGCGCCGTGTTTTTCCCTGACGGGAGCGTTGCACCATGTCCAAACCGAATGTGTCTTTCTACAACCTGGCATGGCGATGGCATTTCTATGCCGGCCTGTTCGTCGCACCGTTCATGATCCTGCTGGCGGTCACCGGGATCATTTACCTGTTCAAGCCGCAGCTGGATGCGCTGATGTACAGCGACCTGCTGACGGTCAAACCCGCCCACCACTCACTCAGCGCCGATGACCTGCAAAAGCGCGTAATGACCGCTTATCCACAGGCGCAGGTGAGCAAATACCTGCCGCCGCTGAATGCCGAGGGCAGCGCGCAGTTCGTGGTCAAAAACGACGGCCGCGACGTGAACGTGTTCATCGATCCGTACAGCGGCTCAGTGCTCGGCACCCAGGACGCGAAGCAAAACCTGCAAGCCATCGCGCGCGAACTGCACGGCGAACTGATGATCGGCACCGTCGGCGATCGGCTGGTGGAACTGGCCGCTGGCTGGGGCATCGTGCTGGTGGTTTCGGGCGTGTACCTGTGGTGGCCGCGAGGTCGATCACCCGCCGGCGTGCTCTGGCCTCGCTTAACCGCGCGAGGTCGGATTCTCTGGCGCGACCTGCACGCGGTGACCGGGTTCTGGGGGCGGTGGCGCTGCTTTTCATGTTGCTGAGCGGCATGACCTGGACTGGCATGTGGGGAAAGGTTTATGCCGACGTCTGGAACACCTTTCCGGCGGCGATGTGGAATGACGTGCCCAAGTCGGACAAACAGGCCGGCGCCTTGAACAGCGCCAGCGTGCAGACGGTGCCGTGGGCCATGGAAAACACGCCGATGCCGGTGTCGTCCGGGGATCATGCCGAGCACATGAACCACGCGCACATGTCCAGCGCTCCCGCCGCGCCGGGCATCTCCCTGCAGCAAGTGGTCGACATCGCCAAGGCCCGTCATATCGAGCCCGGCTACAGCATCACGCAACCGAAAAACGCCGATGGCGTGTTCACCGTTTCCGTGTTCGCCGATGACCCGCGCAACGACGCCACGCTGCATGTCGATCAGTACACCGGCAAGGTGCTGGCGGATGTGCGCTACAGCGATTACAGCACGGTGTCCAAGGCCACTGAACTGGGCGTGATGCTGCACGAAGGCAAGATGTATGGCTGGATAAACCAGCTGCTGATTCTGTTCATCTGCCTGATGGTGTTGCTGAGTTCGGTGAGCGGCATCGTGATCTGGTGGAAGCGTCGCCCGCAGAACGGCTTCGGTGTTCCGCCCTTGCGTCATGACCTGCCGCGCTGGAAAACCGCTACCGCAGTGATGATCGTGCTGGGCGTGGCGTTCCCGCTGGTGGGCATTTCGATGCTGGCGGTGTGGCTGCTCGATCGAATAGTGCGTTCGCGCTTTGCCAAAACGGCGGCAACAGCTTAGATTGCGTCTCGCGGGGCCTGGAACCTTTTTTGGGTGGTTTAGTGATGAATTCCTCCTCATTTCGGGTTTCAGGCTCCGCACCTGCATTTCTGCTCAATGGATGCCCCACCTCCTCCGTGAAAAATCCTACCTCTCTGGTCGCTTTTCCTTCACATCCAGACCTGGTCCCGCCTACAGACGCACGCCCCAAGCCCTGACTCCATGAAACGAGTCGCCGAACCCGTCGGTTCTGCGAGTCATTCCTCATGTAGATGAACAGGCCCCATGAATTCCACCACCGTCACCCCTTCACCCACACCCACACCCACACCCACACCCACTATCGACAGCTCAGCGCTTGCGCCCTACGATCTGCCCGATTTTTCCCGGGCCGTTGAGCAGACACTCACTGACTGCCTTCGCCTGAGCCATCGCGGACTCACATTTGACTACGCCAGTACATGGCTCGTTTGCCACACGCGAAGCATCGAGTCCGCCGCCACAGAAACCATCAGCCGTTACCCGCTGCTTGCCAGCCTGACAGCATGCTTCACCGGGCTCTTTCAATGGCACAACGTCGAGTCTGCGGAGCTTTATTCCACCGAGCTTCCTTCGGCTGACACGCCCACTATTGGCGCGCTTGACCGCAAGGCTCTGGTCGCCCTGTACGCATCCGTCACACCAAGGCTGGCCGATCGCTATAAGCAAATGCTCTCGGACCATTGGGCAGTGATTCAGCCTTCCGGCAACGCCCGGCGCGATGACTTCCTCGCGGACCGGGTTAAATTGCTCAGGCTGGAGTGCCAGATGCGTGTCGAGAAGGGCGAGTTTCGTCCGCATCTGTACAGCATGCTTAACGACACACTGGATTACGGCGTGGATACCTCGGCTGAACCCCTGCACAAACACGATGTATTCAGCGTGTGGCTAGGCACCGGCGCCACTGCGCTGTTTGCGCTGACAGGGGCATTTGTGATCACCGAGCAACGCAGCGATCAGGTTCCGGCAACCGACGATGAGTCCGCTGGAGAGGTCATTCTCTATACCCCTGCCGACAGCCTGGAACGATTCGATTCACTGAATCAGCTCACCGACATCCTCACCCATCGTCTTGCCGACGAAAGTCGACGCCGCCGATTGCTGGGCCATCTCAAGCTCGATGATGTGGTCGCATTGGCACTCCCCAACGCTGACAGTGTGCAGCCCCCTGTACGCTGGGGCTTGCAGAAGCTGGGTAATAATTTCATGAGCCTGCTGCTGACGTCGCAGATCCTCAAACAGAAGGCCGACTTCGACCACGCGGTGCACATCGCTCAGTCCCTGAACCTCAATCAGCCGTCTTTTCAACGCCTCATTCTCGAGTTGATGGCCTCGGATCAACTGTTCGATAACGACCGCATCGAGCGCCAGCTGGATTGTGATGTGGTTCGCGAGCAGATGCCCGACTGGTGGGAAAAAATGAATGAGGAACAACAGGTCGAATGGACCCGCGATGCGACGGCTTACGCTCAGTCTATTCAGACCATCCGGCGCATCAGCCTGGACCACTTCAACACGCCGCAAGCTGACAGCACCCACGTCATCAAGGCGTACGTCGATGCAACGGTCAGCGCCGCACTGGCAGAAAAAAGCATTCAACTGTCGCCTCGAAAAATTCAGATAACGGCAACGTTCCAGCATCTCGCCCCGTCCCTCTTTTACCCCTCCATCCCGACAGAAACGAAAACTCGATCGCAGACCCACTCGCTGCACGCATTGGCCCACGAAGATGCCCTACGGACGAACACCCAGCACGCCATCGAGTTACGGGCTGCCGACAAACACGGTGCAGAGATACCGAGACTCTCCGGGGCTTTCGTGAAAGAACTGTTGGCGCGAATCGATATTCCCAAGCGACTGGACGACTACCTTGCCGAACATCTTGATCACTCTGATTATGCTGATCAGTTGCAGCGTGAGCATCGAGAGTTGCTGTTGGCGCGGCTAGCCATGGCGTACAGGGAGAGTCAGCTGAGCGGGTTTCCTGAAAACCGCCTGCGCTGGATCAAGGCGGTCCTGGACGGTCCCGATCCGCAGCAGCGTCGTGAGGTGGACGCGGCGAAGATCGAGGTGCGATTCCTGCACATCGGCGGGGTCAAGATTCCGGACATCATGCTGATTGCCCCGGTCGGCACATTTGAAAAGGGGCCTGTGGTTCTTTGCACACTCAACGCGCCGGATAACGTTGTGTTCCGATCCTTCGACGGTATGTTCCACCTCACACGCGCGTTTCTGGAACGCGACGTGTACAAATCCTACGTGGCGAGGTTGCTGCCACTGGCCGACAGGCGACTGGCTCGGGTGCTCCTCGAATACGAAGAGTGGTTCAAGCACTGGCGCTTTCCAGACGCGGTGACCTCGCTGCCGACGCCGGTTCCCATCCCGTCCAGCTTGTTGAATCCGGTGGTGTTCGTGGAGCAGAACGGCGACCCGTTCAACGAGCATTTCGCGGTCAGGATCCGCCAACTGAAAGAGGAGGCGAGATCCCAGTTGAGCCAGCCCGGCAGTGGTGATGCCCGGACGCAAACCTTTGACATGGCCATGAGTATTGCGCTGTTGCTATTGCCCGCCCCCGTCATGATTCCCCTCGCCCTTGGAATGGGCCTGGGCCGCGCCTGGAGCGGCTTTCAGAAAGTCGATGAAAACGATTGGGAGGGTGCTGCGCAAGAGTTGATGGCCGCGACCGGGTATTTGCTGACTGCAGGTATCGGTCGCGCAAGTGCTGCGACGTTGAAGGGCCCTCAACTGGCGAGGATAAAACGTCCGCATCTGGTTCGCCGTACCGGACGCGACGGACAGGTGCAGATTGGCTATCTGCTGTCACCCTCCGGGGCGCCTCACTTTGCCGAGTCGGGCATGATCACGCGGCTGGACCCGGACAAATTCACCGAGATCAGCTTAGGGACTGAAAAAGGCTACGTCGGTCGACGCTTCAACCTGTTCGGGCGGTGTCGCCTGTATCGACCCCATCCCCGGGATCCAGCGCTGCTGATCCATGAGGAAGAATATGTCATACGGTCCAGAACCGGGGGCTGGAGCAAGGTCTCGCAACCGGTCGTGCGCCTGAGCCCGCAGGCCGATCGACAAGCCCGGCATGAACTGAGTGTGTTACTCAAAAATTGGCCTACCCCCTCTGATGGTACTCCCATCCCTCAACCTTCCCTTGATGAACCCAGATTCCTTACCGTGGCCGGAAGCGCAAGAGCGGAACTGTATCCCGAGCTGCTCGACTACATCGAAGCCGGTTCAGCGGAGATCAACCAACGCCTGAGAAGCGGAGCGCGAACGCACCGCACGCAAGTGTTTCTCAACCAGTTCTACCGCCTGCGTTCATGGAGCGGCAATGCGTTCCGCGCCGCGCACGTGACCGACGAAAGCCTGCAGCATTTGCGACGCGAGCTCGGCGCGGTGTTCGTCGACGCCGGCGTGCAGTCGGCGTCAATCAGCCGTGGGAATGCCGTGCGCTGGAGCCTGGACAGCTTCGTAACTGACCAGGCTGGGAGCAATACCCATCCGGTGTTTCTGATCTTTGCGCCATCGGTTCCGAAGAAGAATATGTTCTCGGGCTTCCTTGCCGACCACGTCGCTATCCCGCCCGGCACTCGCCTGCAACTCAGTGCATTTCGAGAAGTGAACGGACAGGCTTTCGCTTATTTCACAGCGCCGGAGAAGCTGGTGTACGAAACCTTTGATCTGTTTACGGGGGAGCGTGAGATTTTCGTGAGGTAGCCGCACTTTCTGGTTGCGTCAGGCCAGTTAATCGCACGGCGCCCGACGGTACCGCACCAGTTGAGCGCGCCCGACGCACCACCCGCCCCGCACCGACCTACATTGGTGCGACGCGGTCCGGACCTGCGACGTTTTCATTCCGTTTTGCGACGTGCGCAGCTTGGCCCAGCCTTTGCTAAAGCCTAAGCAGACCCAACTTCTGCACCGCAAACAGCCGTCATCTAAAAAAATCAAATAATGGAGCTAGCCAATGAAGCGTCGTAGTTTGCTGAAAGCGTTCACTCTGTCTGCATCGATCGCAGCGATGGGTTTGACCTGGACCGCTCAGGCGGCCGAGACCATCAAGGTCGGCATTCTGCATTCTTTGTCCGGCACCATGGCCATCTCCGAGACCTCGCTCAAGGACATGGCGCTGATGACCATTGATGAAATCAACGCCAAAGGCGGCGTCAACGGCAAGATGCTCGAGCCGGTGGTGGTCGACCCGGCGTCGAACTGGCCGCTGTTTGCAGAGAAAGGCCGTCAGTTGCTGACCCAGGACAAAGTCGCCGTGGTGTTCGGCTGCTGGACGTCGGTCTCGCGCAAGTCGGTGTTGCCGGTGTTTGAAGAGCTGAACGGCTTGCTGTTCTACCCGGTGCAGTATGAAGGCGAAGAGATGTCGCCGAACGTGTTCTACACCGGCGCGGCGCCTAACCAGCAGGCGATTCCTGCAGTTGAATACCTGATGAGCGAAGACGGCGGCGCCGCCAAGCGCTTCTTCCTGCTGGGCACCGACTACGTGTACCCGCGCACCACCAACAAGATTCTGCGCTCGTTCCTGCACTCCAAAGGCGTCGCAGACAAGGACATCGAAGAGGTCTACACCCCGTTCGGTCACAGCGATTACCAGACCATCGTGTCGAACATCAAGAAGTTCTCCGCAGGCGGCAAGACCGCTGTGATCTCCACCGTCAACGGCGACTCCAACGTGCCGTTCTATAAAGAGCTGGGCAATCAGGGCCTGAAAGCCACCGACGTACCGGTGGTGGCGTTCTCGGTCGGCGAAGAAGAACTGCGCGGCGTCGACACCAAACCGCTGGTGGGCAACCTGGCCGCATGGAACTACTTCGAGTCGGTGAAGAACCCGGTCAACACTAAGTTTGTCGCCGACTGGAAGGCCTACGCCAAGGCGCACAACCTGCCGAACGCCGACAAGGCCGTGACCAACGATCCGATGGAAGCCACGTACGTCGGTATCCACATGTGGGCGCAAGCGGTCGAGAAAGCCAAGTCCACGGACGTGGATAAAGTTCGCGAAGCCATGGCCGGTCAGACCTTCGCCGCGCCGTCGGGCTTCACCCTGACGATGGACAAGACCAACCACCACCTGCACAAGCCGGTGATGATCGGCGAGATCCAGGCCGACGGTCAGTTCAACGTGGTCTGGCAGACCAAAGAGCCAATTCGCGCCCAGCCGTGGAGTCCGTTCATTCCGGGCAACGACAAGAAGCCTGACTACGCGGTGAAGAGTAACTAAGCGACGCGTTGTCGGGCTGGCACTGATTTCAGCCCGACACAATTCCCTTGTAGGAGCGCGCTTGCCCGCGAACGCGATGTGTCAGTCGCTATTTATGTCACAGACACATCGCGTTCGCGGGCAAGCGCGCTCCTACAGGTTCCTCGCATGACGGTGAGTCATGCGGGTGCTTCCAGGACACGATATGCCCAGATACTTCCACCACCTTCTTCTCGCGCTGTGCCTGTGGCTGCCCTTCGCCGCCCACGCCAGCGATGCCGGCGACTTTGTCGCGGCCGACTCTTCAGAACGCGCACAATTATTGGAAAGCTGGGCCGCCAAGCCTGACCCGGCGCGTGTCGAATTGCTGGTTGCCCTGCAGGATGGCCGCGTTGCCGCTGACAGCAGCAACCGGGCGTTCATTCAGAACGGCGACAACTTCATCGCCGTTGCCCCCGACGCCCCCGCGCTGGCCGATGCACCCAACCCCGATGCGCCCCAGGCCATCAGCCTGAACAACCGCCTTCGCGGCCTGATCAATACCGCGCTGGCCAGCCATCAACTGCTGGCTGCTGACCCGAAAGTTCGTTTGGCCGCCGCGCAAATCCTGCAGAAAAGCGCCCGCCCGGCGCAGTTGCCCTTGCTGGTGCAACAAGTGTCCAGCGAACAGGACGACAGCGTTCACTCGGCCCTGAACCTGGCGCTGGCCAACCTGCAACTGGTTGATGTCAGCCCCACCGTGCGCCTCGCCGCCGTACGTCTGCTCGGTGAAACCGGTGATCCACTGGCCCGCACCCGTCTCGAAACCCTGCTCGAACCCAACGTCGAAACCGACCCCAGCGTGCGTCTGGCGGCGGAGACGAGTCTGGCTCAGGTCAAACGCAAATTGATGTTCGGCGAGATCCTCGGGCAAGCCTTCGCCGGCCTGTCGCTCGGGTCGATTCTGCTGCTGGCGGCGCTGGGACTGGCGATCACCTTCGGCCTGCTCGGTGTGATCAACATGGCCCACGGCGAGATGCTGATGCTCGGCGCCTACGCCACCTACGTCGTGCAGATGATGTTTCAGCGTTACGCGCCCGGCGCCCTCGAGCTTTATCCGCTGGTGGCGCTGCCGATCGCGTTTTTCGTCACCGCGTGCATCGGCATGGCCCTGGAACGCACGGTCATTCGCCACCTGTACGGTCGCCCGCTGGAAACACTGCTGGCGACATGGGGCATCAGCCTGATGCTGATCCAGCTGATCCGCGTGGTGTTCGGCGCGCAGAACGTCGAAGTCGCCAATCCGGAATGGCTGTCGGGCGGCATTCAGGTGCTGCCCAATCTCGTGCTGCCCTGGAACCGCATCGTGATCATCGGCTTCGCCCTGTTCGTCGTCGTGCTGACCTGGCTGCTGCTGAACAAGACGCGCCTGGGCCTCAACGTGCGCGCCGTCACCCAGAACCGCAACATGGCAGCGTGCTGCGGCGTGCCCACCGGACGCATCGACATGATGGCCTTCGGGCTCGGCTCCGGCATTGCCGGCCTGGGTGGCGTGGCGCTGAGTCAGATTGGCAACGTCGGCCCTGACCTGGGCCAGAGCTACATCATCGACTCCTTCCTCGTGGTCGTGCTCGGCGGTGTCGGTCAACTGGCCGGCAGCGTCACGGCGGCCTTTGGATTGGGCATTGCCAACAAGATCCTTGAACCGCAGATCGGCGCCGTGCTGGGCAAGATCCTGATCCTGGCGCTGATCATTCTGTTCATTCAGAAACGTCCGCAAGGCCTCTTCGCACTCAAAGGACGGGTGATCGACTGATGAATCAGCCATTGATGGTCACGGCCGCGCAACGCGCTGGCACCAAAATCACGGTCGCAGTCGGCGTGGTGATTCTTGCCCTGCTGATCGCCCTGCCGTTGTTGTCCCTGCTACCTGAAAGCAACAGCCTGCAGGTGTCGGCCTACACGCTGACGCTGGTGGGCAAGATCCTCTGCTACGCGATTGTCGCGCTGGCGCTGGACCTGGTCTGGGGTTACGCAGGTTTGTTGTCCCTGGGCCACGGGCTGTTCTTCGCGCTGGGCGGTTATGCGATGGGCATGTACCTGATGCGCGAGGCGTCGGGCGACAGCCTGCCGGCGTTCATGACCTTTCTGTCGTGGACCGAACTGCCGTGGTACTGGGTCGGCACGCAGCATTTCCTCTGGGCCATGTGCCTGGTGGTGCTGGCGCCAGGATTACTGGCGCTGGTGTTCGGCTTCTTCGCCTTCCGCTCGCGGATCAAGGGCGTGTACTTCTCGATCATGACCCAGGCCCTGACCTTCGCCGGCATGCTGCTGTTTTTCCGCAACGAAACCGGCTTTGGTGGCAACAACGGCTTCACCAACTTTCGCAGCATTCTGGGGTTCAGCATTACGTCTCAAGGCACACGTGCGGTGTTGTTTCTGCTGACCGTGGTGTTGCTGGCGGGCAGCCTGTTTGTCGGCTGGCGTCTGGCGCGCAGCAAGTTCGGTCGTGTCTTGACCGCCGTGCGCGATGCGGAGAACCGCCTGATGTTCTGCGGCTACGACCCGCGCGGCTTCAAGCTGTTCGTGTGGGTGTTGAGCGCGGTGTTGTGCGGCCTGGCCGGGGCGTTGTATGTACCGCAAGTCGGCATCATCAACCCGAGCGAAATGTCGCCGACCAACTCCATTGAGGCGGCAGTCTGGGTGGCCTTGGGCGGTCGCGGCACGCTGATCGGCCCGCTGCTCGGCGCCGGCGTGGTCAACGGCATGAAGAGCTGGTTCACCGTGGCCTTCCCTGAATACTGGCTGTTCTTCCTCGGCGCGCTGTTCATCGTGGTGACGCTGTACCTGCCCAAAGGGGTGATCGGTCTGATCAAGAAAAGGGGCGAGCCATGAAAAGCACTCCGACGCCTGCATTCGATCCGGTGCTCGACCCGAACAGCGACGCCGGTACCAGCCGCGATGCCATCGGCCTTGGCCAGGTCGCCGGCAAAGGGCTGAACACCTTGCACGGCACGATCCTGACGCTGGAAGACATCAGCGTCAGCTTCGACGGTTTCAAGGCCCTCAATGATCTGAATCTGTACATCCGCGTCGGCGAGCTGCGCTGCATCATCGGGCCCAACGGCGCGGGCAAGACCACGCTGATGGACGTGATCACCGGCAAGACCCGACCTAGTCACGGCAAGGCCTGGTTCGGGGAAACTCTCGACCTGACCCAGATGAGCGAAGTGCAGATCGCCCAGGCGGGAATCGGCCGCAAGTTTCAAAAGCCCACGGTGTTCGAAGCGCTGAGCGTGTTCGAAAACCTGGAGCTGGCGCAGAAAACCGACAAATCGGTGTGGGCCAGCCTGCGGGCCAAGCTCAACGGCGAACAGCGCGACCGCATCGACGAGGTGCTGGAAACCATTCGCCTGACGGCGTCGATGTCGCGCCCCGCCGGGCTGTTGTCCCACGGCCAGAAGCAGTTTCTGGAGATCGGGATGTTGCTGGTCCAGGACCCGCAACTGCTGCTGCTCGACGAGCCCGTTGCTGGCATGACCGACGCCGAAACCGAGTTCACCGCCGAGCTGTTCAAGAGCCTGGCCGGCAAGCACTCGCTGATGGTGGTCGAGCACGACATGGGCTTTGTCGGCAGCATCGCCGACCACGTCACCGTCTTGCACCAGGGCAGCGTACTGGCGGAAGGATCGCTGGAAGACGTGCAGGCGGATGAACGGGTGATTGAGGTGTATCTGGGGCGGTGAACCGCCGACTGCTGATCGTTCCCTCGCTCCGCGTGGGAATGCATCCGGTGACGCTCCGCGTCACCAGGCAGACGCAGAGCGTCTGATGCGGCGTTCCCACGCAGAGCGTGGGAACGATCATAGGATTTCTTGAGAAAATGGCCATGCTCCAAGTCGAAAAGCTCCACCAGTTCTACGGCGGCAGCCATATCCTCCGCGGCCTGTCGTTTGACGTGAACATCGGCGAGGTCACGTGCCTGCTCGGTCGTAACGGCGTGGGCAAGACCACGCTGTTGAAAGTGCTGATGGGGCTGCTGCCCGCCAAAGAAGGCGTGGTGCAGTGGGAAGGCAAGCCGATCACCGGTTTCAAGCCCCACCAGCGCGTTCATTCCGGGATCGCCTACGTGCCCCAGGGCCGGGAAATTTTCGGCCGACTGACCGTTGAGGAAAACCTGCTGATGGGGCTTTCGCGGTTTCCCGGCTCCGAGGCCAAGGAAGTCCCGGCGTTTATTTACGATCTGTTCCCGGTGCTGCTGCAGATGAAGCATCGGCGCGGCGGTGACCTGTCTGGCGGCCAGCAACAGCAACTGGCGATCGGGCGCGCCCTGGCCAGTCGCCCGCGCCTGCTGATTCTCGACGAACCCACCGAAGGCATTCAGCCCTCGGTGATCAAGGAGATCGGCGCGGTGATCAAAAAGCTCGCGGCGCGCGGTGACATGGCGATTTTGCTGGTCGAGCAGTTCTACGACTTTGCCGCCGAGCTGGCCGATCAGTACATCGTCATGTCCCGCGGCGAGATCGTTCAGCAGGGCCGTGGCGAAAACATGGAGGCTGAAGGCGTTCGGGGTCTGGTCACCATTTGATGCGCCGATCAGCTAAGGTACGAACCTTCGATAACACGAAAATCGACTTATGAATCTTCCTGCCCACACCGCCCTGTTCACCCCCAGCTGGCATGCCGAGCTGGAGCTGGCGTATGGGCGTTTCGGCGACAGCACGCGCCCGACCCAGCGGCGCCACAAAGGTCCGTTGCGGGTGCAAAAGCACTTGTATGCCGAAGGCCCGCAGGTCTGCCAACACATCATCGTTCACCCGCCGGGCGGCATTGCCGGCGGCGATCGGCTGGACATCAGCGCCAGCGTCGGCGCCAACGCCTGGGCGCAACTGACCAGCCCCGGCGCGGCGAAGTGGTACCGCGCTGCAGGGCCGGCTTATCAACAGCTTGAAATCAAGGTGGCTGCAGGCGGCACGCTGGAATGGCTGCCGCAGGAGAGCATCGTGTTCAGCGAGGCCAAGGCCGAACTGACCACGCGGATCGACCTCGAAGGCGACGCCCGGCTGCTCTACTGGGACGTGGTTGCGCTGGGCCGGCCGGCCAGCGGCGAGCGTTTCGATCAGGGCCATTTTCAGGCGCATCTGGATATCCGGCATGACGGCAAGCTGTTGTGGCACGAGCGCCAGCGCATCGTTGGCGATGACGGCTTGCTGGATTCGCCCATCGGCCTGGCCGGCAAGCCAGTGTTCGCGACGCTGATCGTGACCGGGGAAATCGACGCTGAATTGATGGAGCGCTGCCGCGAGCTGGCTGAGCATTCACCCGTACGGGGCGACCTGAGCCAGTTGCCCGGGCTGATCATCGCCCGCTGCCTGGCCGACGAAGCCCTGCATGCTCGGGCCTGGCTGATTGAATTATGGAAACTGCTGCGCCCTGCCCTGTTGGGGCGGGAAGCGGTGGCACCGAGGATTTGGAGCACCTAAACGAAACTGGCCATCTGTAGGAGCGTGGCTTGTCCCGCGATCGGCGACGAAGTCGTCGTAAACCGGCCCATACGGTCCTCATGACAGATCGAAGGACGGCCATGACTGCCGCTTCGCGTCAGATCGCGGGACAAGCCACGCTCCTACAGAGTTTGCGGCGATTTCTCTATTCGGAAATTAATAACGGACAACACCCATGGATCTGACCCCACGCGAAAAAGACAAGATGCTGATCTTCACCGCAGGCCTGGTTGCCGAGCGGCGGCTGGCACGCGGTGTGAAGCTCAATTACCCGGAAGCGATGGCCTTCATCTCCGCCGCCCTGCTGGAAGGTGCCCGGGACGGCCAGACCGTCGCTGACCTCATGCACTACGGCACCACCCTGTTGACCCGTGAGCAGGTGATGGAAGGCATCCCGGAAATGATTCCGGAAATCCAGGTCGAGGCCACCTTTCCGGACGGCACCAAGCTGGTCACCGTGCATCAGCCGATTGCCTGAACCGGGCTGAACCTGAGATGCCCGTCGAAACTGCCACACAGGAACCCGTGGAAACGCACATGACCTATTCGATTCGTGACGCTTTGCTGACTGACATGCCGGCCGTGCTGGCCATCTACAACGACGCAGTGCTCAACACCACGGCGATCTGGAACGAGCAGCCGGTGGACCTTGCCAACCGCGAAGCCTGGTTCGCTGCGCGCCAGTCCCAGGCGTACCCGATTCTGGTGGCGGTCGATGCCGACGATCAGGTGCTGGGCTATTCGTCGTTCGGCGACTGGCGGCCGTTCGAAGGGTTTCGCCACACCGTCGAGCACTCGGTCTACGTGCGTGCCGATCAACGCGGCAACGGCCTGGGTCCGCTGCTGATGAAAGCGCTGATCGAACGCGCTCGCGCCTGCGATAAACACATGATGGTCGCGGCCATCGAGAGTGGTAACGCGGCGTCGATTCACCTGCACGAGCACGAAGGGTTCATTACCACCGGACAAATGGCACAGGTCGGCACCAAGTTCGGCCGCTGGCTGGACCTGACGTTCATGCAGCTGGACCTGTCGCCCGGCGCCTCTGCTCCACCCTCGCAAGCGCCCGGCATCACGCCTGTCGCGTGAATGTTCATTCTGAAAGGATTTCGCCCATGAATGCCGCCCACTTACGCCGCGTCACGCCAGAAAGCTTCGCGCATTACCGCCCAGGTTTGGTGGCGTTGCTGCTGGACGCCGTCCACCACGGGGCCTCGGTCGGGTTCATGGCCGATCTCGCCGCTGAAGAGGCGGCCACTTGGTGGGACGGCGTCAAGGCCGAGGTCGAGCAAGGCAATGTTCTGCTCTGGGTGGTGGCAGAGGAAGACCAGGTGCTGGCGACGGTGCAACTGGCGCTGTGCCAGAAGGCCAATGGCCTGAACCGCGCCGAGGTGCAGAAATTGCTGGTGCTCAGCCAGGCGCGCCGGCGCGGGCTGGCAACGCAGTTGATGACCGCCGTGGAACAGGCAGCGCAGCAGCATCAGCGCGGGCTGTTGTTTCTGGACACACTGGCGGGTTCCGATGCCGAAGATTTCTATCGCGCGCTGGGTTACGAGCTGTCTGGCTTGCTGCCGGACTACGCCTGCAACCCCGACGGCGAATACAAGGCCACGGCCATTTACTACAAGTTACTGTCGAGGAAGAGCGCATGATTCCTGGTGAATACCAGATCCAGCCCGGCGACATCGAGCTCAACGCCGGTCGCCGGACCATCACCCTTAGCGTCGCCAACAGCGGCGACCGGCCGATTCAGGTCGGCTCACACTTTCATTTTTTCGAAACCAACGACGCCCTGACCTTCGACCGCGCCGCCAGCCGGGGCATGCGCTTGAACATCCCGGCCGGCACCGCCGTGCGCTTCGAGCCGGGGCAGGCGCGGGAAGTGGAACTGGTGGACCTGGCCGGGTTGCGGCGGGTATTCGGGTTTGCCGGAAGAGTTATGGGTGAACTGTAAAACGCGTTCACTTTCCAGCCAGGTCAAGCTGCAAGCGCCAAGCCACAAGCGCCAAGCACAGCAGTCCGCGGCGTACACAACATTCGCTTTTACTTGCCGCTTGCCGCTTGAGGCTTGCCGCTTTGATTCGAGGAACGAAGTATGAAGATCAGCCGACAAGCCTACGCCGACATGTTCGGCCCCACTGTCGGCGACCGTGTGCGTCTGGCCGACACCGAGCTGTGGATCGAGGTCGAGCAGGATTTCACCGTCTATGGCGAGGAAGTGAAATTCGGTGGCGGCAAGGTCATTCGTGACGGCATGGGCCAGGGCCAGGGCGTTGCTGCCGAAGTCGTCGACACGCTGATCACCAACGCGCTGATCATCGATCACTGGGGCATCGTCAAAGCCGACGTCGGCCTCAAGGACGGGCGCATTGCGGCCATTGGCAAAGCCGGCAACCCCGACATTCAGCCCGGCGTGACCATCGCCATCGGCGCCGCGACTGAAGTCATCGCCGGCGAAGGCATGATCCTCACCGCCGGCGGCGTCGACACGCACATCCACTTCATCTGCCCGCAGCAGATCGAAGAAGCGCTGATGAGTGGCGTCACCACCATGATCGGCGGCGGCACCGGCCCGGCGACGGGCACCAACGCGACCACGGTCACGCCCGGCAAGTGGCACATGATGCGCATGTTGCAGGCCGCCGAAGCGTTCCCCATGAACATCGGCTTCACCGGCAAGGGCAACGTCAGCCTGCCCGAGCCGCTGATCGAACAGGTCAAGGCCGGTGCCATCGGCCTCAAGCTGCACGAAGACTGGGGCACCACGCCCGCAGCCATCGACAACTGCCTGAGCGTCGCCGATCAGTACGACGTTCAAGTGGCGATCCACACCGACACGCTGAACGAGTCGGGCTTCGTCGAAACCACCCTGGCGGCGTTCAAGAACCGCACCATTCACACCTACCACACCGAAGGCGCCGGCGGCGGCCATGCACCGGACATCATCAAGGCCTGCGGCTTCGCCAACGTGCTGCCAAGCTCGACCAACCCGACCCGGCCGTTCACCCGCAACACCATCGACGAGCACCTGGACATGCTGATGGTCTGCCATCACCTGGACCCAAGCATTGCCGAAGACGTCGCGTTCGCCGAGAGCCGCATCCGCCGCGAGACCATTGCTGCCGAGGACATCCTCCACGATCTGGGCGCGTTTTCGATGCTCAGCTCCGACAGCCAGGCCATGGGCCGCGTCGGCGAAGTGATCATGCGCACCTGGCAGACTGCCGACAAAATGAAACGCCAGCGCGGCCCGCTGCCCGGTGACGGAGAAGGCAACGACAACTTCCGCGCCAAACGCTACATCGCCAAATACACGATCAACCCGGCGATCACCCACGGCATCAGCCATGAAGTGGGGTCGGTGGAAGTGGGCAAATGGGCGGACCTGGTGCTCTGGCGCCCGGCCTTTTTCGGCGTGAAACCGACCCTCATCCTCAAGGGCGGCTCGATTGCCGCCAGCCTGATGGGCGACGCTAACGCCTCGATTCCGACCCCACAGCCGGTTCACTACCGGCCGATGTTCGCCAGCTACGGCAGCTCATTGCACGCCAGCAGCCTGACCTTCATCAGCCAGGCGGCCTTCGATGCAGGCGTGCCGGAACAACTGGGGCTCAAGAAACAGATCGGCGTGGTCAAGGGCTGCCGCAGCGTGACCAAGGCCGACCTCATCCACAACGACTACTTGCCGAACATCGACGTGGACCCGCAGACCTATCAGGTGAAGGCCGACGGTGTGCTGTTGTGGTGCGAGCCGGCCGAGGTCCTGCCGATGGCGCAGCGGTATTTTCTGTTTTAAGGGCATTAGTCCGTTCTTGTAGGAGCGTGGCTTGTCCCGCGATCTGGTGCGCAGCGCCAGTGAAATCCATGAATGCGATGATCCAGCTATTCCGTGATCGCCGCTTTTCACGACGACTTTGTCGCCGATCGCGGGACAAGCCACGCTCCTACAATGAAAGCGTGCAAATCCGTGATGCGTCCTGCAACCACATGGCGTTACTATGCGCGCTCTCATTCAGCGCCCCGCCAGCAAGGTAGTCCCCCCCATGCGTCTTTCGGACTTCATCGTTCAGAACGTGGATCGCATCGTCGATGAGTGGGAACGGTTTGCTGCCACGCTGACGCCCGCAGCTGCCCAGATGAGTTCAGTCGAGCTGCGCGACCACGCTGAGGCGATCCTGCTGGCGGCTGCGCGTGACATGAACACCGCCCAGACCAAAGCCGAGCGCCTCGCCAAGGCTCAGGGCGAAGACATCGGCAAGACACCGACACTCGATCAGGCCGCTGCCAGTCATGGCGCGCTGCGGCATGTCGTCGGGTTTGATCTGGTGCAGATGACTTCAGAGTTTCGCCACCTTCGGGCCACGGTCGTGCGCTTCTGGGCTGAAAGCCAGACAGAACCCCAGTCCAGTCACCTCACCGACATGATTCGCTTCAACGAAGCCATCGATGAAGCGCTGGCCGAGTCGACGGCCGCCTACGCCGATCGCGTGACGCGCTCCCGCGACATCTTTCTCGCCATTCTCGGTCACGACCTGCGCGCGCCCTTGCAGGCCATTGGTATGTCGTCCGAAGTGCTCATGCGCAAGACCACGCTGGCAGACGCCGATCTTGCGTACATCAAGCGCATCAAAAGCAGCGGCCTGCTGATGGGCACGATGATCAACGATCTGCTGGAATTCGTCCGCAGTCGTCTGGGCGTGACGCTGCCGGTAGAGCGCAAGCCGATGGAGATGACCCTCGCCTGCCGCGAAGCCATCGACGCGGCTACGGCAGGACAGCCCGATTGCAATGCAGTGTTCACCAGCACCGGGGACACACGAGGCGAGTGGGATCACACACGCATCGCGCAAATGCTGCAAAACCTCATTGGCAATGCCTTGCAACATGGCGCCGCGACGCGTCGGGTCAGCGTGACGCTTACCGGCAGCGAAAACCATGTGAGCCTCTCGGTGAATAACGGCGGCGAGCCTATCGCCGAGGAAGCCATCGGCAGCATCTTCGACCCGCTGGTGCGCTCGGCCAACGAAAAGGCCGGCGTTCATAACACGTCCACCAGTCTTGGCCTGGGTCTGTTCATCGTGAAGGAAGTGGTGAGTGCACATGGCGGCAGCATCACGGTGGTATCCAACGTAGGGGACGGCACGACGTTTACCGTGGAATTGCCGAAGAAAGGCTAGCAAGCGGACCCCGGTCAGGCAGTCAGCCTTGGCGCAGTTGATACACCTCATACCGTAGGAGCCGGCTTGCTGGCGAACCTGCCCTGTAAGTCACCTCAGATGCCGCTGACCCACCGCATTCGCCAGCAAGCCGACTCCTACAGATTTGTGTCGATCACACATCGTGTCGACAACATCAGGCCATTGCAGGAGTGAGCTTGCTCGCGATGGCGTCAGCCCATTCAACAGCTCATCAGTCCAGAAACCGTCCCAACCGCTGCCTGAGCAGGCGGTTTTCTGCTCTCACGCGCTCAAGCTCTTCGAGCAGGCTAAGCGCCAGGGCGACGCCGTCCCATTCCAGCTGCAATTCGTGATGCAATTTCACTGCACGCCTGGCAATCGACAGCGCTGCACTGTCGAATAGCCAGTCGTCCGGCTGCCTTCCCTGGGGTTCGAGAATGCCGTGCTCGACAATCTCGATGACGAAGGCGGCCGGCATATCGACCACCTGACAGAACTCCTGCATGTCTATGACCAGGGTGTCGCTCATGATCAGTTACTCCATTGAGCCCTCGGATCGAACGCGGCCTGCTCGGCCAGCTTCTCCCACAGCGCCTTGGTAGCCTCATCGGTGGATTTGGGCATGACGATTTTCAGTTGTGCGTACAGATCGCCGCGCTGGCCCTGTTTGTTCAACAGGCCATTGCCTTTGACTCGCAGCCGCTGCCCGTTCTGACTGTCAGGACGGAGGGTCAGGTTGATCTTGCCCGTCAGCGTCGGGACGGCGACCTTGGTACCGAGGGCTGCTTCCCACGGCGCGATTGGCACCGTGATGATCAGGTCATGGCCCTCAACGTCGAACATCGGGTGCGGCGCCAGACGGATGATCAAATACAGATCGCCCTTCTCGCCACCGCCCACGCCGGGAGCGCCCTGCCCCTTGAGGCGAATGCGCTCGCCATCGGTGACACCCGCCGGGATCTTCACATTCAGCGTCTTGGTGATGTCCGCCATGCGCTGGCCGCTGGCGCTGTGTTGCGGGACGTTGAAGCTGATCTGTTTGGATTCGGTGGAAAGAGTCTCCTCCAGAAACACCGCCAGTTCCATCTCCACGTCCTGCCCTCGACGCCCCGGGCTCTGCGCCCGACCGCCTTGCTGACCACCACGATTGCCGAAGATAGAGCTGAAGAAGTCGGAGAAGTCGCCGTTCTCGAAGTCACCGGCACCATAGCCCTGCCCCGCGCCCGCGCCCGCGCCGCCACGGCCCTGCCAGCCAGGCGGCGGCTGGAACCGGCCCTGACTGCCGTATTTGCGGATCTCGTCGTATTCGGCGCGTTTCTCCGGGTCGCTTAGCGCTTCATACGCCTCGGACGCCTCTTTGAATTTGTCTTCCGCGCCAGGCTCTTTGCTGACGTCGGGGTGATACTTGCGCGCGAGTTTGCGATAGGCGGTCTTGATTGTCTTCTCGTCCGCCGTCGGCTCTACGCCAAGGATCTTGTAATAGTCTTTGAAGTCCATCTGACGGTCACCCAATTCTGGAATATCCAGCTCAGTCCGCAGCGCGTTTCACATGGGAACGCTGGCTGCGTTGAACGTTGCAAGGTTATCGGCACGCAGTCGCGCGAAATGAAACGCTGTCCAGACCGGCCAAAATAATGAAGAGTTGCCTGCTAGATTGGGGCGCGGGGGCGCAGTTCAAGGCAGGAGCGGGAAATAGATGCCGGACGGGCGATAAACCGACGTTTCGCGCTACGCATCCGGCGCGCACTCGCATACACTGCGCGGCCGTTTTTCGACTGGTATGCAAAGCAGATGAGCACTCCATCCCCGGCCCGTGCCCTTGGTATTGACTTCGGCACGTCCAACTCCACGGTCGGCTGGCTGCGTCCCGGAGCGGAAACGCTGATCGCGCTGGAGGACGGCAAGATCACGCTGCCTTCGGTGGTGTTTTTCAACATCGAAGAGCGCCGCCCGGTCTACGGTCGCCTCGCCCTTCACGAATACCTTGAGGGCTACGAAGGCCGGCTGATGCGCTCGCTCAAGAGCCTGCTGGGTTCCAAGCTGATCAAGCACGACACCAGCGTGCTCGGTACGGCGATGCCGTTCAAGGACCTGCTCGGGCTGTTCATCGGCGAACTTAAAAAGCGTGCCGAAGCCGCCGCCGGTCATTCCTTCGAGCAAGTGGTGCTGGGCCGCCCGGTGCATTTCGTCGATGACGACGCTGCCGCCGATCAGGAGGCTGAAGACACGCTGGCCGACGTGGCGCGCAAGATCGGCTTCAAGGACGTGTCCTTTCAGTTCGAGCCCATCGCAGCGGCGTTCGACTACGAGTCGACCCTGGACCGTGAAGAGCTGGTGCTGATCGTCGACATCGGCGGCGGTACGTCGGACTTCTCGCTGGTGCGTCTGTCGCCGGAGCGCCGTCTGATCAATGACCGCCACAGCGACATTCTTGCTACCGGTGGCGTGCACATCGGCGGTACCGACTTCGACAAGCAGCTGAGCCTGCAGGGCGTGATGCCGCTGTTTGGCTATGGCAGCCGGATGAAAAGCGGCGCGTACATGCCGACCAGCACGCACATGAACCTGGCGACCTGGCACACGATCAACTCGGTGTATTCGCAAAAGTCGCAACTGGCGCTGGGCAGCATGCGCTACGACATCGAAGACACCCAGGGCATTGATCGGCTGTTCAAGTTGATTGATCAACGCGCTGGCCACTGGCTGGCGATGGAAGTCGAAGAGACGAAGATCCAGCTGACTCAGGCGGATAATCGCCTGGTGCCGATGGACCGCGTCGAGCCTGGCCTGAGTGTCGATCTGACCCGCCAGTTGTTCGAATCGTCCATTGATGCGTTGCTCGAACGCGTGCGCGGCAGTGTCACTAACCTGTTGAATCAGGCAGGCGTTGGCGTGACCGATGTCGATACCGTGTTCTTCACCGGTGGATCGAGCGGCATCCCGGCCCTGCGCAACAGCGTCGCCGCCATGTTGCCCAAGGCCCGACACGTTGAAGGCAACATCTTCGGCAGCATCGGCAGCGGCCTGGCGATCGAAGCGAAAAAGCGCTACGGCTGATTCCCCGCTGTCCCGCTTTTTAAGTGGGACCGGCTTTAGCCGGGAATGCGTCGGGTGTCACGCCGCAAATTTTATGGTGCACAAACCGGCCTCTTCCCGGCTGAAGCCGGTCCCACTAAAACACCGCGTGCTCTTGTAGGACTGGCTTTAGCCGGGAAGGCGTCGGGTGTCACGCCGCGAAATCGAGGGTGTTCATGAAGGCCTCTTCCCGGCTGAAGCCGGTCCCACTAAAACACCGCGTGCTCTTGTAGGACTGGCTTTAGCCGGGAAGGCGCCGGGTGTCACGCCGCGAAATCGAGGGTGTTCATGAAGGCCTCTTCCCGGCTGAAGCCGGTCCCACTAAAACACCGCGTGCTCTTGTAGGACTGGCTTTAGCCGGGAAGGCGTCGGGTGTCACGCCGCGAAATCGAGGGTGTTCATGAAGGCCTCTTCCCGGCTGCAGCCGGTCCGACTAAAACACCGCGCGCTCTTGTAGGACTGGCTTTAGCCGGGAAGGCGTCGGGTGTCACGCCGCGAAATCGAGGGTGTTCATGAAGGCCTCTTCCCGGCTGAAGCCGGTCCCACTAAAACACCGCGTGCTCTTGTAGGACTGGCTTTAGCCGGGAAGGCGCCGGGTGTCACGCCGCGAAATCGAGGGTGTTCATGAAGGCCTCTTCCCGGCTGAAGCCGGTCCCACTAAAACACCGCGTGCTCTTGTAGGACTGGCTTTAGCCGGGAAGGCGTCGGGTGTCACGCCGCGAAATCGAGGGTGTTCATGAAGGCCTCTTCCCGGCTGCAGCCGGTCCGACTAAAACACCGCGTGCAGCCGTGAAAAGGGGGCACATCTGTTGAGCAGCAGTCGCTACACCAACTCCGCCCGGCGCAGTTCGCTCTTCAGGTACGCGTAATAAATCGGCCCTGCCACGACACCCGGCAGGCCGAAGGCGGCTTCGAAGATGAGCATCGCCAGCAGCAATTCCCACGACTTGGCGCTGATCTGCCCGCCGACGATACGTGCGTTGAGGAAGTACTCGACCTTGTGGATCACGATCAGATACCCCAACGCCGCCATCGCCACCCAGATCGACAACGACATGCCGACGATGAAGATCAGCGTGTTGGACATCAGGTTGCCGACCACCGGAAGCAAGCCCAGCAGGAAGGTCAGTACGATCAGGGTTTTGGTCAGCGGCAGGTGCACGCCACACAACGGCAGGATCACCGCCAGGAATATAGAAGTGAACGCCGTGTTCAGCAGCGAGATCTTGATCTGCGCGAAGACGATATTGCGAAAGGCCTGACTCAGCAGGTGCAGGCGCTCGAACAGCGCCGCCGCCAAGGGCTTGCGCTTGGTGACATCGGGGATGCGCTGCAGGGCGATGATCGCGCCCAGCACCATGCCGATCAGCAAGGTCACGAACATGTGCGCCGCGCCCTTGCCGAGCAGTTGCAGCTCGCCCAGGTGCTTGGTCAGCCAGGCGCTGAGCGACACCTGAAACTCGGTGGCGCTGGCCGGCAGGTAGTTGTCGATGAAGGGCGGTAACTGACCACGGGCGCGGTCCACCAGAATCATGAATTTATCCAGCGACGCGCCGGGGTTTTCCGCCTCGTGCAGCAGGAAACTGATCGCGCCGGCAAACAGCAGCGCCAAAACAGTCACCACAAGCGTCCCCAGCAACGCCACCGCCAGCCACCGCGCACGCTCGCCGGCAATCAACCGTTGCAGCTGCGGCGTGAGCATGTCGACCAACTCATACACCAGCAGACCCGCCAGCAGACTGGGCAGAAGGTTGAGCGGCAGCACCAGCAGCAGCCCGCCGAACACGAGAATGCAACTGGCCAGATAGACTTGACGGGGCGTAAACGTTGGCATACAGCCTCAAAACGAGCGGCGTGAAGGATGGGCAGTCTGCCAGCGTTCTGAGTGGAGAACCAGCGACGCGAAAGCCCTTGAGGGCTCAAGCGTGGGGAGGCTGCGATTGCAGACCAGATCATCGGCCGCAATCGCAGAAAGTACAGGGGCTGGCGCCGTATTTCGACGCCCGTCATTGGCTCAGGAAATTATTTCTTTTTAAGACAATCGCTCATGAAGGCCTTGCGCGCATCGCCCTTGAGCGCCTGGGTGCCGGCCGTGGCGTTGCAGGTTTTCATCTTTTCCTGCTGAGTGGCGGCAGGCGCAGGCGCGGCCTTCAGGCAGGTGCTGATGAACGCCTTGCGCTCATCGCCCTTCAGGGTTTTCGCCGAGGCATCGGCGTTGCAGGTGGTCATTTTGTTTTGTTGCGCAGTGGCAGCAAAACCCTGGGCGCTCAACAGCAAGCCCATTACCAGCAGAGGAATACGCAGCATCGTCATCGGGTTTCTCCGGAAGCGCCACGCACCTGCATGGCTTTCAAAGCAGTGTAGCCAAAGAATGTTGCTGCATATTTCTGCAAATGCGCAGCGTGCGCTGGACGTGCGGACTGGCAGGCCGATAATGGCGCCTCATTTAAAAGCCGGTTCGCTCATGCAATACCTTTATCCACTGCTCACCGTCATGATCTGGGCCGGCAACAACGTCATCACCAAGGCAGCGGCCGGGCGTATTTTCCCGGCCGAGATCGGTTTCTATCGCTGGTTGCTGGCGGGTTTGCTGTTCACGCCATTCCTGCTCGGCCCCGTGCTGCGCAACCGGGCGCAGATCAAACCCATCATCGGCAAGGTCGTGGTGCTGGGCGTGCTGGGGATGGCGGTTTATCAAAGCCTGGCGTACTACGCGGCGAACATTACGACGGCCACCAACATGGGCATCATTCTGTCGCTGGTGCCGGTGATGACCCTGGGCATGTCGATCGCCAGCCTTGGTACCCGGCTGACCGCAGGCGCGCTGGTTGGCGCAATCGTGTCGTTTGCGGGCGTGTTGGGGGTGGTGTCCCAAGGGAGCTGGAGTTTGCTGATTGCCCATGGCATCAACATCGGCGACGTCATGATGCTCGTCGCGACACTGGCGTATGCGACCTACAGCACGCTGCTGAAGAAATGGCAGTTGCGCATGCCGCCATTGCAGCTGCTCTATCTGCAGATTCTGGTGGCGATCATTGCGCTGTTTCCGCTGTTTGTGATTTCACCGAAGACCGGCCTGAACGCGAGCAACATTCCGTTGGTGCTCTACGCGTGCATACCGACTTCAATGCTCGCGCCGCTGCTGTGGATGAAAGCAATTTCCATCCTGGGGCCAAGCCGTACCACGTTGTTTTTCAACCTGGTGCCGATCCTGACGGCGCTGGTTGCCGCGCTCGCACTGGGCGAGCAGCTGGCGTCCTATCACTTCATCGGCGGAGCCCTGACGCTGGGCGGGGTGATCCTGGCAGAACGCTGGACCACACCGCTGCGCAAGGCCGCGATCCGTTAAACCTGTCCGTCGGATGACACCGATCAGGCTTTGTCGTGCTCCTGCGCAGCGTGAATCGACACGTCGGTAATGCCCAGCACATGGGGCAGACCGATGGTGCTTTCACCTGTATCGAAGGGGTCATCTTCAACGGCCACGTTGTGCTTGAGCGCCAGCTCGTGCACGACCTCGATGATTGGCACGTCGAGGTTTTCAATCAGATCGACATGGTGCTCACCGGCCAGCGTGTACTCGATTTCATACAGCTCTTTATCGCTCATCCCATCACTTCCTACGCGACCTCACGGGTCGACTGATCACGAACAACGGCCAAATAAGTCAAAGACCGGCGGCTTTGAGACGCGCGGCATGTTCAAGGAACAACCCCACGGGATCGGCTCCCTTGCCCACCAGCCCGAAGTGCTGGTTGACGATGTCGAAATGGTCGAGCGGGTAGTCATCACCGATGACTTTGCCCAGGTGGGAACTGCATCTCCCGACCATGCCATCAGATTGACCTCGCTCTTTCGTGAACGTGCGAGCAAATATTCGGCAGGTGAGATTTGACGTATCGAAGACGTTCTTGCCGCGGTCGGTGCGCCCTGTTTGCAGGGTCCCTGACCACGAGTAATAGCGCACGCCGTTGACCACCTCGGCGCCCTGCCCGCCCCAGTATTTTGGCAACCCTTGAGGAAACAGCCGGTTGAATCGCGCTACCCCGCTGGTGGTCAGCGAATGGTGCGCAGCGTCGACATCCACAGGCAGACGCGTGCCGCGATAACCGGTGTCGAGAAGACTGGCGATGAGTGTGGTGAGGCGAATGGCAGCGTTGACCACAAGTCCTTTGGCGGTATGGGGCGGGTAATGCGCTTCAAAGTAATCGGCCAGTTCCGAGCCATGGTTGGGCCCCGCGACTGAGGTGACCGAGGCGACGAGGTCCGGGCGCACGCCAGCGACATACCGAATGGTCAGCGCGCCCTGACTGTGACCGATCAGATTGACCTTGGCTGCGCCGGTTTCCAGGAGAATTTCCTGCACGCGGGCCAGCAGTTGCTCGCCGCGGATCTCGGTGGAATTGACCGCCGAGACCATCACCGGGATCACCTGCGCACCGCCCCGACTCAGCGCCGACACGATGCCGAACCAGTACGGATAGACCACCAACTTCACGAAACCCATCAACCCCGGCACCAGGACGATGGGGTAACGCGTGGCCAGTTGTTGAGGCATGGAGGAGCGATTCCTGAGCGAGCGTCGTTGATGGAGGGAGTGAGGTGACGGTAGCCGGGAAACATTCATGAAACATGACAGAAATAGGTAATGCCCCATCGCCATCAATTTGATCGAACTCTTTTGTATCTTCAACGCTCCTAACAGCATCGGGCCAACAATGGCCTTTTTCGCGGAGCGATTCGAATGTTCAAGCAATCCCTGGCAGTAGTGATTTCCATGGCCGCATTGGCTGGTTGCGCATCGACCACCATGCCGAACCCGGTTGATTACGCGACCTATCGCAACGCACCGCTGGTCAAGCAAGTTGAAGAAGGCATGACCAAGGAACAAGTCCTGACCATCGGCGGCACGCCATCGACCACCATTCAGCGTCGCGCCCACCCAGGCACTTGCAACAACTACGTGCTGAACCGCGAAGGCCATCAGCAGGCGTACTACGTCACCTTCGACAACAATGGCCGCGTCAACAGCAAGGGTTTCATGACCTGCGAACAGCGTGACGCCAACGAACGCGCCATGTGATCTGATGCCATTCGTTTGAATGGGTCTTGATTGGATGAGTCTGCTCGCGATCACGAACGCCGAGGCATCGCAAGGATGCCCGGCACTGTCGTGATCATGGGCGATCCATCCTGAAGTACGTGCCCCCCCTCTTGTCTGCACATCAGTCTCACCCCGCGACAATCTGACCCCGCGTCAAAAAGTCCCCGAACAAAAATCAAACTTTTGCCAGTGCCCACCACTCACACCTTAAGACCCCGATCCTGCCGGGCGCCTGCCATAGGCATGGCGCAACAGAGCGCGACGGAAAAAAACCGGAACAGCCCTGGAGAAATCTGATGATCAATCTGCACCCTATGACCGATGTCGCCACGTTGCGAGAGCGCGCGCGCAAAAACGTTGAAGACGGCGCCGTCACTGAAGGCTACAACGGTGACCGTGAAGAGGTCCTGCGTTTGTTGAACTCATCGCTGGCGACCGAACTGGTCTGCACCCTGCGTTACAAGCGTCACTATTTCATGGCCAAGGGCATCAAGTCCCACGCCGCCGCTGACGAGTTTCTGGAACACGCCACTCAAGAACTCCAGCACGCTGACAAACTGGCCGAGCGTATCGTGCAGCTGGGCGGCGAGCCGGAATTCAACCCGGACCTGCTGAGCAAGAATTCCCACGCGCAGTACGTGGCCGGTAACACGCTGAAAGAGATGATCACTGAAGACCTGGTGGCCGAGCGCATCGCGATCGACAGCTACCGCGAAATCATTCAGTACATCGGCGATCAGGACCCAACCACTCGCCGCATCTTCGAAGAGATCCTGGCGCAGGAAGAAGAGCACGCCGACGACATGGCCGACCTGCTCGACGGCCTCTGATACGCAGCACGCAACGCAAGAAGCCAGGGCATATGCCCTGGCTTTTTTGTGGGTTACGTTTCAGCGTGGTCTGCAGGGTTCGCCAGCAAGCCGGCTCTTACAAGCTCACGGTGATCCTGTAGGAGCCGGCTTGCTGGCGAACGCGCCCGTTGAATCACTGCGACGCGCCTCGCCAATCTCCACCAGACTGATCACCTCACCGCGTCTCCGGCGGCTTTACTTCACCGTCTTCGGCGCCTTGCCTGACCGCATCTGCTCCAGCAACCCGGTACATTGGTTAGGCGCGTCGCCATTGCTCGGCGCCACCAGCGCCAGCAACGCTGCTGCCGGACCTACAGCCGCGCCCAACAGCACCATACCGGCGCCCCGCAGCAACAGCGGGCCGGACTCGACACCCGCATTAGGCTTGCTGAACGGCCCGCGTACATACAGTGGCGAACGCAGGGAGAAGACCCGGAAGCCTTTCGATTCAGGCGTGATCTTCATGTCCAGCTGCTCGGTCTTCATGTTCGCCGTACCTTCGACGTAAATGATCGCGTTTTCGGTGTCGAACAAAAACACCCTGGTGCTCGCCAGGCCGTCCTTGAAGCCTACATCAGTGGCCGCACAGTTGATCTTCACGTCCTTGTCGCCGAACAGCTTGCCGACCACATAGTTACCGACGTTCAGGCCGGCAATCTCCATCAGGCCTCGGCTGACAGCGCCGTCGTTGATCAGCATCTTCAGATCGCCGTTGGAGGTGCCCAGCAAGGCGGCCACCGAATTGCCACGGCCACTGAGGTCCGCATCACCGTTGAGCTCACCAAAGCTGGTTTTCATCGGTTCGAAGGTCGGGAACAACTGCTTGAGCTTGAAGCCGCGAGCCGACAGCTTGGCGCGGCCCTCCAGCGGCTGGGTGTGACCGTTGAGCTTGATGTCGGCGTCGAGCTTGCCGCCCGCCACGCCGAAGCGCAGAGGCTGCAGGCTCAGCACGCCGTCATTGAGCACCACGTGGGTGTACAGATCGGTGAACGGCAGGTCGGCGCTCTGCACGATGCGCTTGCCCGTGAACTCGACATCGGCGTCCATGGCCGCCCAACGGTCGGTCTTGAACTCTTCGACCGGCAGCACTTTGCCCGTCGGCTGTTTGCTCTCGCCGCCACGGGTTTTCTGCTCGGCGTTGGAGTCGGCGCCGATCAGCGGCTTTAGATCCGCCATCAGCAACTGATTGGACACCAGCGCGCCGGTCAGCTTGGGACGCGGTTCGCTGGCGACAAAGCCCAGGTCGCCGTGGATGTCACTGTCGCCTATCTTGCCGTTGAAGGCTTTGTACTGGAACGACGCGCCCGCAGGGTCGTGCAGTTTCGCGACCAGGCGACCATCGGTGGAGTACGGCGGGGAGTCCGGCAGGGTTACGCCGGTCAGCGGATACAGGTTGCTGAGGCTGTCGCCGGACAGTTTCAGCCTCAGGTCCAGTGCGCCCAGGTTCTGCGGATCGGTCACGGTGCCCGCGATAGCGACCCGCAGGGCGCCAGCACTGACGTCAGCCTGCACCGGGAAGGGCAGCGCGGCATCTTTCAACGCCAGCAGCCCACCCACCTTGCCGCTGCCGTTGAGCTTCTGGCCGTGGTACTGGCCTTTGGCGGTAAAGCCAAAGGCGTAGTCCTGGGCCGAAGCGCCCTTGTCCTGGACCTTCTTCGCCTCGCTGCTGCCGACGATGTCGCCATAGGGGATCGGCTTGCCCAGCATATCAATGACCACATCGACCGCCGTGTTGATCTTCTGGTCGTTGTAGCTCACGAAGCCTTTATCGAAGCCGATCGAGCCAATGTCGACCACCCAGCTCGATGGCTTGGCGTTCGGGTCACTCTTGGGCAGATCAAACACCCAGTTGGCGCGGCCATCGGCCAGACGCTCGATTTTCGCGTTGGGCTCGGTCAGGTTGATGCGCGGGATGACCACGCGCTGTGCCAGCAATGACAGGGGAGACAAGCGCAGATCGACGCGTTTGAGCGTGACCATCTGCGGCGTCTTCGACCACTCGGGATTGCCCAGTGAAATATCTTCCGCCGACACATGCGGCCAAGGCACCCAGGCGCGCCAGCCGCCTTCGTCGGGCTCACGGTGCCAGCTCACGGCCAGATTGCCGTTGATGGCAAAGGGACGATGCAGTTCTGCAGACACCTTCTCGTTGATGGTCGGCTTGAGCCGGTTCCAGTCGAACGTCGCGATCACAATGATCAGAATCACCAGCAACAGCAGCAGGATTGCGGCTGTCCAGGCAAAGATTTTACGGCCTCGCGTCATTGCGTTGTCTCCCCAAAAACCGACGCGCCGTCCAGGGCGCGTGTCGTACGTCGTAACGGTTCGACTGAGAAAAGCCCCATCGGTTTGATCGAATCTGTATTAGCGACGTGAAAAGTTCCGCAGGCTGCCGATACCGTCAGTCCAGACCTGCTCGGCGACTGACCTGAAACGCGCTGAAAGGCCCGCCGCGCATGGGGTCGGGATTCGCATCATTTCTGTCGATGGTCACCATCAGCCCGCTGAACTTCTTTATCCACAGGGCAGCGGTAAAATCGCCAGCACGTTCACACAACTCCTTACACCCGAGCATCCTTCCATGAAACGCCAATTGATTGCCCTGACCCTCTCCCTACTTGCCTCGAGCGCGTTCGCGATGCCTGCCAGCGAACAAGCGATCCTCGGCGAAGCGAAGGCGGCGCAGCATTCCGGTTTGCCGACCGTTGCGCAGGACGGCCCGGATCGATTGATCAATCAATACCAGCGCGTAGCCGACAACGGCCCTGATCGGCTGATTCAGCAGTATCAACGCGTTTCCTGATCGATACCCTCGGCATTCAACAGCTTCCCGGCTAAAGCCGGTCCTACGGAAGACGCGCACACCCCGTAGGACCGTCTTCAGCCGGGAAGAGGCCGGTCAGACCACGCAAAAATCGGCACGACAAAAAACATGAGAACAGCCCGGCCCTGATCGCCGGGCTTTTTATTGCCCGACGTAAAACCGGGTTCGACGCCACACAAACGCATTTGCTAGAGTTGCGGCCCATGCCTCCATCAGAAACACGCCCGATGCTGCCCCGCGCCGAACAGAAACAGCAGACCCGCCACGCCCTGCTCGATGCAGCCCGGGGCCTGATGGAGAGCGGGCGCGGTTTCGGCAGTCTGAGCCTGCGCGAAGTGGCGAAAACCGCCGGCATCGTGCCCACCGGTTTTTATCGGCATTTCGATGACATGGACCACCTGGGCCTGGCGCTGGTCAGCGAGGTCGGCCAGACCTTCCGCGAAACCATCCGCCGCGTGCGCCACAACCACAACATCGACAGCGGCATCATTGATGCCTCCATTCGCATCTTTCTGGATGTCGTGGCCGCCAACCGCTCGCAGTTTCTGTTCCTGGCGCGCGAGCAATACGGCGGCTCGCTGAAAGTCCGTCAGGCGCTCGGTGCACTGCGCGAAGGCATCATCGCCGACCTCGCGACCGACCTGGCGTCAATGCCCAAATTCCAGCACCTGAACACCGACGACCTTTCGGTCATGGCCGACCTGGTGGTGAAGAGCGTGTTCGCCATGCTGCCAGAACTGATCGACCCGCCGCCCCCGGCATTGGCCGCCCACTTGACTCCCCGCGCGAAAATCACCCAGCAGCTGCGCTTCATCTTCATCGGCGCCAAGCGCTGGCAGGGATTGGGCAGTACTGAGTGATTCAGCGCCTGCGAAGGCCATTCGCGGGCAAGCGCGCTCCTAAAGTGGGTTGCGGTATTAAGCATGGATCACGGTGAGGACGTTGAAGTCGTTGTCGCAGGCGATGAAAACCTGAGTTTGGAACGCGATCCCTTGTAGGAGCGCGCTTGCCCGCGAAGACCTAGCGTCCACCGCAGAAGATTCCAGCGCCGTCCCGGTTAGTGGCGTCACCACTCAAACGCACCATGCCGGTGCGCAAACTTTCGCAGCGCCCCACCACTGAGCGTCGCGCCTCTGGAATATCGGCCCTCTGCACCGTATTCAGGCAAATTCTGCCCGGCCCGTCTGTTGGCAAGCCACTTGCTCTAGCCCCTGCATCGCACATTGCTGGAAGCTGACTGATGCTGGTGATTCATCAACGGATCGAACCTCAGGCTGAATGGGCCGCAGAGCTGCATTTGATATTCGAGGCGCGGAGCAAAAGCCGGCTGCGCTGTTTCAGTGCCGAGGGTGAAGACGTCGGGCTGTTCCTCGAACGCGGTCAGCCGCCGCTGCGTGACGGCGACTTTCTCAAGGCCGAAGACGGCCGGATCGTGCGTGTTTGCGCGCGCCCCGAGCAACTGATGCACGTGACGTGCAGCAATGCCTTCGAGCTGACCCGCGCGGCGTATCACCTGGGCAATCGCCATGTGGCGCTGCAAGTGGGCGACGGTTGGCTCCGTCTGCTCGACGACTACGTGCTCAAGGCCATGCTCGATCAACTGGGCGCCACCACCGAATCCCTCGAAGCGCCCTTCCAGCCTGAGCACGGCGCCTATGGCGGCGGCCATCACCACTCGCGCGCCGGTGAGGAAGACTTCAACTACGCGCCGCGTATTCATCAATTCGGCGTGCGCACGTGAACGCCGCCTGGGCGCTGCTGCGTCTGGCAAGCCCCCAGCTGCCAATCGGCGGCTACAGCTATTCCCAGGGCCTGGAAATGGCGGTCGAGCAATCGACCGTTCACGATTCGGCCAGCGCCGCCCGCTGGATTGGCGACCAGTTGCTGCTCAACCTTGCGCGCTTCGAGGCGCCGCTGCTGCTGGCCCATTGCACGGCGGCTGCCGAAGAAGACTGGGAGACGTTGCGTGAGCTGAGCGAAGCCCACCGCGCCAGCCGGGAAACCCGTGAGCTGCACCTCGAAAGCCGCCAGATGGGCTACTCCCTGCAGCAATTGCTCAACGGCCTGCCGGAAATGGATCAACCCGCCCGGGATTTTCTGCATCGCATAGGCGAGCCGCATCTGGCGCTGGGCTGGGCACTGGCCGCGCGCGCCTGGCAGATCAGTCCTCAGGACGCACTCGCCGCCTGGCTCTGGAGCTGGCTGGAAAATCAGTTGGCAGTGCTGATGAAGACCCTCCCGCTGGGGCAGCAAGCCGCCCAGCGCCTGACCAGCGAGCTATTGCCTCTGCTGCAAAAGGCTCAGCAACACGCCACCGCACTGAACCCTGAACACATCGGCAGCGCGCCATTCGGTCTGGCGCTGGCGAGCATGAACCATGAGCGGCAGTACAGCCGCCTGTTCCGATCATGAGGTCGCCGCCATCGCCGCAGCGCCTCGAACCGCACAACACGCTTAACGGAGAGAACGAATGAACAGCCAACCTTTGCGCGTCGGCATCGGCGGTCCGGTCGGTTCCGGCAAGACCGCGCTGACGCTCGCGCTGTGCCTGGCCCTGCGCGATCGCTACAACCTGGCGGTGGTCACCAACGACATCTACACCCGTGAAGACGCTGACTTTCTGGTGCGCAACGAAGCACTGGCGCCTGAGCGCATCATCGGCGTGGAAACCGGCGGCTGCCCGCACACGGCGATCCGCGAAGACGCTTCGATTAACCTGGAAGCCGTCGACCAGCTCAACAGGCGCTTCGAGGGGCTGGACCTGATCATCGTCGAGTCGGGCGGCGACAACCTGTCCGCGACGTTCAGCCCGGAGCTGTCGGACCTCACCATTTACGTGATCGACGTGTCGGCGGGCGACAAGCTGCCGCGCAAGGGCGGCCCCGGCATCTGCAAATCCGATCTGCTGGTGATCAACAAGATCGACCTCGCGCCGCTGGTGGGTGCATCGCTGGAGATGATGGACCGCGACACGAAGAAGATGCGCGGCGACAAGCCGTTCGTGTTCAGCAACCAGAAAACCGGTCACGGCCTGGAGCAGATCATCGCGTTCATCGAGCGCCAGGGCCTGCTGACTGCGGCCTGATTTCGCACACCCAAGTGACTCACACCCAAGTGAAGGAAGGAATTCATTCATGAACTGCAAAAAAGTATTTGGCGCGTTGGCGCTGCTGCTCGTTCCGGCGCTGGCCTTCGCGCACCCTGGCCACGATGAAAGCGGCCTGGTGGCCGGCATCAGCCATCCACTGGGCGGTATCGATCACCTGCTGGCGATGATTGCCGTGGGGCTCTGGGCTGCACAGCAAAAAGGCGCGGCGCGCTGGGCGCTGCCGTGCACGTTCGTCGGCACCATGCTGATCGGCGGATTGCTCGGGTTTGAAGGGCTGGCATTGCCGGGTCTGGAGAGCGGCATTGCGGCGTCGGTGTTTGCACTGGGCCTGGCGGTGGCGCTGGCCGTACGTCCGCCACTGTTCGTGGCCGTGGCGGCGACGGCGCTGTTTGCGATGTTCCACGGCGTGGCCCATGGTCTGGAGCTGCCGGAGATGTCGAGCCCTTGGGGTTATGCGCTGGGTTTCGTCGGCGCGACGGCTGCGCTGCACGCAGCGGGTTATGCCGTGGTGCGGTTTCTGCCAACAGCGGCAACGCCAGTGGTACGGATCGCCGGGGCTCTGTCGGCCGCGACGGGCGTCTGGTTGTTCGCGGGCTAGATGAGACCCATTGTAGGAGCGCGCTTGCCCGCGATTGCGATCTGTCAGCGACAAATAGGTTTCTGACACACCGATATCGCGGGCAAGCGCGCTCCTACACTGGACCGGTGTCGAACACGGATCATCGGCGTAGCCAAGCGCCCTGCTCCTGATACCCGCAACTGACGCAAGATCCTTACCGCCTGCTACCATGTCGCGCAATCTGCCCCTGCCGTGACGCCATCCAATGCCTGACGCTTCCTTCCCCACCGCCAAGTCTGAACTGTCCGCCGCATTCGCCGAGGTGCAACAACACTTCATGGGCGTGGTCGTGCCGTTGTGGCAGGGCCCGGGGTGGAATGCCGAGATGGCGCTGCCGTTCGAGGCAGTCGACGCCCAGCATCGGCCTCTGCCACCGCAGCGCTACCGGGCCATGGCCTGTGCGCGTCAGCTGTTTCTGTTTTCAAGCCTGATCGATCACCCCGACATGCCCGACGCCGCTGCCCGCGCGGCCGCGCTGTTTCGTTCGTTGCAGCAGCATTTTCACGATGCCGAGCACGGCGGCTGGTTCTACAGCATCGATCCACAGGGCGCGCCGCTGGACCGCCGCAAGGACCTTTACACCCACGCCTTCATCGTCTTTGCCTGCGCGCATTACTGGGGCCAAGTCCGTGAGCCGTTGGTGGAGTCGGTACTCAACGCCGCGCTGAACGTGGTCGCCGAGCGCTTTGCCGATGGCGACGGTTTGTACGAATCCGTGCTGGCCGAGGATTGGTCTTCGCTGAACGCCGGCCCGCTGCAAAACCCGCTGATGCACCTGGCCGAAGCGTTTCTCGGCACACTGGCCGTACGCGATGATGCTGACACGCAGGCGGCGCTGGATGCCTTGGTGGAAGCCATGCAGCGCCGCTTTGTCGATGTCGAGCACGGGGTGATGCTGGAGAAACCGCTGGACGCTGTGGATAACTGGTCCGAGCCGGGGCACCAGTTCGAATGGTTCTACTTGCTGGCGTCGTCCGCGCGTCTGCGGGGCACGCCGCTGTATCGGTCGCTGGAGACTGCGTTCGCCCACGCCGAGGCACAGGGCGTCGATCAAACGAACGGCGCCGTCGCGGCGATGCTGGAAGTGGACGGTTCGGTGAAAGACGGCACGCAGCGCATCTGGGCTCAGGCTGAGTACTTGCGCGCGTTGACGCTGCGGCCTGATAGCGAGCACTTGCTGGCGCGCCAATTGAAAGCGCTACAAGCGCAGTTCCTGCACCCCACCGGCTGGAACGAGTGCCTCGACAGCCAGGGGCAGATCAGCCGCAGCGACATGCCTTCCACGACGCCCTATCACTTGGCGACCTGCTACATCGGGCTGGCCGAGTTTTTCAGCGGCTGAGACACCGCAGATTTGGGACTTTACCCGTTATGACGCTGACCTCGGCCCTGTAGGAGCCGGCTTGCTGGCGAATGCGGTGGATCAGTGGCATTTGTGCGTCTGACATTCCCGGTTCGCCAGCAAGCCGGCTCAGGTTCGGCCTAACGATCGTCCCCACGCTCTGCGTGGGGACGCAGCCCAGGACGCTCCGCGTCCCGGCAACCGGCGACGCGGAGCGTCGGTTAGCGCATTCCCACGCAGAGCGTGGGAACGATCGATCACAGTCTTCTATAAAACTGCTTACTTCTCGCCACGACTGCGATCAATCGCGAACCCGGCCCAGGTCTGGCTCACGGGCATCAGTTCCAGGCTGTTGACGTTGACGTGGGCCGGCGTGTTCATGATCCAGAAGATGGTGTCGGCGATGTCCTGGGGCTGGATCGGCTCGGCGCCTGCGTAGGTGGCGTCGTACTTGGCCTGATCGCCGCCGAAACGCACCAGCGAGAACTCGCTCTCGCACAAGCCCGGCTCAAGGTTGGTCACCCGTACGCCGGTGCCGATCAGGTCATTGCGCAGGTTCAGCGAGAACTGCCCGACGAACGCCTTGGTGCCGCCATACACGTTGCCGCCCGGGTACGGATAATTCCCTGCCACCGAACCAAGGTTGACGATGCTGGCACCGCGGCCGTAAGCGATCAGACGCGAAAGCAGCGTGCGCGTCGTGTACACCAGCCCTTTGATGTTGGTGTCGATCATGGTGTCCCAGTCATCCAGATCGCACTTGGGTGCAGGATCAATCCCCAGCGCCAGGCCAGCGTTGTTGATCAGGCCGCGAATCTTCGCGAATTCAGCCGGCAGGCTTTCCACAGCGCGCTCCACGCCCGCGCGATCGCGCACGTCCAGTGTCAGCGTGTGCACCTTGGTCTGTTTCGACAGCTCGGCGCTCAGCGCCTGCAAGCGGTCTTCACGGCGACCGGTCAGCACCAGCGACCAGCCCGCCTCAGCAAAACGTCGGGCGCAGGCTTCGCCAAACCCGGAAGTGGCACCGGTAATGAATACGGTAGAGGTCATTTCTTTCTCCTGACTAACGATGAGGGCTTATCCAGCCAAGCGGAAATGTCACGCAAGCGGTGTTGCGTGTAGGAAGGTTCTGGAGAATGCCCGCGCAGACGGGGCCGGATCAAGCGCCATCACGAACATCGTCACGCACCCGCTTCGCTGTACAAAAAACAACCAGTCGCTCCAAGACCATATGCGCTCTGGCCTGCAGGCACTTTTACCCACCTTATCCACAGTCAGGCATACATTTTCTGGGGGCAACTCAAAAAGGCGAGAATCCCGGCATACGGGGCGTGTGGGTAACCTGAACGATGTTTTTACTTGACCGGCAATGTGCCATCTGCCGTCGAATTTCCCAGGACTTGGGTGCGCGGACAGGAATGCTTCTTCGAGACCAGAGAATGCGCTATCTGCGGCGGTCTTTCCAACGGTTGCACACAGACTTATCCACAGGCCGACACTGTATAAAGACTGTATAAAAAACCAGCCACAACAACGTTGACAAACCTTACCTAAATACCGCCCGAAACAACTGGTCAAATATTGATCAGAACGCTGTAAGCCCCGTAAACAAAGGCCTTCAGCCAGCTGCTCCCAACTTATTCACAGTCACCTCCACAGTAAAACTGAACAAGTCAAAAGCGTGACAAAACAGCGATTTGCAGCGGCTATATGTCGCGTCTTCGCAGATGCCCAAAATTGTTTTCCACAATTCGGATCCCTCATAAAAAAGCCCCGAAAGTTATCCACCCGGGGCTTGTTTTAACAGCAGTAATCGGGCATCAGTGACCGCCGAGATAAGCGTTCCTGACCTCCTCGTTGGTGAGCAACTCCTTACCCGTGCCCGTCAGGCGAATCTCGCCATTAACCATCACGTAAGCGCGGTCCGACAGCTTCAGCGCATGGTTGGCGTTCTGCTCGACCAGGAAGATGGTCATGCCGGTCTGCGCCAGCTCACGCAGCGTCGCGAAGATCTGTTTGACGATGATCGGCGCCAGACCCAGGCTCGGCTCGTCCAGCAGCAGCAACTTGGGACGGCTCATCAACGCACGGGCGATGGCGAGCATTTGCTGTTCGCCGCCGGACATCGTCATCGCTCGTTGGTTGCGACGCTCTTTAAGGCGCGGGAACATCTCGAACATACGCTGCATGTCCTCGCTCGCGTGTTTGTCGCCGATGGGGATGGTGCCCATCATCAGGTTCTCTTCCACCGACATGTCCGGGAACACGCGGCGGCCTTCCGGCGATTGCGCGATACCGTTGGACGCGATGTAGTGCGACGACTTGTGCGTAATGTCGGTGCCCTGGTAGATGATCTGGCCACTAGCGGCGCGCGGCTGGCCGAAGATCGACATCAGCAGCGTGGATTTACCCGCGCCGTTGGAGCCGATCAGGCTGACCGTCTCGCCCTCGTCAATGTGCATCGAGACTTTCTTCAGGGCCTGAATCGGCCCGTAATACACGTCGATCTCTTTCAGTTCGAGGATCGGCTTACTCATACCAACTCCTCTTCATCAGCGCCCAGGTACGCGGCGATCACTTTCGGATCATTGCGGATCTGCTCCGGTTTACCCTTGGCGATCACGTTGCCGTGGTCAAGCACGACGATGTCGTCGGAAATGCCCATGACCATGCCCATGTCGTGCTCGATCAGCACGATGGTCATGTCGTGATCGTCGCGCAGGTGGCGAATCATGCCGCTCAACGCCTCGGTTTCCTGAGGGTTCAGGCCGGCTGCCGGTTCGTCCAGGCAGATGACCTGCGGCCGCGTGCACATGGCGCGGGCGATCTCCAGACGGCGTTGCTGGCCGTAGGAAAGCTCGCCAGCCAGACGGTTGGCGCAGTCCACCAGATCCACCACTTCGAGCCAGTAGAACGCAGTGTTCATGGCGTCGTCTTCGGCCTTGCGATAGGCCTTGGTGTTGAGGATGCCGGCGAGCATGTTGCGGTTAACCCACATGTGCTGTGCGACCAGCAGGTTCTCGACGACAGACATTTCCTTGAACAGGCGAATGTTCTGGAAAGTTCGCGCGAGCCCCGCGCGGTTTACCAGGTGCGTGCCGCCGAACATCTTGTAGTACAGCCGGCTGCCGAAGCGCTTGGGCGAAGCGAAGTCGGCGGCGCGAAATTGCTCGCCGAGCAGCTGAATGACGTTGGTTTTCTTGCCCCGCGCATTGAGCTCGATACGCCCGCCAGTGGCTTTGTAGAAACCGGTCAGGCAGTTGAATACTGTGGTCTTGCCGGCGCCGTTCGGGCCGATCAGGGCGAAGATCGAGTTGCGCCGCACTTGCAGACTGACATCGCTGAGAGCCTTGATGCCGCCGAAATGCATCATCAGGTTGTCGACGGACAGAACGATTTCGTCGCTCATCACGCGCCCTCCACGTTGGCCAGCACGCCTTTGCGTGGCTGCACGCCGGTACGGCTGATACGAATCAGGCCACGGGGACGCCAGATCATCATCAGCACCATGAGGATGCCGAACAGCAAGACGCGGTATTCCGCGAAGCTGCGCAGCAGTTCCGGCGCGACGGTGAGCACAAAGGCGGCGATAACCACGCCGACGGTCGAGCCCATGCCGCCCAGCACGACGATGGCGAGGATCAGCGCGGACTCGAAGAAGGTGAACGAGGTCGGGTTGACGAAGCCTTGATAGCTGGCGAAGAACACGCCGGCCAGACCCGCCGTCGAGGCGCCGATGGTGAAGGCCGAAAGCTTGACCAGCACGTGGTTCAGGCCCATGGAGCGGCAGGCGATTTCGTCCTCACGCAATGCTTCCCATGCGCGCCCGACCGGCATGCGCGTCAGGCGGTGCTTGACGTACAGCACAGCCAGCACGACCAGGAACAGCACGGTGTAGATGAAGATGAATTTCAGATCCGGGTTGTACTCGAAGCCGAAATATTCGTGGATCGGGATGCCGCCGTCTTTGGCGCGACGTCCGAATTCCAGGCCGAAGAAGGTCGGCGCCGGCACTGCCACGCCGTTCGGTCCGCCGGTGAACGACAGCCAGTTATTGAGCACCAGACGAATGATCTCGCCGAACCCCAGGGTCACGATCGCCAGGTAATCCCCGTGCATGCGCAACACCGGAAAGCCGAGGATGCAACCGGCAAGCGCCGCCGCAATGGCTGCCAGCGGCAACGCCGACCAAAACCCCAGGCCCAGATACTGATAACCCAGTGCCAGGCCGTACGCGCCAATCGCATAGAAGGCCACGTAACCCAGATCGAGCAGACCGGCGAGGCCGACCACGATATTAAGGCCCAGGCCCAGCAGCACGTAGATCAGGCCAAGGATGACCACGGTCAGCACGTACTTGTCGGCGAAGATCGGGAAAATCACCGCGATCAGGATCATCAGCGGAATGATAAAGCGCAGACGCGTCTTGTATCCCGGAGGCAGCACGTGAACGCCAGAGCCCGAATTTTCAAAGCTTTGGGCGATGGCCACGCCCTTCGGCGTCTGCAGGAACAGGCTCATGAAGAAGCGACCGACAACGACCACGCCCACCAGCACGGCGACGCGGCCGGGTTGCAGGTTGAAGCCGTAGCCGTCCAGCACGATGCCGACGATCGGGCCGAACACGATCAGCGCCAGCAGCCCGGCGATCACCGCGTCGATCAGGCTTTGTTTGATATCAATGGGTTTAGTAGGTGCAGACATGGTTATACCTTCGCCACGAGTGGGCGACCCAGCAGGCCTTGGGGACGGAAGATCAGAATCACTACCAGCAGGCCGAAACTGAACACATCTTTGTAGTCGGAGTTGATCAGACCGGAGAACTGCGACTCGGCAACCCCCAGGATCAGCCCCCCGAGCATGGCGCCCGGCAACGAACCAATGCCGCCGAGCACTGCTGCGGTAAACGCCTTGATGCCGATGACGAAGCCGGCGAAGAAGTCGAAGGTGCCGTAGTTCATGGTGATCAGCACGCCGGCCAATGCCGCCATGGCTGCGCCGATGACGAACACGTAGGAAATGACCCGGTCGGTGTTGATGCCCAGAATCGAGGCCATCTTGCGATCCTGCTGCGTGGCGCGGCACATCCGGCCCAGCTTGGTGTACTTGATGATGTAGGTCAGTACACCCATGCCGACGAAGGCGGCGATCAGGATGAAGATCTTGGTGTAGGTGATCTGTACGAAACCGCTGCCGACATCGAAGCGCATGGCGCCTTCGAGCAGGGTCGGTACGCCTTGCTGGCGTGGGCCCTGAGCGATCTGCGCGTAGTTCTGCAGAATCAGGGAGATGCCGATCGCACTGATCAGCGGCGCCAGACGGGTCGAGTTACGCAGCGGCTTGTACGCCACTCGCTCGATGACGAAACCGTACACACCGGTCACCACAATGGTGAAGATCAGTGTGCCGAGAATCAGAAAGGGGAATGACTCAACGCCGAAGAACGACAGCACGGCGAGGCCGATGGCTGCGAGGTAGGCGGAGATCATGTACACGTCGCCGTGGGCGAAGTTGATCATGCCGATGATGCCGTAGACCATCGTGTAACCGATGGCGATCAGGCCATAGACCGAGCCCAGTGTCAGGCCGTTGACCATTTGCTGCAGGAAAATACCGTCCATCACGCACGCTCACGAACTTGAAAGGCCAACCTGGCGCGCGGCGACCACTCCCTCGTGAGGAATAGAGCGGCACGCACAGTGGCAACAGAAGAAATCCGGCGCCGCCGTCAGACAGCGCCGATTACCGGATCAGGTTGTGTCCCGGCTCTCCCCCGGGAAACAACCAATCCGACTAAGCGCTTAACTCACTTCTGCTTTTCGAGCTGGTGGTATTTGCCGTCCTTGTCCCACTGGTAAACCACGTAGTCAGAGACTTTCAGGTCGCCCTTGGTGTCCCAGGCTTTCTCGCCCATGACGGTTTTGACAGGGTGGGCTTTCAGGAACTTGGCAGCGTCTTCGCCTTTGTTCGACTTGGCGCCGTTGAAGCCAGCCGCCAGGGCCTGAACCGAAGCGTACGCGTAGAGGGTGTAGCCTTCAGGCTCGTAGCCGGATTTGCGGAACTGCTCAACCACAGCCTTGCTGTCTGGCAGCATGCGCGGGTCGGCGCCGAAGGTCATGTACACGCCGTCGACGTATTGCGCGCCGCCAGCGGTGGTGACCAGTTCGTCGGTGACGACGCCGTCGTCGGACATGAACTTGACGTCTTTCAGGCCTTGTTCACGCAGTTGGCGAACCAGTGGACCGGCTTCCGGGTGCAGGCCGCCGAAATAAACGACGTCAGCGCCAACGGAACGGATCTTGGTGACCAGGGCGCTGAAGTCTTTCTCGCCACGGGTCAGACCCTCTTCCAGCACTGGCTTGACGCCGCGCTTGGTCAGCTGCTTGGCGGTGGCGTCTGCCAGGCCTTTGCCGTAGGTGTCTTTGTCGTTGATGACGGCGATCTTCTTGCCCTTGAGCACGTCGACGATGTAGTCGCCGGCAACGATGCCTTGCTGATCGTCACGCCCGCACATGCGGAACATGGCGCTCAGGCCGCGCTCGGTGACGGTCGGGTTGGTGGAGCCAGGGGTGATCGCGATGATGCCGGCTTCGTCATAGACTTCCGACGCCGGGATGGTCGAGGAGGAGCAGAAGTGACCGACAACGCCGGCGACTTTGTCAGACGCGGCCTTGTTGGCAACGGCAACGGCCTGTTTCGGTTCGCACGCATCATCGTAGGCGGTCAGTGCGATTTTCTCCCCGTTCACCCCGCCCGCAGCGTTGATGGCGTCGGCAGCTGCTTGAGCACCCTTCATGTACTGCTCGCCGAATGAGGCGTTGGCACCGGTCATCGGGCCGGCAACGCCGATCTTGATGTCGGCCTGCGCAAATGAAGCCGCACCCATGGCAGTAGCCACGGCGAGTGCGAGAAAGCCTTTTCTGTAGAACGTCTGCGACATGAGTTGGTGCTCCTGGGTTTTTTAATTAGCACTGCGACCACAGAGCTGCTGCGAGCAAGTGGCGTGCCATCGGTTTTTTATTCTTGAGAAACTCGTCGTTTTGTCGCTATCCGACTGATTTCTGCCCTTTTTCACAGGGCGTGCAACCGTCTAAACCGCGCAAGGTGCAACCTCGCGACTTTAAAAGAGCAACCCTATTGGGGCAGGCGCGCAACCGCGCCATCCTCACCTGTACAACCCTGTTGTAACAGCCTGCGTCACCGAACTGCACACCGTCGGTGCGAATCCGCTACGGGCCGCACCATTTGAGGGTAGTGGATGTAGGAAGAAGCGTTGTTCTGGAGAGAGAGTTCTTCTCAGATCACGATTCTGAGGCATTGGCCCGCATGGTATAGCGAAAAGCCAGCCTCGTACAAAGCACTGCGCATTCCTACGGCTGCCAGCGGCTGCATCTGCGCAAAGGGGATGGGTAAAACACTGGCGTTGCCGCTGCACAGATAATCGGCAAATGCTTTGCCGACCACCGTCCCGGTGGTGTTGCCGCGTCCGTTGTAACCGGTGACAGCGACCAGTCCTGGTGCAGGCTCGAACATGCGCAGCAAGTGATCGGGCGTGAAATCGATGCAGCCTGTCCAGGTGCATTCCCACTCAACCTGCTTGAGGTACGGGAAATAATGCTGCTGGACGCGATCGGCCCATGCCTTCAAGAACCAGCCGGGCTTCTGATTGCCATTGCCCAGGCTGCCCAGCAACAGCCGGCCATCGGCATCGCGACGAATGCTGCTGAGCACTTGGCGCGTGTCCCAGGAGCCCTGCCCGCCCGGCAAAATCTGTTGCGCCGCGTGTTCGGTCAGTGGCGCCGAGGCCACTTGGTAGTAATAGCCGGGAAAGAAGTTGCGCCGAAGCGCCGTCCACTCGCCCTCGGTATAGGCGTTGGACGCGATAACCACTTGCTCGGCAAGCACCACGCCGTTTTCGGTGATCACGCACCAGCGCGAGCCTTGTCGCTCAAGGCGTTTGACCGGCGAGTGATCGAAACGCTGACCGCCCAATTGCGTGACGGCCGCCGCCAGCCCGCTGGTGTAGGCCATCGGGTTGATGGTGCCTGCGCGGTGATCGAGTAATGCGCAAGTGATCTCGGTGGTGCCGGTTGCTTCCTGACAGGCTTTGCCGGTGAGCAACTCCACCGGCGCGCCGCGACGTTTCCATTGTTCCTCACGGCTGCGCAGGTCCAGTTCGCCCTTGGCGTTGTGCGCCATGTGCAGCGTGCCTTTGCGCGTGGCCTGGCAGTCGATGCCGTATTTTTCGATCAGGCTGAAGACCAGCGCCGGCGCATTGCCGAGCATGGTGTTGAGCTGGCTGCCGACTTTTTCGCCGAAGCCGGCTTCAATTTCGTCAGGCGGAATCCACAGGCCGGCGTTGACCAGTCCTACGTTCCGCCCGGACCCGCCCTGCCCGGTGCGATGGGCTTCGACGACGGCGACGGTCTTGCCTTGCTCAAGCAGATGAAGGGCCGCCGACAAACCCGTGATGCCTGCGCCGATGACGCACACATCGACAGTCACTTCCCCGCTTAACGCGGGCGCTTCCGGCCTTTGCGGCGTCAGCGTTTCCCACAGACATTCTTCGCGTAACGGCATCGCAAAACCTCGGAGAGAGACAGCCAGACCATTGATCGTTCCCACGCTCCGCGTGGTAATGCAGCTAGCGACGCTCCGCGTCACCAAGAACGGGCGCAGAGCGCCTATCGATGCGTGCCCACGCAGAGCGTGGGCACGATCATTTAACTCACTGCCGCTGCGCGCCAGATCGCGGGACAAGCCACGCTCCTACGCAAAGCATCAATCAAACGTAATGCCCTGCGCCAGCGGCAGTTCGCGGGAGTAGTTCACCGTGGCGGTCTGGCGACGCATGTAGCCTTTCCACGAGTCCGAACCGGATTCGCGACCACCGCCAGTTTCTTTCTCGCCACCGAACGCGCCACCAATCTCTGCACCACTCGGGCCAATGTTGACGTTGGCAATGCCGCAATCGCTGCCCAGTGCCGAAATAAATTGCTCGGCTTCGCGCACGTCGGTGGTGAAGATGCAGGACGACAAACCTTGGGGCACGTCGTTGTTCAGGCGCACCGCCTCGCTGAATTCCTCGTACGCGACCACGTACAGAATCGGCGCGAAGGTTTCGCTGCGTACGACATCGCTCTGTTCCGGCATCTCGACGATGGCCGGCGAGACGTAGTAAGCGTTGGGAAATTTATCTTCCAACTGACGCTTGCCGCCAAACACCTTGCCGCCTTCGCTCAACGCCTGCTCCAGCGCTTCCTGCATGTTTTCATAGCTTTGCTTGTCGATCAGCGGACCGACCAGATTGCCTTCCAGCGGATGCCCGATGCGCACTTTGGCGTACGCCGCTTTCAGGCGCTCGACGAACTCGGCCTTCACCGACGAATGCGCAATCAAACGGCGCAGGGTAGTGCAACGTTGGCCGGCCGTACCGACGGCACTGAACAGCACCGCGCGCACGGCCAGATCCAGATCGGCACTCGGCGTCAGAATCATCGCGTTGTTGCCGCCCAGTTCCAGAATGCTGCGGGCGAAACGTGCAGCGAGTTTCGGCGCCACTTCGCGGCCCATGCGCGTGCTGCCGGTGGCGCTGATCAATGCGACACGGGCGTCATCGACCAATGCCTCACCGGCTTCGCGGCCGCCGACGATGCATTGGGTGAGGTACTGAGGAGCGTCCGAGAATTCAGCCGCTACTTTGTCGAACAGCGCCTGGCAGGCCAGCGCCGTCAGCGGGGTCTTTTCCGACGGTTTCCAGATCACCGAGTTGCCGCAAACCAGCGCCAGGGCGGTGTTCCACGACCAGACGGCGACAGGGAAGTTGAATGCGCTGATGACGCCGACGACGCCCAGCGGGTGCCAGGTTTCACGCATGTGGTGGCCCGGGCGCTCGGAAGCGATGGTCAGGCCGTACATCTGCCGCGACAGGCCGACGGCGAAGTCGCAGATGTCGATCATTTCCTGCACTTCACCCAGCCCCTCCTGAGTGATCTTGCCGGCTTCCCACGACACCAGTTCGCCCAGGTCGGTCTTGTGCTTGCGCAGCGCTTCGCCAAACAGACGAATCAGCTCGCCGCGACGAGGCGCAGGCACTTTGCGCCACGCTTCGAAGGCGTGGTCGGCGCGGGTAATGCGCTGCTCGACTTCGGCGGCGCTTTCCCAGCTCACCGACGCAACCTGGCTGCCATCGATCGGCGTGTGAACAGGCTTGTCGCCCTGTTGATAAAGCGCGGCATCGACACCGAGTCGGGTAAGCAGGTCGTTGAGCATGGTTTCTCCTGAAACTGATCGTAAGCGCAAAAGCGGAATGCCAAATATTGGTTATTTCGTCAGCCTCTAGTAATAGCTGGCCGGCGACACTGCAACAAACGACGATTAAGCGAGATATCATTCCGTTTTTTCATGCTGACGCTGAACGAGCCGAATATGCTGAGCAAACGCCATCTCCCGTCGGTCACCGCGCTGCAATGTTTTGAAGCGGTGACCCGTCACCTGAGTTTCACCCGTGCGGCCGAGGAGCTGAACCTCACCCAGAGCGCCGTCAGCAAGCAGGTCGCCCAGTTGGAAGAATTGGTGCAGCACCTGTTGTTCCGCAGGGTTCGTCGGCGCCTGCAACTGACGCCAGCGGGCGCGCTGTACTTGGGCGAGGTGCGCAAAGTGCTCTCGCAGATGGAGATGTCGACGCACTTCCTGCGTTCCTACGGCGGCGAAACCGAAGTCCTGCGCGTGTCGACGCCCTCGACCTTCGGCGCCCGCTGGCTGGTGCCGCGACTCAAGGGCTGGCGCTTGCGCCATCCGCATATTCATCTGGATTTGGTCAACGAGCAGGAAAGCGATGACCTGGCCCAGAGCCGCTGCGACCTGTCATTCTATTTCGGCGGTGGTGCCCGGCCTGGTGCCGAGAGCGTGAAGCTGTTCAGTGAAGAGCTGATTCCTGTCTGCGCCCCCGGCAGCCTGCCCGACGAACCCTTCACCGATCCTACGCAGCTGACCGATCTGGTCCTGCTGCAAAACGCGCATCGGCCCCAGGCCTGGCATGACTGGTTCGACAGTCAGGGTTACCAGACCGAGCACAGCTATCACGGCCCGCGCTTCGAAACGATCTATATGTGCATCCGCGCGGCGCAAGTGGGCTGCGGCGTCGCGCTGCTGCCCCGGTTTCTGGTTGAGGAAGAGCTGGCGGACGGCAAGCTCATCATCCCCTGGCAACACGCCCTCCCCAGCCAGGATGCGTATTACCTGGCATACCCCGAGCACGCGGCCGAAGTGCCGAAGATTCGCGTGTTTGTGGAATGGATGCTCGAGCAGCTCAACGAGCCAACGCCTCAGTGACAGCTTCCCGGCTAAAGCCGGTCCCACAGTTAGCGTTTCCACCAGCCCCACTGGATGCACGCAAGGCTTTTAGTGGGACCGGCTTCAGCCGGGAAGAGGCCCGTTTGCTCACCATCAAATCTGGGGTGTGACGACTGACGCCTTCCCGGCTAAAGCCAGTCCCACGATCGCTGAAACATTTCTGCCCCTCTTCCACGACGACTGGCATTATGTCGGCCATCGTCAATAACAAACCGGACGTACCGCCCCAGCGCTACCGCAAGGTTGTATGCGACACCCAATTGAATCCCGGGCCGCACCTTGGCGGCCGCTGCTGGCTGGAGCGACACAATGAGTGAGAGCGCTTTCGCGGACCGCATCGTGCAGAACCTGCTCGATACCGACCTCTATAAGCTGAGCATGATGCAGGCTGTGCTTCACAACTACCCCAACGTCGAAGTGGAGTGGGAGTTTCGCTGCCGCAACGGTGAAGACCTCAGGCCGTATCTGGCCGAGATCCGCCATCAGATCGAGCAGCTCTGCGACCTGTCGCTGAGCGTCGAGGAGACCGGTTTCCTCGAACGCATCAACTTTATGAAGCCCGACTTCCTGCGTTTTCTCGGGCTGTTCCGCTTCAATCTGCGCTATGTCCAGACCACCATCGAAAACGACGAGCTGTGCATCCGCCTGTCCGGCCCCTGGCTGCACGTTATCCTCTTCGAAGTGCCCGTCCTGGCCATCGTCAGCGAAGTGCGCAACCGACACAGCAACCCGGAAACCTTGCTCACCCAGGCCCGCGATCAGCTGTACCGCAAGTTCGACTGGCTGACCGCAACCGCCACCGCCGATGAACTGGCGGAACTGAAAGTCGCCGACTTCGGCACGCGCCGGCGGTTCTCCTTTGCGGTGCAGGAAGATGTCGTTTCAGTGCTGAAAAAGGATTTCCCCGGTCAGTTCGTCGGCACCAGCAACGTGCATCTGGCGCGCAAGTTCGACCTCAAACCCCTCGGCACCATGGCCCACGAATGGATCATGGCCCATCAGCAACTCGGCCCGCGTCTGATCGACAGCCAGATTGCAGCGCTCGACTGCTGGGTGCGCGAGTACCGCGGCCTGCTGGGTATTGCGCTGACGGACTGCATCACCACCAATGCCTTCCTCGGCGACTTCGACCTGTTCTTCGCCAAGCTCTTCGACGGCCTGCGCCACGACTCGGGCGATCCTGTGCAGTGGGCCGAAAAATGCATTCGGCACTATCAGAAGCTCGGTATCGAGCCGATGAGCAAAACGCTGGTGTTCTCCGACGGGTTGAATCTGCCCAAGGCGCTGGAAATATTCCGCGCGCTGCGGGGTCGCATCAATGTCAGTTTCGGGATCGGCACCAACCTGACCGCTGACATCCCGGGGATCAAGCCGATGAACATTGTGCTGAAAATGACCGCCTGCGCCGGCCAGCCCGTGGCCAAGATTTCCGACGAGCCCGGCAAAACCCAGTGCAAGGACCCGGAGTTCGTGTCCTACCTGCGCCACGTATTCAAGGTGCCAGCCTGAGTCGAGCACCGACCGACGCCCTTTTTTCATGCCATTCCTTTTTTGCTCAAGGAGTCAATCATGCAAGACGTACAGCGCGAGATCGCCCGGCAGCTCAACGTCCAGCCGCCTTTCGCCAATGACGAAGCGCTGCAGGCGGAAGTCAGCCGCCGCGTGCAATTCATCAAGGACTGCCTGCACAACGCCCGTCTGAAGGTATTGGTGCTGGGCATCAGTGGTGGCGTTGATTCGCTGACAGCGGGTTTGATGGCCCAACGCGCCATTCGCGAGCTGCGTGAAAGCACCGGCGACCATGCCTACACGTTCGTCGCCGTGCGCCTGCCGTACCACATCCAGCACGACGAACACGAAGCCACGGCATCGGTGGATTTCATCAACCCGGACGAGCGTCACACGGTGGACATCGCACCCTCAGTGAAAGCGCTGGTTGATCAGATAAAGGCGTTCGAGGGCCAGCCGGCCAGTACCGTGGATTTCGTCAAAGGCAACATCAAGGCCCGGGCGCGGATGGTTGCCCAGTACGCCATTGCTGGCGTGAAAGGCGGGCTGGTCATCGGCACCGACCATGCGGCTGAAGCGGTCATGGGCTTCTACACCAAGTTTGGCGACGGCGCCTGCGACTTGGCGCCGTTGAGCGGTCTGGTGAAGAACCAGGTCCGCGCGATCGCCCGCAGCTTCGGCGCGCCGCAAAACCTCGTCGAAAAAGTCCCCACCGCCGACCTCGAAGAACTGGTCCCCGGCAAACCGGACGAAGCGGCACACGGCATCAGCTACGCAGAGATCGATGCCTTCCTGCACGGCGAGCCGGTCAAACAGGAAACCGCCGAGATCATTGTCAGCACTTACCGCAAGACCCAACACAAACGGGATCTGCCGTACGCGCCGTAATCCTTCCGGGAACGGAAGCGCGCCTTTGGGCTGTGAATCCAGTCGCTTAAGCGCATGCAAATCCTGTAGGAGCGCGCTTGCCCGCGAAAGCGTTTTGTCAGTCGCCATGTGCATAACTGACCCAACTCACTCGCGGGCAAGCGCGCTCCTACAGTGATTCACGCGATCCGCAGCGCAGTTCGAACGGCGCTGCATTCAAAAAAGGAATGAACCCGTTATTTCTTTTCGCTTGATGGCGCTCGCCATCACGGCTTACATAGCGCTCTGACTTTCCCGCCCAGAGCCGCTATCCATGACTGCTTTCCAAGGCCTCTTCACCCTCGTTGCGTCCACCGTCGGCAAGCCCGCTGCCGAATGGCTTGAACATCGCGTCGAGGTGCCGCAGGCGCTGGGCGGTTTTTCATGGTCTGATGAGGCGGTCCATCGGGTCTGGCTCGCCGAAGCGTTGAACCTGTGCCTGTTCCACAAGTTGGTAGAGGCCGTGCCCGACGGGCTTCGTTATGTGGATGAGCAGTTCGAGGCCGGCCGTAAGGTGGTGTTTGATCATGGCGCCATCCGCACCGTCGATTGGGCAGGCAACGGCGAATTACCGCGCGGTCGTCAGGCCTTCTCGCGCCTGCTGGAGCCGCTGGGCTTCACCGATGTGCGCACCTATCCGCTGACCAAACTGAACATGACCGGCTGGGGCTATCGCCAGATGGACCTGCCCGAAGACATCGCGCAGTTCTTCGTTTCCGAGCTGCATCCCGGGCGTCTCAGCCAGGGGTTTCAAGACGCTGTCAGCCGTGTCGTCGGTTCGAGCCGTGACCCGCTGAGCCCTGAAGACCTGAGCGTGCTGAATCGCCTGCGCACCACCCGGCATTGCAGCCTGGCGGAAGCCACGCGCCTGCTGCCGGCGCTGTATCGCGCGTTTGGCCGCCAGCACGGCGTCGTCCGGGAAGATGACTATCACCAACTGCTGAGCGAAAGCGCGGAAATGGCGTGGATCGCCACCGAGGGCAACAGCTTCAATCACTTGACCGATCGAGTGGTGGATCTGGAAGCGACAGTGGCAGAGCAGAATCGGCGCGAGCGGCCGATGAAGGACAGCATCGAGGTGTCAGGTTCGGGAAGGGTCATGCAGACCGCGTACAAGGCCTGCACGGTGAGCCGAGGGCTGTTGAATGCCGAGGGCGTCGTGGTGGCGCACAAGGTGCCAGGCTCATTCGTGGAGTTCATTCAGCGCAAGATCGACCCTGACAACGGCAAGATCGATCTCAACTTCGACAGCAGCAACGCGCAGGGCATCTTCAAGATGACCGACTCGAAGCAGGGTTAGCGGTCACTTCAATGTGACGGTGCCTTTCATCATGCCGATGTGACCCGGAAACGAGCAGAAGAAGCCGTATTTCTCGGCCGGGTCTAGCTTGGAGACGTCGAACGTGACCGAATCCTTCTCGCCTCCGCCGATCACTTTGGTGTGGGCAATAACGCGCGCGTCACCGTCCTTCAGATAATCCTTATCGATGCCGACGCTCATGCCGTCTGTTGCGATCTGCGACATGTCATCGTATTTGCTGATGACCAGGTTGTGCCCCATGACGACCTTCGGCAGGCTGCCGGAGTGTTTCAGGTTGACGGTGAACTGCTTGCAGCTCTTGTCGATTTCGATCGCCTTGGTGGTGAACGTCATCTGGTCGGTGGAATCGACTTCGACCGAGCATTCGGCCGCCAGCAGGTGCCCACTGGCCAAAATCAGAACGGATGCAGCGACAAGCTTGCGAATCATGGTGCGTCTCCTGGTGGGGTAGCCTTGAATTTTGTATACAAAGACTGCCCTAAGCTAAAACAATTTATCAACCGTTAATGCTGAGCACCTCTGGCCGCGCTCTATCAGGGCCATCGAGACAATCAAACAGTCAGCACTACGATGGCTGCATAAGATCGCCCTGTCACCCATCTTCAGGACGATCCCATGCAACTCTCCAGCATTTTCCGCAGCTTGCTCGCCGCTTACGCCTGCGGTGCCTCGGGTAATTACGACCGTGCCAGCCAGGATTACGGCGTCTATCAACGCGCGGTTTTCAATGGCTGAGACGGGCAATAGCGCCCCGGTGGCCGGCACCAAAGACCGGGTGAGGAAAAATACCACGCCGGTTTTGCACCATTCTCAGGCAGAATGTGCTGACTTATCGTCTGCCTCGAGGACTGCCCATGGCCAAACCCAACTATTCCTTCGCCAAACGTCAACGCGATCTGGCTAAAGAGCAAAAGAAAGAGGAAAAAGCACAGCGCAAGCAGGCCGAGAAGGCTGAAGCAGAGGCTGGAGAAGGTGAAGTCGTAGACGGCGAAAACGCCGAAGGCGCTACTGCAGCTGAAGATTCCACCGAAGCTGAAGGCTCCGCTGAAGTAAAAGGCTCCGCTGAAGAAAAGCCTGCCGAGTGATCATCTGATTCAGCGCAATGGGATGGATGAACGCGAAAATCTGTAGGAGCGAGCTTGCTCCCGATAGTATTTTCGCCGTGATCCATCCATTGGCTGACACTCCTCTATCGCGGGCAAGCGCGCGCCTGCAATGCGTCTCCCTCCTCACTTCGCAATCGGCAACACGGTCACGCGCACTTCCGGGTCGTGGCTCCCGCCCCCCAGAATCACCCCGCGCAACGGCGACACGTCAGAAAAATCCCTCCCCCACGCCAGACTGATGTGCTCAAGCGCCGGCTGAACGTTGTTGGTCGGATCGAAATCCACCCAACCCAGCACCGGACAGAACACCGACACCCACGCGTGGGACGCATCGGCGCCGATCAACCGAGGCTGACCGGGCGGCGGCTGAGTCAGCAGGTAGCCGCTGACATACCGCGCCGCCAAGCCGCGAGAGCGCACGCACGCCAGCATCAAGTGAGCAAAGTCCTGGCAGACACCCCGACGGGTTTCCAGCACTTCCACCAGTGGCGTAGCAACCTGAGTCGCCTCGCCATCAAAGGTGAACTCTTCGAATATCTTCTCCATCAGCGCCTGCGCGCACAGCAGCATCGGCCGCCCTGCGGGAAAGCAGCTGGCGGAGAACTCGACGAACGTCTGCTTCAGGTGCACGTAAGGCGATTCAAAGCGATAGCGACAGGCATCGAGGATATCCGGCGACATTCTCGACGCGCTGTAGGTCAGCCGATGCTGCGTCTCGTCCCATGAAGCGGACCCATTGAAATCCAGCGTCGGCCGCTCCAGCACTTCAATGCGCAGGCGCGCATTGACCTGAAGCTCATTATGGGGACGTTCGAACGCCAGGCGGGTCAGCGGGTTGCCGAAAACGTCCAGCTCATCGCGGCGCATGGTCGGCGTCGGGCTGATGACCAGATGCTGCTCCAGGCAACGCTGCCAGCGGCTGCGGCGCGGCCACAGATGCGCAAGCTGCTGGGCCAGGGAAACCGGGCTGTCGTATTTGTAGTGCGTGTCGTGGAGGATCTGATACTGGGCGCTGTTCATCAGACCGACACCGTGCGCTGGCTGACGTCGTCGACGTGGGCGAAATGACGCAGCGCGAGCCGGTCAGAAACGTGGCCGCTGGTCTCGCCAATGGTCTGCAGCAAATCCGCCAGGCCATCCAGCGCCGCTTTTACGCTGCTTTCGCCGAACAGCCCTTCTTCCAGGCAGCCCAGGTCGAACACCGACAGCCGCTGGATCAGCGCCGTGAGGCTGTTGTCATGGGGCACGCCGAAATCCTCGTTCATGCGCTTCACCGAGCGGGCCACCAGCTTGAGCTGAAACAACACCGCGTGGGGGTTCTGATCGTCCAGCACCAGCAAATCGAGCACCGGGATCAACTGCGGCAGGGCCAGATAACGCGAGCGGTAAGTGATGCCGCTATTGCCCAGTTCAAGCAGCCCGTCCAGAGCATCCTGATGAAACACTGCCTCGCTGCGCAGGAATGCTGCCAGCGTCGTGCAAAGAAACTGCAAGCGCTCGATGCGCCGCCCGATCATCAGGAAGCGCCAGCCCTCGTCGCGGGTCATGTCGTCCAGGGCGAAACCGGACAGCGCCGCCAGTGACATCACCAGGCGGTTGAGGAAATCCAGCAGCTCGCCGAAATCAGGGCTCTCGGTATCCAGGCTCATGGCTTCACGCTGCAATTCAACCAGCGCCTGCCAGTTCTCGCGGGACAGCTTGCCGCGCACCTGAGACGCCGCCCACTGCAAGCGCTGCAAGTTCGAGCGCAGGCTGAACGGCCAGTCGTCACCCAACAGCGCTTCGAGCAAACGCTCATGCAGCTCGCCCGGTTCTTCTTCGTCCTGGAGCGGCAGCAAATTCAACCGTTCGGCCAGCTCGACCGCCGCTTGCAGGGCGACCGGATCATCGCCGTCGACATAGCGCGTGAGCATGATTCGCAGCAGGCGCGCACTGTTGTCGCAGCGCTCGCAGTAGCGGCCGAACCAGAACAGATTTTCCACCACCCGCGACGGCAGATACGGGTCGCGACGTACCAAGTCGTGCACACCCAGGGAATGGCGATGTTTCCACGGTTCGCTGCCGAGCGGACGCTCACCGAGGATCCAGGTGTCCTTGCTTGCGCCGCCGCGCTGCATCGACACCACGTCGGCGTCGGCATCGGCGGCCACGCGGGTCAGTCCGCCCGGCAGGACACGGTAGCCATCGGCCGTCGCCACCGCGTACACGCGCATGCCGATGGCACGGGGCTGCAGATGACTGTCCTCGCCCTGCCAGACCGGCGCGTGGGACAACTGCGCCAGTTCCTGCGCGACGTAGGCATAGGGCCGGGCCTGCATGCGCGCAGCCAGAGCCTGACGCTCTTCCTCGTTGAGATCGCGGCCGAACACCGGGGCGAAACTCTGGGACGGAAACGCGGGTTTGATGAGCAGATCGGGCATCTTCTCCAGCGCCTGCGCCAGCACCGGCGGCTCGCCGCACCACCACGTGGCGATCGAAGGCAGCAGCAGTTCTTCGCCAAACAGGTGTTCGTTGATCTTTGGCAGAAACCCCAGTAGCCCGGGCGATTCCAGCACGCCGCTGCCCAACGCGTTGGCGACCAGCACGCGGCCCTGTCGCACTGCTTGCAGCAGGCCCGGCACGCCCAGCGCCGAATCGGTACGCAGTTCAAGCGGATCGCAGAAGTCGTCGTCAAGACGGCGCATGATCGCGTGAACACGACGCAGACCGCTGAGGGTTTTCAGGTACACCGTGGCGTCGCGCACGGTCAGGTCGCTGCCTTCTACCAGCGGATAGCCCAGCTGACCGGCCAGATACAGATGCTCGAAATAGCTCTCGTTGAAACGCCCGGGCGTCAGCAACACCACCAGCGGTGCTTCGTGGCTGGTCGGTGCCTGCCGCGCCAGGGTTTCCTGCAGCGACCGGAAGAAGTTCGAGAGGTGCTGGACTTGCATATCCCGGTACAGCTCGGGAAACGCCCGCGACACGATCAGACGATTTTCAAGTGCATAACCGGCGCCCGATGGCGCCTGAGTCCGGTCGGCGGTGACCCACCAGCGGCCATCGGGCGTGCGCGCCAGGTCCACCGCGTACACATGCAGGAAGGTCCCTTCGGGGGGCTTCACGCCCTGGCAGGGCCAGAGAAAATTGTTGTGGCCAAACACCAGTTCCGCCGGCAGCAGACCTTCGGCAATGAGTTCCTGCGGGCCGTAGAGATCAGCCAGTACGGCATTGAGCAGACGTGCACGCTGGGCGATGCCGGCCGCCAGTGGCTGCCACTCTTCCAGTGGAATCACGTGGGGCAGCATGTCCAGTTCCCAGGGCCGATCGGCACCCTTGGGGTCGGCGTAAACGTTATAGGTGACGCCGTTTTCCTGAATCTGCCGGGCGAGCAGCGCCTGACGCTGGATGAGCTGCGCAGGTGTGCTGCGCTGGAGATGATCGTACAGACGCTGCCAATGGGGCCGAACGGCGCCGCTGGCATCGAGCATCTCGTGATAGGTACCCGGGGTGAGCGGATAGTGGTCAAGCAGGTCAGGCATGGAAGGCTCGGCAGACAACAAAAGGACTCGAATCAACAGCGCTTAGACTAGCGCAGACAACATGACACGCAGGGGCGCTTTCCATGTTTTAAACGGGCGGCACGGCGACCTGACCCCACGTCAGGTCGCCGGCGCGGTTACCGATGCAGGCGCAGGTCCAGGGTCATCGGCAATTCATCGTTGAGGGTCAGCGCTGGAACCTCCAGTTTGCCGGGGCTGTGGCCGACCCGGAAGAACCGCGCCAGACGTCGGCTTTCCGCTTCATTGGCGTTCACCGGCAGGGTTTCGTAATTGCGCCCGCCGGGATGGGCGACATGATACTCGCAGCCCCCCAGTGAGCGCTGCATCCAGGTGTCGAGGATGTCGAAGACCAGCGGCGCATGCACCGGGATCGTCGGCTGCAAGGCGTTGGTCGGCTGCCAGGCGCGGTAACGCACCCCCGCGACGAACTCGCCCACGCGCCCGGTCGGTCGCAGAGGCACCGGCACGCCGTTGCAGGTGAGCATGTAACGCTGCGGCGGCAGACCCGTGACTTTCAACTGCAAGCGCTCGAGTGACGAGTCCACGTAGCGAACCGCGCCACCCGCTGCACCCTCCTCGCCCAGCACGTGCCACGGCTCCAGCGCCTGACGCAGTTCCAGCTCGATGCCTCTGACGGTGTAATCGCCAACCTTTGGAAAGCGAAACTCCAGATGCGCCGCGAACCACTCGGCGCGCACGGGGTAACCCGCGTCATTGAGCTCGGCGATGACGTCGGCGAAATCCTGCTCGATGAAGTGCGGCAGCATGAAGCGGTCATGCAGCTCGGTGCCCCAGCGCGCCAGTTTCGCCGGTGCATAGGGCTCGCGCCAGAAACGCGCGACAAGGGCCCGCAGCAACAGCTGTTGCGCGAGGCTCATGCGCGCGTGCGGCGGCATCTCGAACGCGCGCAGCTCCAGCAGGCCCAGCCGGCCAGTGGCGCCGTCGGGCGAGTACAGCTTGTCGATGCAGAATTCCGCGCGGTGGGTGTTACCCGTTACGTCGATCAGCAGGTTGCGCAGCAGCCGGTCCACCAGCCACGGCGCGCATTCTTCGCCCGGCTCGGGCATTTGCGAAAAAGCGATTTCCAGTTCGTACAGCGAGTCATTGCGGGCTTCGTCGACCCTTGGTGCCTGCGAGGTCGGGCCTACGAACAATCCAGAGAACAAGTAGGACAGCGACGGGTGGTTATGCCAGTAGCTCAACAGGCTGCGCAGCAGGTCCGGCCGACGCAGGAAGGGCGAGTCGCCCGGCGTGGCGCCGCCGAGAACAAAATGGTTGCCGCCGCCGGTGCCGGTGTGGCGCCCGTCGATCATGAATTTCTCGGTGGTCAGCCGGGTCAGGCGCGCCTGTTCGTAGAGAAACTCGGTGCGTTCGACCAGCTCATCCCAGGTGGACGACGGCTGCACGTTCACTTCAATCACACCAGGATCCGGGGTGATGCGGAAGTTCGCCAGACGCGGATCGCTCGGCGGCTCGTAACCTTCCAGCAACACCGGACAGCGCATGTCCTCGGCCGTCGCTTCGATGGCGGCGACCAATTCCAGATAGGCCTCAAGGGATTGCAGCGGCGGCATGAACAGATACAACCGCCCGCCCCGCGCCTCCGCGCTGAGCGCAGTGCGGGTCAACCAATCGGCTGACTCGTCGATCTCGGGTTCGTGGTCGACGCTCGGATCGCCCTGCTCCGACAGGCTGTCCAGTCGCGACTGAACCTCGTCGCGATCGGGCAACTCGGCAAATGCCTGGTTGTGGTCGGTCGGGTGGATGTACGGGTATTCCGCCGCCTTGACCCACGGCTGCGAAGCCAGCGGCAAGCGATACCCAAGGGCAGAATCACCCGGCACCAGACGGCAATGCTCATCGCGCAGGTACCAGCGGCCGCTCTGCCAGTGATCGTCGGCGGCGGTTCGCGCCAGCGGCAGCACGTGGCCAATGATCGTGTCCAGGCCTTGGGAAAACACTTTGCGCAGACGGGCGCGCTCAAGGGGGTCCTCAAGACGTGAAGCTTCGGCGCTGACGTTTTTGGGCAGCGCGCCCTCGCGCCACAGGTAGTAGAAACGGTCTTCGTACGCGGGGAAGACGTAGCGCGTCGGTAGCTTCAGCCGCTCGGCAACGCTGCGCAGAAAAGCGCCCGCCATCTCGCTGTCGGCGCCATAGTCCCGGGTTTCGTCAGCGACCAGCGCATTGTTGCGCCACACCGGTTGCCCGTCCTTACGCCAGAAGCAGTTAAGCGACCAGCGCGGCAACTGCTCACCGGGGTACCACTTGCCCTGACCGAAATGAACGATGCCTTGGGGCGCGTAATGGTCCCGCATGCGCTGGTACAGGTCGGCAGACAGCAGGCGCTTCTTCGGACCCAGCGCGGCGGTGTTCCATTCATCGCCGTCACGGTCGTCGATGGACACAAAGGTCGGCTCGCCGCCCATGGTCAGGCGCACGTCGTGGGCGATCAGATCGCTGTCGATCTGGCGTCCCAGCGCCTGAATGTCCTGCCACTGCTCTTCGGTGTAGGGCTTGGTGACGCGCGGCGCCTCCCAGATACGCTCCACCGACATCTCGTGGCTGAACTCGGTGTTGCAGGGTTCGACCAGCCCGCTGATGGGCGCCGCCGAAGAAGGCTCGGGACTGCACGCCAGCGGAATGTGACCCTCACCGGCAAACAAGCCGGACGTCGCGTCAAGGCCCACCCAGCCAGCACCCGGCAGATACACCTCGCACCAGGCGTGCAGATCGGTGAAATCGACGTCGGTGCCGGACGGTCCGTCCAGCGCTTTCACATCGGCCTTGAGCTGAATCAAATAGCCGGACACAAACCGCGCGGCCAGGCCCAGGTGACGCAGCAGCTGCACCAGCAGCCAGGCCGAATCACGGCAGGAACCGGAAGCGTTTTCGAGGGTGTATTCCGGCGTCTGAATGCCCGGCTCCATGCGAATCAGGTAACCGATGTCATTGGCCAGACGCTGGTTGAGACCCACCAGAAAGTCGATGGCCGGAATCGGCGTGCGGTCTATGCTGTCCAGATAGGCCTTAAATCTTGGGGTCAGCGGCAGCTTTTCCAGATAGGGCTGCAGCTCGTGATGCTCTTCGCGGGCATAGGTGAACGGGATCTTCTCGGCGTAGGGCTCAAGGAAGAAGTCGAACGGATTGAAGACCGCCATCTCGGCGACCAGGTCCACTTCGATGCGCAGCTCGTTGGTCTTTTCAGGGAACACCAACCGCGCCAGGTAATTACCCTGCGGGTCCTGCTGCCAGTTGATGAAGTGGTTTTCGGGGAGGACTTTCAGCGAGTACGACAACACGCGCGTGCGGCTATGGGCCGCCGGGCGCAAGCGGACGATCTGCGGACCCAGCTCTACCGCGCGTTCGTAGCGGTAATGCGTAACGTGGTGCAAGGCAATGTGAATCGACACGGCGTGCCTCCTGCGAGCCTGGACGGTAACGGAGCTGCGCAAGACTTATGCCACCCCGGCAAATCAGGCGCCTCCGGCGTAGAGGCAGCTTGTTCAGCCAGGCACAGCACCAAAATCGCGCCAGCTTCAACGAATGGTGCAAGGGTCGCACGGAAATGAGGCGGATGGGGTTATTTGCACCGCAATGCAAAACGCCAGCTCGAAAGCTGGCGTTTTGTTGGAGCGAAGAAGCGTTGCGCGGGAGCCTTACCGTGGAAACACCGGCTGGCGCGAAGGCTTGTTACTTTTGCCGCCTTTGCCACCTTTGCCACCCTTGGCGGCATCAGCGCGCTCCTTGGCGGCGTCCCTGTTACGAGCAGCCGCCGCAGCCTTGGCCTCTTCACGCTTGTCCCAAGGCTTGCTGCCGTCACTTGCACGCTGAGGCAGGCCGGTGTGCTGCGTCAGGATCTTGGTGGTCTTGGCAACCTTGTGGCTACCGGCCGGCGTCGAGTTCTTGCGGCGCGCGCTCTGATAGGTGTCGGTTTCCGGCTGGTGTAGCGGAATCAGCTGATGCTTGCCCGGCCCGATCAGATCGGCACGGCCCATACGCTCCAGCGCTTCACGCAGCATCGGCCAGCCCTTCGCATCGTGGTAGCGCAGGAACGCCTTGTGCAGACGGCGCTGCTCTTCGCTCTTGACGATAGTGACCGAATCGCTCTTGTACGTGACCTTGCGCAACGGGTTTTTGCCGGAGTGGTACATGGCCGTCGCACTGGCCATCGGCGACGGATAGAACGCCTGCACCTGGTCCGCACGGAAGCCGTTGCCCTTGAGCCACAGCGCGAGGTTCATCATGTCTTCGTCGGTCGTGCCCGGGTGGGCCGCGATGAAGTAAGGAATCAGGTACTGCTCTTTGCCCGCTTCCTTGGAGTACTTCTCGAACATGCGCTTGAATTTGTCATAGCTGCCAATGCCCGGCTTCATCATCTGATTGAGCGGACCTTCTTCGGTATGCTCAGGCGCAATCTTCAGGTAACCGCCGACGTGGTGGGTTACCAGCTCCTTGACGTACTCGGGCGATTCAACCGCCAGGTCGTAACGCAGACCGGAGGCAATCAGAATTTTCTTTACGCCGGGCAGTTCACGGGCGCTGCGGTACAGCTGAATCAACGCCGAGTGATCGGTGTTCAGGTTCGGGCAGATGCCAGGGAACACGCACGACGGCTTACGGCACGCCGATTCGATTTCCGGGCTCTTGCAGGCGATGCGATACATGTTCGCCGTCGGCCCGCCGAGGTCGGAAATCACGCCGGTGAAGCCTGGGACCTTGTCACGGATTTCTTCGATCTCGCGGATGATCGATTCGTGGGAACGGTTCTGGATGATCCGGCCTTCATGCTCGGTGATCGAGCAGAACGTACAGCCGCCGAAGCAGCCGCGCATGATGTTCACCGAGAAACGGATCATGTCGTAGGCCGGGATCTTCTCCTTGCCGTACACCGGGTGCGGAACACGTGCGTAGGGCATGCCGAACACGTAGTCCATTTCTTCGGTGGTCATGGGAATGGGCGGCGCGTTGAACCAGACATCCACATCGCCGTGCTTCTGAACCAGCGCGCGGGCGTTGCCCGGGTTGGTCTCAAGGTGCAAGACGCGGTTGGCGTGGGCATAGAGCACCGCGTCGGCGCGCACTTTCTCCATCGACGGCAGACGGATGACCGTCTTGTCGCGGGTCATGCGCGGGCTCGCCAGAATCTGTACGACCTTCGCTTCGTTCGGATCCTCGACGTCACCCTTTTCCTGCTCGATGGCACAGGCCTGGGTGTCTTGAGTGTTCACGTACGGGTTGATGATCTTGTCGATCTTGCCTGGACGGTCGATACGGGTGGAGTCGACTTCGTACCAGCCTTCCGGCGTGTCACGACGAATAAATGCCGTGCCGCGCACGTCAGTGATGCTTTCGATCGTCTCGCCATAGGACAGGCGGGTGGCCACTTCGACGATGGCCCGCTCGGCGTTGCCGTACAGCAGGATATCGGCGCAGGCGTCGATCAGGATCGAGTTGCGAACCTTGTCCTGCCAGTAGTCGTAGTGAGCGATGCGGCGCAGCGATGCTTCGATGCCACCCAGAACGATCGGCACGTTCTTGTAGGCTTCCTTGCAGCGCTGACTGTAGACCAGACTCGCACGGTCCGGGCGCTTGCCCGCCATGCCGCCCGGCGTGTACGCATCGTCGGAGCGAATCTTTTTGTCAGCGGTGTAACGGTTGATCATCGAATCCATGTTGCCGGCCGCGACGCCGAAGAACAGGTTCGGCTCGCCGAGCTTCATGAAGTCGTCTTTTGACTTCCAGTCAGGCTGCGCAATGATCCCGACGCGGAAGCCTTGGGACTCCAGCAGCCGGCCGATGATTGCCATGCCAAACGAAGGGTGATCGACGTAGGCATCACCCGTGACAATGATGATGTCGCAGGAATCCCAGCCAAGCTGATCCATTTCTTCCCGGCTCATCGGCAGGAAAGGCGCTGGTCCGAAACATTCGGCCCAATACTTCGGATAGTCAAATAACGGCTTGGCTGCTTGCATATCGATGACCAATGTTCGTGTCAGGGGGCGATTTTCGCGTGGAAATTCGCGGTCGCGGAGAATAGCACAAATTTTGATCAAATCCGACGACAGTAGTCGGATAAGTGATCGGCATGACTCTCGACTCTGGCGCCCTTCCAGCATCAGAGTCACGATCAAGAGCCCTACTTATTCATCATCATCAAAGTTGTAACTACCCGGCGCGAGGTTCTCGAAGCGGGTGTACTTGCCGATGAACGCCAGTCGGATAAACCCGATCGGGCCGTTCCGCTGCTTGCCGATGATGATTTCGGCGATGCCTTTGTGTTCGGTCTCGGGGTGATACACCTCATCCCGGTACACGAACATGATGACGTCGGCGTCCTGCTCGATCGCTCCGGATTCCCGCAAGTCGGAGTTCACCGGGCGCTTGTTGGGACGTTGCTCGAGGGAACGGTTGAGCTGGGACAGCGCGACGACCGGGCAATTGAATTCCTTGGCGAGCGCTTTCAGGGAACGGGAAATCTCGGAAATCTCGTTCGTCCGGTTATCGCCGCTCGATCCCGGGATCTGCATCAGCTGCAGGTAGTCGATCATGATCATGCCGATATCGCCGTGCTCGCGGACCAGACGCCGTGTACGCGCACGCATCTCCGACGGGCTGATGCCGGCCGTGTCGTCGATGAACAGCTTGCGATCGTTGAGCAGGTTGACCGCCGAGGTTAGGCGCGGCCAGTCATCATCATCCAGCTGACCGGAACGTACTTTGGTCTGGTCGATACGACCGAGCGACGAAAGCATACGCATAATCAGCGATTCGCCTGGCATCTCCAGCGAGTAGACCAACACCACCTTGTCGCTGCGCAGCACCGCGTTTTCCACAAGGTTCATCGCGAAGGTGGTCTTACCCATCGACGGACGGCCTGCGACGATGATCAGGTCAGACTGCTGCAGACCGCTGGTTTTTTCATCAAGGTCGGCGTAGCCCGTGGAGAGACCGGTGATGCCGTCGCCGATGTTGAACAGCGTGTCGATACGGTCAATCGCCCGAGTCAACAGGTCGTTGACGCTGACCGGGCCGCCTGTTTTGGGCCGGGCCTCGGCGATCTGAAAGATCTGCCGTTCGGCCTCGTCGAGAATCTCTTCGGCGGTACGCCCTTCCGGGTTGAACGCACTGTCGGCAATTTCGGTACTGATGCCGATCAACTGGCGCAACGTCGCACGCTGACGAACGATCTGGGCATAGGCCTTGATGTTCGCCACAGACGGAATGTTCTTCGCCAGCTCCGACAGGTAACCGAGGCCACCGACTTGCGAGGTCTGGCCTTCCTTATCGAGCTGTTCGGCCAGGGTCACGACGTCGATCGGCTGGTTCTGATCAGCAAGCTTGGCAATGGCGCGGAATATCAGACGGTGGTCATGACGGTAGAAATCGCCATCCGACACTTGATCAAGCACGCGTTCCCAGGCGTTGTTGTCCAACATCAAACCACCGAGCACGGCCTGTTCGGCCTCGATGGAATGCGGCGGCACCTTCAGGGCAGCGGTTTGCAGGTCATATTGCTCGGGAGCGGAGATGTCGTTCATGGCCACACGGAAATCAGGGGGTTGAATCAGGATACTCAGAAATGACAAAGGGCACGACCTGCGAACAGGAACGTGCCCAATGCTAACCGACCGAGGAGCGAGTCATCAGCCGGTCAGACTTCTGCACCAAAGCGCAGAAACCATACTGCTTAAGCAGCTACAACAACAACGCGAACGGTAGCTTCAACATCGCTGTGCAGGTGCACGGCTACGTCGTATTCGCCAACGTTACGGATGGTGCCGTTCGGCAGACGAACTTCAGCTTTAGCCACTTCAACGCCAGAGGCGGTCAGTGCGTCAGCAATGTCGTGAGTACCGATCGAACCGAACAGCTTGCCTTCGTCACCAGCGGTGGCAGTGATAGTCACTTCCAGCTCAGCCAGTTGAGCAGCACGAGTTTCAGCAGAAGCTTTCTTCTCGGCGGCAGCTTTTTCCAGCTCTGCACGACGCTCTTCAAACGCGGCCACGTTGGCAGCGGTTGCAGCGGTTGCTTTGCCGAAAGGCAGCAGGAAGTTACGACCGTAGCCAGCCTTAACGTTTACTTTATCGCCCAGGTTGCCCAGGTTGGCGACTTTTTCCAGCAGGATGAGTTCCATTTGGTAAAACCTCTTAACTTTAACCTTCACCGTTCGCAGAACCGTTATCGGCATCTTTCGACGCCAGACGGCCGCGAAAATCAATCAGGCTGTCGACAATGGCAAACACCACCAGCAACGGATAGATCAGCTGCATGAACAGCAACAGCGTGACGTACAACCCCACCAACCAGAACCGTGTCAGGCGCTTTGCAGCCACCAGACCGTGAATCAGGGCCAGCCCCGCGAACATGAGCGGCACGCTGCACAACGGTGTCAGCATCGCCAGTTGAGGACCGAAGTTCGGCCCCACCAACATGCACACCAGCAGCACCAGCATCGGTGCCCGCGGGAGTTTCAGGCTGCGAAATTCGCGTCCGAAACCGCCCGGGTTATACAACAACGCCTGCCAGTACCGCCCAAGAAGCAGGCATACCACGCTGACGATCTGCAACAACGCTGCAATCAGGCCATTAAGGACTGGAGTAATAAGTGCCCCCAGACGCGCTCGCTCTTCTACCGACATCTGCTGGTAGACATCACCGAAGACCTGGGGCAAGAGCTTTTGCAGCTCCCCCGCCATGGCTTCGATGGGCTCGCGAAACACCGCGCCCAGAACCACTGCATACAACAACCCAACCGCCACGCTGACCAGCAGCACGCGGACCCAGGACTCGCTGGCACGCAACACGGCGGCCAACCCCCAAGAACCCAGCAACACCATCAGGGTGCGAGGTTCACCGAAATACCACCAGACCAAAGCCGGCAGCAGAGCCCAGGCAAGGACGCCCAGGGCGTCACTCATCCCGCGTCGCAGGAGCACAAGGCAACCTGCGGCAGCACTCAACCAGAACAACAGCGGCAATGCCGCACATCCAACCACTACGAGAGTGGCCTGCACGCGGCCGCGCATGATGAATTCAGCCATGGCGCGCATGCGATCTATCCCTTACTGCGTTTGTCGACTACCTGGTCTCAGCGGCCGTGGCTGTCGGTGTAGGCCAACAGGGCCAGGAAGCGGGCGCGCTTGATAGCGGTAGCCAGCTGACGCTGATAACGAGCTTTGGTACCAGTAATGCGGCTAGGAACGATCTTGCCGGTTTCAGATACGTAGGCTTTCAGGGTGTTGAGATCCTTGTAATCGATCTCCTTCACATTTTCAGCTGTGAAGCGGCAGAATTTACGACGACGGAAGAAACGTGCCATGTGATGGGCTCCTCAAAAGGTCCGTGGATTACTCGTCAGCGTTATCGCTGTTGTCGCTGTCATCACCATCGGCGCCATCGGCGTCGGAGTGCTCAGGACGGTCGCGACGCTCACGGCGCTCACTGCGGTTTTCTTCAGCCTTGAGCATTTCGGACTGGCCAGTAACAGCTTCGTCGCGACGGATGACAAGGTTACGGATCACGGCATCGTTGTAACGGAAGTTGTCTTCCAGCTCGGCCAGAGCCTTGCCAGTGCACTCAACGTTCAGCATCACGTAGTGAGCCTTGTGAACATTGTTGATTGCATAGGCCAGTTGACGACGGCCCCAATCTTCCAGACGGTGGATCTTGCCGCCGTCTTCTTCGATCAGCTTGGTGTAACGCTCTACCATGCCGCCGACTTGCTCGCTCTGGTCCGGGTGAACCAGAAAGATGATTTCGTAATGACGCATGAATGCTCCTTACGGGTTGTAGCCTGCCGCCAAAGCGGTCAGACAAGGAGTGAATAACACTGGTTTATCTTGCACAGGGACAGGCACATGAGCGCCTGCCATGACAGCAAGGGGCGCAATTGTAGAGAAGGGGTCGGAGGGGCGCAAGGAGATTGGTGAATATTTGAACAATGACGCTGCGCTACAAGCTACAAGCTACAAGCTACAAGCTGGAGCGTGACCGGCTTGCAGCTTGAGGCTTGCCGCTCTTAACTGACTACTTCTTGGCAGCGGCGCGCTGGCGCAGGGCTTCGAACAGGCAGACGCCTGTGGCGACCGAAACGTTGAGGCTGCTGACACTGCCAGCCATCGGCAGGCGCACCAGATAGTCGCAATGCTCGCGGGTCAGACGGCGCATGCCTTTGCCTTCGGCACCCATGATCAGGATGGTCGGGCCAGTCAGGTCCTGCTGGTACAACTCCTGCTCGGCCTCACCCGCGGTGCCGACGACCCACAGGCCGCGCTGCTGGAGTTTTTCCAGCGTGCGCGCCAGGTTGGTCACGGCGACCAGAGGAATGACCTCCGCCGCACCGCACGCCACTTTCCGAACGGTCGGCGTCAATGTCGCGGACTTGTCCTTGGGTACTATCACCGCCAGCGCACCGGCCGCATCGGCAGTGCGCAGGCAGGCGCCCAGGTTATGCGGATCGGTGACGCCGTCGAGGACCAGAATCAGCGGCGGACCTTCGGTGCGATCGAGCAGCTCGTCGAGCATCGCCTCGCCCCAGACCTGGCTCGGACTGACGTCCGCCACCACGCCCTGGTGAACACCCTCAACCCACGCATCCATCTCGCGGCGCTCGGCTTGACCCACCGAGACGCGGTTCTGCGCGGCGAGCTCGATGAGAACCTGCACGCGAGGATCGCTGCGCCCTTCAGCCAGCCAGATCTGCTTGACCCGCTTGGGGTGATGACGCAACAGCGCCTCTACGGCATGAACACCGTAGATTTTTTCCAGCTGACTCATGACTTGGCCTTAGGTTTGCGAACGCCGCCACTGCTTGCAGCAGGGGCCGAGCCCGATTTCGACGAACCCTTGCGATGTTTGCTGGATTTACCGGAGGCGCCAGCGGAATCACTCGTCGACTTTCCCGACGATGCCTTGCTACCACCCTTGGCTTCAGTCAGCAGCGCTTTCTTCATTTCACGACTTTTGCGCACTTCCGCGTTCTTGGCAGCCGCGTCACCGGGCCGATAGGCCTCGGCAACAGGCTCTTTCGCGGTGCGGCGACCCGATTTGGAAGCAGACGACGATTCCTTGGAATCCTTGCCCTTCTCTGCTGCAGCAGGTTCAGACGTTCGACGCTTGCGACCGATCGGCGCGCTGGTGGTCTTCTCCGACATTTCGAAGTCGATCTTGCGCTCGTCAAGATCAACGCGCATGACGCGCACTTCAACGGTGTCGCCCAGGCGGAAACTGCGGCCTGTGCGCTCGCCGGCCAGACGATGGTGGACCGGATCGAAATGGTAGTAATCACCCGGCAATGCGGTGACGTGAACCAGGCCTTCGACGTAGATATCGGTCAGCTCGACGAACAGACCAAAGCCGGTGACAGCTGTGATCACGCCCGGGAACGACTCGCCAACACGGTCTTTCATGAACTCGCATTTCAGCCAGTTCGTGACGTCGCGGGTCGCCTCATCTGCACGGCGCTCGCTCATCGAGCACTGCTCGCCCAACTGCTCGAGCATCGCTTCGTCGTACGGGTAAATGCGGGCCTTCGGAATCGCTGCAGCACCAGCACGGCGAACGTGCGGTGTTTCCTGCTTGGAGCGGATCACACTGCGGATCGCGCGGTGAGTCAGCAAATCCGGGTAGCGGCGAATCGGCGAGGTAAAGTGGGTGTACGCTTCGTAATTCAAGCCGAAGTGGCCGTGGTTATCGGAGCTGTACACCGCCTGGCTCAACGAACGCAGCATGACGGTCTGGATCAGGTGGAAATCCGGACGGTCCTTGATGGTTTCGAGTAGCGCCTGATAGTCCTTCGGCGACGGGCCGTCTTTGCCCTTGTGCAGGGAAAGACCGAGCTCACCGAGGAAGGCACGCAGCTTTTCCAGACGCTCAGGCGGCGGACCGTCGTGAACGCGGTACAGCGCAGGGATCTCGTGCTTCTTGAGAAACGCTGCAGTCGCCACGTTCGCCGCAAGCATGCATTCTTCAATCAGCTTGTGCGCGTCGTTTCGAGTAGTCGGACGGATCTCGGCGATTTTGCGCTCGGTACCGAAAATGATCCGGGTTTCCTGCGTTTCAAAATCAATGGCACCGCGAACATGCCGGGCGCCCAGCAGCACTTTGTACAGCGCATAAAGCTGCTTCAGGTGCGGCACGACGTCGCCGTACTGCTCGCGCAACTGCTTGGCTTCGGCGGCCTTCGGATGCTCCAGCATCGAGCTGACCTTGTTGTAAGTCAGACGCGCATGGGAGTGAATGACGGCTTCGTAGAACACGTAGTCGGTCATCTCGCCGGTTTTGGAGATCGTCATCTCGCAAACCATCGCCAGACGATCAACCAGCGGATTAAGCGAGCACAGGCCGTTGGACAGCTGCTCGGGCAGCATCGGGATCACGCGCTCGGGGAAATACACCGAGTTACCCCGCACCTGAGACTCAGCGTCGAGCGCCGAGCCGAGCTTCACGTAGCTGGAGACGTCGGCAATGGCCACGTAAAGCTTCCAGCCGCCGGAGAACAGGCGCAGTTTGCCGGGCTTGGCTTCGCAGAAAACAGCGTCGTCGAAGTCGCGGGCATCTTCACCGTCGATGGTGACGAATGGAAGGTGACGCAGATCGACGCGGTTTTCCTTGTCCTTCTCTTCGACTTCAGGCTTGAGCTTGGCGGCTTCTTTCAGCACAGCCTCGGGCCAGACGTGAGGGATGTCGTAGGTACGCAGCGCGACATCGATCTCCATGCCGGGCGCCATGTAATTACCCACCACTTCAACCACGTCGCCTTGCGGCTGGAAACGCGGGGTTGGCCAGTGGGTGATTTTCACCTCGACGAACTGACCGACCTTGGCGCCGTTGTTACGGCCCGGGGTGATCAGCACTTCTTGCTGGATTTTTGGGTTGTCCGGCTGGACGAAACCGATGCCGCTTTCTTCGAAGTAGCGACCCACCACGGTTTCGTGCGCGCGGGAGATGACTTCGACGATCACGCCTTCGCGGCGACCGCGACGGTCAAGACCCGAGACGCGCGCCAGTGCACGGTCACCGTCGAACACCAGACGCATTTGCGCAGGGCTCATGAACAGGTCGTCAGAGCCGTCATCCGGGACCAGGAAACCGAAGCCGTCACGGTGACCGCTGATGCGACCCAGGATGAGGTCCAGCTTGTCGACCGGCGCGTACGTGCCACGGCGGGTGTAAATCAATTGGGCATCGCGCTCCATGGCACGGAGCCGACGCCGCAAGGCCTCGATCTGATCTTCAGTCGTCAGGCCAAACTCTTCCACCAACTGCTCACGGGCAGCGGGCGAACCGCGCTCGGAAAGGTGCGCCAGAATCAGCTCACGGCTAGGGATGGGGTTTTCGTATTTTTCCGCTTCACGAGCGGCCTCGGGATCGAGGGACTGCCAATCGGCCATTAGAATGAATTCACCTTATCTGGATGTAATTAGTTTGGCATATACCAGATTGAAACGCGAAGACAGCATTTGCTGAGACTTTTCGCTATTTCAAATTATTTTTGCACGGGGGCTTTACAGCCTTCAATCTCCTCCGTAAGATGCGCCCCACAACGACGGCACTGCCTAGTTGTAGTTGAAATCAAACGAAATATCGAATGAAATCAACGAACTGCCCAGATGGTGAAATTGGTAGACACGCCAGCTTCAGGTGCTGGTGACCGCAAGGTCGTGGAAGTTCGAGTCTTCTTCTGGGCACCAATTCAACGAAACCGAGCCTAGGCTCGGTTTTGTGCATTTTGCGGTTTGAAAAGTCAAGCCCGGCGAAACAGCCCTCAGCGTAGATCACTTCCCCTGCCCTGTCCCTCGCGGCCACCGAGTCGCTGAGCGCCCCGCTTAACAAATCCAAAAATTCAGTTGCACTCCTGCGAAAAATCTAATTAAATCAGCGCCATGCCCAGATGGTGAAATTGGTAGACACGCCAGCTTCAGGTGCTGGTGACCGCAAGGTCGTGGAAGTTCGAGTCTTCTTCTGGGCACCAGACAAACAAAACCGAGCCAAGTGCTCGGTTTTGTGCATTCTGGGGGTCTGCCATCACCCCCACCCGTGCGCGCAACTACGCCCGAAAACTACGCCCGAAACTGCCCCAGACTGGCCTTGAGCTGCGCAGCAAGCCTGTCCAGTGTTTTGCCACTGGCGGTGATTTCCACCACGGCTTGCGCCGCCTTCTCGGCCTGGGCATGAATAACCTCTACCCGCCCCCGTACCGCTTGCGCGCCCTGAGCCTGATGCTCTGCCGCTCGGGTCGCCAGACCGATCGCTGCATGAACCTGCTCGACAGACACCTGCACCGACTGCTGTAGCCGCGCGCTGTCCTTCAGCACCGCGAGCCCTTCCTTTGCCTGACGCCCGGCGAGACCAATCGTTGCCACTGCTTCGCGCGCCCCGGATTGCAGCTTGGCGATGTGTTCCTGAATATCGCCCGTCGAGCTTTGCGTCTTGCTTGCCAACGCGCGCACTTCATCGGCGACAACGGCGAAACCTCTACCGGTCTCGCCGGCGCGCGCTGCTTCAATGGCCGCGTTGAGGGCCAGCAGGTTGGTTTGCTCGGCGATGCCATGGATCACTTCAAGCACCACTTCAATCTGCTGACTTTGCTGCGCCAGCCGCTCGATGACCTGGGCGCCGGTCTCGACCTGCCCGGCCAGCGCCTCGATCAAACTGCCGACCTGATTGGACGTGCGTGTGTTTTCATCGGTTGCCTGGCGAATGTCCACCACCTGTCGCAATGCTGCCTGCATTGCCTGGCTCTCGGCCTGCGCCTCGTCCGCCATCTGCGCCAGCGCTTGAAGGCTGGCAGCCACTTCATCGCGCTGCAATTCCGCGGCAGCGCCGGCGCCCGCATTGCGCTTGCTCATGGCGCCAATCTCGACGCCAGTCTGCTGCGCCACATCCCCCGCCTCTCTAACGATCGGCTGTAACTTGTCGACAAAGCGGTTCACGGCCGCTGCCATGTCGCCAATCTCATCGTTGCTGTTGAGTTTGACGCGCTTGGTCAGATCGCCTTCGCCCGCCGCCAGATCATCCAGCGCACGATTGAGCAACTGCAAGCGCAGCACGACGCGGCGGCCCAGCACGATGGCCAACACCACCAGCACACCGAGCCCCACCAGAGACAGTCCGACGCCGATTCTCCAGCGCAGCGTGGTCGCAGCCTCCTGCACCGCAGAGCTGGTATTGGTTGCCATCGCGGTGGCCGACGACTGCGCCGTTTGCAGACGCGACCGCAACGCCGCAGAGCTCTCGGCCGCCGCGCCGCCAAGGCTTTCCGAGACCAGCTGATCGCCGCTGCCAATCAACGCAGTGAAGCGCTTGTCCAGCGCCGCCAGATTCGCTTCCACCGAGGTGGTCGACACGCCCATGCGGACTTTGCCGATCTCGACGCCGTTGGGGCTGATCGATGCTTCGACGTAATACACCGAAGGGTCTTTGCGCGCCGCGTTCAGAACCTTGTCCATGGCGCGCTCGCCTTCGCCTTTCGCCAGCAGGGCCTTGACCGATTCGTTCTCGCGGTTCAGATAGCGCGTCAGGTGTTCGCCCTGAGCATCGTCGTAAACCACGAACAGCACGTTTGGATTGCGTTGCGCACGGCGCGCGAACTCCGACAACGTCGGCGTATCGCCATCCCACATCGCCCGTGGCGCGACAGCCGCCAGCAGCTCGGCCATGTCCGTCGCCGAATCCTGAAGGTCTTTCTCCAGCGTCGCACGCAGTTGCTTCTGTTCATCTTTAAGGCGCGTCGACAGGCCGGCGCTCAAGCGCTGACGTGTATTTTGCGAAAGACTGTCCAGACTGGACGTTACGTCGCGGCTCGCCTGCTCCAGTTCGCCGGTCAAGTGTTGCGAATCTACACTCAGTCGCGCCGCCAGATCAGCTTCAAGCGCGGTGACGGTGCTCCGAGTGAGGGCAACGGCAACCAGCACTTGCACCAGAAGGGCAATACCAAGGGCAATGAATACGGGCCGCAGCAAGCGACTGCGCAGAAGAGAAGTAACGGCCGACACAGGAGATCCCTCACCACACACGCCAGCAAAATGCTGGCATTGTTTTATAAGTGGAATCACAGCAAGCGTCGTGCCGCAGTGGCCGGCAGTTTTCAACGGGCAAAACAAAGGGCCGCCGAGGCGACCCTTTATTTGTGTTTCAACGACTTATCAATCGAATGGGTGACGCAGAACGATCGTTTCGTTGCGGTCAGGGCCCGTCGAAATAATGTCGATCGGTGCGCCGACCAGCTCTTCCAGGCGCTTGATGTAAGCGCGAGCGTTGGCAGGCAGCTCTTCCAGAGTTTTGGCGCCCAGGGTCGACTCCGACCAGCCCGGCACTTCTTCGTACACCGGCTCGAGGCCGATGTAGCTGTCGGCGTCGGTCGGTGCGTCGATCACTGCACCGTTCTCGTTCTTGTAGCCCACGCAGATATTGATGGTCTCGAGACCGTCAAGCACGTCCAGCTTGGTCAGGCAGATGCCCGAGATGCTGTTGACGTCGATGGCGCGGCGCAGGATAACGGCGTCGAACCAGCCACAGCGACGCGCACGGCCGGTGGTTGCACCGAACTCGTGGCCACGCTTGGCCAGGAACGCGCCGACATCGTCGAAGAGCTCAGTCGGGAATGGACCCGAACCCACGCGAGTGGTGTAGGCCTTGGTGATGCCCAGGATGTAATCCAGGTACATCGGCCCCATGCCCGAACCGGTGGCGATGCCGCCCGCAGTGGTGTTCGAACTGGTGACGTACGGGTAGGTACCGTGGTCGATGTCCAGCAACGAACCCTGGGCGCCTTCGAACATGATGTCTTTGCCGGCGCGACGCATTTCGTGCAGCGTTGCGGTCACGTCGAGCATCATCGGCTTGAGCAGCTCGGCATATTCCATGCACTCGTCGAGTGTCTTCTGGAAATCGATCGCCGGCTCTTTGTAGTAATTGACCAGAACGAAGTTGTGGTAATCCAACAGCTCGCCCAGTTTGGCGGCGAAGCGCTCGCGATGGAACAGATCACCGATGCGCAGACCACGACGCGCAACCTTGTCTTCGTAAGCCGGGCCGATGCCACGACCGGTCGTGCCGATCTTGTGCTCGCCACGGGCCTTTTCGCGGGCCTGATCAAGGGCCACGTGATAGGACAGGATCAGCGGGCAGGACGGGCTGATGCGCAGACGCTCGCGCACCGGAATGCCCTTCTCTTCCAGCTTGATGATTTCGCGCATGAGTGCATCAGGCGCTACGACCACACCGTTGCCGATCAGGCACTGCACGCCTTCGCGCAGGACGCCGGACGGAATCAGGTGCAGGACGGTTTTTTCGCCGTCGATCACCAGCGTGTGACCAGCGTTGTGGCCACCTTGATAGCGCACTACCGCGGTTGCATGTTCGGTCAGCAGATCAACGATCTTGCCTTTGCCCTCATCACCCCATTGGGTGCCCAGGACTACGACATTCTTACCCATAACACTTGTCCTCATTCGCGCAAACTTGGTGCCGGCAGCGGCCGGCGGGGAAACTCAAGAGGCCAGCGGCATTACCTGCCAACGCTCGCCCTGCTGAATCAATTGCCGATCGCAGTCGGCGTCTTGCGCCGCCGAAACCGGTTGGCCTGGCAACGCCTGAACCACGCGGTGACCTTCAGCGCGCAGCTGACAGACCGTTTGCCACAGCGCCACATCAGTGCTGTCCGGCATCCAGATACCGCCAGACGGTAGCTCGATCTGCGCCTGACCGCGTGTCACCAGGGTTTTCAAATCGGTGGAAAATCCCGTTGCCGGGCGCGCACGACCGAAGTCGGCACCAATGTCGTCATACCGACCGCCCTGGGCGATCGACTGGCCAACACCCGGGACGAAGACCGCAAACACCACACCGGTGTGGTAGTGGTAGCCGCGCAACTCGCCGAGGTCAAAATACAACGGTAGCTCAGGAAACCGGGCCGACAGACGTTCGGCGATTTCCTGCAGATCATCCAGCGCTTCAATGACCGGCGCCGGCGCGCTAGCCAGACGGTCGCGCGCCTGTGCCAACACCGTACGGTCGCCACACAGATCCACCAGCGCGCGCAGCATGCTGGCCAGGTCGGCCGGCAGACCTTCGGTCAACGCAATGACCTCGTCGATGGCTTTGCGCTGCAGCGCATCAAACAGCTGTTGCTCGACTTCGCCGGACAACCCGGCAGCGCGGGCAAGACCACGGTAAATCCCGACGTGTCCCAGGTCCATATGGACGTCCGGCACATCAGCCAGTTGCAGCATCGCCAGCATGAGGCTGATGACTTCGACGTCGCTGCTCGGGCTTGCGTCGCCATACAGCTCGGCGCCTAGCTGGATCGGGCTGCGCGAGGACGACAATGCACTTGGATGGGCATGCAGCACGCTGCCAGCGTAGCAGAGACGGCTTGGGCCTTCGCGACGCAGTGTGTGCGCGTCGATGCGGGCGACCTGCGGCGTGATATCCGCACGGAAACCCATCTGCCGACCCGATTGCGGGTCGACCACTTTGAAGGTGCGCAGATCCAGATCCTGGCCCGCACCGATGAGCAGTGATTCGAGGTATTCGATGTGCGGGGTCACGACAAACTCGTAGCCCCAGCTCTGAAACAGATCCAGCACCTGACGACGCGCGACTTCAATACGCGCAGCTTCCGGCGGCAGTACTTCTTCGATGCCATCCGGCAGCAGCCAGCGGTCAACCGTTGCCATTACGCCTTTCCCCTATGATCCGGGCGGCCGGCCCTTGGGCAAGCCTTGAGTGAAGCAGACAGCATTCTGCGGACGCTGGGCAAGGAAATGTCTCTGCCTGATGCGCCGCACTAGCGTGAACACCGTCCTCGAAAAAACTGCCGCGCACGGAACACGCCACGGCCAATCAATCGTGCAGACGCAAAAAAGCCGGGAATTTCCCGGCTGCCGCATCATACACACGTTTTGTCGCGCGATCACCCCGACGGGCAGTTTTGCCGCCCGGCGGAGTGATCAGATGCTGATGCGATTACGGCTTGGATTTTTGCAGATAGCGGAAGAACTCGCTGCCTGGGTCCAGCACCATCACGTCACTTTTGTTCGCGAAGCTTTCACGGTAGGCACGCAGGCTACGGTAGAACGCGTAGAACTCCTGATCCTGACCGTAGGCCTTGGAGTAGATGGCGGACGCTTGAGCATCACCATCACCGCGTGCCTCTTCAGACTCGCGATACGCTTCAGCCAACAGAACGCGGCGCTGACGATCGGCGTCGGCACGGATGCCTTCAGCCAGCTCGTTACCCTTGGCGCGATGCTCACGTGCTTCACGCTCACGCTCGGTGCTCATCCGCTCGAACACGCTGCGGTTCACTTCCTTCGGCAGATCGATGGCCTTGACCCGAACATCGACGACTTCGATGCCCAGCTCTTTGCCGGCCATGGTGTTGAGCGACGCAGTGATGTCAGCCATCAACGCATCGCGCTCACCCGAAACCACCTCGTGCAGCGTGCGCTTACCGAACTGGTCTCGCAGACCGGATTCGAGACGACGGGAGAGACGCTCATCGGCAATCTGCTTCAGGCCGGATGTCGCGGTATAGAAACGCTCAGCGTCCTTCACGCGCCATTTGGCATAGGCATCGACCATCACGGCTTTCTTTTCCAGCGTCAGGAAACGCTGAGTCGGCGCATCGAGGGTCATCAAGCGACCGTCGAATTTGCGCACCTGATTCACGTAAGGAATCTTGACGTGCAGGCCTGGGGCGACATCCGCTTGAACCACGCGACCGAACTGCAACATCACCGCTCGCTCGGTCTGAGCGACGATGTAGAAGCTGTTCCATGCGACCACGGCCAACACGACGCAGACAATCAGGGCAACCAGAGATTTATTGCTCATCAGCGAGTCTCCCTAGTGCGCGTGTCACGCTGCTGTTGCATATCCGCTGCCCGTGAGCCCGGGTCTGCCGGTGCAGCAGCAGCGCCGCCAGTGGCAGACGGATTGGAACCGTTACGGCTGCTATCGATCATTTTGTCCAACGGCAGATAAAGCAGGTTGTTCTGACCTTTGTCGCCGGTCACAAGCACCTTGCTGGTATTGCTGAAGACTTCCTGCATGGTGTCCAGATACAGACGCTCACGCGTGACCTCCGGTGCCTTGCGGTACTCGGCAACCAGCTTGGTAAAGCGATCCGCCTCACCCTTGGCCCGAGAAACCACTTCATCGCGATAGCCGTTGGCGTCTTCGACAATCCGCTGAGCCTGACCACGGGCTTCCGGGATCACACCGTTGGCGTAGGTTTCAGCCTGGTTACGCGAGCGCTGCTCGTCTTCACGGGCGCGGATCACGTCATCGAAGGCTTCCTGAACTTCGCGCGGCGCCGCAGCGCTCTGCACGTTGACCTGAGTCACGGTGATGCCGGTGCGATAGGTATCGAGGAAGCGCTGCAGCCGCTCCTTGATTTCGCTGGCCATCAACTCACGACCCTCAGTCAGCACCTGATCCATGGCGGTCGAACCGACGACATGACGCAGGGCACTTTCGGTCGCGTGCTGCAGACTGACTTCAGGCTGATCAACGTTCAGCACGAAATCCTGCAGGTTGGTGATTTTGTACTGCACGGTCAGTGGCACTTCGACGATGTTCTCGTCTTCGGTGAGCATCTGGCCCTGCTTGCTGTACGCACGTTCACGGGTCACGTTTTCGAGGTACTTGCGATCGAACGGCGGGAAATAGATATTCAGACCCGGCCCGACGGTGTCGTAGTACTTGCCGAAGCGCAGCACAACGGCCTGCTCCTGCTCGTCGACCACATAAATTGCGTTGTACAGCCAGATTGCGAGCAGCACGACCAGACCGATGCCGAGCAGGCCGAGGCCACCGCCCTTGCTCGATCCACCGCCGCTGCCGCCGCCATCGCCACTGCGTTTTTTACCACCACCGAACAACCCATTCAGGCTTTCCTGCAGCTTACGGAAGGCCTCGTCGAGATCCGGTGGCCCCTTGCGGTCGCCGCCCTTGCGCTTACCACCCCAAGGATCCTGATTATTCGAGTTGCCACCCGGCTCATTCCAAGCCATAGCGCTCTCCATCTGATAAAGCAAAGACGCGCCCGCGGCGCGCCGACCAATGCTACAGAATGCCCGTCAAAGCGGTACAACCGCTTTGTCAGGCTTTTATTGCAAAGTGTGTTGCTCGATGAATTCCAGCGGCTGCAGTCCTTCGCGACTCACCAGGCGATTGAATTCAACTCGGGGTAACCGTACAGCCAGAAGACTCTGGCCTTCTTCGTCGTGTTCTTCGCTCTGCACCGCACCCAGGTTGAAAAACTGGGCACGCAACCGGGCGAACTCCTGAGTAAGGCGCAGCGTCCCCACAAAGAGGTCATTGCCCAACACTTCGGCGATGGCTTGCTTGAGCAAATCCAGACCACGCCCGTCACGGGCAGAAACCCAGACCCGCTGCGGCTTGCCATCGGCATCGCGTTGAATCTGCGGCTCAACCCCTTCGAGCAGATCGAGTTTGTTATAGACCTCAAGCATCGGCAAGTCCTGGGCGCCAATCTCGCCCAGCACCACCATGACCTGCTCGATCTGTTCCAGGCGATCGGGCTCGTGAGCGTCGATCACATGCAATAGCAGATCAGAGTTGCTCGACTCTTCGAGCGTAGCCCGAAAGGCCTCGACCAGCTTGTGCGGCAAATGGCGGATGAAACCCACCGTATCAGCCAGCACAATCGGCCCGAGGTCTTTGACTTCAAGGCGGCGCAGGGTCGGGTCGAGGGTCGCAAACAGTTGATCGGCCGCGTAGACGTCGGAGTCGGTCACCGCATTGAACAGCGTTGACTTGCCGGCGTTGGTGTAGCCGACGATCGAAACCGTAGGGATATCCGCGCGGGTGCGGCCACGACGGGCCTGATCACGCTGACTGCGAACTTTTTCAAGCCGGCCCTTGATCTGACGCAGGCGCACACGCAACAGACGCCGGTCCGTTTCGAGCTGGGTTTCACCCGGACCGCGCAGACCGATACCGCCACCCTGACGCTCAAGGTGAGTCCAGCCACGAACCAGCCGCGTGCTCATGTGCTCAAGCTGGGCCAGTTCGACCTGCAGCTTGCCTTCATGGGTGCGCGCCCGTTGGGCGAAAATGTCGAGAATCAGGCCCGTACGGTCAAGCACGCGACACTCGAAAACACGTTCGAGGTTACGTTCCTGACTGGGTGTAAGGACATGATTAAAGATGACGATATCTGACTTTTCGGTTTTGACCAGGTCGCGTAATTCCTCGACCTTGCCGCTGCCTACCAGATACTTGGCCGTTGGCCGATGCCTTGGCACGTTGACGAACGAGACAATATCGGCGCCGGCCGACAGCGCCAGTTCCCTGAACTCCTGCGGATCTTCGCGCGCCTCAGGGTCCTGACCATCCAAGTGAACGAGGATCGCCCGCTCACCACCACTGTGGCGCTCAAAGAACAAAGCAGACTCCTATCAGGCGTTACCTGGCTCGGCGTCAGCCTGCTCGGATTCGGTAGCGCTAGGCAGACGAATCGGGCGGACGGGAACGACAGTCGAGATGGCGTGTTTGTAGACCATTTGGCTGACAGTGTTCTTCAGCAAAATAACGAACTGGTCAAAAGATTCGATAGTGCCTTGCAGCTTGATACCGTTTACCAGGTAGATCGAAACCCCAACCTTTTCTTTACGCAAAGTGTTCAGGTAAGGGTCTTGTAGCGAATGCCCTTTTGACATGTGCCGCACTCCTTTAAGGATCAATAGAATAAATTCGAAAACAATGGCTTGGGCCGCTACCTCCCGAAGGCTATCCCCCAAGGATAGACGGCTATTGCAAGGACTCAGCTCAATATGGAGACCGACCCCAGGTATTTCAAGGCGCGTGGCAGATTGTCGCAAGCCAGGCTGTCCAACCAGTGCAAATCCTGCCAGCTGCGTAACCAGGTGAACTGCCTCTTGGCCAGCTGGCGCGTGGCAATGATGCCGCGCTCCTGCATTTCATCCCGAGTCAGCTTGCCGTCCAGATGATCCCAGACCTGGCGATACCCTACAGCTCTTATAGACGGTAAATTCGAGTGCAGATCACCCCTCGAACGTAGCGCTACAACTTCTTCAACGAATCCTTCATCAAGCATTTGCCTGAAACGCACAGCAATTCGGTCGTGGAGCACCTTGCGATCCGTCGGTGCGATCGCGAGATTTGCGACAGTATAGGGCAATTGATGACGCCCCGAAGCGCTCGCTTGAGCACTTTGCGCACTTTGTTGTTCACGGTGTGCGGTCATGCTCACGCCGCTTACCCGAAAGACTTCCAGCGCACGAACAAGCCGCTGAGGATCGTTGGGGTGAATTCTCGCTGCCGACACCGGATCGATGCTCGCCAGCTCATCATGCAACGCCTGCCAACCCTGACTGGCCGCTTGCGCCTCAATCTGCGCACGAATCTCGGCGTCAGCCGCAGGCATATCGGCCAGGCCTTCCAGTAGAGCCTTGAAATACAACATCGTGCCGCCCACCAGCAGGGGAATTTTCCCCCGGGCGGTAATTTCCGCCATAGCGTGCAAGGCATCGGTTCGAAAATCCGCCGCAGAGTAGCTCTGGCTCGGATCGAGGATATCGATGAGCCGGTGCGGATACGTGTCCAGAAGCGCCTTTGATGGCTTGGCAGTGCCGATGTCCATGCCGCGATAAACCAGCGCGGAATCCACGCTGATCAGCTCACATGGCAGCACTTTGGTCAGTTCGATGGCGAGATCGGTTTTCCCGGCGGCGGTCGGCCCCATCAGAAAGATGGCCGGAGGAAGAGCACTCATCAGCGACCGCGCAGGAATAGTTTGTCCAGATCATCCAGACCCAGCTGGGTCCAGGTGGGCCGTCCGTGGTTGCATTGACCGCTGCGCTCGGTGTTTTCCATATCACGCAGCAGGCCGTTCATTTCCGGAATGGCCAGCCGCCGATTGGCGCGAATCGCGCCGTGGCACGCCATGGTGCCGAGCAGTTCATTCATGTGCGCCTGAACGCGATCGCTAGTGCCGTACTCCATCAGATCGCCCAGAACGTCGTGCACCAGTCGATTCGCCTCAGCCTGCTTGAGCAGTGCGGGGATCTGCCGGATCGCGAGAGTCTCGGGGCCGAGGCGCTGCAATTCGAAGCCCAGTTGCTGGAAAGTCGCCACGTGTTCCTCGGCGCAGTCGGCCTCACGCTGGCTGACCGCGATGGACTCTGGCACCAGCAGCGGCTGACCGCTCAGGCCTTCGCTGGCCATGGCGATCTTCAAGCGCTCGTACATGATTCGCTCATGGGCCGCGTGCATGTCCACCAGCACCAGACCGTGGGCGTTCTCCGCGAGGATATAAATGCCCTTGAGCTGAGCGAGGGCATAACCCAGCGGCGGAACATCGCCCTGGGATTCGGGCAGCGAGGCGCCGCCCGTGCCCACCGGAGCCTGCGCGCCGGGCAGCGGGGCAAAGAATTCGCTGTAAGCGGCACGCGCCTCTTCGGCGGGAAGCACCGACGACGGCCGCGGCGTGTACTGATACTGATAGCCCGCGCCACTGCCAGAGCCGGGCGCAGATCCGGCAGGCGTATTCCAGGCCTGACCTTGCGGGGTTTCGAGCCCGTTATTGGCCAGGCGCATTTCGCCCTGCGGCCCGAATTCGCCGGCATCTGGCCCGCTTGGTCGTACCAGCGCGGTGACCGAGGTGGTACCAGCGAGCTGATCTTCAGGTCGCACGTCGCCAAGGGCGCGATGCAGGGTGCCGTAAAGGAAATCGTGAACCATGCGCCCGTCGCGGAAGCGCACTTCGTGCTTGGTCGGATGGACGTTGACGTCGACGACCGCCGGATCGACTTCAAAAAACAGCACGAAGGTTGGATGCCGGCCGTTGAACAGTACGTCGCGATAAGCCTGACGCACCGCGTGGGCAACCAGTTTGTCGCGCACCGCGCGGCCATTGACGAAGAAATACTGCAAATCGGCCTGACTGCGCGAGAACGTCGGCAGACCAACCCAGCCCCACAACCTCAACCCGTTGCGCTCGACCTCGATCGGCAGCGCCTGTTCCAGAAACCCGGCGCCGCAAATGGCCGAAACCCGCCGCGCGCGTGAAACGTCATCGCGGGCTTCGTGCAGGCTCAGTACGGTCTTGCCGTTGTGGCGCAGATGGAAGGCCACGTCGAACCGCGCCAGCGCCATGCGCTTGATGACTTCTTGAAGATGATCGAATTCGGTTTTCTCGGCCTTGAGAAACTTGCGCCGCGCCGGAGTGTTGAAGAACAGGTCGCGCACTTCCACGGAAGTGCCGACAGGGTGCGCAGCAGGCTGAACCCGCGAAGCCATGTCGCGGCCTTCGGTCTCGACCTGCCATGCCTGATCGGCATCACGTGTGCGTGACGTCAACGTCAGGCGCGCCACGGAGCTGATCGACGCCAACGCCTCGCCCCGGAAGCCAAGGCTCATGACGCGCTCAAGGTCTTCCAGGTCGCGGATCTTGCTGGTGGCATGTCGGGCCAGCGCCAGGGGCAGGTCATCAGAGGAGATGCCGCCGCCGTCGTCGCGAACACGCAACAGCTTGATGCCTGCCTGCTCCACGTCAACGTCGATACGTCGCGCGCCGGAATCGAGGCTGTTCTCGAGCAGTTCCTTGATCACCGACGCCGGCCGTTCTACGACTTCACCCGCCGCAATCTGGTTGGCAAGCCGTGGACTGAGCAGCTGGATACGCGCGGCTTCCGCTGCGGGTAAATCGGCACTCACGCTGACGTCCAGTTCCTGGTCACCGAGCAACAGGTCAGTCACGGCTCACCTGCCAGTTCTGCGCTGGGGATTCTCAGCTCCTGGCCGACTTTCAGTTCGTCGGAACTCAGGTGATTGGCTGTACGTAGCATCGGCATGGTCATGTCGTAGCGCGCCGCAATCATGCTCAGCGATTCACCGGGACGGACCGTGTGCTCGCGGGCCCCCATGGCCAGCTTGCCGCTATCTCGCAGCCAGGCGATATAGGTGCCTTGGGGTGGATTCTGCTGGAAGAATTGCTTCACACCCGCCGTGATGGAGCGAGCCAACGCCTGCTGGTGGCTTGCGCCTTGCAGCTTGTTCGCTTCGGCTGAATTGGAGATGAAGCCGGTTTCGACCAGAATCGACGGAATATCCGGCGACTTGAGCACCATGAAGCCGGCCTGCTCGACGCGGGACTTGTGCAACGAGGTCACGCGGCCGATGTTGGTCAGAACCTTCTGGCCGACGTTCAGGCTTGAAGTCAGCGATGCGGTCATCGACAAATCAAGCAGTACGCCAGCGAGCATGCGGTCTTTGTCATCGAGGCTCACGGCCCCGGCGCCACCGATCAGGTCGGAACGGTTTTCACTGTCCGCCAGCCAGCGTGCTGTCTCCGAAGTGGCGCCGCGTTCGGACAAGGCAAACACCGAGGCGCCAAAGGCCGCTGAGGAAGGCGCCGCATCGGCGTGAATGGACACGAACAGGTCAGCACCTTTGGCGCGTGCGATTTCCGTGCGCTTACGCAGCGGGATGAAGTAGTCGCCCGTACGGGTCAGCTCTGCTCGGTAGCCCTTTTCGCCGTTGATCTGGCGCTGCAGTTCTTTGGCAATCGCGAGCACGACGTTCTTTTCTTTTTCACCGCGGCCGCCGGACGCTCCCGGGTCTTCACCTCCATGGCCGGCATCAATAACAACGACGATGTCGCGCTTGCCGTTTGGCACTGGGGTGAGTTTGATCTCGGGCTTGGACGGGCTGACTGGCACCACGGCGGGCGCCGCAGGCGCGGCGGTGGCCGGAGTATCGGCCACCGACGGCGGCGGGTTGGCATCGGCAGCGTTATCGTACAGGTCCACCACCAGACGGTTGCCGTATTGCTGGTTCGGCGCGAGGGTGAAGCTTTTCGGCGTCACCGCCTTTTTCAGATCGATGACCACGCGCAGGTCGTCAGGCGTGCGCTGCGCCGAGCGCATGCTGGTGATCGGCGTGTTGGCCGTCGGCACGTTCAGCGGCCCACCCAGCGTGGCGCCGTTGATGTCGATGACCAGACGATCAGGGGACTGCAGCGTGAACACGCTGTGCTGAACCGGGCCAGACAGGTCGAAAACCAGCCGAGTGTTATCCGGAGCACGCCATAAGCGGACACTTCGTACCTGTGAAGCGGCCAACGCGTCGACAGCCAGTGTCGCCAGCAGCAGTCCAATCACAGTAACCAGCGCGCGCATGCGCATACCAAACCCCATATCTATTGAATGTCTATTTAAGCGACGGCGCCAGAGCGGCACACCACTGCTCACCACGGGAGCTTTTTGGGCTCAGCGTCAGCGCTCGACCTTCATCGAGCGGCCTTATGGTAATGATCAGGTCAGGCTTTGGCAAAAAGCCTGCACCCAGATTGGGCCATTCGATGAGACAAAGGGCGTCGCCTTCGAAATAGTCCCGGATGCCGAGGAATTCTAGCTCTTCTGGGTCAACAAGTCGGTAGAGATCAAAGTGATACGCGCGGTTTCTCCCAATTTCGTAAGGTTCTACCAGCGTAAATGTCGGACTTTTAACCGCGCCGGTATGGCCGAGGCCGCGAATGATCCCGCGGGACAGCGTGGTCTTGCCTGCGCCGAGATCACCCTCCATAAAAATAATCCCATTGCTTTCAGTCACTTGGGCAATACGTGCGCCGAAGTTGGTCATGGCCTCTTCACCCATGAGGTCCAGGGTTAGCTCAGACACGGTTGGTGCTCCTCCAGAAGCTGGCGAATAACAGGAATCAGATCAGCGGCAGCCAGCCCTCGCCCGCCGGCGCCGCATTGTTCACCGGCGAGGGCGTGCAGCCAGACGCCCAGACAAGCAGCGTCGTAGGCGTTCATCTTTTGCGCCATCAGCGCGCCGATGACACCGGACAGCACATCGCCCAGCCCGCCGGTCGCCATCGCCGGATGGCCGTGATCGGCCAGTGCGAGGTCACCTGCCGGGTTGGCGATCAGGCTGCCGCTGCCTTTTAAAACGCATACGGCGTTGAATTTTTTGGCCAGCGCCCGCGCTGCAGCCGGACGATCCGCCTGAATGTGATTGGTGTCGGTGCCCAGCAGGCGAGCGGCTTCGCCGGGATGCGGGGTGATCACGCAGCCCTCGGGCAGTTGCACCGCGCCGGTCGCCAGTTCATTCAGTGCGTCGGCATCCCAGACCTGCGGCAGCGGCGCGTTGGCAGCCGCGGACAAAAGGCTTTTCCCCCAACTGTGCTGGCCGAGTCCCGGACCGACCACCAGTACCGACGCGGGCTCGATCAACGCGCGGAGCTGGTTGGCCGAGGTGATGCCGGCGCTCATGACTTCGGGGAATCGCGTCAGCGCGGCGCTGACATGTTCCGGCCGCGTTGCCAGCGTGACCATGCCAGCGCCGGTGCGCAGCGTGCTTTCGGTGGCGAGCAATGCTGCGCCGCCGAAACCCCGATCGCCACCCACCACCAGCACGCGGCCAAACATGCCCTTGTGTGCGATGCGTGAGCGAGGGGCCAGCGTGGGCAGATTGAAGGTGTCCAGTCGTTTGACGCTAATGGGGGTTTGCCGAATGATCCCGGCGTCCGCCTGCAAGTCATCGAACACCAGTTCGCCCACCAGCTCGGGCGCATCGCCGGTGAATAGCCCGACTTTCAAGCCGATAAAAGTGACGGTCAGATCCGCCCGGATTGCACAGCCGAGGGTTCGCCCCGTATCCGCGCACAGTCCCGAAGGAAGATCGACCGCCACGACGGGCAATCCAGAGTGATTGATGGCTTGAATGGCCGCCGCGTAAGGCGCGCGCACGTCACCTGTCAGTCCCGTGCCCAGCAGCGCGTCGACAACAATGCCGGCCAGCGCTTGCTGTTGCCATGGCTGAACATCGACATTAGCGGCAATGGCTTCTTCATAAGCGGATCGAGCGTCGCCAGCCAGCGCATCGCAGTCGCCCACGGCCAGCACGCCCACTTGCCAGCCGGCACGCCGGGCCAGCGCAGCAATGAGATAGCCATCGCCGGCGTTATTGCCGCGACCGGCCATCACCGTCAGCTGCTTGCCCTCGGGCCAGCAGCGACGTATCGCACGCCACGCGGCATGGGCCGCGCGCTGCATGAGTTCGAAGCCGGGCGTGCCGGCGGCAATCAGGCGTGCGTCGAGGTCGCGGACCTGAGCGGCGCTGTACAGTGCGTCGGGAAATGGGGGTTTGCTGTGCAACATACGTCTTTGGGCTCCGATGTCTGGCAGAATTATACGCACCTGCGCCCCGGTGTCCTCCTTGCAATGTCCGCGATAACTGTAGATCCCTCCACAGCCTCAACCTCCCTAACGGCAGCGGGGCTGACCGACCTTGCTCAATCGATCAAGGAGTGGGGGCGCGAGCTCGGTTTTCAGCAAGTCGGAATCTCGGGGCTGGACCTGGCTGAGCACGAGCAGCACCTCGAACGCTGGCTCGAAGCGGGTTACCACGGCGAGATGGACTACATGGCAGCGCATGGCAGCAAACGTTCGCATCCGGACGAGTTGGTGCCGGGAACGCTGCGCGTGGTGTCATTGCGCATGGACTATCTGCCCGGCGACACGCAGATGGCTCAGTTGCTGGGGCAGCCCGAGAAAGCCTATGTCTCCCGTTACGCGCTGGGCCGTGATTACCACAAGCTGATCCGCAAGCGCGTGCAACAGCTGGCGGAGCGTATTCAACAGGCGATCGGACCATTCGGGTTTCGCGCGTTCGTCGACAGCGCACCGGTGCTGGAGAAGGCCATTGCCGAGCAGGCCGGGCTGGGCTGGATCGGCAAGAACACCCTGGTGCTCAATCGCAAGGCCGGCAGTTATTTCTTTCTCAGCGAGCTGTTCGTTGACCTGCCGCTGCCGGTGGATGCGCCACACGCCACCGAGCATTGCGGGCGCTGCACGGCGTGTTTGGACGTATGCCCGACCAATGCGTTCGTCGGGCCCTACGTGCTGGATGCGCGCAAATGCATTTCCTACCTGACCATCGAGCTAAAGACGTCGATTCCGGAAGAATTGCGCTCGCTGATTGGCAACCGGGTGTTCGGCTGTGATGACTGTCAGATCGTTTGCCCGTGGAATCGCTTCGCCCGGCCGACCGATCAAACGGATTTCAAACCCCGCCACGGCCTTGATAACGCTGAATTGACGACGCTGTTTTTGTGGGATGAAACGACGTTCTTGAGCAACACCGAAGGCTCACCGCTGCGGCGCGCCGGGTATGAGCGCTGGTTAAGAAACCTGGCGGTGGGGCTGGGCAACGCGCCGTCCACCATCCCTGTCATCGAAGCGCTGAAAGCTCGGCGGGAGCATACGTCGGAGATGGTGCGCGAGCACGTGGAATGGGCGCTGCGGCAGCATGAAACCAAGACCGCAGCGCGCATCCTGTAGGAGCGCGCTTGCCCGCGAACGCAGTAGCCCAGTGAATGCGTTGATGCCTGACGAATCGCAATCACGGGCAAGCGCGCGCCTACAAATTGCGTGCGGGCTCAGTGCCCGTCCTTGTAAACAAACTTGGGCATTTCCCAGCGAAACCTGATCGCCAGCAGCCGCAGCAACAGCCCGCCAAACAGGGTGATCAGCGTGCCCTGCTCCACCGGCAGTCCGGCGTACTGACACAGCAAAAAGCACCACGCGGCGGCGAACGACACACTGGCATACAGCTCGCGGCGGAAGATCAGGGGGATGTCGTTGCAGAAGATGTCCCGCAGGATCCCGCCAAACACACCGGTGATCACCCCGCTCACGGCAGCGACGGTCATACTCAAGCCCATGTCCAGGGCAGTCATGCAGCCGATCAGGGTAAACGCCACCAATCCCAGCGCATCGAGCACCAGAAACAGCGAGCGCAGATGGCGCATCAGTGGTGCGATAAAGATGGTTACCAGCGCTGCAATGCTGGTGAGGATCAGGTACTCAGGGTGCTTGACCCACGTCAGCGGGTAATGCCCCAGCAGCACGTCGCGAACGGAACCGCCGCCCAGCGCCGTGATGCACGCGATCAGCACCACACCGAACCAGTCCATGCCGCGACGGCCTGCGGACAGCGCGCCAGTCATGGCTTCGGCCGTAATAGCGATCAGGTAGAGCATCAACAACATGGCGGCAGTCCCTGCGATAAAGGGGCGCAGTCTAACCACTCGACCGGGGCACCAAAAGAGAGCGTTTAGCTTTGCGCTCTCTGCAGGCGACCGCGATTGGCCGCCATCGCCCTGTCATCAAGACTTGATGAAGTGCTCGCGGTAGAAACGCAGTTCGGCGATCGACTCACGGATATCGTCCAGCGCAAGGTGAGTGCTGCCCTTCTTGAACTTGAGGTCAGGCGACCAGCGTGCGGCCAGTTCCTTGAGGGTCGAGACATCCAGATTGCGGTAGTGGAAATAGTTTTCCAGCGTCGGCATGCGTTTGTACAGGAAGCGACGGTCCTGGCAGATGCTGTTGCCGCAGATGGGCGAACTGCGCTCGGGCACCCACTGTTTGATGAACTCAAGCGTCATGGCCTCGGCTTCGTCGTTGGAGATTTTGCTTTCTCGCACACGCTGGGTCAGGCCGGAACCGCCGTGCTGGCGAGTGTTCCACTCGTCCATGCCGTTCAGAAGCTCGTCGCTCTGATGAACCGCGATGACCGGTCCTTCGGCCAGGGTATTGAGTTCGCTGTCGGTGATGATGGTTGCCATCTCGATGATGACGTCGTTATCAGGGTCCAGACCGGTCATTTCCAGGTCGATCCAGATCAGATTCTGTTTGTTCTGCATATGTCGGCTCCTCAGCGTTGGCGCGCAGTTTAGCCCACCCGGGCGTGCTAGACTCGCTCGCGCTTTATCAAATCAGCACCTTTATGCGTCTTCAAACGGAACACTGAACACCCATGGCCAAACGCCAACTCAACCGCCGCCAGAACTGGCGCATCGAAAAGATTCAAGGCGAGCGCGCAGCGCGTGCCGCCAAACGTGAATCAACCGCTCTCGAAACGCTGGAAGGTGGCGATCTCGGTCCCGAGCAAACGGGTCTGGTCATCGCGCATTTTGGCGTGCAGGTAGAAGTCGAAGCGCAGGACGGCGAGCTGCAGGGTCAGGTTTTCCGCTGCCACCTGCGCGCCAACCTGCCGGCGCTGGTGACCGGCGACCGAGTCGTGTGGCGCGCGGGCAATCAAGGCATCGGCGTCATCGTTGCGCAGTTGCCCCGCGATACAGAGCTGAGCCGCCCGGACAGCCGGGGCCAGCTCAAGCCGGTCGCCGCCAACGTTGACTTGATCGTCATCGTTTTCGCACCAATGCCCGAACCCCACGCCAACCTGATCGACCGCTACCTGGTGGCTGCCGAGCACGCGGGTATTCGCCCGTTGTTGCTGTTGAACAAGTTTGACTTGATCGACGATCAGAACGCGCCTGCGCTCAATGCGCTGCTGGCCGTTTATCGCACGCTGGGTTATCCGGTGCTGGAAGTGTCGGCCCACCACGGCGATGGGATGCAGCAGTTGCAAGACCAGCTGGATGGCCACATCAGTGTGTTCGTCGGCCAGTCCGGCGTCGGCAAATCCTCGCTGGTCAACAGCCTGCTGCCGGAAGTCGGCACCCGCGTAGGGCCGTTGTCGGAGTATTCGGGCCAAGGCACGCACACCACGACCACCGCGCGCCTGTTCCACTTCCCGCGCGGCGGCGACCTGATCGACTCACCGGGTATTCGTGAGTTCGGCCTCGGCCACGTCAGCCGCGCCGACGTCGAAGCTGGCTTTATCGAGTTCAACGACCTGCTCGGTCGCTGCCGCTTCCGCGACTGCAAACATGACCGCGAACCCGGTTGTGCGTTGTTGCAGGGCCTTGCAGACGGCCGTGTGCAACAGCAGCGAATGAACAGCTATCGCTCGATCATCGCCAGCTTGCCGGAAAGCAGTTACTGACGGACGCCGCCCGCCATGGCATTGGGGTCCGAGATCAACTGTGGGAGCCGGCTTGCTGGCGAATGCGGTGGATCCGTTAAGCTGCCGTGCCTGACCTGGCGCGTTCGCCAGCAAGCCGGCTCCTACGAACTTCGCCGTTCCAGGTGAAACGTCTTAAGAGCTCAGACAAAAACGCCGCGATCATCGCGGCGTTTTTGTGTCTGCAACCAGGTATCAGTTCTTGGTTTCGTCGATCTTCAACTGGCCCTGATCGAAGATGTTCAGCTTCTGCCGAATCTCATGGGGTTGGGCGTAAGCCTGTGGATCAACTGCAGGTGTGGAAATCGACGCCCCCGGCTGATTGGCCGGTGCGGTAGCGCCAGGTACTGGCGATGGCGCAGCGGCTCCGGGCGCATCCGGCGTTTGCGGTGCTTCACCAGAATTCTGCGCGCCTTCGATCCGCTGCTGCGCTTTCTTGGTCATCACCACAATGTCGATTCGACGGTTGATCGGATTTTGCGGGTGCTCCTTGTCATACAGCGCAGACGACGCATAACCCACTACACGCGCCACCTGCTGATCCGGATAACCACCGGCGAGCAGCGCGCGGCGAGCAGCGTTCGCTCGGCCGGACGACAGCTCCCAGTTACCGAAGCCGTTGTTGCCGACAAAAGGCGTCGCGTCGGTGTGACCGCTGATGCTGACTTTGTTCGGCACCGCTTTGATCGTGTCGGCCATGGCCAGCAAGATGTCTTCGAAATACGGTTTGAGCTTGGCGCTGCCGATGTCAAACATCGGCCGGTTTTCGGCATCCGTGATCTGGATGCGCAAGCCGTCCTGGGTGATCTCGAACAGAATCTGGTCCTTGAACTTGGCCAGTTGCGGATTCTCGTTGATCTTGGTCTGCAACTCTTGCAGCAGCATCTCCAGACGGTCCTGCTCGACCTGCTCGGCGGCGGCGTCCTGCTGATCCGCGTCGACCGGCACGCGATCCGGGGCTGGCGTGGATTGCACCTCCGGGTTGAGCGTCTGGTTAGGGGACATTTCCGGCGAACCGCCCAGGTCAATCACGTAAGGCGAGCCGCTGTCGGAAAAACCGACCGGGTCCTTGAAGTAACCGGCGATGGCGAGCAGTTGCTCGGGCGTGGCCGACGACATCAGCCACAGCACCAGAAAGAACGCCATCATCGCCGTCGCGAAGTCGGCAAATGCGATTTTCCAGGCGCCGCCGTGATGCCCTCCGCCGTAGCGCTTGACGCGCTTTATGATGATCGGCTGATTATTTTCCATGGATTAACGACCGCGGACAGCTTGTTCCAGCTCGCTGAAGCTGGGGCGATGGGCCGGATACAGAACCTTGCGACCGAATTCCACGGCCAGCGAAGGCGGCACGCCGGACGCCGACGCGACGAGCGAAGCCTTGATCGATTCATAGACGTTCATTTCTTCCTTGGCATCGTGGGCCAGGGAAGTGGCCAACGGGCCGAAGAAACCGTATGCCGCGAGAATACCGAAGAACGTACCGACCAGCGCCGCACCAACGTGCATGCCGATCGCGGCCTTGTCGCCAGAACCCAGGGACGCCATGGTCACCACGATACCCAGTACCGCCGCAACGATACCGAAACCTGGCATGGCATCGGCGACACCGGTCACCGCGTGGGAAGGATGCTCGAGCTCTTCTTTCATGCTCAGCAATTCCATGTCGAACAAGCCTTCCAGCTCATGGGGCGCCATGTTGCCGGAAGACATGATGCGCAGGTAATCGCAGATGAAGGCGATCATGCGGGTGTCTTTGAGCACGCCAGGGTATTTGGCGAAGATGGGGCTGTTCTCGGGCTCTTCGATGTCACCTTCGATGGCCATCATGCCTTCGCGACGACTCTTGTTGAGGATCTCGTAAACCAGGCCCAGCACTTCAAGGTAGTAGCCGTGGGTGAACCGGGTGCTGAACATCTTCAAGGACTTCTTGATGACCAGCATGGTCATATAGCCCGGGTTGGCTTGCAGGAATGCACCCAGCGCCGCACCGCCGATGATCATGACCTCGAAAGGCTGGATCAACGCTGCGATCTGACCGTGGGACAGTACGTATCCGCCGAGAACGCTCGCGAAAACGACGATGATGCCGATAATTTTTGCCATAGGTAGAAAATACTTATTGAGTCGGGTTCATGGTCATTGTGCGAGAAGCGCTTGAAACTCTTGTCCTGCTTATCGGCATGAATGCGCCAGACTATAGTCAGATCACAGGAAAATGCTGACCTATGTGTCGCGCCGGACGTTGCGCCACGAGGGCCGGCATGATGCCAGTACCCGACATTGATCAAAACCTCCCAGCCGTACGGGTGTTGTGAATGCAATCAGATAAAGCTTCTTCGCTCCCTGTTCCGCGCACCCTGGATAACTGGATTAAGCAGCTCGACGGCATCGCCTTGCCTGTGCCTGCGGTGGCCTATCAGCGCGTGCAGGCGGCATTGACCGACAGCCGCCGCTCGCTGCGCGATATTTCCGATCTCATGCAGGACAGCCCGGCGCTGGTGCTCAACGTTTTGCGCGAAGCCAACCTGAACAGCCCCGCCACCGCACAGCCCGCGGAGAGTCTTGAAGTCGCCATCAACCGACTGGGACTGGCTCGTACCGAAGCGCTGTTGGCGCGGCTGCCGAGTGTCGAGCCACGGGATATGCCGGTGGCGCTGCGTCAAATCCAGATGATCAGTCAGCACGCCATGCAACAGGCGCACGGCTTGTTCGCCAATCAACTGGCCCGGCTGTGGCAGGACATCCACTTGGGCAGCCTGCTGTTTCTCTCGCCGCTTTGGCCGATGGCGCTGGCGCACCCCAGACTGCTGGAAGAGTGGGAGTTGCGGGTTATCCACAAGGGCGAGTCTGCGAAGACTGTGGAGCAGGCACTGTTTGGCGTTCGTCTGGTGCACCTGTGTCAGGCGCTGGCGCAGCACTGGCGCCTGCCGATCTGGGTGACCCAGGGCTACGAACTGCTGACCTCCCAGCAACGCAATCTGGTGAAAGTGCTGCGCATCGCCCACAGCAACGGCGACCCACTCAAGCAGCAACAGCAACTCGACGCCGACCAGCCGCTGCGGCGCTGGCTCAACCAGCCCGCCAATACCATTCTGCTGGCCAACGGTCTCGCGCTGTCGGCGCACCAGGCCTGGGACACACCGCACAACCTGCGCTGGCAGCTGCTGACCAGCCTGTATCTGCAACAGTCACTGGATGACCTTCAGCAGCAGGTTCACCAGAACGCAGCGGCGAGCGCTCGCCAGCATTCGGGCCCGGACATCTGGCATCCTGCGCAGGCTTTGCTCTGGCCGTGGAACACCCGTCGCGTACACAAAGGCTTGCTGCCCGCCCCGCCACCCTCGCCCGACGCCTTGCAGCTGTGGCGCAAGCACTGCGCCGATCTGTTGAAAGAGCCCAGCATGTTCATCAACGCGATACACCTGACCACCTGCGCCCGGGACGCACTGGTGGCAGCGGGTATGCAGCGGGTGGTGCTGATGATGACCGATCGCAAGACCGATAGTCTGCGCGTGCATCAGATCGCGGGCGTGGACAAGTCGGCCGCTGCTTTGCTGGTGCCCTACAAAGACAGCACCGTGCTGCAACGCCTGCTCGCCCAGCCCACGCAATTGCGCCTGACACCGGCCAACAACGCGCAGTTCTCGGCGCTGCTGCCACCGCAACTGCGTAATCTGTTCAGCGGCGAAAACCTGCTGATTCGCTCACTGGCAAGCAATGGACGCGTAGTGATGATGGTGGTGGCCGATCAGGGCGGCGGGCTGTTTTCCGAAGTCTCCGTCCAGGCTTTCGGAAAAACCGGTCAGTGCATCGAGAAAGCCCTCGCCACCTTTAGCCATCGCAATGGCTGACGGCTGAGCTACAATTCGCAACCTTTTCGCGATCCGGAGACGCTACATGTCTGCCTTTTCAAGCTTGCCGCTGGTCATCGAGCCCGCAGACCTGCAAGCACGCCTCAGCGCGCCAGAGCTTATCCTGGTCGACCTGACCAGCCCGGCCCGCTACGAGGCCGGCCACATTCCCGGCGCGCGATTCGTCGATCCGAAGCGTACACAACTGGGCCTGCCACCAGCGCCGGGGCTGCTGCCCTCGCACACGCAGCTGGAAGCGCTGTTCGGCGAACTGGGCCACAACCCCGACGCGGTATACGTGGTGTATGACGACGAAGGCGGTGGCTGGGCCGGCCGCTTCATCTGGCTGCTCGACGTCATCGGACACAAAAAGTATCACTATATCGACGGCGGCCTGCTCGCGTGGCAAGCAGAAGCTCTGCCAATGTCGACAGAGGTGCCGAAAGCAGTCGGCGGTCCGGTTTCGCTGACCTTGCACGACGAGCCCACGGCCACCCGCGAATACCTGCAAAGCCGCCTGGGCGCTGCTGACCTGGCGATCTGGGATGCCCGCGCGCCGACCGAGTACTCCGGCGAAAAGGTCGTCGCCGCCAAGGGAGGTCACATTCCCGGTGCAGTGAACTTCGAATGGACCGCCGGTATGGATCAGGCGCGCAGCCTGCGCATCCGCAAGGACATGCCGAAGATTCTCGAAGACCTTGGCATCACCCCGGAGAAAGAAATCATTACCCACTGCCAGACCCATCATCGCTCGGGCTTCACCTATCTGGTGGCCAAGGCGCTGGGGTACCCGAGGGTCAAGGGCTACGCCGGCTCCTGGGGCGAGTGGGGCAACCATCCGGACACCCCGGTCGAGAAATAAAATCGGCGCCCGATGTGGCGCAGCTCCTTATTCCCTTTTTCGAACGTTTTAGGAATCTTGATGAAACAGCGTCTGTTTATCCTCTTCCAGTATCTGCTTCCCCATCATCTGCTGTCGCAACTGGCCGGCTGCGTAGCCGAATGCCGCGTGCGCTGGTTCAAGAACGCTTTCACCCAGTGGTTTGCGCGCCGCTATCAGGTGGACATGTCCCAGGCTCAGGTCGAGGACATCACCGGGTACCAGCACTTCAATGACTTCTTCACCCGCGCCCTCAAGCCGGGCGCGCGTCCACTGGACCCAACGCCGGGCGCGATCCTTTCCCCTGCCGACGGTGCGGTCAGCCAACTGGGCCCAATCGAGCACGGCCGGATTTTCCAGGCCAAGGGCCACAGCTACAGCGTTCTGGAACTGTTGGGCGGCGATGCGCGCCTGTCCGCGCCGTTCATGGGCGGCGAATTCGCCACCGTTTACCTGTCACCGAAGGACTATCACCGCGTTCACATGCCGCTCGCCGGCACCCTGCGCGAGATGGTCTATGTGCCGGGCCGGCTGTTCTCGGTGAACCAGACCACGGCGGAAAACGTGCCGGAGCTGTTCGCCCGTAACGAGCGCGTCGTGTGCCTGTTCGACACCGAGCGCGGTCCGATGGCCGTCGTGCTGGTCGGCGCCATGATCGTTGCCTCGATCGAAACGGTGTGGGCGGGTCTGGTCACGCCGCCAAAGCGCGAGCTCAAGACTTTCCGTTACGACGAAGCAGCGCGTGCGCCCATCCATCTGGAAAAAGGCGCAGAGCTGGGTCGCTTCAAACTGGGCTCCACGGCCATCGTGCTGTTCGGCCCGAATCAGGTGAAATGGTCCGAACTGCTGACCGCCGGTTCGCCTGTGCAGATGGGTCAGGGCCTCGCATTGCCATTGCAGGCCTGATTCTTGCCTTAGCTTCTCCATGAGAGCGTGATGCTGTTTTTCTGACGCGAACTTCGTTAAGCCGTTGCGCGGCATCACGCGTCACCAGGGATTGCTGCATCCGGCTGCGGGATATCGGCCAGGCGGCGACGGTTGCAGGATGCTGCTAGAGTCCCAGTGCTGTAGGAACCTTCGCGTTCAGTGGACGTAACCGTGCTCTTTCGCTCGGCGAGGGTGCTTGCTCCCGGAGTTTGACGCCGCCGTTCAGGCCTGTAGTTGTTGGAGTTTGCTTGTCACATGAGTAATTTAAGCCTCCCACTGTTGTTGCGCGCACCTGTGCCGACGCAGTCGAGCCTGTCGTTCTGTGACGCGACGCCCAAAGACCTCAAGCGCTGGATCGCCACGCTGCCCAAGGCCAATCTCGGCGAGATGGCACGTCAGCTCTATCAAGGGCTCGGCGAACTGAACCAGCTGCTCACCCCCAGCGACAACCGCATGCAGCTCCTCGAATTGCTTCGCCCGGAAGTCTTTTTCGTGTGCAAGCACCTGGAGCGTCACTTCCTGAACCAGTCCGTGGTGCTCGAAGAGCGCCCGCGCAAAGTGGCCAATTTGTGCCAGGCCCTGCAAAACCATCTGGCCATTGGTTACAAACAGATCATCGCGCGGGTCGCCGTCAAGCTCAGCAAGGACCGTATCGGTCTGCTGACCACCGCCCTTCAACGCGCGCTCGGTTGCCTGAACGGCCCGCTGATCCGTGCCAACCAGCTTTACTGTCCCGTGCAGGACGGCTTGTGGCTGGAGCTGCACCAGATTTATCAGATCGCCCGTCAGCACCAACTGCACAACGTGCCCGTTGCCGATAGCCTCGCTCATAACATCCAGGCGATGAGCGTAGAACAGACCTACATCGTTGCTCTGCTGATGGGTTGTTCGCGCTGCAATCAGATGCGCCAGCACAACATCGGCAAACTGGCCGAGGCGCTGGATGCGTGGAGCGCGATGGTCACGCTGCAGCAGCCGCTGGACAGTAACAGCCTGTACGCAGTGTCGCCGGGTACGGACACGGCGCCGCGTTACGCCGCGCTGTACGACGACGATCTACGGCCGGGTTTGCTCGGCATCGACCCCCGGCCTCTGTCGGCTGCACTGGAGCTCTATACCCAGACGCCTGTCGAAGAACGCTCCAAGTCTGCGCTGAAAGTACCGGCAGGGTTGTCCATTGACGTCCTGCAACACCTTGCCGCCGCTTGGGGTGATGTGTCGGAACGCGCGTTCCAGCGCACGCCAGGGCAAGGCAACCTGACCGTTTGCGTGGGCATGAGCGCTTTGCATTATTACGTCGGCGGTCAGCAGTCCTTCAGCGACCTGTTGCACATTTCGACGCTGTCACGAGTCGTCGACTACACGCTGCAGCCCTTGAAGCCGGCCAAACTTGATCCGTGGGCGCAGACAGCGGACGTCCAGCGCAACGGCACTTCGGACAGCATGCTGCCGTTCGAGGAAATCGAATACAAAAGCGATGACGCTGAAGGCCATGCGGCGTCCGACGGGCAAAAAAGCTTTCCCACTTATGCGCTGCACATTGTCAATCACAGCCCGGGCGGTTACTGCCTGGCGTGGCCAAAAGAAGTACCGGATCAGCTGCAGGCCGGTGAGATGATCGGCATTCAGGACCACGGCCACGGCTGGAGCATCGCGGTGGTGCGCTGGGTCAGGCAGGTTCGTGGCGGTGGCATGCAGATGGGCGTTGAACTGATTGCGCCGTTTGCTCAGGCCTGCGGCATGCAGCTGACACGGGCCGAGCAGAGCAGTCAGTTTCTGCGCGCTCTGCTGCTGCCGGAAGTTCGCGCCATTGATGTGCCCGCCACTGTTATCGCCCCGCGCCTGCCGTTCGAGGACGGCTCAAAGGTGCTGATCAACACCAGTGGCGAGCAGCGAAGCGCCAGCCTGAGCAATCGCCGGGCGACGACGGGCAGCTACAACCAGTTTGAATATCAGATTCTTGAAGGGCCGAAAAAGGTCACCGCGCCAGACGCCGGCGGTCCGGAGCAGGAATTCGACTCGCTGTGGACGGTGCTCTGAGCCATCGAGGCATCCGTTGCAGATGCCTCAACGTTCACGCATTTAAGCGCTGCGCCCTTCCCGGTCGCGGAACCCCAGCAAATACAGCACGCCGTCCAGGCCCAGCGTCGAGATGGCCTGCTTTGCCGACTGCTTGACCAGCGGCTTGGCGCGGAACGCCACACCCAGGCCGGCGATGGCGAGCATCGGCAGGTCATTGGCGCCATCGCCCACTGCAATCGTCTGCTCCAGACTCAACCCTTCCTTGCTGGCGAGTTCGCGCAGCAGATCGGCCTTGCGCTGGGCGTCGACGATCGGCTCGATCGCGTTGCCCGTGCACTTGCCGTCCACCACTTCCAGCTCGTTGGCGAAGATGTAGTCGATGCCCAGTTTGGCCTGCAACTGGCGAGCGAAGTAGGTGAAACCGCCCGACAGGATGGCGGTCTTGTAACCCAGTCGCTTGAGTTCGGCGAACAGCGTTTCAGCGCCTTCGGTCAAACGCAGCGAGGCGCCGATCTCGTCCAGCACCTTCACATCCAGGCCTTTGAGCAGCGCCAGTCGCTCCTTGAAACTGGCGCGGAAGTCCAGTTCGCCGCGCATGGCGCGCTCGGTGATCTCCGACACGCGCTCGCCGACGCCGTGGGCTTTGGCCAGTTCGTCGATGACCTCGGCTTCGATCAGCGTCGAATCCATGTCGAACACCGCCAGACGACGGTTGCGGCGGAACAGTGAGTCCTGCTGGAACGCGATATCGACGTTCAGCTCCTGGGCAACGTGGAGGAATTCGGCCTGCATCTGCTGAGGATCGACCGGCTCGCCGCGCACGGAAAACTCGATGCAACCCTTGCTCTTCTCGGTGGGCATATCCAGCGGCATACGCCCGGAAAGCCGGTCGATGCGGTCGATGTTCAAGCCGTATTTCGCGGTGATCGCACTGACCGTTTGCAGCTGCTCGGCGGTGACTTTGCGCGTCAGCAGCGTCACGATGTGTCGCGCCTTGCCCTGACCGTCGACCCAGTGCTGATAGTCGGCTTCGGACACGAGGGTAAAGCGCACTTGCTGACCCAGTTGGTCGACGGTCGCCTGCACGTTCTGGCGCACTGCCGCGCCTGCTTCGGTGTCGGGAATCTCGACCAGCAGGCCGAATGACAGGGCGTCGTGAATCACCGCCTGACCGATGTCGAGAATGTTCACGCCGCCTTGGGCCAGCACACCCGTGATGGCCGCAGTGAGACCCGGACGGTCTTCACCGGTGATGTTTATCAGGACGATTTCGCGCAAGGCGCACCCCCGCAGTGGAAAAAAACCGCATTCTACGCACTTTCAGTGACCGCCGGGCACAGCCAGCGCTTTGCCGCCACAGGGTCGCTCGCTATACTGCGCCCCAACTTCACCACGAGAGCCGTGCTCAGTGAACCGGCCCACGCCAGTAAAAACCGATAATTTCTTCTTGCTGATCTTCCGGGCATTGCGTCATCGACGTGTTCCGATTGCTTTGCGCATCGCCAGCCATAACGTGATCCTCGTCGCGCTGGCTCTGGTGATCTACGCCTGCGTCATGGGTTTGCAATTCAAGCAAGCCATGCACGAACAGGCTGACGCATTGGGGCAAGCCCTGACCACGCAGACCGCCACGTCCGCCACCGAGCTGCTGGTGTCCAACGACATCCTCAGCCTCAACGTGCTGCTGGGCAATCTGGTGAAAAACCCGCTGGTGGCCCACGCGGCTATTTATAGCCCTGACAATCGCATTCTTGCCGAAGCCGGTCAGCGTCCGAAAAGCGGCTTGCTGGGTGAGGCGGAAGGTCTCTACGAGATCAAGATCACCTTCCAGGACGTGGTCGCCGGCACGCTGCGCATCAGCCTGGACATGGCCCAGTTCCAACAGCCGCTGACCATCAGCTTGCAGAGCATGGCGATTCTGGCCGGTATCCTGCTGGCACTGGCGCTGGCCCTGAGCCTGCGCCTCGGGCGCCATATTTCCACGCCGATGCTGCAACTGCGCATGTGGCTGCGCTACATCGATCCGTATACGCCGGCCACTGATCGTCAGGACGAGATCGGCGATCTGGCGCGTCAGCTGAAGACTTCCTACGCGCCGCCAGAACCGGAACCGGCTCCCATTCCCGAGCCTGCACAGGTCGAGGACGAGGAAGACGCGTCGCCCGAGTTCGACAGCAGCGACCTGAGCGATCCTGACTTCGACGACGCGCCCAAACCGCGCGCCACGGTGATTCCGGCACGACGTATCGCTGCCGAGGAAGATGAAGAAGACGAGGAGGATCCGTTTGCGGACCTTCGCGATCACTCCCCTGCCGCGCCAAAAGCCGTCCCGCGTCCGATCCTTCCGGTCGTGCCATCGCAACCGCAATACAGCGCCGTGCTGGCGGTACAACTGGGTTCGCAGGAGCAACTGCGTCGGCTGCCGCGCACGCGCCTGACCGAGCTGCTCGAGCGCTACCGTGACTGCATCGATCAGGCTGCTTCGCTCTACGACAGCGAGCTGCACACCCTGAACGACGGCAGTTCGCTGATGGTTTTCAGCACCCAGGACAGCGGTGATGACTACCTCACCAACGCCATCTGCTGCGGCGAGTTGCTGCGTGCATTGAGCCATGCGTTGCAGATCGAAGTCGCCGACAGCGGCATCACCCTGCAACTGCAGCTGGGCCTGACACTGGGCGAAGGCTTGCACGGCATGAACCAGATCGATCTGCTGCTGACCGAAACCGCGCAGGACGCCCTGGCACTGTCGCAACACAGCCGCAATCTGTTGCTGGTGGAGCGCAAGATCAGCGAAGACCCGACCATCCGCCAGCGTGCGCGTATCCGCCCGATCGCGAGCCCTGAAGGGGCGAGCTGTGTTGAGCGCCTGATGGAGCCTTACCCGTCGATGCTGGAGCGCCAACTGGCGCGTATGCATGAAGCGCGCAAGGCCTAAAGGCCACCCACAAAAAAGCCCGCAGCGATGCGGGCTTTTTTGTGGGCGCGAATCCTAGAAGCGGAACACTTCCATATCCGTGCGGATCGGTGATGCCATCGGGATCTTAGGCTTGTCCTGGTCGGTGCGGGTTTTCGCCGGCGCTGTGGCCTTCTTGGGCACGTCCGCCACATACGGCTGGCTGGCGATGGGCTTGACCGCGACGCTCAGCTTGTCCGCCAGGCGCTGCAGCAAAATCCCTTGAGCCTTCACCTGCGCAGCTGAAGAGCCTGCGTGCGGTTCTTCCAAGTGAATCAGCTTGCTGTCGCGCACATTGCCGCGACGGTCGAGCAAACGCCACTGAGCGTCCAATACTGCCGGCTGCTTCTCGCCTGAATCCAGGCGGGTGATGGACAGCACCACCTGGACATCCGGTGTGAAACTGGCCGCGGCAGGCGCCATGACCACACGTTGACTGTCGAGCTTCCAGGCCAATTGGCGCAGAAGCAGTTGATCGATATCCGAGGACAAACTGCCGGCCCAGCGGCCATCAGTGGACGCCTTGAGGCTGCCGTCCGGCTGACGCTGCAACAATGTTTCACGTTGCAGATAGTCAGCAATCGCGACAGGGCCCAGCAAAACTGCGACCCCGCCGGTGTGTTTCGGTTGCCCAGGGTCGCCGCTGTCCAACTGATAGAGCGACGTGGGCTGATGAACGCTGCACCCGGCCAAACCCAGAACGCCGGTCAACAACAGAACACAGGGAACACGTAGAAAATTCATCATCCCGTCCAAGTGAACGCCGTGTAACGCGTCCACGCTGTTAAATACTTTGAAAACATGAAGGCATTCCGCCACAGCGGCGCCGGAGGACGTCATATCATCCGTGAATATGCGCGTTGACTCCAGCGATTCTGCGTCGTTCTCGTGACGAAACGAAGTGCGGACGCCGAACCAACCGCTTTAGCCAGCGGTTTCCACCAATAGCGCGTCGACGCGCTGGAATCCGCGCGGCAGCTTGTTGCCCCGTCGTCCGCGTTCACCTTTGTAGTGCTCCAGATCGTCCGGCTTGAGCGACAGATTGCGCTTGCCCGCCTGCAGCACCAGCGTGGCGCCGTCAGGGACAACCGCCAGATCGGTCACGTACTCTTCCCGACTGGCAACGCGCTCGCCCGGAATGCCAATGATCTTGTTGCCTTTGCCCTTGCCCAGCTGCGGCAGATCGCTGATTTTGAACACCAGCAAACGGCCTTCGGTGGTCACGGCAGCGAGCCAGTTCTGCTCGCGATCAGGCACCGGACGCGGCAGGATCACCTTGGCCCCGGCTGGCAAGCTCAGCAACGCCTTGCCCGCCTTGTTCTTGGCCTGCAAGTCTTCACCCTTGACCACGAAACCGTAGCCGGCGTCGGACGCCACCACATACAGCGAATCGTCTTCCGGCATCAGCACACATTCGAAAGTCGCACCGGGCGGCGGCGTCAGACGACCGGTCAGCGGTTCGCCCTGGCCACGGGCCGATGGCAAGGTGTGCGACGGCACCGAATAACTGCGACCGGTGGAGTCGATAAACACCGCGAACTGGTTGGAACGGCCCGGCGCCAGGGCCTTGAAGCCATCCCCTGCCTTATAAGAGAGCCCGGTGGCGTCGATTTCATGACCTTTGGCGGAGCGAACCCAGCCTTTCTCCGACAGCACGACCGTCACTTTCTCGTTCGGCAGCAGATCGTGTTCGGTCAGGGCTTTGGCTTCGGTACGCTCGACGATAGGCGAACGACGGTCGTCGCCATAGGTTTCGGCATCCTTGATCAGCTCGGTGCGTACCAGTTTCTTCAGCTTGGCCTCGCTGCCCAACAGGGCTTGCAGCTTGGCTTGTTCCTTGAGCAATTCATCCTGCTCGGCCCGCAACTTCATTTCTTCCAGTCGCGCCAACTGACGCAAACGGGTGTCGAGAATGTAATCGGCCTGGATTTCGCTCAGGGCGAAACGCGCGATCAGCGCGGCTTTCGGGTGTTCCTCGGTGCGGATGATGTGAATCACTTCATCCAGGTTGAGGTAAGCGATCAACAAACCATCCAACAGGTGCAAGCGACGCTCAACCTTGTCGAGGCGGAATTGCAGGCGACGACGCACGGTCTGTACCCGGAACGCCAACCACTCGACCAACAATGCGCGCAGGTTTTTCAACTGCGGCTTGCCGTCCAGGCCAATGATGTTGATGTTGACCCTGTAGCTCGACTCCAGCTCGGTGGTCGCGAACAGGTGCTGCATCAGCGCATCGTGGTCGAAATTCTTGCGGGCGCCCGGGATGATCACGATCCGGCACGGGTTTTCGTGGTCGGATTCGTCACGCAGGTCAGCGATCTGCGGCGCTTTGGACGGCTTGGCCTGCATCATCGCTGCGATCTGCTCCAGCACCTTGGCACCGGACACCTGATGCGGCAGCGCGGTGACGATGATGTCGCCGTCTTCGATGTGGTACACGGCGCGCATACGCACCGAGCCTTTGCCGGTTTCGTACATTTTCAGCAGGTCGGCGCGGGGCGTGATGATTTCCGCTTCGGTCGGGTAGTCCGGGCCCTGAATGTGCTCACACAGCTGCTCGACCGTTGCTTTGGGCTCATCGAGCAAACGAACGCAGGCTGTGGCGACTTCGCGCAGGTTGTGCGGCGGTACGTCGGTGGCCATGCCGACAGCGATGCCGGTGGTGCCGTTAAGCAGAATGTTCGGCAAACGCGCCGGCAACACCAGAGGCTCATCGAGGGTGCCGTCGAAGTTCGGCCCCCAATCCGCTGTGCCCTGGCCCAATTCACTGAGCAGCACTTCGGAGTAACGGGACAAACGCGCTTCGGTATAACGCATGGCGGCGAACGACTTGGGATCGTCCGGCGCACCCCAGTTGCCCTGGCCGTCGACCAGCGTGTAGCGATAGCTGAAGGGTTGCGCCATCAGCACCATGGCTTCGTAGCAGGCCGAGTCGCCGTGGGGGTGAAACTTGCCGAGCACGTCACCGACGGTACGCGCCGATTTCTTGTGCTTGGCGTCGGCATCCAGGCCCAGTTCGCTCATCGCATAGATGATGCGTCGCTGCACGGGCTTCAGGCCATCGCCGATGTGCGGCAACGCCCGGTCCATGATCACGTACATGGAATAGTTGAGATAGGCCTGTTCGGTGAAGTCAGCCAGCGATCGGCGTTCTACGCCATCCAGGCTGAGGTCAAGGGAGTCGCTCATGCGGGCCTCATCATTTTGTCGTCTGGCGCAGCAGCAATGTGCCGCCGCGCTGTGTGAATTCGAGTTGTTTCACGGCGCTCATGCCCAGCAGCACCTGCTCACCATCCAGGCCGGGCACCACCAGGGCGCGCACGTTGTTCAGGACGATGTCGCCAATCTGCAACCGTTGCAGCGTGGTCCGGAACGCGTCGGTGCGTCCGTTGGCCGTGCTCACCTGAACACGCTCGCCGCGCTCAAGGCGCAGCGTCTGCGCAACGCTCTCCGGCACGGCGACATTGGTCGCGCCGGTGTCGAGCATGAACTGCACGGGTCGGGTATTTATCTGCCCGGTCATGACGAAATGTCCGTCACGGTTGCTCGCCAGTTTCACCTCGACGTAGCCGTCTCCATGCTCGGAGGCGACGACGGTATTCGGATTTTCCTGACGCTGCTCCCACTCGCCAAAAAACCGCGTCGCCAGAAACAACGCCGCCGCCCAGGCGATGATCAGCATCAGCCGCCCGGCGCGTTTGCCGGGAAGTGCCTGGGTCAAGGCTTGCCGCTCCAGCCACCCTCGGGCGCGGCAAAGCGCCAGACGACGGGACGTTTTTCGCCATCGGCGCGGACACCGAAATTGTTGTCCGTGCCGACCCATGCGCCTTTGTCGTCGACGATCAGCGCTTCGGTCAGGCCGTATTTCTGGTCATACAGCCGGTTGGGCTTAAGCGCCTCTCTGGCGAACGACCAGCAGGTTTCCAGCAGACCTGTCGCCAGCGTCCGGCGGCAGATTCGGTAAGCCGCGCGCTCCAGGGTGAACAGCTTGCCCTTGTACAGCGAGATGTCGGAAAAGTCCTTGGAGACCGCCTTGCCACCCAGCTCGGGCGGCAAAATATCATTGCCGGACTCGACTCGCAGGATGCAACTGGCGTCACAGGCCCAGCCGTCCTTGCCAAGCTTCGCGGTCAACAGGCCGCGCTTGTCACGCTCGGCGGCGAGCCATAGTTGATCACCTGCCGGGTTGACCGCGATGCCTTCGAAGATCGCGTTGAAATGCTGCAGCATCCCGGCCGACTGCGCCTCCTCCACGACTTTCCTGGGCAGCTCCAGCCAGACCGCCGCACCGTCAACCGGCACTTTGAGCACGGCAGCATAGGCTTCGCTGACGAGGTAACGGTTGCCCGCCGCGTCGCAACTCACGCCTTCGAAATCCAGGTCGCCGCCCCGAATCAGCGCCGAGGCCTTGGCCATGCCGCGCAGGGTCGCAGACAAGCCGCTGTCCGGAATCGGCGGGATGTTCAGCGTCTGCGCCTTGGCTTTCCAGACCGTTGCCGAGGTGTCGAGGCTGTAAAGCAGCGTGTCGTCGCGGTCCGAAACGGTCCACAGCACGCCGTTGCAGGACGCGAGCCCGGAGAGGTTACCGCCGATCATGTCGTCGACCGGATGCTCCGACAGCAGCTTGAGCTCTGGCAATGGCGCGGCGAAAACGGGCGCGGCGACCAATAACAGCGCTGCAAACCAGCTCCGCATCAGACCAGCACCTCGGCCAGGTTGCCTTTGGATTCAAGCCAGCTCTTGCGGTCGCCCGCGCGTTTCTTGGCCAGTAGCATGTCCATCATTTCCGACGTGGCTGCAAAGTCATCCAGGGTCAACTGCACCAGTCGGCGGGTGTTCGGGTCCATGGTGGTTTCGCGCAACTGCGGCGGGTTCATCTCACCCAGACCTTTGAATCGGGTGACCTGCGGTTTGCCACGCTTCTTCTCGGCCACAAGCCGGTCGAGAATGCCGTCGCGTTCGGCTTCGTCCAAGGCGTAATAAATGTCCTTGCCCAAGTCGATGCGGTACAGCGGCGGCATGGCGACGTAGACGTGGCCGGCATCCACCAGCGGGCGGAAATGCTGAACGAACAAGGCGCACAGGAGCGTTGCGATGTGCAGGCCGTCGGAGTCGGCGTCGGCGAGGATGCAGATTTTGCCGTAACGCAGTTGGCTGATGTCTGCAGCACCCGGGTCGACCCCGATCGCCACGGCGATGTTGTGCACTTCCTGACTGGCGAGCACTTCGCCGCCGTCGACTTCCCAGGTGTTCAGGATCTTCCCGCGCAACGGCAGGATGGCCTGAAATTCTTTGTCCCGGGCCTGTTTGGCGGAGCCGCCAGCGGAATCACCCTCGACCAGAAACAGCTCGGAGCGCATCGGGTCCTGACCGGCGCAATCCGCCAGCTTGCCCGGCAGTGCCGGGCCTGACGTGATGCGTTTACGCTCGACCTTCTTGCTCGCCTTGAGACGACGACCGGCGTTGCTGATCGCCAGTTCGGCCAACTGCATGCCCATTTCCGGGTTCGCGTTGAGCCACAGACTGAAGGCATCCTTGACCACACCGGAGACAAATGCTGCCGCCTCGCGGGACGACAGCCGCTCTTTGGTCTGGCCAGAGAATTGCGGCTCCTGCATCTTCATCGACAGCACGAAAGCGATGCGCTCCCAGACGTCTTCAGGTGCCAGCTTCACGCCGCGGGGCAGCAGATTGCGGAACTCGCAGAAGTCTCGCATCGCGTCCAGCAGGCCCTGACGCAGGCCGTTGACGTGGGTGCCACCCTGAGCGGTCGGGATCAGGTTGACGTAGCTTTCCTGAACGCTGTCGCCGCCCTCGGGCAACCACAGCAACGCCCAGTCGACGGCCTCTTTGTTGCCCGCGAATACGCCACAGAACGGCTCGTCCGGCAGGCGCAGGAAGTCCGCCACCGAATCCTGCAGGTACGAGCGCAGGCCGTCCTCGTAATGCCACTCGACCTTCTCGCCGGTGCCTTTGTCCTCGAAGCTGACCAGCAGGCCTGGGCAAAGAACGGCCTTGGCCTTGAGCACGTGCTTGAGGCGGCTGACAGAGAATTTCGGGGTGTCGAAGTATTTGGGGTCCGGCGCGAAATACACGCTGGTGCCGGTATTGCGCTTGCCGACGGTGCCAATCACCGCCAGTTCGCTGGCCTTGTAGCCGTCGGCAAAGGTCATTTCATATTCGTTGCCATCACGCTTGACCCGTACCCGTACCTCGTTCGAGAGCGCGTTGACGACGGAGATCCCCACGCCGTGCAGGCCGCCTGAGAACTGGTAGTTCTTGTTGGAAAACTTGCCGCCAGCGTGGAGCTTGGTGAGGATCAGCTCGACGCCCGACACGCCTTCTTCCGGGTGGATGTCCACGGGCATACCGCGACCATCGTCGGAGACTTCCAGCGAGTTGTCGGCGTGCAGAATGACCTGCACGGAGCGGGCATGACCTGCCAGCGCTTCGTCGACGCTGTTGTCGATGACTTCCTGCGCCAGGTGGTTGGGGCGTGAGGTGTCGGTGTACATGCCCGGCCGTTTGCGGACCGGGTCGAGGCCCGAGAGGACTTCGATGGCGTCTGCGTTATAAGAGCTAGCGCTGGGATTGGCCATGGGGTCTCGTCATCAAGTCGTTCATGAAATTTCGAAGTGCTACTGATTTTACAAGAATGTTTTTACAAGACTGTTCTACACATTTGTTGCAGCAATGGCTCAGATCAAAGCCCGGTCAGATCGACGCCCTGGAGCAATGCGGGAGCGAACCCGGCAAAGCTCAACAGCGCTGGCATCTTTGCCGCGAAGCCCTGAAACCCGTGATCGCCGCCCGCTTCGATGCGCAAGGCACAGGCCCGATAGAAGTTCTGGGCACGGCGGTAATCCAGCGTCTCGTCGCCCGTTTGCAGCCACACCTGAATACGCTGCGGATCTTGGGGAGCAGGCACTTCCAGCTCGGCCAGCGCCGTCACGTGGTCGTGCGTCAGCTCCCAGCTCTCGCCGGTATAAAGGTTTTGTTGGGTGCCGAGAAAACCATCGAAGAGCTCATGCGGATTGACCGCCGGGTTGATCAGCACAGCTTTGAGGCCGTGGCGCTCAGCCAGGTAAGTCGCATAGTAGCCGCCGAGGGAGCTGCCGACCAGCAGCGGCCGACCGAGCTCCTCGATCGCGCCCTCCAACTGCACCAGCGCCTGGCGCGGATGATGATGCAGCTCGGGCACGCGCACGTATTCGCTCAAACCCAGACGCGCCATCAGCGTCGTCAGCTGGGTGGCTTTCTGGGATCTGACCGAGCTGTTCAGGCCGTGAATATAAAGAAGTGTCGATTGATCATGGTTCACGCAGTTGCCTCCCAAACGGCAATCGATGCATCCCGGATGGGTTGGCCTGTCGGCGCTCATCAGGGCAAAGCCGCGCAGTTTACAGGGTCAACTGCGCGAAGACTCGGCTGTTGATGAATCGCGGCAAAATGAGGAAATTTCTTTCAGTAGCCCGCGCCATTGATGTCGACGTCGAACAGGTCGGGGTCGATGCGTGAGACACCGGTTTCGATCTGGCCATCGTCGTGAAGACGCAGCCAGCGGTAGCCGGGCGCAAGGTCGTCGAGGCCGAAGTCCACGCTGTTTGGCGCGAACTGAATGCAGGTCGATGGCGAGGCCAGCAGGCGCAAGCCGTTCAGGGATTGATCGAACGCCTGATGCACATGGCCCCAGAGCACCGCGCGCACCTGGGGAAAACGCTCCAGCACGGCGAACAGCGCCTCGGGGTTGCGCAAACCGATGGGCGCCATCCACACCGCCCCGATGGGCACCGGATGATGATGCAGACACACCAGATGATGGCGCTCCGGCGCTTCGCTCAAGGCCTGGGCGAGCAGCTGAAGCTGGCCGTCTTGCAGATAACCGGGGACGGACCCGGAAACGGCAGAGTCGAGCATCGAGATCCGCCAACTGCCGACGTCGACGACCGGCTCTAGAAAGTCGCTGTTTTGCGCGGCAATCGCCATCTCCCTCAACTCGTCGTGATTCCCCGGAATCCAGCGCGTGGGCGCACCCAGCCGTTCACTTGCCTCGCGGAACGCCTGATACGACTCAACCGTGCCGTCCTGAGACAAGTCGCCCGTCGCCAGCACCAGATCGATCGCGGGTTGCTCGCCCAACACAAGCTCGACCACGGCATCGAGACTGGCGCGCGTGGGCATGCCCAGCAGCGCGCCGTCCGGTTCGGCGAACAGATGACTGTCGGTCAGTTGAACGACCAACACGGATGAGGAATGAGAGGATGCGCTCGACAATGGCCGTCTCCTTGAGCGGATGTGGCCGGATTATGGTGTGAGATTGGTGCGGCGGCAAACCTGGAAATGAGTTGTGAATACCACTTGGAGCATTCGGTTGGCATACGTCAGCGCCACGGAACCGGAGAGTTGCTCAGAATTGACTCATCGGCTCCACCTGCCAAAAACAGTTCCTCGACAAAACTGACGCAGTTCTTTGGGATACCAAAGCAGTACCAAAGATTGACACTGAGCTCATTCAACTTCCGTTGGGCTCCCTCTGGATCGGGTAGATAGACTGGGCGTCTGAACAATTCGGTTTTGCCCGATTCATTCAGGTAGCGCCTGTAGCCCTGCTCGGGCATGACGTACGGTCCAGAAGCTAACCCTGCCATGTGGAAATAGTAAAATCCATCCTTGATCAAGGCATGTCCGCAGACAGTTGGCCCATCGCCGCTTACGACAACCAGGGACGTATTATTCCAGTTGAAGGGGATCACCCTACAGACCTCGAGATCGACTCCTATGTAGCTCATTTTTTCATCCTGAAAGTTAAGTCGGCAGAACCTAACCTTAGGAAAAAATTATGAAAAGCGCGAAGCGTTGGAGAAGACAATTTTCAGAAATGCCCTTCGGAAGTTGCCTACAGAACATAGGTGGTGAAGGGCTCGACCTGGCTCAGCGCACCGACTCAAACTCATGCCCGCAGGCCAGGCAATGGCTCAGCCACTCACCGAGAAACACGTTGAGCTGGGCCTTTTCGTCGGGCTGGTGCATGTCGGCGTTGGGATAGGGATAGATACCCTGGAAACGACGTGCATTTTCGGCGCCAATGACTTCGGCCATGCGCGCGTCGTGGTAGACCTGCACTTCGAGGACGGGCACCGGCAGCCACGGCAGGCTGTGCTCCTGACGCACCTGCAGGGTGGTGGTGTACGGGCAGTCGAGGATGACCTCGACCGCCAGCACACCCAGCATCTGGTCGCCCTGGGTGACGGCGACCCGGCGTGAGCGTTGTTGATTGCGCATATCGGGCAGCAGACGCATCAAGCGCGCGTAGTTCGCCTCGCAGGCGGCTTGCAGCCCGGCGAGGTCGACACGATAGCGCTCGCGCAGAAGATTCACGACCATAGCCCCCTTACTTCGGCGCGATTGAGCGCCAGCCATTGCATTGCAATAATAGTTGCGGCGTTGACGATGCGCCCGTCCCTGACGGCTTGCATCGCGTCGTCGAATGACCAGACCGAAACCCGGATGTCCTCGGCCTCTTCTACCAGCCCGTGCAGCCCACCTGCCCCCTCGCTGTCGCATTTGCCCAGGTACAGATGCACGAATTCGTTGCTGCCGCCCGGCGATGGAAAGTATTTGGTGATCGGCCAAAGGGCGTTGAACGTCAGCCCAGCTTCCTCTTGTCCCTCGCGGTGAGCAACCTCTTCGGGCTCCTCTTTTTTATCGATCAGGCCGGCGACCATTTCGATCAGCCAGGGGTTCTCATGCTTGCCGATAACGCCGACGCGGAACTGCTCGATGAGCACGACTTCATCGCGTTTGGCGTCATAAGGCAGCACGCACACCGCATCGTGGCGAACGAACAGCTCACGCTTGATTTCCGGGCCCATGCCGCCCGCGAACAACTCGTGGCGCAACTGAAGACGGTCGAGCTGGTAAAACCCTTTGAAGCAGGTTTCACGGTGTGTAATTTCGTGCTTCGTCGGTGTTGATCTGTTGCTATCCGTCATAGATTTCTCACTGCTTGAGCACTGTGTTCGGGCCCATCCTAACGCGCTGTGGTGCGGGATGCAGCCCTTTGAGTTCGCAAAATCGGCCACTGGGGTAGACGGTTGCCAGGGAAAGCACTCTAATCCGCCCGATGGCGAACTGATTGCGCCACCCACAGTCGAAGGACGTTGCCGTTACCTGCGACGTGACGCCCCTTTTATGCCGATGCCAAGGATCAACATGTCTTTTCTGAAGATCATTTCACTGGCCTGCGTGGCCCTGATTTTGGGCGCCTGCCAAAGCCTGTTCCAACCCAATCTGCGCAGTCCGCTGACCGTTCAGCGCGACGCCTCCGAGCTGGTCAAGCCCGGCTGCACCACCGATGATTGCCCGCTGGTGAACATCGACACCGTGCACTTCCCCGACGAACCGAAACTTGACGAGATCGTCCAGCGCACATTGCTGCAACTGACCCGCAGCGACAGCGATGGTCCGGTGCCGCCAACGCTGAAGGCGTATCAGGAGCAATATCTGAGCCGGGCGCCGGCGCGTAACAGCAGTTACTTGCAGGCCAAAGTACGTGAGCAGCATGACGGAATCGTGGTCGTCGAGCTGTCCAGCTACGTTGATTCCGGCAGTGGTCAGGGTAATCCGGGCCGCGCGTTCATCAACTATTCCCGCCAGCAGCAGCGCGTGCTGACCCTGGCGGACATGCTGGTGCCGGGTCAGGAAGCTGCATTCTGGGACAAGGCTCGTCTGGCTCATCAGGCCTGGCTGATCAGCAGCAAGCTGGACAAGGACACCGAGTTCCAGAACATGTGGCCTTTCAAGCAAACTTCCAACATCGCCCTGACGTACGGTGCGGTGATCCTCAAGTACCCGGTTACAACCATCGCCCCCTATGCGATGGGCCACATCGAGCTGAAGATTCCGTATCCGCAGCTGAACGGCATCATCAAGCCTGAGCTGTTTCCTGGCCGGAGCTGATTGGTTGAACCCAAGCCGGTTGCTGAGAAAGCGCCGGCTTTTTTATTAACATCCCCTTCCTTAAATCCACTCTTTTCCATATTCAGCTCCTACCTACACTTTCATACATACCTTCCCAACATTAAACATCAACCCCTTAAACCCGCTCCATTATTAAACTCCTTGTTTATTGACGCTTCACTGACTTAATCATTAAGTTCCGCACTGAACTTTTAGAACAGCCAGGGAGACGGGATGCGTTTATGGAATGTCCTGCCGTCATGGTTTGAAATTGAAGATCGGCTAAGGCTTGAAGTTCAAAGCAGCGGCCTAGGCGACTTTCGAAGTTACCTGAATGAACAGGCACCCTCTGTCGAACTTGTTCTGCGCCGCGTCGACAACATCAGAACTGCCTTTTATCGCGTCGAATTTGAAGCCACTGCATTACTGCGGCAGCGATTCGCAGACCTCGACATAGCCGACGTGCTCTTTGATCTGATGGGCGTCGTCGGCGACATGGCCATGATCATCGTCGGCAGTGTCCTGGCCGGAGGCGCGATGGGTGCAGGGGTGGGTGCGCTGGCGGGTGGCGTAGGCGCGGGGCCAGGCGCGTTCGCTGGCATGGCGATCGGGTTGCAAGCCAGCAGCTCGATTCTCGGCGTGCTGGGGTTGGCGTCGGTCGCCGAGTTTTTCGTTCAAGGATTGCCTGCGCTTCTGGACCACTACGTGCGCGGTATCCAGGTCGCTTGGGATGGGACCCGAGGCAACGAAGGGCTGAACCCGATTTCACAGGACGACCCATGGCTTGTGGACCAAGCGGCACACCACATTGCCCGTGGGCATACCGAAGTGGTGATCCTGCTGCTCGGCGCCGTGGTTGAGTACCTGACCCGAGGCCGCGGCAACATGGCGCTACTTGCCGGGCAGATGCGCGCCAGCAGCAAAGGCGCGCGGCTGGCGCAGTGGATGCTCAAGCATGAAGAGGGTCTTAAGGGGCGGCCTGACTTGCAGCCCGCCGGGGCTCGGGCAGGTGGCTCGACCACACCGGAGCCTAGGTCCGACAGCCATCGTGAAACCGATCGACCGGGCGGGAAGAAACCGCTGGGCATGCCGGAATACAAGGTGCCATGCTTTAACGCGAGCAACCTGCACTACAGCAAGATCCCCGAGTTCGACAGACAACGGCTGGGACAGGAAAGAGGGCTGAATGATTTGACGGTGGATGAGTATTTACGCGGGCGGGAGGCGTTCAAAGCTGGGGATAAGGTTAGGGATCCGAGGGTGGCGAAGCAGGCGAGAAAGACTCTGGAGGAAAGGTTCATTAAAGACACAATGGCAAAAATGGAGCTAGACGGCACTCCACTACTTGAAGCGAGACGCGCGGCAAAAACCGTTGCGCGAGAGAAGATGAGCGCCCTTGCCGCTTTGCATAATCCCGATTTATTTGCAGGAGGGAAAGACATCATCTCTGACTTCGGAGATGCACGTGTCAATTCAAGTATTGGCGCGCAGTGGCGAGGCAGAATAGACGGATTGGATCACGCCGCGAGCACAACGAGCGTAGATATGCGTGACAGCGCAAAAATCCACGCAAGACTGGAAAGGTGTAAATAGGGGTATGGACGAATATTACGTTTGCTTGATTGAAGAAGTCGGCCCGGAAATACATAGAAGGGAAGCTCCATTATCATCCATGGAAAAGTACACAGGGGTATTGCCATCGCAACTGTTATTACATTGGCATCGGTATGGCTGGAGCGGCTACGGAAATGGAGTATTTTGGTGCGTCAACCCGGCCGAGTACGAAGTAACCATGCGCTCTTGGCTGTCGGAGTCAGGCATTCCACATCCTGAGACCTATCATGTGATCGCAAGAGGAGCATTTGGTGATATCTACATGTGGCAGCAAGGAACCGGAAGCTGGCTAACGGTCAATGCCGTTTATGCCAGATATATGCGGACCACTCGACACATACCCGCCGAACGTTTTGATGACGAGATAAAAATCTTCTTTGCGTCCTTTGATCACGCGTCGAACGACTTTGACGATCTGTTTGAAAAATCACTGACAGTACTCGGACCGCTGGAGCCCGATGAGATGTACGGTTTTGTTCCGGCTATCGCTTTGGGCGGGCCGATTGATCTGAAGCATCTGCAGAAGGTCAAAACAATTGAGCACCTCACTTTCTTGTCTCAGCTCGCACCTCTAACGGACTGGGGGTTTCCGGATCTTGATAGCCTTTAATTGACTCACAAGAAATGGATTGAAGCTCGCCGCAGGGTTACGAAACGGTGCAGCCTGGACTGATCCATTTCGACTCGACTGAGCGTTTGCCTAGGCATTCTTTTTATGCGGGTACCGAAGCGACCACTTGGATCTCGGCAAAACTCCGCTCACCGCGCCGGACAGCGTATTTCTAGCGCTACAAAAAACTAATGGACAAATTTTATAATATATTTCTGACTGAATTTGGTGCCCCCTTCTACCGAGAAGAGGTACCTATATCGAGTATTGCGAGATACAGGGGACGGCTTCCTGATCAGTTGCTGGCGTACTGGGAGGAGCACGGATGGAGCGGCTATGCGGACGGCCTGTTCTGGACCGTCAATCCTCAGGAGTTTGAGCCCGTCGTCACAGAATGGGTGAAACAAAATCCAACAATCGTCGGCGATAGCTACCATGTCATCGCACGCAATGCGTTTGGCGACCTCCATTTATGGGGGGAAAACACTGAGACTTTTTTAACGATCGACGCTTGCTGGGCGCGCTACTCCTACACGCGGTCGAAGGTATCAAAGGATAGGAACATCTCAACGTTCTTCGCGATTCTTGATCGCGAGCATTGCGATCCTTTAGCGTTTTTCGATGCTGCAAGGAAGCGCCTGGGGCGACTGAAACACGATGAGATGTATGGATTCGTCCCGGCCCTCGCACTCGGCGGCCCAAGCGATCTGAAGCATCTACAAAAGGTCAAAACCATCGAGCATCTTACTTTCCTGTCCCAGCTTGAACCGCTGACAGACTGGGGGTTCCCGGACCTCGACTCGCTCTGACTGATCTCAGGAAGCATTACTTGGTGAGACGGCAATAAGAGCAGGTGGGGACGAGCAACAATGGAGAGGTCGAGTGGAAGAATATTACGAGTATTTCCTCAAGAAGCTCGGGCCAGCTTCGGGGCAAAGAGAGGTACCTCTCTCTTCGCTGAACAAATACGCAGATAAGCTCCCCGAACAACTACTGAAACAGTGGCGCGAATATGGCTGGAGCGGCTATGCCGAGGGGCTTTTCTGGACGGTTAATCCAGCGGAGTACCAGGAACTGACTCGTGCATGGCTGCATGATTCGGGAATACCCGATTCCGGCTTTTATCACACGATCGCCAGAAGTGCTTTTGGCGATTTTTATCTTTGGCATGAGAAAACAGGGAACTGGCTGGACGTAACGGCCCCTTATGCACGCTTTCATAAAACCCAAGAGGTAGTACAAAGCGATGAGTTCGACGACGAAATCGCACTATTTTTTGCAACTCGAGATCGGGAGTTCTAATGATTTTGACGACCTTTTCGAGCAAGCTCTAAAAACACTCGGCCTACTCCAACCCGATGAAATGTACGGTTTCGTCCCTGCTCTCGCACTCGGCGGCCCGGCCGATCTGAAGCATCTGCAAAAGCTCAAAACCATTGAGCACCTCACGTTTCTGTCCCAGCTCGCGCCGCTGACGGACTGGGGATTCCCGGACCTCGATTCGCTCTAATGAACGTTGCCGACTTGAGCCTGAATACTGTAAATCCAGGCCCAGCCCGCTAAGGAAACTCTGAAAAAGACTTCCAAATCTGGTGAAATACGCCAGTCCCAAGCACTGAACGGTTGAGTCCCGATGAAGCAGATGTCCTTCGCTGACGCCGAATACGCTGGCAAACGCAAACAAACCCGCCGTGAACGCTTCCTGATCGAGATGGATCAGGTCGTGCCCTGGAATGGCTTGGTCAAACTGATCGAGCCGCACTATCCAACGGGAGAAGGTGGTCGTCCGGCATACCCGTTGATGGCGATGTTGCGGGTTCATCTGATGCAGAACTGGTTCGGTTATAGCGACCCAGCTATGGAAGAATCGCTGTACGAAACTACGATTCTGCGCCAGTTTGCCGGGCTGCATCTGGATCGGATTCCAGACGAAACCACGATCCTCAACTTCCGCAGATTGCTCGAAAAACATGAGCTGGCCGGTGGGATTTTGCAGGTCATCAATGGCTATTTGGGCGACCGTGGTTTGTTGTTGCGCCAAGGCACCGTGGTCGATGCGACGATCATTCATGCGCCGAGTTCGACCAAGAACAAGGACGGCAAACGCGACCCTGAAATGCATCAAACCAAGAAGGGAAATCAATACTATTTCGGGATGAAATCGCACATCGGTGTCGATGCCGAATCCGGTTTGGTGCATAGCGTAGTGGGCACTGCGGCGAATGTGGCGGACGTAACCCAGGTCGATCAGTTACTGCACGGAGAAGAAACTTACGTCTCTGGCGATGCCGGTTACACCGGCGTCGAAAAGCGCCCCGAGCATCAAGATCGCCAAATGATCTGGTCGATTGCTGCGCGGCCCAGCAGCTATAAAAAGCATGCAAAGAAGAGTCTGATCGGGCGCATGCGTCGCAAAATCGAATACGCGAAAGCTCAACTGCGCGCCAAGGTTGAGCATCCGTTTCGAGTAATCAAGCGCCAGTTTGGTTATACGAAAGTACGCTTCCGAGGCCTGCTGAAAAACACTGCGCAGCAGACCACGCTGTTTGCTCTGTCGAACCTGTGGATGATGCGAAAACGATTACTCAATGCAGGAGAGGTACGCCTTTAATGCGGAAAATGAGTGCTGAAAAGCGCTTGTACGCAGAAAAAAGCGGGGATTGAGAGAGCAAAAGGTCTAATTTTCGATTGAGTCGACATTTTTTGAGCCTCAAGCAACGGGGCTGTTAAAAACGCGTGCCTACTTCAGACCTTCCCTAAGTTAATGCCGCACATCGACCCCGAATGCAGGTGCCTGTCCGCGCGCCAATACCCACTGCAACACACCCGCCACAACGAGCGCAGGCAGTGTTGCACCGATGTCCGGATACAGGTTCGCCAGCAGATGGTAGGTGCAAATCCCGCCGATCCACGCCAGTAGCGTCATCCAGCGCAAGCCCGCTGTCGCAATGCCGTGACGACGGCGGCGCAGGATGAAGTGATCCACCAGCACGACGCCGAAGAGCGGCGCGAACACGGAAGCGATCATCAGCAGGAAGTTCTGGTACTGCGCCAGCGGCGCAAAGCAGGCGATCAGTGTGCAGACGACGCCAATGGCCAGCGCCAGGTGCTCGACTTTGGCCTTCAGCAGAAGGCCGCTCGACACTGCAGCGGAGTGAATGTCGGCGAAGGCGTTTTCCGATTCGTCCAGCAGGATCAGCAGCAATGGAATGCCCATCCCCGCACCCGCGAGCGCCAGCAACAGCGCATTGGCTTCACCACTCGGCGCGAAGGCCAAGGTGTACGCCACGCCAAGGGACATCAGCCAGAAATTGCCGATGAAGAAGCCCAGCGTGGTGCCGCCGAACACGCCAGCGGCGCGCTTGCCGAACCGGGAATAGTCCGCAATCAGCGGCAGCCACGACAGCGGCATGGCGATGGCAATGTCGAAGCCGACGGCAAACGGCATCGAACCGTCTCCCGCCAGTGACCACAGCGCCGTCAAATCTGCCTTGCTGAACAGGTTGAACGTCAGCCAGGCGCACGCCGCCAAGAGCAGCCAGATGCCCCATTTGCGCAGGATCTGCCGGACGAAGGCCAACGGGCCACTCACGGCGAGCAGGGTTGCGAGGGCGCCGAAGACGATTGTCCAGAGCATCGGGCTGGCCCAGAGACTGCCTTCGGAGAAAGCGCCCGCGCCCAACAGGCTGGCGGCGTCGCGCATGACGATGATTTCGAATGAACCCCAACCCACCAGTTGCAGCAGATTGAGGATCGCCGGAACGCCCGCGCCTTTGCTGCCGAGGCTGAGTTTGAGCGCCGCCATCGACGACAGGCCCGTGTCACTGCCAACGACGCCAACAGCAGCGAGCAGCAAGACGCCGACCAGCGTGCCGAGCAGGATCGCCAGCATCGAGCCGGACATGCCAAGCCCAGGCGCCAGCAAGGCGCCGGTCTGCAGGACCATGAGGCCGATGCCGAGGGAAAACCACAGAGAGAACAAATCGCGCCCGCCAAAAACCCGCTTGGCAGCGGGTACGGGGGCGTCGGGTGAATAGGTGCCGGGTGTGTTCACGTTTGTTGTCCCGAAGAAACTAGTAGTTGATCGTTCCCACGCTCTAAGTGGGCACGCCTACCTGGACGCTCTGCGTCCTGAGTGACGCAGAGCGTCAGAGGCGGCATTACCACGCGGAGCGTGGGAACGATCACGCGGCGCTAAACAAGCGCATGCAGATCAAACCTTCTTGTAAAGCTGGCTCCCTTCCTTTCTGAACCGCTCGGACTGTTCGCGCATGCCTTCGTCCACCGACACGTCCACCGCGCTGATCTTCTGGTTGGCGGCGTACTCACGCACTTCCTGGGTGATTTTCATCGAGCAGAATTTCGGCCCGCACATCGAGCAGAAATGCGCGACCTTGGCCGAGTCTTTCGGCAGCGTCTCGTCGTGGTAGGCGCGCGCGGTGTCCGGGTCCAGCCCGAGGTTGAACTGGTCTTCCCAGCGGAATTCAAACCGCGCCTTGCTCAGCGCGTTGTCGCGAATCTGCGCACCGGGATGTCCTTTCGCGAGGTCCGCGGCATGGGCGGCGATCTTGTAGGTAATGATCCCGGTCTTCACGTCGTCCTTGTTCGGCAATCCCAGATGCTCCTTGGGCGTGACGTAGCAGAGCATCGCGCAGCCGAACCAGCCGATCATGGCTGCGCCAATGCCCGACGTGATGTGGTCGTAGCCCGGGGCGATATCCGTGGTCAGTGGGCCGAGGGTGTAGAACGGCGCTTCGTCGCAGCACTCCAGCTGCTTGTCCATGTTCTCTTTGATCAACTGCATCGGCACGTGGCCCGGGCCTTCGATCATGCATTGCACGTCGTGCTTCCAGGCGATCTTGGTCAGCTCGCCAAGGGTCTCCAGCTCACCGAACTGCGCTTCGTCGTTGGCATCGGCAATCGAACCGGGGCGCAGGCCGTCGCCCAGGGAGAAGCTGACGTCATAGGCCTTCATGATTTCGCAGATGTCGTCGAAGTGGGTGTAGAGGAAGTTTTCCTGGTGATGGGCCAGGCACCACTTGGCCATGATCGAACCGCCACGGCTGACGATCCCGGTCACGCGCTTGGCGGTCAGCGGCACGTAACGCAGCAACACGCCGGCGTGGATGGTGAAGTAGTCGACGCCCTGCTCCGCCTGTTCGATCAGCGTGTCGCGGAACAGCTCCCAGGTCAGGTCTTCGGCGGCGCCACCGACTTTTTCCAGGGCCTGATAAATTGGCACGGTGCCAATGGGCACGGGCGAGTTGCGGATGATCCACTCGCGGGTTTCGTGAATGTGCTTGCCGGTGGACAGGTCCATGACCGTGTCCGAGCCCCAGCGAATGCCCCACGTCAGTTTCGCCACTTCTTCTTCGATGGACGAACCCAGCGCGCTGTTGCCGATGTTGCCGTTGATCTTCACCAGAAAGTTGCGACCGATGATCATCGGTTCGAGCTCAACGTGGTTGATGTTGGCGGGAATGATCGCGCGGCCACGGGCAATTTCTTCGCGGACAAACTCAGGGGTGATCTCTTTCGGAATGCTGGCGCCGAAGCTGTGGCCGGCGTGCTGCTGGGTGAGCAGGCCGGCGGCGCGGGCTTCCTGCAGCTTCATGTTTTCGCGGATGGCGACGTATTCCATCTCGGCGGTGATGATGCCCTGACACGCGTAGTGCATCTGACTGACGTTGGCGCCCGCCTTTGCCCTGCGCGGATTTCGCACGTGGGCGAAACGCAGCCTGGTCAGCTCGGCATCTGCCAGACGCTGCTGGCCGAAGTTCGAGGTCAGGCCCGGCAGGCGCTCGGTGTCGGCGCGGGACTCGATCCACGGAGAACGCACGTCGGCCAAGCCTTTGCGCACGTCGATGATGACGTTGGGGTCGGTGTAGGGGCCGGAGGTGTCGTACACGCAGACCGGCGCGTTGATCTCGCCGCCGCCGTTTGCGCCGGAGCTGTTTGTTCCGGAGAAGCTGGTCGGCGTGACGTCCAGGCTGATCTCGCGCATGGGTACGCGGATGTCCGGACGCGAGCCCTGGACGTAGATTTTCTGCGAGCGGGTGAACGGCTGAACCGACCCCGAATCGACTTGGGCGGATTCACTCAGATTGGCGTTTTTTAGTGTTGTACTCATCACGGGCTCTCCAGACATCATCCAGCGGCGGAATGAATTGTCGGAGCTTGAGCCTGATGAGCACGGACGGATGCACCCTGAGACAACATGGATGCTGAGAATCGAAGAGGCGCGGACTGTTCAGAAATTGAACAAAGACGACCCCGGACGACACTCAAGAGGACTCGCCGGGAGACGAGAAATCTTGTTCCCTACGCAGGCGCTAACCTGATCAGGTTCAACGGGATCCGGATTATCCGATCTCAGCCTCATATCAAGGCACCCCGACAAGAACGGGGTCAGTCTAGTCGCGGCGCAGGTGAAACGCCAAGTGCGGAATTCAAACGCGCGTTAAATGGCTGATTTGCCCGATTGTTGTCCCTACCCTCTGGAACTACACTCGCTACGCGGCGCCAAAGCCGTCTGGATCGGACGCAACGTCACCGTCTTCATACCGCTTCAATTACTAGGGAATGTCTATGCTGCGCAAACTTTCACTGGCCATCGCCGTATCGTGTGCTTCGAATGCGATGGCCGGGGCAGCAGACATGCCGCTGCCGACCAGGACCGGGTTGGTGAGCGTGTATCAGGAAGCGGTCAACAATAACGCCGATCTTGCGGCGGCCCGCGCCAGCTATGACGCGCAGAAGGAAATCGTGCCTCAGGCACGCGCCGGTCTGCTGCCGAACATTTCCGGCGGCGCCGACATCAATGACACCCGCACATCGATTGACCAACCCTCCGCCGTCATCAGCCGCAGCGGCACGGTCTATCGCGCGACTTTGAGTCAGCCGATCTTCCGCGCTGATCGCTGGTTTCAGCTCAAGGCGGCGAAGGACGTCAATGAGCAGGCGATCCTGCAGCTCTCGGCCACCGAGCAGAACCTGATTCTGCAAAGCGCTGAAGATTATTTCGCGGTGCTCCGTGCGCAGGACAATCTGGCCTCGACCAAGGCAGAGGAAGCAGCGTTCAAGCGCCAGCTCGATCAGGCCAATGAACGCTTCGATGTCGGCCTGTCGGACAAGACCGATGTGCTTCAGGCGCAAGCCAGTTACGACACTGCCCGCGCTGCGCGGATCGTCGCCAAGCGCCAGGTCGACGATGCGTTTCAGGCGCTGACCACCCTGACCAACCGCGATTACAATTCCATCGAAGGCATCGTGCACACCCTGCCGGTGCTTGCGCCAACGCCCAACGACGCGAAAGCCTGGGTCGACACCGCGACGCAGCAGAACCTGAATCTGCTGGCCAGCAATTACGCCGTCAGCGCCGCTGAAGAAACCCTGCGGCAGCGCAAGGCGGGCCACGCACCCACCGTCGATGCAGTGGCCCAGTACGAGAAAGGCGACAACGACCCACTGGGCTTTACCAACCCCAATTACACCGGTCAGAGTTTTCACGGCAGCGTCGAGCAACGCACCATCGGTCTGCAAGTGAACATCCCGATCTACAGCGGCGGGCTGACCAGTTCGCAGGTCCGCGAGGCTTATGCTCGTTTAGGCCAGAGCGAACAACAGCGTGAAGGAATGCGCCGACAAGTGGTGGAAAACACCCGCAACCTGCACCGCGCGGTGAACACCGATGTGGAGCAGGTACAGGCGCGCAAACAGTCGATCATCTCCAACCAGAGCGCGCTGGAAGCCACGGAAATCGGCTATCAGGTCGGCACCCGCAACATCGTCGACGTGCTCGATGCACAGCGCCAGCTCTATGCGTCGGTGCGCGACTACAACAACACCCGCTACGACTACATCCTCGACAACCTGCGCCTGAAACAAGCCGCCGGCACCCTGAGCCCGGGGGATTTGCAGGACCTGTCGCGCTTCCTGAAAGCCGATTACAACCCCGATAAAGACTTCCTGCCGCCGGATCTGGCGAGAGAAGCGGCGGAGAATTTCGAGCGGCCGACGGAGCGGTGACAAGCCGATTGAAACGTTTCGGCGACCCGAGTAGCGTCCGCGCGATACAGTGAATACATGTATTGCGGAGAAGTCGCATGCCTACCTCAATTCGCCTCACCCCCGAGACTGAAGCACGTCTCGACGTTCTCGCGGCTAGCACCGGCCGGACCAAAGCCTTTTATTTGCGTGAAATTATCGAGCAAGGTTTACCTGAGCTTGAAGAGTATTACCTGGCAGCGGACGTACTCGAACGCGTCCGAAAGGGCAAGGAAGCCACTTATTCATCCAGCGATGTAAGGAAAGAGCTTGGCCTGGACGATTAAGTACACCGAGACGGCAAAGAAACAGCTCAAGAAGCTCGACAAGCAAACCGCCCGGCGCGTGCTTGACTTCATGGACGAACGGGTAGCTGTCAGAGACGACCCTTGCAGCGTGGGCAAAGCGCTAACAGGTCCCAAGGGCGGGCTGTGGCGCTATCGAATTGGGGATCTACGAGTGATCTGCGATATCCAAAACGGCGAGCTACCATTTTGGTCATCGAACTGGGCAATCGTCGGGAGGTTTACCGGTAGCACCTTCATGACCTGCTCAACAACTCTGCTATCGATTCGCGCCAGGACCCGGGCAAGCGCGCTCATGCATTGGATTTGCGCGGAACGCACGATTGTCGTTAAGCGCAAGCCATCCAGATGACCGCTTGCTTGCCAAAATCAGCCCAACAACCGCCCAATCCCATCCAGCAACTTCTGCAACGCCCCTTGATTGGCCTTCATCACGGCCAGCCCGGCATCGGCCATCGCCTTTGCCTTCTCGGGCTGGTCGATCAAACCCCGCACTGCGGCGGCCAATGCAGCCGCGTCACCGACCTCTTCCAAAGCACCGGCGTTACGCAACATCGCGGCGATTTCGAGGAAGTTGAACAGGTGCGGGCCACTGAGAATGGGCTTATCCAGCGCCGCAGGCTCCAGCAGGTTATGACCGCCGTTGGGCACCAGGCTGCCGCCGACAAAGGCGATGTCGGCCAGCGCATACAGAAACAGCAGTTCCCCCATGGTGTCGCCCACCAGAACCGAGGTTTCCGGGGTTACCGGCTCGGCCGTCGAACGGCGAACGCTGGCAAACCCCTGCTGTTGGCTCAGTTCAAACACGCTGTTAAACCGCTCGGGGTGACGGGGCACGAGAATCAACAGCGCGTCGGGATGGCTTTGCATGAGCGTGCGATGGGCCGCCAACACCACCTCGTCTTCGCCCCCATGGGTACTGGCGGCAATCCACACGGGACGTTGCAGGGTCTGCGAGTGCTCACGCTGCTGGACAGCACGCTCCAGCAATAGCGGATCAATGGTCAGGTCGAACTTGATAGAGCCCGTCACGTTGACGCACTCGGGCCGAGCGCCCAGGTCACGGAAGCGTTGGGCCTCGGTTTCGGTCTGCACGGCAATCAGGCTCATCTCGGCGAGCATCGGTCGAGTCAGCCCGGCGAAGCGTCCGTAGCCGCGAGCGGACCGCTCTGACAACCGCGCATTCGCCAGCACCGTTGGAATGCCGCGTTTCGCACACTGATGAATGTGATTGGGCCACAGCTCGGTTTCCATGATCACGCCGATCTTTGGCTGGATATGATCGAGAAAACGCCCGGCTGCCCATGGAAAGTCATAGGGCAGATAGCAATGCTGGACGCGCGGCTCGTGGGCGAACAGCGACTGAATGCGCTCAGAGCCGGTCGGCGTCATGCAGGTAATGGTGACCGGCAATTGCGGATAGCGGGCCAGCAACGCACGAATCATCGGCGCAGCGGCAATGCTCTCGCCTACCGATACGGCATGCACCCAGATCCCGCCGCGTTGCATGGCGGGCAGGCCGATGGCGAAGCGCTCGCCGACCCGTTGCGCGTAGGCCGGGGCCTTGCGCGAACGCAGCCACAGGCGCAGGGCGATCAGTGGGAGGCCGAGGTGGAACAGGATGCTGTAGAGGGTTCTATTCATGGGCGCGGAGTTTATCAGCCAATTGCTGTCAGATTTCCATCGAGATTCGCACATATCTTGCCGGGCGCATTCCGCCAGCCACCATCGTCCCTGCCCCAAAAGGCCCGGTTGTTCCATGCCGGGTAAGCCGCTTTAATGACGGCCATTGAAAAGGAGCTACACCATGTCTGCGTACTACCTGCTGGCCATCGCCATCTGTGCCGAGGTCATCGGCACCGTGTCGATGAAAGCCGTCAAAGGCCTGAGCACGCCGATCCCGCTGCTGCTGGTGATCGTCGGCTACGCCATTGCATTCTGGATGCTCACGCTGGTGGTGCGCACCATCCCGGTCGGCGTAGCGTATGCCGTGTGGGCGGGTATGGGCATCGTCATGGTCAGCATTGCCGCACTCTTTATCTACGGCCAGAAACTGGATCTGCCTGCCATCGCCGGCATGGGGCTGATCGTCGCAGGCGTCGTGGTGATCCAGCTGTTCTCGAAGACGGCCGGTCATTAAAGGGGGTTACTGAAAAGGGCCTTCCCCTATAATGCCCGCATTCGTTTCGCCATTTGAGGTGCCCATGTCATCTGCTATTTCCACTGACGTCCTGATTGTCGGCGCGGGCGTTGCCGGTCTCTGGCTCAACGCGCGACTGCGGCATCAGGGCTTTTCGACGGTGGTGGTGGAAAAGGCCAGCCTCGGTGGCGGCCAGACACTCAAATCCCAGGGGATTATTCACGGCGGCGCCAAATACGCCCTGCACGGCGCTCTGTCCGGCGCCTCCGAAGCCATCGCCGACATGCCTCGCCGCTGGCGCGAAGCGCTGGCCGGCAAAGGCGAGCTGAACCTGTCGGGCGTACGCCTGCTTTCGGAAGCCCACTACCTGTGGTCGCCCGGCACCATCGCCGGCAATCTCACCAGCTTTTTCGCCAGCAAGGCCGTGCGCGGGCGCGTTGATCAGGTCAAGGGCAGCGACCTGCCGCCGGCGCTTCAGGATCCGCGCTTCAAAGGCAAGGTGTACCGTCTGGCCGAGCTGGTCATCGACATCCCCAGTCTGGTGAAAAAACTGGCGGAGCTGGCAGGCGATAGCTTGCTTTCGGGTCAGGACATCGAGCCGCTGCGCCACGACGGCGAACTGGTCGGGCTGCGCGTCGACGGCCGCGAGATCCATGCGCAGCGCGTAGTGCTCAGCGCCGGCGAAGGCATGGCTGATCTGCTCAAGGCACTGAACGTGAGCCAGCCGGCCATGCAACGCCGGCCGCTGCACATGGTGCTGGTGAAGGGCCCGACGCTCAAACCGCTGTACGCCCACTGCCTGGGTGGCGGGCCGAAGCCACGGATCACCGTCACCACGCATCCGGCCGCCGACGGCCAGTGGGTCTGGTACCTGGGCGGCGACATTGCCGAAGCCGAAGGCGTTGCCCGCAACCCCGCCGAGCAGATCGCCGCCGCGAAAAAAGAGCTCGCGAATCTGTTGCCGTGGGTCGATCTCAGCGAGGCGCAGTTCGCCACCCTGCGCGTGGACCGCGCCGAGCCGCAGCAAAGCGGTCTGGTCCGCCCCGACAACGCCTTTGTCGACGTGCAGGGCCGCTTGATGGTCGGCTGGCCCACCAAGCTGGCGCTGGCCCCCGACTTTGCCGACCGTGTGCTGGCCTCGTTGTCCCGGGATGACATTCATCCCACCCCGCAGCCGCCGCACACCGACTTCCCCAAGCCGCCCCTCGCCATTCCTGTCTGGGATCAACTGCTGCCATGAAGACCCTGCACGATCTGCATCGGCCGCTCGGCACCCTCGGTATCAACGTTTCCCCCCTGGGCCTGGGCACGGTGAAGCTGGGCCGCGATCAGGGCGTGAAGTACCCCAATGGCTTCACGATTCCCGACGACGTTGAAGCGCAGATGCTGCTGAAGCTGGCGCGGGATCTGGGCATCAACCTGATCGACACCGCCCCGGCGTACGGTCGCAGCGAAGAGCGCCTCGGACCGCTGCTGCGCGGGCAGCGCAAGGACTGGGTGATCGTCAGCAAGGTCGGCGAGGAATTTGAAGCGGGCCAGTCCCGGCACGATTTCAGCGCCGAACATACGCGGTTTTCGGTGGATCGCAGTCTGCAGCGCCTGGAAACCGACTTCATCGATCTGGTGCTGGTGCATTCCGACGGCAACGACCTGCACGTGCTCAACGAATGCGCCGTGTATCAGACCCTCGCCGAGCTCAAGCGCGAGGGCAAGATTCGCGGGTTCGGCTTCTCCGGCAAGACCGTCGAGGGCGGGCTGCTGGCCTTGCAGGGCGGCGACTGCGCGATGGTCACGTACAACCTCAACGAACAGGGCGAAAAGCCGGTCCTCGACTACGCTGCTGCACACAGCAAAGCGGTACTGGTCAAAAAAGCGCTGGCCAGCGGGCACGTTTGCCTGAGCCCCGGTGTCGATCCTGTGCGTGCCAGTTTCGAGTTGCTGTTTGAACATCCCGGCGTCACCGGTGCTATCGTCGGCACCATCAACCCGCTGCATCTGGCCCATAACGTGGCCACCGCCGCTGCCGTGATCCGTCGTCAGCCCTGAGACAAACGGCCGACCCCAACGCAAGAAGGAGCCGATATGCCGCGAACCCTGATTCGGAGAAACCCCAGCAACTTCAAGACCCTGCCGTTATTTGTCGAAGCCACCCCGGAAAGCCTGACCTACCAGAGCATCGGGATGCCGCTGAATTTCACCCAGACCCTGGCGCGGCGCAGCAAGATCGACGTAGAGGACACCGAGCGGTTCTCCACTGAGCTGGCCAATCTTGGCGTCTCGGTGCGCCTGACCCTGCGCTGGCAGAACCGCGATTACTGGGTGCTGGTTCGCCAGCGTCGGAAGGACCGAGGCGACGTGGTGCTCAAGCTGATTTCCGGCTACGTCCCCGCCCACGAACTCAACCTGCCGTTGCACACGGCGGTGCAGGAAGTCGCTGAGGAGTGCCTGATCGAGACGCCCCAAGGCTGGCTCGGCGGGCGCTTCAATGAAACCTGGCTGCCAGCGCCCTACGCGGCAGCCCTGCACTACCGCGAAGCGATGCCCTTTCGTCTCACCCCGCTTCCCGGCGCGGCACTCCCTGTGCGCTGCGGCAGCCTGACCCTGATTGAAAATCCCCGCGCTTACGTGCATTTGCCGACCGCGTCATTGCAGTTGATCTATGACATGCGCCTGGAGGTGCCGAAAGAGGCTCGCCCGTTAAGCATGTTTCACGTTGATGAAAGCCTGGAAAACAACGAGCTGGTCGCGCGCCTTAACCGCAGCAAACCGGATCTGTACCTGATGCCGCTGGAAAACGGCTCGCCCTTGCCCGAGCTGTACACCCTGAAGAACGACAAGCTTTCGCCTGCCGGTACGCGTGGGCTTTATCTGGCCGAGAGTTTTGCTCCCCAGGAGGGCTGGGTGGTGCGCGAGGAGCGGATTCGCTGGAAGGACTGGCTGGTGCAGCAGGGCATGACACCGAAGAAGAAGCCCAAGTCAGGGCTGACCAAGCTGCGGATCAAGGCGCGGCGGCTGGTCAGACTGGTTCGCAGCGGCCTGCATAAGTAGGCCGCCGATTAGCTCTTCTCGGTGCGGCGTTTATCGCGCCAGGTGCGCAGTCGGGCGAAGAAGTGGAAATACCGGTTCTCACGCTTGCCCATTCCGCGCTTCGGTGAGAACGACTCTTCGGCGAAGGCGCCGGTGATGCGCACCCGCGAGGCGGTGGTCGGCAGCGTGCAGACGCGGGCATCGGCTTCAAGCAGCGCGTATTTGAGCAAGCGCTCCGAGTGCAACTTGCGGCCTGTCGCTTCGCAGAACTCGAAGATACGCTCGATCCGTTTGCCATAGGCGCGGTAAACATCGCGGCCGCAAATGGCGAAACGATCGTTCAGCCCGCCCCACCACTGCCAGTCCGGAATATAGGCGTTCAGCCGCCGTGCGTGCGGTGAATGAAAGGCATAGCCCGGCAGCGGCGAATGGAAGAAGTTGTCCGGCCGCACAAACACCACGAAGTCCGGATCGAACGACTCCATCATGCCCGTCACGGTGTGCAAGGAATTGAGCTGATAAATCAGGTTGCGCAGGGAGACGTGCTCGTCGCCCCAGGTGTCGCCCATCGCCTTCACCCGTTCGAAATCCCAGCGATCAAGCACGCCGTCGGTGGATTGGAGAACGCCCGTCATCGGCTGGAAAACTTCGTAGTTCTGCGCCTTCAGCTCGCCCTTCTCCGCCGAGCGCTGGTTGTGCACTTCGTCGATCTTGTAGAGGTGGTAAAAGCATTTGACGTTGCTGCCCTTCGGCAACTGGCCAAGGACGTTTTCCTCAATGGAAGGAAAACAGATTTCCGAGTTGCGCGGGATACCAAAAAACGCGACCGCAATGTTCAGCACTGACAAACTCTCCGGGATCAATGGCGATGCGCCTGGACACGCGCGCGCAAGCGGCGGACGGGCTCGTTCATTTACGAAATAACAGCGTGCGCCACCAGCTCCGGGGCTTGAGGGCGATCACTTCGACGTCGGCGCCCAACAGCCAGTTGCGCTCGTAATCCCAGGCATGACCGCCCCAGAGCTTGCCGGCCTCGTTGGAAAAACCGAGGGTCATGAGCCTGTAGCGGTAACCGGCATGAGCGCGCAGCGAGTCGAGCAACACCAGCACGTTGAAACCCGTGGAGGGGCCGACGAAGCGTTTGCCGTTGGGCCGATCGACCGGGTAATGCTCGGCCAAAGCCGGCAGCGGGATGCGGTCCCAATACAGCGCGACGTCAGGCAGCGGGCACAGCGGCACGGCGCAGCCCACCAGCAGCGTGAAGCAACGCGAGCCTGGCTGGGCGGCTCGTTCTTGTACCTCAACTGTTGCGGGGAGCCCGAAGAAATAACAGTCCGGCGCGTTGAAGCCGTGGACGAACAGGTTGACGCTTTCAGGCTTCAGCAACGCGGCCTTTGTGCACAGATTGAAGCTGACCACCACATCGTCCACGCCCACGCCCAAGGCATCGAAATCCGCCTGGGTGATGGCGGGGTTGTTGGCGATCAGGATGACCCGTGCCGCGTTCGCCAGGCACTGGTGCAGCGCAGCGGGAAGCGCGCCGAACACGTCCTGATCGGCGCCCGGCAATACAAGGGGTTCACTGTGTGCGGCGCTGTCGTGGTCTGACGGCAGCGTCATCAGGCCGGCACCTGCATGCCATGGCGCCATTTGACCCAGGCACGGGTCAGCGCCGACGGACGCTGCCACGGACGCATTGGCCGCTGAATTTCGTCGGCCAGATCGCGGCCCACGCGGCCAAAGGCATAGCGCTCTTCGGCGAATGTTTGCCCCTCGCCCGCAATGCGCGCGGCAAGATCAGGGTCGCTCTGCAGCAGGCGGATCTTCTCGACGGCTTCGTCTTCGGAGCGGTAGAACATGACGTTGCGCCCCTCCTCGAAACCCAGCAGATCGTCCTCTTCACCCTGACTCCACGCGAGGAGCACGCAACCGCAGGCCATGGCTTCAAAATTCTTGATCATGAACTCGCCCATGCCAATATCGGCGCTGACGAAAATCCTGATGCGATTGAGGGTTTCAAGGTATTCGGCGCCGGAGGCCGTGCGCGTCACCAGCACACCAGCACGCTGCGCGAGGTTTTCCATCAGCTGTTTACGCTGTGAATATTCGCGGCTCTTCAGGCTGCCGAGGAAGCCCACCGCAATGTCCCGAGACTGACCGAGGTTGCGCAGCATTTCCTGGTCATAGCCCTTGGACACGAACACCGCGTCCAGGCCTTCGCCGCGCATGCGCCGCGCGACCACCGCGCCGGAAACCAGCGCACGACTCCACGGCAGCTGCCGGTACAGGCGTGAATACATGCCGTGGTATTTGCTGGCGGCCATGTAGTTCTGATACGCATCGTGCTCAAGAAAGATCAGCCCCGGAATGCACTTGAGCACCGCGCGCTGGCGAGCAAGCCGTTTGACCCGGGAGAAGATCACCACCCGGTCGTAGCGCTGATAATCGACCGAGGCCAGAAACGGCCCGAGATTCAGTTGCTGTTGCTTGCTCAGGCGAAAAATGACGCAGTCGTCACAATGCTGCCGCACGGTGTCGTACAAGCCGTCGAGTATGACGCGCTGCTCATCCATCACCAGTAACATGACTTTCATTCGTTCATATACCGAACTGCGAATACATAAATGGCAGCGGCAATGGGGGCCACACTGCACGGTGAGCGTCGGATCAGTCCTGACTGCGGATCTTGTCGACGATGGCTGTCGTTGAACTGTTGGCGACCAGCCCCAGTACTTTCACGGTACCGCCATAAGAGGCGACGATGTCAGCGCCGACGACCTGGTCAACCGAGTAGTCTCCGCCCTTCACCAGCACGTCCGGATGCACATGGGCCAAGAGGTTTTCCGGGGTGCCTTCCGGGAAGCTGATGACCCAGTCCACTGCGCCCAGACCGGCCAGCACGGCCATGCGCCGATCCACGCTGTTGATCGGGCGGCCCGGGCCTTTGAGGCGACTCACCGACGCGTCGTCGTTGACCGCCACGATCAGCCGGTCGCCCTGCGCGCGGGCCTGTTCCAGGTAGGTGACATGGCCGGCGTGCAAAATGTCGAAGCAGCCATTGGTGAACACGATGGTTTCGTTGTGGGCACGGGCATCGTCAATGGCCAGCAGCAACTGATCGAGGGTCAGCACACCGCGCTCGGAACCTTCGGCACGCTGGATGGCGCGACGCAACTCGGGCGCGCTGATCGCGGCGGTGCCGAGCTTGCCCACGACGATGCCCGCCGCAAGGTTCGCCAGCGCGACCGCGTGCGGCAATTCCTCACCCGATGCAATGGCCGCTGCCAACGTGGAAATAACTGTGTCGCCAGCACCCGTGACGTCGAACACTTCCCGCGCGCGGGCCGGAAGGTGCAGCGTTGGCTGATCCGGACGCAGCAGGGTCATGCCGTGTTCGCCACGGGTGACCAGCAACGCACCGAGATCGAGGTCCTTCATCAGCGAAGCGCCTTTGGCGACCAACTCTGCCTCATCGACGCAATGGCCGACGACGGCTTCGAATTCACTGAGGTTGGGCGTGATCAGGCTGGCGCCACGATAGATCGCGAAGTCTTTGCCCTTCGGGTCGGCGAGCACGGGAATGCCACGATCCCGGGCGGCTTTGATCAGGACTTGATGGTTCTTCAGCGCGCCTTTGCCGTAGTCGGACAGGACCAGCACCTTGATACCGTCGAGCATGGCATCGACCTCGCGGCTCAGGGCCTCGGGGTCAGTGGCAAAGGGTTCTTCGAAGTCGATACGCAGGAGCTGTTGGTGCCGGCTCATGACGCGCAATTTAACGATGGTTGGCTGATGGGCGATGCGCTGGAAACTGGCGGTGACGCCGGCCGCCTTGAGGCTGTTGCTCAGGCTGTCGGCGGCTTCGTCGGTGCCGGTGACGCCGACCAGTGACGCCTTGGCGCCCAGCGCTGCAATGTTCAACGCCACGTTGGCCGCGCCACCCGGACGGTCTTCGATCTGGTCGACTTTGACCACCGGAACCGGCGCTTCAGGGGAGATTCTGGAAGTGCCACCGTGCCAGTAGCGGTCGAGCATGACGTCGCCGACAACTAACACTTGAGCCTGATCAAAACGCGGCATGGACAACTTCATCGAACAACCCGTGGCAGAAATGGACAAGGACGGAATCTTAGCACAGCGATCAGCGCTGGCTGGCCGGTTGGCCTCGAATCCCTTAGTGCTTCAAACGGCGCCTCACAGGGCGCTTCTATTGGTGCGTCGACTGTTGCAACTACGGGCGCGGAAAGCGGCGGACCCAGAACACCTCGTGACGTCGAACGGCCTTGCGGAAGAATTCGTCGTCTCCCGTCAGCGGCCATTCGCGACCGGCCAGCCAGCGTTGAATCTGCCGGCGCAGGCGCTTCTTCAGGGGTGGTGATCCCTGCAGGTCATGCTGCATCGCCAGGGCCATGGCCTTATCAAGTTGCACGTCCGCACCGAGCGACGTGCTCCAGATCTGATCAACCGAGGGCGCTTCAACAAACGGCGGCAGCGCGACACCTTTACCGGCCAGCCCCATGGGCCAGCGGTCGTTGTCGTGCAGATGATTGGCGTAGAACAGCGCCACCTCGGGCGTGTGCGCGCTTCTGCTGACTGCCGCATATAACGCTTGGGTCGTGGCGATGTGGTCGGCGTGGGGATCGAGCTCGGGGTGCGGCATGACAATGACGTCCGGGCGACAGGCATCGATCAGCGCCGCGAGATCGGCGACAAGATTGTTCCAGGTAGGCGCCCCGTCCTGATCCCCTGGCAACGGCAACGGATTGTGCTGCCGCGCACTGCGAATGTCGGTCTCTGAAGAGTCGCGAGAACCAAACGGCTGATCCGGCGACTGGGCCATGGCCGGCAGTTGCAGGCAGTAGTAGCCCAATTGCACGCACTGACTCTGCGGCACACCGCCCCACAACGGAATCGCCAGACTGTCCCACGTACGCAAGCGCCCCTTGAGTCGCGCAGCATCGGCGCGGTTCAGCCCCAGCTGTTCGTAGCGCTCGGCCTCGATTTCGCCCTGAGTCACGGTGACGATGCTGCAATCCGCCGCCTGGCTGTACAGGCCAAACGCTGCCAGCTCGGCGTCGTCGGCGTGGGGCGCGAGGATCATCAACCGTTGCTGGCGGTAATCCGGATTGCTCAGCACGTACAAACAGCCGGCATTGGCGATGCGGCAGAACCCACCCTTGAGGCGCAGCGTGCTGTCAGCGACCACGTCGCGCTGACCGGTCAGGTTCACGTAGCGACGCCCGGCAAACCCTCGTTCGAAATCCTGGCGGTCGTCGCCTGCCAACACGTACGGGTCCAGCCAGCGACCGAGCCAGGTGCTGCGCAGGTCGAGCTCCAGCATCAGCGTTTCGCCTTCGGCCAACGGCTCGCTCAGTTCCAGCATGCCGTTGACGACGGAAACACGCTGCGCCTGAGCCGCGTCGGGAAACTGATAGTGGTAATCGCTCTTGGGCGAATAAAAAAGATGGTCGGAGAACCAGGCTTCATGGGCCACCCAGGCGGCCACGATCAGCAGAGGCACCAACCACCACGCGACCCAGATGCCAATGCCGATCAGCAGCACCAGACCGATGATCAGCGCCAGACGCTTGTTGCGCCGATGTCGTTTCAGAAGCTGCTGCTTGCGCCCGGACATGTCATCCAACCTTGTAGACAGGCACCGTCTGGCACCAGCGGTCTTTGTATTCGCGATCAGAGCGGCCGAAGGAATAGCGCAATGGCTTGTTCAGCGCCCTCGCGTCAGCCCAGGCGTTCTGGGTGTTGACGAAGCTCAGCACGCTGCCGGCGCTCAGCGCCTGATGGGCTGGATCGACACCGCCGTTGATGTATTCGACCGACACCCACTGTGGCGACTCGACCCTGTACAGCACCTGAGCGGCAATAGGCTTGCCCTCCAGAAGGATCATCGAGCCGGTCATGAACTCTCGCATCAGCTCGAACACCTTGGCCAGGTGATCCTTGCCCGGCACGTCGAAGCCCCAGCGGGCATGAAACAGGCCTGAATAAATGCGGGCTTGTTCCTCGGACGTGAAGTCCAGCATCGGCTGCAGGACCCCGCCCGCCTCCTCAAGCAAACGCTGCTCGCGGCGCTGGTTGTAGCGGAATTTCTTGGAATAGTCCTCGGGCGCACGGGCGATCGCCAGGCTTTCGGCTTGCGGCTTGAGCGTGTCGATCTGGCCGGCGTTCAACTCCGACACATAGCTCATGCGCTGGCGCACCGGCACCTTCACGCCGGGCGCTATCGGCAGGATGATTTCCGCGTTACCCAGATCGAAGACCCGCCGATCACGCTGCTTGAGCACTTTCTTGGCCAGCGCCAGATCCCGGTCCCAGCAGGCAACCGCAGCGACAACGTTGTCGTCTTGCAGCCACCCCAGGTAACGCACCGGAATATCCGCAAGCCCGGCCAGACGCTCGATCACTTGCGGGTGTGTCGCAACGCTGCCGCCGAACTGCTGCCACGCGGTGGCGTAGGTCGTTGCATCGATCGGGGTCCAGCCTCGCTCACGCCATGCGCGCAAGTGACTCAGCATGCATCGACTGCCCGGTCGATTTCGGCAGGCTCGGTTTCTTCGAACTGCTTGGCGTGCAGGCGCGTGTAGTAACCGTTTTTCCCGAGCAACTCGTCATGGGAGCCGCGCTCAACGATACGGCCTTCGTCCATCACCAGAATGACATCGGCTTTTTCGATGGTGGTCAGGCGGTGGGCGATCACCAGCGTGGTACGGCCCTGCATGACTTTTTCCAGTGCCTTCTGGATGTGGCGCTCGGATTCGGTATCCAGCGCCGAAGTCGCTTCGTCGAGAATCAGCAGCGGCGCGTTTTTCAGCAGCGCGCGAGCAATTGCCAAGCGCTGACGCTGGCCGCCGGACAGCAGCACGCCATTCTCGCCGACGAGGGTCTGGTACTGCTGAGGCAACTTGTCGATGAACTCGTCGGAGTAGGCATCGGCCGAGGCCTTCTTGATTTCTTCCAGCGGCACACCTGCCAGATCGCCATACGCGATGTTGTTGGCGATGGTGTCGTTGAACAGCGTGACGTTCTGATTCACCAGCGCAATCTGGCGGCGCAGGCTGCGCAGGGTGTAGTCCTGAGTCTCGACGCCATCAAGGAGGATCTGGCCCTGCAGGTGATCATAGAAACGCGGAATCAGGCTGGCCAAGGTGGATTTGCCGCTGCCGGAGCGGCCCACCAGCGCGACCATCTGGCCGGCTTCGGCGACAAAACTTACGTCGTCCAGCACGCGTTTTTCCGTGCCCGGGTAGGTGAACGTGAGGTTCTTGACCTCCAGACGGCCCGAAACCTTGTCGCGCTCCAGGGTCCCCAGGTCCTGCTCGGGCGGCTCGTCCAGCTGTTCGAAAATGCTTTCAGCACCGGCGACGCCTTTCTGGATGGTGGAGCTGACTTCGGACAACTGACGGATCGGCTTGGGCAGCAGGCCGGCCATGGTGATGTAGGCCACCAGATCGCCGGCCGAGGAATCGCCGCGCAAATAAAGGACAAGGAACATCACAACGGCCATGCCGCTGTAGGTCACCAATTGCAGCATCGGGGTGTAAACCGCGCCGGTCTTGGTCATCGCCAGCTGCTTTTTGGTGTTGCTGCGGCTGGCCTTTTCGAAGCGGTCCTGTTCGTAATCTTCACCGCCGAAGCTGCGGACCACGCGATAGCCGTGAATGGTTTCGGAGGCCACGTGGGTGACGTCGCCCATGGCCACCTGAATCTTCTTGCTCTGCTTGCGAAACTTCTTGCTGGTGCTGTTCACCATGACGGCGATGAGCGGCAATATCGCCAGCATCACCAGGGTCAGTCTCCAGTTCATCCACAGCAGCGCGCCGAACAGAAAGATGACCGTCATGCCTTCGCGAATCACGACCTTGATCGCATCCGTGGCAGCGCCGGTGACCATGGTCACGTTGAAGGTAATGCGCGAGATCAGGTGCCCGGAGTTGCTGTTGTCGAAAAAGCGATTGGGCAGCGTGAGCAATTTGTTGAACAGCACGACACGCAAGTCATGCACCAGCCCGAGGGAGACGCGGGCCAGGAAGAAGTTGCCCAGATACGAGCCGGCGCCTTGCCACGCCGCGATCAGCACGATCATCAGCGGCACCGCCTGCAGCAATTGCAGGTGGCCAATATAAGGGTTGCCGGGGAACAGGCTGGCTTCGGGATTGGACAGGCCATCCACGAAGTATTTGAGGATGTAGGCGAGCATCGGCTGGGTGGAAGCAAAGATAAGAAAGCCGACAATGCTCAAGCAGAAAAGGCCTATATACGGCCGCACATAGGTCAACAGACGAAAGTAAATCGCCAGGGTCGTTTTAGCTTGAGGATCAGGACTGCTCATGGGAATCCGCACGAAAAAATTAGGCGGGCATGGTAGCACAACCCATATTTGTCGACTCCTGCTGCGACCCAAGGCGGGCCGACTCGGGTACCATGCCGCATTTGTTCAGGTAAGTATGTCGATGCAGTCAATGGAACACAGCGCCTATCTGGCCTTGCGAGAAAATGCCACCGTGCTCGAAGCGGACGGATCAGGGGACAAGGTTCTGTTGCTTGAAGACGGCACCATTCTCAAACTGTTCCGCCGCAAGCGCCTGATCAGCTCGGCCTTGCTGTTTCCTTACGCGCAACGCTTCGCCGACAACATCGACGCCCTCAAAAAGCGCGCCATTCCCTGCCCCGATGTCATCGCCACCTACCGAATTGCCAGCATCAGCCGCGACGGCGTGCGCTACACACCGCTGCCCGGATTGACCATCCGCCAGGTGCTGAAAGAGCGCGGTGACAGCACGCCGCTGCACGCTGAAATAGGCGCATTTATCGCGAGTTTGCACCAGAAGGGCGTGTATTTCCGCTCACTGCATCTGGGCAACGTTGTGCTCACGCCGGCCGATGAACTTGGATTGATCGACATCGCGGACCTGCGCTGCCAGAAACTGGCGTTGAGTGACAGCAAGCGCTTGCGCAACTTCGCCCACTTGTTACGTTACGAACAGGACAAGCAGTGGCTGCTTGGCAGTGATCAGGGAGCGGCGTTTTTGCAGGGCTACGCCCAGGGCTTGCCGACTGACAGGCGGTCCAGAATGACCGAGCGCCTGCACCTGCTGCTGACCGCCCCTATCGACCGATAGCCAGAATGGTTGCGCCCTTGCGATTGGTAAAGTGCGCCAAAACCTTGAAATGGTGTGCTTCAAGCCACTCGACGAGCCATGGCTCGTTCTCTTTGGCGTCGATAAGGAAGTATTGATACTCGTCCGCGTGCTGCGGGGACATCGCTTGCTCACGCGTCAACCCCGGAATCACATAACCTCGGCCGGCGTAATAACTGATGCGCCCGTCTTCAAAGAAGGCAGGGGCGCTCGGCTCGACATGGGTCGACATCCAGCGACCTGCCTCCACGTAATGGGTCTTGCCAGCACCGGTCGTTATCACGTTTGACAGCATCACGAGCAGCGCTACGACAACAAGCGCCTTGCCAACGCGCGGGAACTGTCCAACAAACGACGCCAACCCCATTGCCATTAACGGCACAAAAAGCAAACTCAGAAAGCTCATGTAGCGGCTGTTCATGAACTGCTCTTTGACATAGAACAGCACCAGCACGATCAGGTACAACAGCGCCGCCCAGGCAAACGGCCGGTAATCGCGCCAGTACGTACCCAGCACGCCCCAGTTGCGACGTAGCACGAAGGGCAACGCGAAAGGCCCCATCAGCTTGACGAACGTGATCATCATGGAGGCCAGGATGCCAAAGAAAATGATGCGTCCCGCTTCGTCTTGCGAGTACTTGTTGATCAGGGAATTGGCGAACTGGTTCGACAGCAGATCAAAGGAGGCCAGGACAGTGTGGGGATTAAGCATGTTCAGATAGATCATCAGGCGTCCGGACAGGAACGCGCCTGAGACCGCGACCGCGATAAAGCCCAGAACCGGCAGCAGTGCAAACTGAAACACCTGTTTGCGGCGGGTCGCATCCCGTAACCCCGGTAACTGCCAGAGCGCCAATGCGGGCATCAGCAGCAGCGCCTCAAGCCGGAACAGCATGGCGCAGATGATCGCCAGATGAATTAAGGCGGCGCGCAGCCAGCCACCACGGGCATGCCAACGCAGTGCAAGCCAGATCGCAAGCGTGCAGAAGAACCAGAAACCGCATTCACGAATGATGTCGTTGCGAAACGAATTGACGGCTGGCATCGCCAGCATCACCAGACAGGCCCAAGGTGCAAGCTCTGGTGAGCGCTGACGAACACAGTCAACCATCAACGCGCTGACGCCGGCAAAGAAAAGGCCACACCAGAGGTACGCGCTCATTTCCAGAGGCAGGTGCAGCACGATGTGGGTCCCGGCCAGCAAGAGGGAGAACCAGGGCCAGTCAAAGGATTGCCAGGCCGCTTGAGCGCCGTGGTCGATGACTCGCTGCGCGGTATCGATGTACAGGGCGGCGTCACGCCCAACTGTTGCAGTGCCCAGAATGGCAATCAACGAAAGCAGCAGACTGCCCCAGAAAGCCAGCCGGACCGGATTTTCACGAACCCATCCAGAGACCTGGGTGCCGGTTTTAACAACTGCCGCTTTCATGACCTTCCCTCAACCACATGCGCAAAACTGAAACCGGTTATCGAAACAACGAACGCAGAGCTTTGCGTGTGTATGACCAGCGCGCGAACGTGCGCCAGTGCGCCTTCAACGCCATCAAATAAAACTTCCTGGCCAGTGTGTACTCGCCGTGGGAATAACAATCACGAAACAATGAGAGGCAACGCTGCGCCATGAATGCCTGGCGCAGGTCATGAAACTCAACGGGCATGCGCTGGGCCGAGAACACCTCGCACACCACTTGCACCGTGCCGGCCGCAAGGCTCTGGCGCAAGTCATGACGCATGCTGTCGGAGTGCTTGTAAATGAACGCCAGCGGCTGATCCAGCACCGTGCAAGGAAAGCGCCCCAGGACCTGAGCGAAGACAGGAAGATCTTCGACATTACGCAGACGCTCAGGATAATTACCCGGCGCAAACACGTCGCGGTGCATGGCACAGGCACCGTTTGAAATGGAGAGGGTCTTGTCCAGCAAGTAGCCTTTGACTCTCTGTCGTGCAGTCGCCGGTAGCGGCTTGGCTGCCTGCAAACTGCGTCGGCCATCGGCGAAAACCGACCAGTGCGCACCAATCACTAAATGAGTGTCGGGATGGCGTGCGATATGACTGGCGAGCCCCGCCAGTGCGCCCGGCGCCATTTCATCGTCTGCGTCAAGAAACACGAGGTATCGACCTGTGGTTTCCTCTATGCCGCGATTGCGCACTGATGACAAGCCACCGTTGGGCTTGTGCAGCACCCGAAAGCGCCCGGGGTTCTCAGCCGAAAGCCTCGCGAGCACCTCTGATGTACCGTCGGTTGAACCGTCATCTATCACCAACAGATCAGCAGCAGCGTCATGGATTTGCGCCAATACCGATTTCACTGCGCGACGCAGGGAATGGGCATAGTTGTATGCGGGAATCACAACGCTGATCAGTGTTTCAGTCAAGTCCAGACCCTTCCACGCCGTCTTTGACCACCAGGATGTCTTCCATGATCAGGTACTCCAGATCGGAGCCGAAGAACATGTTCAGCGCATCGGTAGGCGAGCAGATCATCGGCTCGCCGCGACGGTTGAGCGAAGTATTGAGCGAGACGCCATTGCCGGTCAGGTCTTCGAGCGCCTTCATCATGTCGTAGTAACGCGGGTTGTACTCGCGCTTGAGCACCTGGGCGCGGGAGGTACCGTCTTCGTGGACGACTTCCGGCACGCGGGTTTTCCACTCTTCCGCCACTTCGAACGTGAAGGTCATGAACGGCGCCGGGTGATCGATCTTGATCATCTGCGGGGCGACGGTGTCGAGCATCGACGGGCAGAAAGGCCTCCAGCGCTCGCGGAACTTGATCTGATGGTTGATCCGATCGGCCACGCCGGCAATGCTCGGGCAGCCGATGATCGAACGACCACCGAGGGCACGAGGACCAAATTCCATGCGGCCCTGGAACCAGGCCACCGGGTTGCCCGCGACCATGATTTTGGCGATGCGCTCGGGGTATTGTCGATCTGGCGCCAGGCCGGCTTGCTCGGGTGACGGGCGCAGGCGGCGATCACGTCTTCGTTGCTGTAGGACGGGCCGAGGTAGACGTGCTCCATCTTCTCGACCGGCACGCCACGGGCGTGGGAGACGTAGGCGGCGGCGCCGACGGCAGTGCCGGCATCACCCGACGCGGGCTGAACGAACAGCTCTTTAACGTCAGGGCGCGCGATGATTTTCTGGTTCAGTTTGACGTTCAGCGCACAGCCGCCGGCGAAGGCGAGCTTGCCGGTTTCCTTGAGGATGTCACCCAGATAGTGGTCGATCATCTGCAGCGACAGCTTCTCGAACAGCGCCTGCATGCTGGCGGCGTAGTGGATGTAGGGCTCGTCGGCGATGTCGCCTTCGCGCTTGGGACCCAGCCACTCGATCAGTTTTGGCGAGAAGTAGAAGCCTTTGCCCTTCTCTTTGTAGCGACGCAGGCCGATCACGTTGGCGTATTCGGTGTTGATCACCAATTCGCCGTTTTCGAACGTGGCCAGGCGCGAGAAATCGTACTTGGTCGCGTCACCGTAGGGCGCCATGCCCATGACCTTGAACTCGCCGTCGAGCATCTCGAAGCCGAGGAATTCGGTGATCGCGCCATACAGGCCGCCGAGGGAATCCGGATCGAAGAATTCCTTGATCTTGTGGATCTTGCCGTTTTCGCCATAGCCGAAGAACGTGGTGGCGTACTCACCCTTGCCGTCGATCCCGAGAATCGCGGTTTTCTCCTGGAACCCGGAGCAGTGGTAGGCGCTGGAGGCGTGGGCCAAGTGGTGCTCGACGGGCTCGATCTTGATCTTTTTCGGATCGAAACCCAGTTGCTCCAGGCACCAGACGATCTTGTTGCGATAGCGCTTGTAGCGGCGGTTGCCCATCAGAATCGCGTCGAGTGCGCGGTCCGGTGCATACCAGTAGCGTTTGGCGTAGTGCCAGCGCGCTTCGCCGAACAGGCTGATGGGCGCGAAGGGAATGGCGACGACGTCGACATCGGAAGGCTTGATGCCCGCTTGTTCGAGGCAGAACTTCGCTGATTCATAGGGCATGCGGTTCTTGGCATGCTTGTCGCGAACGAAACGCTCTTCTTCGGCCGCAGCAACCAGCTTGCCGTCGATGTACAGGGCTGCGGAAGGATCATGGCTAAGGGCGCCGGACAGGCCAAGGATCGTCAATGCCACTAGGGTCTAGCCTCTTAAGTCTGCATGCAGGCATCACGCGCCTGACAAATAAGGTGTGTCTGGCGCCACGGCGGCAGACAGCTAAAGGGCGGGATTATAGCGTAATGGCTCTGGAAGTGGTCGCGGGGAATGAAGTGCAGCGCGATGCGTGTGCAGGACCGGCTTTAGCCGGGAAGAGGCCAGTGTGAGCGCCACCGGTTTTGTGACATGGCACCTGACGCCTTCCCGGCTGAAGCCGGTCCCACATGTTGGCGTTCCAACAGCCCCCCTGGATGCACGCAGTCCTACACGTTCGCTCATCATCCCGTGCGTTAACTATGTAGCACCACGCGCCCCGGCGCTCTGATTGATTGATCGCTCGACGAATCATCGGGCTTCTCGCCCGGCTCTTGCGCAACCTTATTGCGCGCGGAGATCAATCAGGAATGCTGCACCATGGAAACATTTTCACTCAACCCGCCTGCGCTGGATCGGCTGACAACGCTCGCCGCTGTTCTCGACGCCGAATGCCAGCAGCTGGACCCAAAGAATCTCACTGACGCATCACCCGGCCTCCCGCCCCTGGAGCAGGCAACGCCTCTGCACTCGGCCATCGAGCGCTTTTGGGCGCAGGCCAGTGCGCGTGATATTTCACGCCGCGAGCTGTTCGTGACCTGCCTCGAACTGACCCTGCGCGATGACCTGCTGCTGAACATCGAAGAAGGTGAACTGCACCGCGACTATTCCCGCTGCCTGCCGGGCATGGAGGCGCGGGAGCACGTGGTGTTCCGCGCACTTGAGCTCCAACTCGATACAACGCGTCGCATCGAATTCGCCGGCGCGATCGTTGCGACCGCCCAGCCGGGGCAGACCCTGCTCTGGTTGCCCGGACAAGGCGTTGAGGGCTTCGTGTCGAACGAGGCATTGCAGCAAGCACTCGCCCGTCGCATCAATCACCCACTCCTGCGCCTGCCCCTCCTGCGCCTGATGCACAACAGCACACGCCAAGCCTGGCTCGAGACCGCTTCGGACGGCGATGTGTTCCTGGAACCCCACCTGCCGTCGGAGTTTGAACTGACGCCGATCAAGGGATCGCCCTACGACCATGCCTTTGATCGCCTGCTGGACAAGCAGCGTGTGGACATCGACGCGCTGTTCGAGACCGCCCACAGCCTGTCGCCTCAGGACCTGCGGGCCAGACTTGAAGACCTGCTCCACCAGCCGAAAGGCTGGGGCCCCGACGGCGCCATTGCGGCGGCAGAAGATCGCCGCGCCCACCGCGAGCAACGCCGCGCACGCCCCGACTGGCTGGAAATGGCCAGCACCGAACAACGTGAGCGTTACGCCTCGGGCCTCATGAATTACGAGCGCGCGCGCAGCGCATTGATGAGCGTCATGGACGGCGCCGCGTCCCCGCAACAGTTCGCGCGAAGCCGTCTGCGCGCGCGACTGGCCAATGATCCGGGCATTGACCTCGACCCGGACGAGGTCCTGATCAGCACCCAACGAACACAGCCCATCACCGGTGAAACCTTCACCGTCAGCCGAACGCTGACGCACCTGGCGCTGTACGGCCTGCACCCCGGCGACACAGCGCCAGGTTCGCCCTTCCAGACCCACAGTCGAATCACCTACAACGGCCTGCCGCTTGAGCCTGAGTACAGCGACCTGACCCCGGCCTACCTAGCCGACGTCATCAACGAGCAAGACCTGCGAAGCCGATTCGGACCTGCCCAGCGCCAAGCGCTCGGCTCGCCAACCACCCAGCGCCTGATGAGCGAAGCGATGCATCATCAGCTCATCGCACAAGCCCGCGGGGCAGAGTTGCAAGGCCACATTCAACCCTCGGACCTGGCCCTCATCGAGTCACTGAATCCGGACAGCGTCGCCCCGAGAAACCCGGCCGTTAGCGTTCAACAGATCAAGCTAAATGAGCATGACACCCTGAGCAGCGTGCTGCTGTTGCGCAAAGTTGATGCCTCTGGTCAGTCGGACGGCTTGCTGATGTTCACCCCGGACAGCCCGCGCGCCCGGCATTTCCAACGCTTCGACAACGAACGTCAGTTGCTCGGCGAGCTGGTGAGCTGGAGCCGGTCCCACGACATGAACCCGTTCCTGCTGGAACAGGTCACCGCGGACAGAAGGGACGCCCTGAAAGATCAACTGCATGATTTAAGCGAAAAGCCGGCGCCTGCCCAGGGCTGGATCAGCTACGCAACCCTCCCCGATTACAACAGCGGTCTGCGTACGCTGGTGTCGGCGCGCGTTGAGGTGATGCTCTCCGAGCAACGGCTGCACACACCGGACTGGTTCCTGCGGGCATCCGCCGAACAGCGTCAGAAAATGGTGGCGCTGGAGGATGCGATCATGGCGGCGGGTGAAATCTACCAAGCCACTCCACACACCCAGGTGACCGACTTCAACACCTACGTTCATCGGACCGCCAGCCGCAAGATCAATGCGCTGCTGGGCCTGCCACCCGAAACGGTGGACCCTGACCGCATCATCATTCAGACGCCCCGCGAAACCCTGTCCTACACCCAGATGCTGCGCGACGGTTACGACGACACGCTTGGCCTGCTCAACGCGTCTGCCGATACCACCGCCACCTTCAGCGGCCCCCAGGGCGTCGACCTCACGCCACTGAGCCCGGAAAAAGTGGCCGGCTCGGTTCGCGGTCAGTGGCTGGCCGATCAGTACATCGAGATGATTCGTGGACAACTGCTGGCGCCTGCAAGCGAGGGGTACGACTGGCGCCGTCAACAGAGCCTGCTGCTGACACAGCTGCAAATGCGCGCCGACGCCTTGCGCAGTTTCCTCGAAGGCCACATCGACGCCTCGCAACTGAGCTGGCTCACCATTTCTATCCTCAACATGCATCACAGCAGCCCGGCGGAGCGCCTGCGCTATCCGGTCTATCCCCTGCAATTGAACGTGGACGTCATGGTTATCGCCTCCCGTGCAGAGATTATTCACGGCTGCTTCCTGCTCGCGCCGCCTGACGCGAGCTCGCTGGAACAGGTTCTGTTGTACACGCCGCAGGCGCCGGACGGTCGTCTCTTCCGCCCGCTCACCACGTTCAGCAACACACTGCTGGGCGCAGGCATGGGCGATTACTACCTCAGCCGCGCCCGCTTGAAGGCCGGGATGCCGCTGGCATTTGCCCTGGCTGAACTGAAGAAAGGCGGTGGTCGCAAACCGGCGCTGCCGAACCAGCCGTTCAGCAACCTGTATGACGTGTGCTTCAACCAAGTGATCGAGCGCAAGATCCAGGATGTCGCGGACACCCGGACCGGTCGCGCAGACATGCTCTGCCGACAGGTCTGGAGCAGTCTGGAGCTGATCGCGACGGCAGTGACGTTACCCTTCCCGCCCGCCAGCTTTGCCGTCGGCATGATCATCGCGAGCGCTGATGGTTATCGCGCGCTGCAAGCCTTGGACGAGCGTGATCACGCCACCGCCAGCTTCTACGTGCTCAGCGCCTGGTTGAACACGGCGGGCGCTGCGGGCGATCTGCACTCGGGAATCAAAGGGCTGGGCGGCGTGATGAGGGACCTGACCGGACAAAAAGCCGCCGGCAGGTACGCCCGCTCGGTTACCCATGCCACCGATGAGACGCTGCAGCCAGTCGCCGTAGAGAACGAACTCTTCTGGGCTGCGCCTCAACCTGCCAACCGCCATGTCCCGCTGTACCGGACCCGAGCGTTGATCCCGGAAACGCTTCAGCCCACCGGCCGCTACGCGCAAACCGATGTCACCGGCATATGGAGGGCATTGCAGCAGGACACCGCGCCAGTGCGGGTCGGGGATACCCCTGCCCAACCGCTGCATGCCGTGGGTGTGTCTCTGACAGACGCCCTCCCCTTGACCCGCCCGCATGGGCAAGGGGTCAGCGTTGTTCGTGGCAACTTTTACATTGCCATGCAAGGCCAGACCTACCAGGTCCAGTACGACGTCCGGCTGGCCGCCTGGCAGATTGTTGACCCGCGCAACCCGTTTGCATTTTTCGGCCGGCAAACCGTGCGCCTCAACAGCCAGGGGCAGTGGCAACTGCTTGAGACTGCCAGGTTGCGCGGCGGCGTTCTCCCGCCGTTCAGCCGTCTGGACGAAACCCCGGCAGGTCCCGCCACAGCAGTGGGCGACGTGAGCGATTACGAAATGCCGGAATCGCTGCAACCCTACGTCTTCGGCATCGTCAGCCCAAGGCAGGCTGAGCACTTTGAAGGAGGCCCGTTCGGTCTGCATGAGTTTTTCGACGACATTTTCCAGGGCGGTCGTTCGACCTACCAGACCTTGCGCCAGAATCTCTACCGCGATGCCAAGGCATTCTTCGAGCAGCCGCCCCTCCCGAGCAAACCCGACTTGCCGTTGCTGGAAGATGGCGTGACGCCGCAGGCGTTCTTCGAGGCCGCACTGGAGAAGTCCAGCGGTCTGGTGATTGGCGAAGCACCGACGTCCATCGCCAGCAAGCAGCTGCTGATCGACAACATGCCGTTGCTGGCAGAGCACAAGGTCGAGGTGTTGTACATCGAGCATCTGCAGACCGACCAGCACACGCACAAGCTGCAGAAATACAGAGCGCTCGGCGGCAAGACGCGCAGCGGCTCCCACATGATCAAGCACTATCTGGATACCGTGAACGAGGGCGCGCTCAAGAATGGCAGCGACAGGTACGACTATTACCACCTGATCAAAGCGGCCCACCGGCACGGCATCGATGTTCGGCCGTTCAGTTCCTCGGTCAGTTATGACTACGCCGGGAACGAAGTAGCCTCCGCTGCCGGTGACGTCCTCGCGCCGCAAAAGATGGCGGTGTTCTTCGGCAACAAGGTCATCAGTGGCGACCTGCAGACGCACCCTGGCCGACGCTGGATCGCGCTGCTCGACCACCGGACCGCCAACACCTGGCAGCAACAGCCCGGCATCAGTGAACTGCAAGGCGTACTCAGCCTGCGCGTCGAAGACGTGCCGTCGGGCACGCCGATCCAGATCTCCGTCGACAGCGATGCCGTCATCAGCAGCGCTGCGTCGCGTGCGGATTTCAAGGCACAGATTGGCAACCCGAACATCGACAATGTGGCCGGCGCGTCGTCGCCTGTCAGTCCATCCGATACCTCGCTGGACGATGCACTGTATGGCTTGCTTGAACGACGCTCGCCCATGGCATGGGGCCTTGACCCTAACCGCCGCGCTATCGTTTCCCATCGCAGGAGCGAGGTGAACCCTTACACCGGTGACCACGGTTTTGAATGGAATCCGGCCGGCTACTGGACCCGCGCCGATGGCGCCATCTGGAGCAACGACTACCCGCTGGGCGCCATTCAGCAGTCACTGATCGACAACCGCTATCAAATGCCTGCCGAGATGCAGAGCACCTTTCATGACCTCGCCCACTTCCGTCACAGAGGCCTTAACCCTGACTACTTCTTCGTAGAAAGTCATCTGGTGGAGGTGCGTGAGAGGTTCTTTGGACTGGCGAGCACGCTGCAGAAGGACGCGCGCTCGGTGCTCACGCTCGCCTTGCCTGAGCGGGTAATGTTGCCTGAGGTGAAGACCGACACGCCGTTGAGCATGTTCATCGAAGAGTTGTACGAAAACACCTCGGGCGTGGTCATTGGCGAATCCCATTCGGCCCTCGCCAGCAAGCGTTTCATTCTCGACAACATGGAGCATCTGGTGCGCCAGGACGTGAAGACGCTGTACATGGAACACCTGCTGACCGATCTCCATCAGGCCGACCTGGACCGCTTCGCCGAAACCGGGCTGATGAGCAAACGTCTGCTGCATGACCTCAAGCGCATGGACAAAACATTTCGGACCGACCCGACAGGGGTCTACTCATTCGAAAGGCTGGTGGTCCAGGCCAAGCGGCATGGCATTGAAATCCGCGCTATCGATTGCGCCGCCGGTTACTTCATCCGCCATCTGCCGACCCACTCCAATACCACGCGCCAGCAGGTGTTCAGCTATTTTGCGTCCCGCACGATCCACAAGCATCAGCAAGTGATGGGCCCCCACAAGTGGATGGCGCTGGTGGGGGAAACCCATGCCAACACCTTCAAAAACAGCGTGCCAGGCATCGCCGAGCTTGAACAGGGGATTGGCGTGCGGGTGATGGACGTGGCGCAGGGCAAAGGCCGCGGCATCATGATGGACCCTGGCGAGCAGGTTCCTGCGGGGGTGGGTCACGAGGCGGCGCTGGTGAAGAATGACTTCCTCGTGGAGATCGAACTGCCCAAGCACCCTCAAATCGCCGCTCCGGTAAGCGGCAGATTGCACAGTCCGGGCATGTTCCTGCTCGACGAGTCCGATCCCTTGCGGCCGACGATCGTGCATCGCTCCAGGGACCGCACCCTCAAGCACACGCCGGTGCAGTTCAATACCGCTGGCAAAGCCTACATCGAGCGCGAGTCATGGCCGCAGGTTCATCGCCAGCCGTTCGACAACGTGCAGGCACTGATTGACGCACTGGTAGAGATGAACCTCAAACACGCGAACTGACGGGTCAGTCCGGCGTTTTTGAAACCGTTGGAATGCGCTGCTCCAGCACTTGGTGCAGCGCGCTGTCCGCCGGCCAGTTGCGCATGAAGCGCGCGCGATCCTTGGCGAATGCCGTCGCGAACGAACTCTGGGAGCCGTGCTGGCACATGGCGTCCAGATCAATGAGCGACCAGCGATCGATGTGCCAGAACACGTTGTGGCCTTTGAGATCGCCGTGGCTGATGCGCTCGCGGATCAACTGCGCAAACAATAGGTCCAGCGCCTGCAACTCAGCTTCCGGCGCATCGCCCGAGACCACGTAGGGCGCAAAGCGCTCGATGATGTCGGGCCCTGGCAGGAACTCGGTCACCAGATACGCCTCGCGGCGCAGCCATAAAAAGCGTTTTTCCAGCAGCGCCAGCGGTGTAGGCGTTGCGATGCCGAGGAAACGTAGACGATTGCCTTCCCGCCAGGAGTGCCAGGCACGGGACGGTCGCCAGAAACGCTTGAGCCAGTGCGCCAGGTTCTTGATGTTGTAACGCTTGATCACCAGTTCGCGGCCGGCGACGTCTACCTTGGCGACGCTGGCCGCACCACCGGTCTTGTACAAATGACCGCCATCGACCAGTGCGTCCGCCTTCTCCAGCACGGGCAGCATCGCCGCAACTTCCTCGCGACGAATCGCGCGCAGTGCAAACGCCCCGTCCTCGACGCTGAACAGGCTGCACTCACGGCCGATTTTGATCAGGTAATCCCGCAAGCGCCAACTGCGCACCTTGTCGATCTGCTTTTGCAGCGCTTCGACCGGCAAGCCATGCTCGCCGTTGCTCAGCAGGTAATAGACCAGTAATTCTTCGGTGAACGGCTCAAGGGACTTGGGCAACTGGGCGAAAAACACGCCGAGGTTTTCCAGCACCTTCTGCCGGGACAACGGTTTGCCCGCCTCTTCGACACGAATGCCCGCGCCATCTATCAAATACAGCGTGGAACCCTGACGCAGCAGGTTGTCGAGGTGCAAGTCTTCCTGCCACAGGCCTTTGGCGTGCATCTGGCCCACGGCGGCCAAGGCATCGCCGAGCACCGACTGTTGTTCATCGGCCAGCGGTGGCAGGCTCTCTACCGATTTCCAGGCATCGCCCAGGCTTTGGGCCTGATCCAGAAACTCGAACAGCAACCAGCCGCCCTCGCCCTCTTGCAGCCCGTCGACCAACAGCAACGGCGTCGGCAAGCCTTGCTTCGCCAGTGCCTGCACGCCGTCCCGCTCACGCTGGAAATGCCGAGGGGCTTTCGGACCGACCAGCAGCTTCGCCAGGACCGTGCGCCCGCGCCAGATACCGGCGCCGACGTAGCGTTGCCCCGGCAGAACGCGCAGCAGGCTGAGCAATTGCAGCTCGGCAGAACCGGCCGCATCCTCCAGCGCAATGCTCATCGGCAGCGCCGGGGTGCGACCGGCGTTTTTCAGTTCAGACAAACGCATCGGCGCCCTCTTTGATCAGGCCAGATCGCAGATCTGACAGGCAGTAAATGTGCTACAGGTTTGCGCAGGACGGTGATTAATCAAGCGCGGCAAAACAATTTGCCTACCGATCCCGGCGCTTGTGGCTGCCGCGTTTGGCGACACGCTGCCACCAGGCGTCGACCAGTCCGCTGTCGGTCGGGGCGTGCAGGTACGCGGCGAGCAGTTCGCGGATTTCCGTTTCGTTCCAGACCGGTGCGCGGCGCAGCAAAGGCTCAATGTCTTTGACTCGGTCGCGCTGGCCGAAGATCGACTTGCGTGTCTTCTCAAGGTCGATCAGCTGCGCCATATACTCGCCGCCCCGCGCCCGCATGAAAATATGCTTGGGGTAGAAGCAGCCATGCACCTGACCGGCCTTGTGCAGCGTGCGCGCCAGTTGCCCGCACGCCTGCAGAATCGCCAGACGCTCGGTGGCCGGCCGCTCTTGCCAGTCCTGCAACAGCGTGTCCAGATCGGTCCAGCCATCCAGCGCACGGGTCATCAGAATCGCTCGACGCTCGCCGTCGACCTTTCTGTCCGCGTAGAACACCGCATGCAGCGCCGGAATGCCCAGCTTCTGATACAGACTGATGTTACGAAACTCACGGGAGAACGACGGCTCGCCAAACGGGTGATGCAGGGTGTACGTCAGGTAATTGCTCTGGCGCTTGAGGTAATAGCCGGAGCCTTCCAGCTCCAGGCGAAACACACTGCTCCAGCCGCCGCGACCGGTGTTGGGCTCATCCACCGCGTCAAGCTCTACGTTCCACAACGCATCGAAGTCCGCCAGACCGTGCCGCTCGAGCAGCCCCCGGTCGGCGTCAGCAATGAAAACAGTCATTCACGACCCTCAAAAAAACTGACGATGTGGCGGATGCGCTTTTTGTCAGAATCATTCAAGCGTTCGCGCCCACGGTATTGCAGATAAAAACGCAGGCGCTGAGTGGCCGACAGGTGATATTTCGCGACTTTGTCCAGACACGCGAGGTCTTTGGTGATCCGGTAGCGCAGCATGAAGCTGACCCAGAACGCGCCGTTGGGGCAGTCGATCAGGAACACCGTCGACTGATCGTCCACCAGCAAGTTGCGCCACTTCAGATCGTTATGGGTGAAGTGATGGTCGTGCATGGTTCGGGTGTAGCGCGCGACCTGCTGGCTGACGCTGTTGACCCATGAACGGCTGTCCAGGCGCGTGTCGTTGGCCCGCGCCAGTTCGGACAAGTCTTCGGTGCGTGGCAGCTCGCGGGTGATCAGCGCGCCGCGATCATACGCAGCGCCGTTGCGCTCCAGGCCCCAGGCGACGACTTCTGCCGTCGGGATGCCCCACTTGGCGAAGCGCTTGAGGTTCTGCCATTCGGACTTGACCCGGGGCCGTCCCAGATACCGGCGCAAACCTTTGCCCGCTGCGACGTAGCGCTTGACGTAGTAGTTCACGCCACCGCGTTCGACGCGGATGACTTCGGACAACGGATCCCGGGTCAGCCGCTCGCCTTTGAGGGCGAACACGGCGTCGAGGGTGCCGAAATCCTCCGTCAGCGCGACGTAGCCAGGTTCCAGCTTCCAGCCCGCCATCAGAGCGCGTCCCCGTAGCGCAGTTTGCGCTGATAGAGTTTCTCGGCCTTGCCTTCGAGCCAGCTCAACAGCGCCGACTCCTGGGCAAGGATCTGCCGCAGCGGCCGCTGGAAATAGCCCTTGAGAAACCGCAGTTTGTCGCGCCGGGTCAGGCCGATGTCCATCGCCGAGAAATACAGCGCGGCCAGGTCCTTGTTGCGCCAGCGCTGAGTAATCGCCGGGCGCGTCTGGGCGCGGTGCAGGTCGATCACTGAAAGCCTGAAATCATCAGGCGTCACCGGCGTGTCGGTGTGCAGCAGAAAATGACAGATGTAGCAGTCGCGGTGATTGACCCCGGCGCGGTGCATCATCCCGACCAGCCGCGCGACTTCGGCGATGTACGCGCGCTTCATGCGCGGCTCGGGCGGCTCGGTGCGCCAGTTGAGGCTGACGTCTTCCAGGCTCTCGGTCGGCGCCAGCTCTTCGGTGATGATGAACGAGTGCTGCATGGCCGGATTGCTGCCGCGCTCGCCGTACGCCACGGCAGTCATGGTCGGCACGCCAACCTCATGCAGACGGTTGACCGCATCCCACTCCTGACCCGCGCCGAGCACCGGCAACTTGGCGGTCAGCAGGTTCTTCGCCACTTCACCCCAGCCGATGCCGCGATGGATCTTGACGAAATAACCGCGCCCGTCGACCTCGGTGCGCAACGTGCGTCGGTTCTCGAGCTCGCGATAGACCTGGCCTTCCAGCGCCTCGACGGCCTGGAACGCATCGCGCCCTGCCCAGCGGCTCTTGAAGGGTTCAGCAAGGATCAATTTCATCCGTGGTGCTCCGCCAGAATCACATCCGCAGCGTGCTGCGGCATGCTGTAAAGATCAGCCGTGTCGGCGAATGTCAGCCCGTTGCGGCTCCAGGTACTGCGCGCGGCGTCGTCCTTGAGGATGCGGGCCAGATACTGATTGAGCTGGCTCTGTTCGAACGGCTCATCGAGCACCAGACCGCTGTCGGCTTCGGCGATGTAATGGGCGTACCCGCACACCGCGCTGACCAGCACCGGGAGCCCTGCCACCAGCGCTTCAAGCAGCACGGTGCCGGTGTTTTCGTTGTACGCCGGATGAATCAACAGGTCGGCGCCCAACAGGAAACGCGGGATGTCGCTGCGCCCCTTCATGAATGTGACGTGATCGCCCAGGCCCAGCGTCGTGCTTTGCAGCTGGAATACCTTGGGGTCGTCCTGACCGATTACAAACAGCCGCGTGCGTTTTTTCAATTCAGCAGGCAGCGCCGCCAGTGCCTTGAGGCTGCGGTCGACGCCCTTGGTCTTGAAGCCGGAGCCGATCTGCACGAGCAGCAGGTCATCGTCGGCCAGCTTGAACTCGCGCCGAAATTCGGCGCGAATTTCGGCGGCATTCGACGGCGCGCGGCGGTCCTGAGAGATCCCCGGCGGCAACAGATGAAAGCGCGCAAGCGGCGTGTCGTAATGTTTGATGAACAACGGCTGCTGCACTTCGGAGATCATCAGCACTTCGGTCTTCGCGTCTTTGGCGAACACCGCGCGTTCATACTCGGCGAAGTGACGGTAGCGGCCCCAGTATTTGTACAGGCCGTGGCGCAGGTTCTGCGCTTTGTCTTCGTAGCAGCCATCGGCGGCGTAATACACGTCCAGGCCGGGCATTTTGTTGAAGCCGATCAGCCGGTCCACAGGACGCTTGGCCAGGTCGGCATTCATCCAGTCGGTGAGCTTTTCGTTGCGGCGGTGATTGAAGATCGCCTTGACCGGCGCCACCAGCACTTCGAAGCCGGGCGGCACGTCACCCTCCCAGATCAGCGTGTAGACACGGATTTTATGGCCGCGCTGCTGACACTCCAAGGCGATGCGCATGAAGTCGCGCTGCAGGCCACCGAAGGGGAAGTATTTATAAAGCACGAATGCCAGTTGCATCAGGGATGTTCCTTTGCCAGCAATAGCGCGCCTAACTGGTTCGCTACCCGCTCGGGATTCAGGCGAGTGAAGCACATGGGCCACTCGCGTTCGGTATCGACCTGACGCTGATCTTCAGGCGTCGGTCGATAGGTGCATTTCTTTTGCAGGCACGGCGCGCAGGTCGGGTATTGCGCCGCCAGATGAACCTGCGACCGGCCGTAGGCGCCGGTCAGGCCCGGATTGGTCGGGCCGAACAGCGACAGCGTCGGTACGTCCAGCGCGGCAGCCAGATGGCCGAGACCGGTGTCCACCGCGACGCAACCCTGGGCGCTCGCCAGTACGCGAGCAACGCCCGCCAGATTGAGTTTGGGCAACACGACGGCATTATCAAGGCCATCGGCAATGCGCTCGGCCCGCGCCTTCTCGGCCGGGTTACCCCACGGCAGGCGCACTTCCAGCCCCTGACCGATCATGCGTTCGGCCAATTGTCGCCAATAAAGCTCGGGCCAGTGTTTGGTGTCCCACGTGGTGCCGTGCAAAAACAGCACGAACGGCGCGTCATGGGTGGCGGTGAGCAGGCGGCTGCGATCAAGGCCGTAATCACCCAGTCCAGCAGGCACCTGGTAACCCAGCGCCTGGCCGAACAACTGACGCAAGCGCTCAACCGCATGCTGGCCGCGGGCAACGGCGTAGGGGCGATCGTAGAAACGGGCGGCCAGGGGCTCGCGCGCAGAGGTCTTGTCCAGCCCGGCGATGGGCGCTTTGACGTAGCGGGTGAGCCAGGCACTTTTCAGCAGGCCCTGGGCGTCGATCACCAGATCGTAGCGGGTGTCGCGCAGGCGCTGTTTGAACTGGCGCCATTCGCCGTTTTTGAGGGTCTGCCAGAGGTTCTTGCGCCAGCGACGAATCGCCACCGGAATCACGTTGGCGACCGCCGGATGCCAGGTCGGGATCTCGGCGAAGCCCTCTTCCACCACCCAGTCGAACTGGATGCCCGGCAGCGCGCCCATGGCATCGGTCAGCGCGGGCAAGGTGTGGATCACGTCACCCAGTGACGAAGTTTTGATCAGCAGTACCCGCAAGTCAGGCAACCTCGACCGGGGCGGCGCCAATACGGCCGAGGGCCTGGATCACCGAATCCGGCTCCAGCAGGCGCAGGCAGTTGTAATGACCGAAGCGGCAGGTGCGCTCGAAGCACGGGCTGCACTCGATGCCGAGCCGGACGATCTCGACTTCATCGGCCAGCGGCGGGGTGAAGCCCGGCGAGGTCGAGCCGTACACCGCCACCAGCGGGCGATTCAGCGCGGCGGCCACGTGCATCAGACCGGAATCGTTGGAGACCACGGCGTCCGCGCAGGACAGCAGGTCAATGGCTTCGGCCAGTGACGTATCGCCACTGAGGTTCATGGATTCTTCGCGCAGGCCCGGAATCAGCCGCTCGCGAATGCTTTCACCCACTGCATGATCGTTCTTCGAGCCGAACAGCCAGACCTGCCAGCCTTCACGAATCTTCGCTTCGGCGACCTTGGCGTAGTGCTCCGAAGGCCAGCGCTTGGATTCACCGAACTCGGCGCCCGGGCACAGCGCGAGCACCGGCCGGTCAAGGCTCAGGCCGAACTTGGCCAACGCCGCGTCACGGCTGGCGGTCTCGATTTGCAGGCTGGGCTTGGGATAAGGGCGCGGCAGCTCGGCGTTTTTGTCGTAGGCCAGCGCCATGAAGCGTTCGATCATCAGCGGGTAACGCTGTTTGTCGAGGGTGCGCACGTCATTGAGCAGGCCATAGCGAAATTCGCCACGCCAGCCGGTGCGTTTGGGAATGCCGGCGAAGAACGGCACCAGCGCCGACTTCAGCGAGTTGGGCAGCAGCATCGCCTGATCGTACTGGCCCTTGAGGGACTTGCCGATGCGCCGGCGCGTGGCCAGCTCCAGCGCGCCGTGGCCGAGCGGGAAGCTCAAGGCCGTGCGCACTTCGGGCATGCGCTCGAGGATCGGCCGGCTCCACTCGGGCGCCAGCACATCGATTTCGCACTGCGGGTGACGCTGCTTCAGGCACTGGAACAACGTCTGCGCCATCACCATGTCACCGACCCAGCTGGGCCCTACGATCAGAATTCTCATGCTCATCCAAAAACGACCAGAAACGATCAGGGAGGCCCATCAGACTGCGTGAAGTTTGCACACGCCGCCTGACGCCTCCCTGTCATAGCTTTATATAGATCCGTTAGATCCGGACCCTGCCAGCAATCAACCCAGCCCCAGCTGCCCCCAGATCCGCATCACTTCGCGCCGCTCGGTGACGAACTGGTCGCCGGCCACAACACCCGGATCGTTCTGCAATGCCTGTCGGTGAGCGGCCGAGCGGTAGGCCTTGTAAGCCTCACGCAGCAGACCGGCATCGGCGGCGGCCATCAGACCCGCCTCTTCAAGGCCTTCGAGAATACGGATGTTATCGGTGTAGCGAAGCAGCGCGGGATGCTCTCTGGACCACGCCAGGGCGGCGTATTGCACCATAAATTCAATATCGACGATACCTCCGGCGTCCTGCTTGAGGTCGAACCGCGCCGCCGGTTCAAACGCATTGCTCCCCTTGCCTGCCGCCGTTGTGCGGGTGCCGAGGTTGTCGCGCATCTTGGTGCGCATCTCGCTGACCTCCTGACGCAGCTTCGGCAGATCCCGCTCACGCCCCAGCACCGAGGCGCGCACGGCCTCGAACTGCCGGCCGACATCGGTGCTGCCCACCAGCACCCGCGCGCGCACCAACGCCTGATGCTCCCACGTCCAGGCCTCGTTCTCCTGATAGCGGGAAAACGCCCCGAGCGAACTCACCAGCAACCCCGACGCGCCAGACGGACGCAGGCGCATGTCGACTTCATACAGCAGGCCCGAGTTGGTCTGGGTGGTGATCAGGTGGATGATCCGCTGGCCGAGTCGCGTGAAAAACTGCGCGCCATCAATCGGCTTGGCGCCGTCGGTTTCAGCCTGGGGATCGCCGTCGTGAATGAACACCAGGTCCAGATCCGAGCCGTGACCCAGTTCAATACCGCCGACCTTTCCATAGCCAACGATGACAAAACCGGGGTCACACAACGTGCCGTCCGGACGGCGCGGCGAACCATGGCGGGCCACGGTATGGCGCCAGGCGAGCGCCAGCACTTGCTCCAGAATCGCCTCGGCCAGCCAGGTCAGGTAATCGCTGACTTTCATGAGCGGCAGGCTGCCAGTGATTTCCGAGGCGGCCACGCGCAGACGGTGCGCCAGCTTGAAGTGGCGCAGGGCTTCCATTTGCTGTTCGAGGTCGTCCTCGGGAATTCGCGTCAGGCGCTCGCGCAGCTCGGCGGCCAGTTCGAGGGCCTGGGGCGGGCTGAACAGGCGACCTTCGTTAAGCAGCTCATCGAGCAGTAACGGGAAACGAGCGATCTGCTCGGCAATCCAGGGGCTGGCCGCGCACAGCGTCAGCAATCGACGCAGCGCGCCGGGGTTCTCGGTGAGCAACACCAGATACGCCGAGCGACGCGCCACCGCTTCCACCAGCGGCAGCACGCGTTCCAGCACCAGATCGGGATTGTCGTGTTCGACCGCTTGGGCGAGCAGACGCGGAATAAAGGCATCGAGCCGCTCACGCCCCAGACGCTGCATCGAGCGCAGCTGCGAACTGCTGCGCAGGTTACTCAGGTTTTTCAGCGCTCGCGGCGCATCGGCGAATCCGCCCTCCTGCAATTGAAGGCAGGCGCTTTCTTCGTTTTGCGACTCTTCCCACAGGGGCAGCCACTCGCCACCGACGATTTCCTCACCGTGATCCTCCTGGCCTTCTTCCTCGTCAGGGTCGGCGATGACCTGCCGGAAGTGCCACCCGACGCGCTCGCGCCAGTACATCAATTGCTCATGAAAACTCGCCCAATCGGCAAAGCCCATCATGAACGCGATACGCGCCTGATCCTGGGGGTCGTCCGGGAGCATTTGCGTCTGGCGATCAGCGATTGCCTGAATGGCGTGCTCGGTGTAGCGCAGAAACTGATAGCCCTCACGCAGCTCATCAATGACGGCAGCGGGCAGATAGCCCTGGCCTTCAAGGGTTTTCAGCACCTTGAGCAGCGGCCGCTGCTGCAGGCTCAGGTCGCGACCGCCGTGAATCAGCTGGAACGCCTGGGCGATGAACTCCACTTCGCGGATGCCGCCGGAGCCCAGCTTGATGTTCTCGGCCATGCCCTTACGGCGGACTTCCTGCTGGATCAGCTGCTTCATGGTGCGCAGCGCTTCGATGGCCGAGAAGTCCAGATAGCGGCGATAGACAAACGGCCGCAGCATGTCGAGCAACTCGCTGCCCTTCTCTTGGTCACCGCCGACCACCCGCGCCTTGATCATGGCGTAGCGTTCCCAGTCACGGCCCTGATCCTGGTAATACTGCTCCAGCGCGTTGAAGCTGAGCACCAATGCACCGGAAGACCCATACGGGCGCAGGCGCATGTCGACGCGAAAGACAAAGCCGTCGACAGTGACCGGGTCCAGCGCCTTGATCAGTCGCTGACCGAGGCGGATGAAAAATTCCTGATTATCCAGCGGGCGTTTGACGCCTTGGGTTTCGCCACCTTCGGGGTAGGCAAAGATGAGGTCGATATCGGACGACAGGTTCAGCTCGACGGCGCCCAGCTTGCCCATGCCGAGGATGACCATCTGCTGCGGCTCGCCGGTCCGACGGCCGGTCGGGGTGCCGAATTGCTGACAATGGCGCTCGTACAGCCACTTGTAAGCCAGATCGATGCAGCCATCTGCCATGTCCGAGAGATCGCGGCAGGTTTCCACCAGATCAGCCTGCCGAGTCAGATCCCGCCAGATAATTCGCACTTGCTGGCGCGTGCGTTGACGACGTAGATTACGCCCCAGCTCATCGTCGCTGGCAGCCTGAACGACGGCATTGGCGATGTGCCCAAGCAGCTCGCCGGGCGCAAAACTGCGCTCCAGCTCACCGGATTCAACGAGGTCGAGCAGCATCAGCGGATCGCGTGAAACCTGATCGGCGACGAAGTCGCTGGCCGCACACACACGATCAAACGCCAACAGCCGCGCCTCGGGCCAGGCCTGAAACTGCTGCCTGGCGTCATCTGTGAGGGAATCCATAGCAGTGCGCCAGGATTGGCGCGCACGTGTGAGCAACGTCAGAAGGACATCAGGCAGCTCGGCCAGCAGGGGAAGGCTCATGGTCTATCCTTGATCGGCGTTCAAATGCCAGCCCGCTCTGGCGGTTGTGTACACGCCACGGACGGACTGTCGAACAAAGGTTAAAAATTGCTGATGGCTGAAGATTCTTGGCTGCCAGCATGATCAATCAGGCGACTCGTCAGATTTTTGCACCGACAACACCGCTTTACCGGACACTGCACCACGAGCGAAGACATCGCTCCGCTGTAGTTTTACTACTGTATATACAAGTCAAAAAGCTGAATTAGCCCGAGATTTGTAGTAAAACTACACAACACCGGGGACCCATCCGGTCATCCAAGAATTTTATATCGTCTGCCCACAAGGCCAGTCGCAACAAACTCAGGCAACCGATTCTGGAAGCCTTTCCGCCCTGGAGCAAGCCATGCAAGACCTCGATCCCGTCGAAACCCAGGAATGGCTGGACGCCCTGGAATCGGTTCTCGACAAAGAAGGCGAAGACCGTGCTCATTACCTGATGACCCGTATGGGCGAGCTGGCCACACGAAGTGGTTCGCAACTGCCTTACGCCATCACCACGCCTTATCGCAACACCATCCCCGTTACCCACGAAGCACGCATGCCCGGCGACCTGTTCATGGAACGCCGCATTCGCTCGCTGGTACGTTGGAACGCTTTGGCGATGGTGGTCAAGACCAACATCGGCGACCCGGATCTGGGCGGCCACATCTCCAGCTTCGCTTCCAGCGCAACCCTGTACGACATCGGCTTCAACTACTTCTTCCAGGCCCCGACCGACGAACACGGCGGCGACCTGATCTACTTCCAGGGTCACGCATCGCCAGGCGTCTACGCCCGTGCGTTCATGGAAGGCCGCATCACCGAAGACCAGATGAACAACTTCCGTCAGGAAGTCGATGGCAACGGTCTGTCGTCCTATCCGCACCCGTGGCTGATGAAAGACTTCTGGCAGTTCCCGACCGTTTCCATGGGCCTGGGTCCGATTCAGGCGATCTACCAGGCGCGCTTCATGAAGTACCTGGAGCACCGCGGCTACATCCCTGAAGGCAAGCAGAAAGTCTGGTGCTTCCTGGGCGACGGCGAGACCGACGAGCCGGAATCCCTGGGCGCCATTGCCCTGGCCGGTCGCGAGAAGCTCGACAACCTGATCTTCGTCGTGAACTGCAACCTGCAGCGTCTGGACGGTCCGGTTCGCGGCAACGCCAAGATCATCCAGGAACTGGAAGGCGTGTTCCGCGGTGCTCAGTGGAACGTGACCAAAGTCATCTGGGGCCGTTTCTGGGACCCACTGCTAGCCAAGGACGTCGACGGCATCCTGCAACGTCGCATGGACGAAGTCATCGACGGCGAATATCAGAACTACAAAGCAAAAGACGGCGCTTTCGTACGCGAACACTTCTTCAACTCGCCAGAACTCAAGGCGATGGTTGCGGATATGTCCGACGACGAAATCTGGAAGCTCAACCGTGGCGGCCACGACCCGTACAAGGTCTTCGCGGCTTACCACGCAGCGGTGAACCACAAGGGTCAGCCGACCGTGGTTCTGGCCAAGACGATCAAGGGTTATGGCACCGGCGCCGGTGAAGCGAAAAACACCGCGCACAACACCAAGAAGGTTGACGTCGACAGCCTGCGTCACTTCCGTGACCGCTTCGACATCCCGATCAAGGATGATCAGCTCGAAGCCCTGCCGTTCTTCAAGCCGGAAGAAGGCAGCGCCGAAGCGCGTTACCTGGCCGAGCGTCGTGCTGCACTGGGCGGCTTCGTGCCACAGCGTCGCGCGCAGAGCTTCAGCCTGCCGACCCCGCCGCTGGAAACCCTCAAGGCCATCCTTGACGGCTCCGGCGACCGCGAAATCTCCACCACCATGGCCTTCGTGCGCATCCTGACCCAACTGGTCAAGGACAAGGAAGTGGGTCAGCGCATCGTTCCGATCATCCCGGACGAAGCCCGTACCTTCGGCATGGAAGGCATGTTCCGCCAGCTGGGTATCTACTCGTCCGTAGGCCAGTTGTACGAGCCGGTCGACAAAGAACAAGTGATGTTCTACCGCGAGGACAAGAAGGGGCAGATCCTCGAGGAAGGCATCAACGAAGCCGGTGCGATGTCGTCGTTCATCGCGGCGGGTACTTCGTACAGCAGCCACAACCAGCCGATGATTCCGTTCTACATCTTCTACTCGATGTTCGGTTTCCAGCGTATCGGCGACCTGGCATGGGCCGCAGGCGACAGCCGCACCCGTGGCTTCCTGATCGGCGGCACCGCCGGTCGTACCACCCTGAACGGTGAAGGTCTGCAGCACGAAGACGGTCACAGCCACATCCTGGCGTCGACCATCCCGAACTGCCGCACCTTCGATCCAACCTACGGCTACGAGCTGGCGGTGATCATTCAGGACGGCATGAAGAAGATGTTCGAAGAACAACAGGACGTCTTCTACTACCTGACCGTGATGAACGAGTCCTACACGCAACCTGCCATGCCGGCCGGTTCCGAGGAAGGCATCATCAAGGGCATGTACCTGCTCGAAGAAGACACCAAGGAAGCCGCCCACCACGTGCAGCTGCTGGGTTCGGGCACCATCCTGCGTGAAGTACGCGAGGCGGCGAAGATCCTGCGCGAGCAGTTCAACATTGGTGCGGACGTCTGGAGCGTCACCAGCTTCAACGAATTGCGTCGCGACGGCCTGGCCGTAGAGCGCAGCAACCGTCTGAAGCCGGGGCAGAAGCCACAGTTGAGCTACGTTGAAGAATGCCTCAGTGGCCGTAAAGGTCCGGTGATTGCTTCGACCGACTACATGAAACTGTTCGCTGACCAGATCCGTCAGTGGGTTCCGAGCAAGGAATACAAGGTGTTGGGCACCGACGGTTTCGGCCGTAGCGACAGCCGCAAGAAGCTGCGCAACTTCTTTGAAGTTGACCGTCACTTCGTGGTGCTGGCGGCCCTGGAAGCCTTGGCCGATCGCGGCGATATCGAACCTAAAGTCGTGGCGGAAGCCATTGCCAAGTTCGGTATCGATCCTGAAAAGCGCAACCCGCTGGACTGCTAAGGTCTGCGTAACGATCGAATAGAGCGCTGAAATGTGCGCGAAACAGCCGCCGATGCGGAATTTGCTTCGGTAAATGAGCATCCAGGCTGTTTCGTTGCAGAAGAATCGGCGCAGTCGAGGAACAGGTTCTCCTAAGGAGAGACATTGTGAGTGAGTTAATTCGCGTACCCGACATCGGCAACGGTGAAGGTGAAGTCATTGAGTTGATGGTCAAGGTCGGTGATCGCATCGAAGCTGACCAGAGCGTGCTGACGCTGGAGTCGGACAAGGCAAGCATGGAAATCCCTGCGCCTAAAGCCGGTGTCATCAAGGCGATGAAAGTGAAGCTGGGCGACCGCCTGAAAGAAGGCGACGAATTGTTTGAGCTGGAAGTGGAAGGCGAAGCGGCGGCCGAGCCTGCTGCTGCACCTGCTGCTGCCGCACCTGCCCCTGCTGCTGAAAAGCCAGCCGAGAAGCCAGCCGAAGCCGAAGCGGCGCCTGCCGCAGCGGCTGCACCTGCTGCTTCGGATACCGTCCAAGACATTCATGTTCCGGACATCGGTTCGTCGGGCAAGGCTCGCATCATCGAGCTGATGGTCAAAGTGGGCGACAGCATCGAAGCTGATCAATCCTTGATCACCCTGGAATCCGACAAAGCCTCGATGGAGATCCCGTCTCCAGCCGCAGGCGTTATCGAAAGCATCAACGTCAAGGTCGAAGACGAAGTCGGCACGGGCGACCTGATTCTGAAATTGAAAGTGGCCGGCGCTGCACCTGCTGCCGCGCCTGCTCAGGCGGCTGCCCCGGCTCCGGCCAAGGCTGAAGCGGCTGCTCCGGCGGCCGCCGCTGCTCCGGCACCGGCTGCAAAAGCTGAAAGCGCGCCTGCGCCAGCCGCTGCACCTGCGAACAACGGCGCCAAGGTTCACGCTGGCCCGGCTGTTCGTCAGCTGGCGCGCGAGTTCGGCGTCGAGCTGAACGCTGTTTCGGCAACCGGCCCACATGGTCGCGTGCTCAAAGAAGACGTGCAGGCGTACGTCAAATCGATCATGACCAAGTCCAAGGACGCGCCTGCTGCTGGCGGCGCTGCCGGCGGCATGGGCATCCCGCCGATTCCGGAAGTCGATTTCAGCCGTTTCGGCGAAACCGAAGAAGTGCCGATGACGCGTCTGATGCAGCTGGGCGCGACCGGTCTGCATCGCAGCTGGCTGAACATTCCGCACGTCACGCAATTCGACCAGGCCGACATCACCGACCTGGAAGCTTTCCGTATCGCGCAGAAAGCCGTGGCTGAAAAGGCCGGCGTCAAGCTGACCATTCTGCCGCTGCTGCTCAAGGCCAGCGCGCATATGCTCAAGGAATTGCCGGACTTCAACAGTTCGCTGGCACCAAGCGGCAAAGCGATCATTCGCAAGAAATACTTCAACATCGGTTTCGCGGTGGACACACCGGAAGGCCTGTTGGTCCCGGTGATCAAGAACGTCGACCAGAAGAGCCTGCTGCAACTGGCGGCCGAAGCGGCCGAGCTGGCGGAAAAAGCACGCTCCAAAAAGCTGTCGGCCAACGACATGCAAGGCGCCTGCTTCACCATCTCAAGCCTCGGTCACATTGGCGGGACCGGCTTCACGCCGATCGTCAACGCGCCGGAAGTGGCGATCCTGGGTGTGTCCAAGGCCACCATGCAACCGGTCTGGGACGGCAAGGCTTTCCAGCCACGCCTGATGCTGCCGCTGTCGCTGTCCTACGATCACCGCGTGATCAACGGCGCCGCCGCAGCGCGCTTTACCAAGCGTCTGAGCGAATTGCTGGCGGACATCCGCACGATTCTGCTGTAAGCCGTACAAGGCCCGTTTCACGCGAAACGGGCCTTCGCTTTACTCGAGCTGCCACGCTCGTACCTCAACCCCGCTCACTGGCGGGGCTTTTTTTGCCGGGTGAGAAGCGCGAGGCTCCGCACAAACTGAGCCGGCTTGCTGGCGAACGCGGTGAAACAGAATCGACGATATCGGCTGAGGCAATGCGTTCGTCCGAATGCGGCCCAGACCAAAGCGCCCCTACAGTATTTGGTCACGCGGCCGATAACTGATCATGCACACAAAACAACCGCTGCGCCCTCACCCCGATAATCCGACCAATTACCTCCAGTAAATCAACCGTCTGCCGACAGATTTATAGCACTAAGCCATCGCGCTGACTTGTCAGCCCGTTCGCCATCATGCAACCTTGCGGCACGCGACTTAAAGACGGGCTCCTTGCCCGTGCGCGACAGCACCCTGAAAGCGAGTTCCTTCCATGAAAAGCCAACCTGATGCTGCCGGTAGACCGGCGGCCGAGGTCGTGACGCAATTACCGGTGCCCTCGCGGCTCGGCATGCTGCGTTTCGAGCGGCTGAATGAACCCAGCTGGGCCATGCTCTACCTGGATCCGAACTGCGAAAAGCAATTCAGCATGCCAGCCGTCGAACTCTGCGCGCTGGTGGGTACGCCTTACGCCAGCCTCATGGAGCCTGAAGCGCGCTATCAACTGCACGACGCTGTGCAGATGCAGCTGGCGGGCGGTGCCCATTACCTGATTCGCTACACCCTGCACACGACACGCGGCCCATTGGGTCTGGTGGAGATCGGTGAAGGGTACAAGCAACACAATCGGCATCTGCTGCGCGGCTACCTGATGGTGGTCGGTGAGCGGGTCGAGCCCGGCGAACTGATCATCAGCCCTGATCTGGAGGTGCAGAACTCCCGCCTGCAGATCGCGCTGGAACTCAATCAGCGCGCCCAGCACGAACAGCTGCTGCATCTGGAGCGGGTCCGCGGACAGCAAAGCCTGATTCTGCGTCTGGCGCGCCATCGCTACAGCTCGAACAATTCGCTGCAGGAAGCGGCGGAGCTGATCACCAAAAGCGCCTGCGAGATCTACAACATCTCCTGCGCGAGCCTGTGGAACCTCAACGGCAAGACCCTGGAGCCGATTGCTGAATATCGCCGAGATACCAGCACGTTCCCCAAAACCAACGCGATCGACATCAGCGAATTCCCCAGCTATTTGGACGTGCTGCACACCAGCCGGGCCATCGACGTTAACGATGTCGAGCGGGATCCACGTACCCGCGAGCTGGTTCAGCGACTGCGCACCCAGGACATCACCGCCATTCTCGACGCCGCTGTGCGCATTGATGGCCAGGTGGTGGGCGTGCTGTGCCTCGAGCAGACCGGAACGCCACGGGAATGGCAGTCCGATGAGATTGCTTTTGCCGGTGAGCTGGCCGATCAGTTTGCCCACGCCATCAACAACCACAACCGCCGCACCGCCACCAGCGCCCTGCATTTGTTTCAGCGTGCCGTAGAGCAGAGCGCCAATGCGTTTTTGCTGGTCAATCGCGAAGGCGTGGTCGAGTACGTAAATCCGAGCTTCACCGAGATCACTCAATACCCGGCCGATGAGGTCCACGGGCAGCAACTCTCGGAGCTGCCGGCGCTGGAAAATCTCAGCCCGCTGCTGCTCGACGCGAACTCCAGCCTGGTCAACGGGAACAGCTGGCAGGGCGAGTTCAAGAGCCGACGCAAAAACCTGGAACCGTACTGGGGCCAGCTGTCGATTTCAAAGGTGTACGGGGATGACCGCGAGCTGACCCATTACATCGGCATCTATGAAGACATCACCCAGGCCAAGCTCTCCCAACAGCGGATCGAGCGCTTGGCGTACACCGACAATCTGACCAGTCTGGGCAACCGTCCGGCGTTCATCCGAACCCTGGATGAGCACTTTGCCCGGGACGTCGAGACGCCGATCAGTCTTTTGCTGGTGGACATCGACAACTTCAAGCGCATCAACGACAGCCTTGGCCACCAGACCGGCGACAAGCTGCTGATCAGTCTCGCCCGTCGGCTGCGCAATAGCCTGAGCCCGACCGGTATTCTGGCGCGCTTTGCCAGTAATGAATTCGCTGTACTGCTCGACGACACCAGCCCCGAGGAAGGCCAACGGGTGGCCAGCCAGGTGCTGAGCACGCTGGACAAGCCCATGTTCGTCGACAATCAGTTGATCAGCGTCACCGGCTCGGTGGGGCTGGCCTGCGCGCCGATCCATGGCCGCGATCCGCAGACGCTGATGAAAAACGCGGGCCTGGCGCTGCACAAGGCCAAGGCCAACGGCAAGCATCAGGTGCAGGTGTTCACCGAAGCGCTGAACGCCGAGGCGAGCTACAAGCTGTTCGTCGAGAACAACCTGCGCCGCGCCCTGACGCAGAACGAACTTGAAGTCTTCTACCAGCCGAAACTGTGCCTGCGCAGTGGCCGTCTGCTGGGCATGGAAGCGTTGCTGCGCTGGAATCACCCTGAAAAAGGCATGATCCGCCCGGATCAGTTCATCAGCGTCGCAGAAGAGACCGGCCTGATCATCCCGATCGGCAAATGGGTCGCGCGCCAGTCCTGCCGCATGAGCAAGCAACTGACTGCAGCTGGTTACGGCAAGCTGCATGTGGCCATCAACGTGTCGCCGAAGCAGTTTTCCGATCCGGAGCTGGTCTCGTCGCTGGCCGGTATTCTGCGCGACGAACAGCTCGACCCGTCGCTGCTGGAGCTGGAATTGACTGAAGGCCTGCTGCTGGAAGCAACCGAGGACACGCGCCTGCAACTCGAGTCGCTGAAGACCCTCGGCCTGACCCTGGCGATGGATGACTTCGGTACAGGGTATTCGTCGTTCAGTTACCTGAAGAAATTCCCCATCGACGTGATCAAGATCGACCGCAGCTTCATTCGGGACATTCCGGATGATCAGGACGACATGGAAATCACCTCGGCGGTCATCGCCATGGCTCACAACCTCAAGCTGACCGTGGTCGCGGAAGGCATCGAGACGGCGGCACAGCTGGCGTTTCTGCGCCGCCATCGCTGCGACGTCGGTCAGGGCTATCTGTTCGACAAGCCGATTCCGGGCGAAGAGCTGATCGAGAAATTGCGTCGCTACCCGCCTGGCCCACTGGCCTGAGCCCCTTCCCCGCATCACATCCGTGCGGCACACTTGCCGCCCTGCATTTGCATCAGCCGATGCTGACCCCATATACGCTTTTCACTGACAACGCCTGTTGGTTGTCCTGCCCCAGAGAGGATGTGCCTTATGGTTTTGCGCTCGGAAATTCTTGTGAATAAAAACGCTCTCCCTACCGCTCAGCAAGCACTGCCTGGGCGCGAAACACCGATGGCCCTGCCTGAAACCCATTTCGTCAACGGCACTCCGCTTCTCGGGCCGTTCTTCAACGACGTCGAGTTCGCCATCTTTGGTTTGGGTTGCTTTTGGGGGGCAGAACGTCGCTTCTGGCAGCAAGAGGGTGTGGTCAGCACCGTCGTGGGTTACGCGGGTGGCTTCACGCCGAACCCGACGTACGAAGAGGTCTGCTCGGGCCTGACCGGCCACTCCGAAGTCGTCCTTGTGGTGTATGAACCTGCGAAGGTCAGCTACGAGGCACTGCTGGCGATGTTCTGGGAATTGCATAACCCGACCCAGGGCATGCGTCAGGGCAACGACATTGGCACCCAGTACCGCTCGGTGATCTACGCCACAACGCCTGAGCAACTGCAGGCAGCCAAGGCCAGCGCCGAAGTGTATCAAGCCGAACTGGCCAAGGCCGGTCTGGGAGAAATCACCACCGACATCGACCAGGCGCCTACCGTGTACTTCGCCGAGGCGTATCACCAGCAATACCTGGCGAAGAATCCACAAGGTTACTGTGGTATTGGCGGGACGGGCGTTTGTATGCCGCCGAGTCTGGCGGGTAACTAAGCAGTCCCACTGATACACCGGGCGCTCTTCGTAGGAACGGCTTTAGCCGGGAAAACGTCGGGCGACAGGCCGGAGAATTGATGGCGATCAAGCTGGCCTCTTCCCGGCTGAAGCCGGTCCTACTGAGCGCGCGTGACCATTGTAGAACTGGCTTTAGCCGGCAAGACGTCGGTCGTCATGCCGCAGGATTGATGGCGATCAAGCTGGCCTCTCCCGGCTAAAGCCGGTCCTACTGACCGATCGCGTATCCCTTGTAGGACTGGCTTTAGCCGGGAAGACGTCGGGCGGCACGCCGCAGAATTGATGGCGATCCAACTGGCCTCTTCCCGGCTGAAGCCGGTCCTACTGAGCGCGCGTGACCATTGTAGAACTGGCTTTAGCCGGCAAGACGTCGGTCGTCATGCCGCAGGATTGATGGCGATCAAGCTGGCCTCTCCCGGCTAAAGCCGGTCCTACTGACCGATCGCGTATCCCTTGTAGGACTGGCTTTAGCCGGGAAGACGTCGGGCGGCACGCCGCAGAATTGATGGCGATCCAACTGGCCTCTTCCCGGCTAAAGCCGGTCCTACTGAATCACCGGCCGCCAGAAATCTTCTGACAATCACTCGCCATACTTAAATCCCCTTTCTGCTTTTATTGTTCGCCCTCACACGAAGAGGAGCAATGGAATGCAGGAACTCAAACATGCTCGGTGTCTACGTATAGGTCGATATTCCCAACCAGGGAACGCCTATCTTGTGACCTGCGCCGTGAAGGACCGCCTTCCCATATTCAGCGATGTCCCTAGAGGTCGCATGGTGGTCATGGAGATGAAGCGCCTGCATGACTCGGGCGTCGTGCGTTCGCTGGCTTGGGTGGTTATGCCTGACCATCTCCACTGGCTGTTCGAACTCAAATCAGGATCGCTGCCTGCGCTTATGCAATTGTTGAAGGGCAGAAGCGCTTTTGTAATCAACAAGGCATACGGCGCAAAAACGCTGACATGGCAGAAGGGCTATCACGATCACGGGGTCAGGGCTGAAGAGGATCTTATTGAGATGGCGCGCTATGTCGTTAACAACCCGACGCGGGCAGGGCTGGTGATGCAGCGGGGGGATTACGCATTATGGGATTGTGAATGGCAGCTCGAGTAGGACTGGCTTTAGCCGAGAAGACGTCGGTCGTCACGCCGCAGGATCGAGGGTGTCCACACTGGCACCTTCCCGGCTGAAGCCGGTCCTACGGACAGATCGCGTATCCCTTGTAGGACTGGCTTTAGCCGGGAAGACGTTGGACGCGTCACCGCAACAACTCAATTACTCCGCAATCAACCAATCCATCTTCCAGTCACCCTGGGTCTGGCCGAGCATCTTGGCCAACCATGGCATCAACTCGCGCAACTCTTCTTCCAGTCCCCACGGCGGATTGGCGATTGCCAGGCCGGAGCCGTTGAGGCTGTTGGGCGTGTCCAGCGGATGCACGAACAACTCGACCCGCAGCAGCTTCGGCGCACCGGTTTCGGCCAGGTCCTGATAGAAACGCTTGAGCGCGCGCTGGTCCTTGATCGGGTACCAGATGGCGGCGACGGTCTGGCGCATCCGCGCGATGGTTTCCTTGAGAGCGACGGAGCAGCGCTTCATCTCGTCCAGTTGCTCGAACGGCGGATCAATCAGCATCACCGCGCGCTTCTCGTGAACCGGCAATAAGGCGCGGGGCACGTGCCAGCCTTCGCCCAGGTGCACGGCGACACGCCGGTCGTATTTCATGTTGTCTTTGAGCAGCGCGCCGTCTTCGGGGTGCTTTTCGTTGAGCAGTACGCGGTCCTGCTCGCGGGTGATGCGGCGAGCCAGTTCGGGCGAGCCCGGGTAGTAACGCAGTTCGCCGGTCTTGCGGTTCATGTGGCGGATCGCGTCGATGTAACCAGCCGCCATTTCAGGCACGTCATCGGCATCCCACAAGCGGCCGATACCTTCGATCCATTCGCCGGTGCGCGTGGCCTGATCGCCCTGCAAGTCATACAGGCCGATGCCCGCGTGGGTGTCGAGATAAGCGAGAGGCTGCTCCTTGCGCGACATGAGCGCGATCAAGCGAGTCAGAACGATGTGTTTGAAGACGTCGGCGTGGTTGCCGGCGTGAAAGGCGTGACGGTAATTCATGGCGGCTCCTGGAAGGCTGCGGAGTTTATCAAAACAGCCGAAGTTGCGCAGACCGCTCATGCCCTGCCGACCGCGAGAGTCAAGATGACAGGCAAAAAAAACCCCGGTTAAGCCGTTACAAAACCGGGGATGAGGCATTTGCGCGGACCAGAGGGTGACCAAACCATACTCCGCGCAACGTAAGTGGGGCGATTATGCCAAATGGACTAACCGGTTACATAGCCGAAAACGACACGGTTATACGCATGCCAGACATCCACCTAGCCAGCCCTTGCCGAGCCGACACGCACAGCACCAGAATCGGATCAATCTCAATAGACGGAGCGCACCTCATGATGCACGCAGACCTCATCGACCAGGATGACTTGATCAGCCAACTCAGAGCGATTGGTCTGGATGTGCCATCAGGCGTCAGTGCCGAACAGGCGTGCGCCCAGGCCGTGCGTGGCCTTAATGACGACCGCGCCCGCGAATTACGCAGACTGGTGGAAAAGCTGCTGAGCGGCAGCGCTACGATTCTACCGGCGGTGAGGCAGGCGATCGATCAGCAACTGTTGCCGTCGCTGGCCACTTACAAACAGGGCCAGGCACAGGCCTGAGACAACCTTGCGCGGTGATACGAAAGGGCACGTCGCCTTACAACCGCACACTCGCAAACGTCGATTCATTACGCGCCTGACTCAGCGCCGACAGCGGCCCGGACAAAGGCGCGAGAACAAGCGACGGCGGGATCGGCAGCATTGCCACCTGTTGGGCGGTGTTGGAACCGACGCGTTCGTCCCGTGGCGGGATGCCGAAGTATTCGCGGTAGCACTTGGAAAAGTGCGGCGTGGACACGAAGCCGCAGACCGAGGCCACTTCGATGATCGACATCGGCGTTTGCTTGAGCAACTGGCGGGCACGTATCAGGCGCAGCTTGAGGTAATAGCGCGATGGCGAGCAGTGCAGGTATTTCTGAAACAGCCTTTCCAGCTGACGCCGGGACACGGCGACATACACCGCGAGTTCGTCCAGATCGATCGGCTCCTCCAGGTTGGCTTCCATCAGCGCAACGATTTCCTGCAGTTTCGGCTGATTGGTGCCGAGCATGTGTTTGAGCGGCACGCGCTGATGATCCTGTTCGTTGCGAATGCGTTCGTAGACAAACATTTCCGAGATAGCGGCGGACAGTTCGCGGCCATGATCGCGGCTGATCAGGTGCAGCATCATGTCCAGCGGCGCGGTGCCGCCGGAACTGGTGAAGCGGTTGCGGTCGAGGGTGAACAGGCGCGTGCTCATGGCGACGCGTGGGAAAGCTTCCTGCATCGCGGCCAGACATTCCCAGTGCACGCTGCAATCAAACCCGTCCAGCAAACCCGCGCAGGCCAGTGCCCAGCTCCCTGTGCACACTGCGCCCAGACGACGGGACTGGCGCGCCTGGCTCTGCAGCCAGCTGATGTGTTCGCGGGTAACGGTGCGCTGAATGCCGACGCCACCGCAGACGATTACGGTGTCGAGCACAGGGGCCTTGTGCATGGCAGCGTCCGGGGTGATCTGCAGACCGTCGCTGGCCCAGACCTGGCCGCCATCCGCCGTCAGTGTGGTCCAGCGATACAGCTCGCGGCCTGACAGCTGGTTCGCCATACGCAGTGGCTCGACCGCTGACGCGAGGGAGATCAATGTGAAGTTGTCCAGCAGCAGGAAGCCGATGGATTGGGGCGCACGGTTCTGGGGTTGAGCCCCGGAGTTGAACGTAGTCATCACACTTTCTCCTCACGCGTAAAACGGTTGAAGGCCTCAGCAGAGGCTTTCGTTGTATCGCCCTCATCTGTGGAGGGCTTTGTCATTGCAACGCAAATGCCATGCCTAAAGTTGAATGGGCATTCAACAACCCCTGATTGCGACGTCGCGAAGCGTCTATTCAGGAGCGACATGATGATTCGATTCGCGACCTCACGATCGCTGAGCCGCAGACGCAGCAGGCGGGGTGAGCAATTGGGTAGCACTTTTGTGAACCATCGGATAGGCCGAAGGTACGGGAGTGTCACCCGACGCACGGGGTGATAAACGACTGCCGAAGGGACGCGGATTTAGCTGGCATCGCGCCATGCTCATGGGCGAGCACGCGCCAAAACGTAGCGGCCTCATTGAGCCGTGGGCGAAAAGCGAGCAGGCGGCTACATGCGCACCTGCCTCTTTCCCGGGAGCGGGCCTTAACGACTCAACATTCGACGGCGCTGACCGCCAGCCCGCCGCGGGACGTCTCTTTGTATTTGTCGTGCATGTCGGCGCCGGTGTCGCGCATGGTGCGGATGACCCGGTCCAGAGAGATGAAGTGCTGGCCGTCGCCGCGCAGGGCCATTTGCGCGGCGTTGATGGCTTTCACTGCCGCGATGGCGTTGCGCTCGATGCACGGCACCTGAACCAGCCCGCCCACCGGGTCGCAGGTCAGGCCAAGGTTGTGTTCCAGACCGATTTCCGCCGCGTTGCACAGCTGCGCCGGGGTGGCGCCCAGGATGTCCGCCAACCCGGCCGCCGCCATGGCGCACGCGGAACCGACCTCGCCCTGACAGCCGACTTCGGCACCGGAGATCGACGCGTTCTTTTTGCACAGAATGCCGATGGCAGCGGCGCCCAACAGGTAATCGACCACGTTGGCTTCGCTGACCTGGTCGCTGAATTTGACGAAGTAATGCAGCACCGCCGGAATGATCCCCGCCGCGCCGTTGGTGGGCGCCGTGACCATGCGCCCTCCGGCGGCGTTTTCCTCGTTGACCGCCAGCGCGAACAGGTTGACCCATTCCATCGCGCTCAGCGTCGATCCAATCACGTTCGGCTTGTTCAGCTCCAGAAGGCTGCGATGCAAACGCGCTGCACGACGACGCACGTTCAGGCCGCCCGGCAAAATACCCTCATGCTTCAGGCCCAGCTCCACGCACGCCTGCATAGCCCGCCACAGGTGCATGAGCCCGGCGCGGATTTCGTCTTCGCTGCGCCAGACCTTCTCGTTTTCCATCATCAGCTGCGACACCCGCAGGCCGTGAGTTTCGCAAAGCCTCAGCAGTTCGTCGGCACTGGAGAAATCATAGGGCAGCACGGTTTCGTCGCGATCCAGCACGCCACTGGCGGCCTGGGCTTCATCGACGACAAAACCGCCGCCCACCGAGTAGTAAGTGTCGCGGTGAAATTCGCCGTGATCATCGAACGCGACCAGCGTCATGGCGTTGGGATGGAACGGCAGGTTCTCATCAATCAGCAACATGTCGCGCTGCCAGACGAAAGGGATCGGGTGATCGCCATTCAGCTTAAGGGTGTCGGTTTCACGCAGTTCGGCGATGCGCTGGCCGATCAGCGCAGGATCAATCGCATCGGGCCACTCACCCATCAAGCCCATGATCACTGCGCTGTCGCTGCCATGGCCGACGCCGGTTGCCGACAGCGAGCCGTAGAGCCGTATTTCGACACGTTGCACCTGCGCCACTTGATCGCGTTCGCGCAGCCCCTGAACGAACAATGCTGCCGCGCGCATGGGGCCGACGGTGTGTGAGCTGGAGGGGCCGATACCGATCTTGAACAGGTCGAACACGCTGATTGCCATTGACCGCAAACCTCCATAAACAGGGCTCCCGGCGCGCCGCGCGGCCGGCGACGGAGCTGCTACGCTCAAGCAGCTATCCATCGAGATGGCGGCATCATCAGCCTTTTATTTTGCAGGGCGGCGTCTCACACCGACTCACCCATGCCCACCAACGTCGCGTCTGCTTTAACCGGCGCCTGAGCACGATCGGCTGCCGATTCGGGCACTTTTTGCCGTATCGTCACTCTGCTTTTGTCCCGGGAATCATTCGGCGAGCAGGGAAAAAACCTGTAAGCGACGTCACTGATACTGGATACGACGCCCTGTGTACTGGATACGACGCCCCCTGTAGGCGTTTGTTTTTCCCTGTTACATGATCGTTGTCGACTCAATCGCCAGACGCAGTGATGGAGCGGTTTTCCCAACTTGACTCGCCGACACCAGAAAACGCATCAACTGCGGTTGATGCCGAGAAAAAAACACCAAAGGAGTCCAACATGAAAGGTTCACAAAGGCTGTTGCTGGGCGTTGCGCTGAGTCTTCCTATCCTGGCCCAGGCCGCAGAGCCCGCCGCTTGCCAGATGGTCAATTTTTCCGATGTGGGCTGGACCGACATCACGGCGACCACCGCCGTCACCAGCGTCGTCCTGCAGTCGCTGGGCTACAAAACCAAAACCACGATGATCTCCGTGCCCGTGACCTACAAGTCGCTGGCCGATGGCAAGAACATGGACATATTTCTCGGCAACTGGATGCCGACCATGGAAAACGACATCAAGGCCTACCGCGACGCCGGCACCGTTGAAACCGTCCGCGCCAACCTCGAGAACGCCAAGTACACCCTCGCCGTTCCCCAGGCGCTGTACGACAAAGGGCTTCACGACTTCGCCGACATCGTCAAATTCAAGAAAGAACTCGACGGCAAAATCTACGGCATCGAGCCGGGCAACGACGGCAACCGCCTGATCCAGAGCATGATCGACAAGAACGCCTTCGGCCTGAAAGACGCCGGCTTCAAGGTCGTCGAATCGAGCGAAGCGGGCATGCTGTCCCAGGTCGACCGCGCCTCGCGACGCAACACCGACGTGGTGTTCCTGGGCTGGGAACCGCACCCGATGAACACCCGCTTCAAAATCAAATACCTCACCGGCGGCGATGACTTCTTCGGCCCCGACTTCGGCAAAGCCACCGTCTACACTAACGTGCGCAAGGGCTACACCACCGAGTGCAGCAACGTCGGTCAACTGTTGAAGAACCTGTCCTTCACGCTGCCGATGGAAAGCGCGCTGATGGGCAACATCCTCGACGACAAGAAAAAGCCTGAAGCCGCCGCCAAAGCGTGGCTCAAAGCCAACCCTCAAGTACTCGACACCTGGCTGGCGGGTGTCACCACCGTGGACGGAAAACCTGGCCTGGAAGCCGCAAAAGCCGAGCTGACGAAGTAACGCGACAGGCAGGCGGGTACGCCCGCCTGTTGTCCTCTTTTCATCCCGCACGCGGACAACCCATACCATGCTGACTGATCATAAAATCCCCCTGGGCGAGTACATCGCCGGCTTTGTCGAATGGCTGACGCAACACGGCGCCAGCACCTTCGACGCCATCGCTTCCTCACTGGAAACCATGATTCACGGCCTGACCGGCGGGCTGACCTGGTTCAACCCCTTCGTGCTGATCGGCCTGGTTGCCCTGCTCGCCCACTTCATTCAGCGCAAATGGGGCCTGACCGCCTTTGTGATCATTTCCTTCCTGCTGATCCTCAATCTGGGGTACTGGCAGGAAACCATGGAGACCCTGGCGCAGGTGCTGTTCGCCACGGCGGTCTGTGTGGTGATCGGCGTGCCGCTGGGCATCATTGCCGCGCACAAGCCGATGTTTTACACCTGCATGCGCCCCGTGCTCGACCTGATGCAGACGGTTCCTACTTTCGTTTACCTGATCCCGACCCTGACCCTGTTCGGCCTCGGCGTGGTACCAGGCCTGATTTCGACGGTGGTGTTCGCGATCGCTGCGCCGATTCGCCTGACGTATCTGGGCATCTGTGATGTCCCGCAAGAACTCCTCGACGCAGGTAAAGCCTTCGGCTGCTCGCGTCGTCAGTTGCTGTCCCGTATCGAACTGCCCCATGCCATGCCGAGCATCGCGGCCGGCATCACCCAATGCATCATGCTGTCGCTGTCGATGGTGGTGATCGCCGCGCTGGTGGGTGCGGACGGCTTGGGCAAACCTGTGGTCAACGCACTGAACACTGCTGATATCGCTCTGGGCTTCGAAGCGGGCCTGGCGATCGTATTGCTGGCGATCATGCTCGACCGGATCTGCAAACAACCGGACGCCAAAGTGAGGACCGACGCATGAGCATCATCAAATTCGATCAGGTTGACGTCGTCTTCTCCAAAGACCCGCGTGAGGCACTCAAGCTGTTGGACCAGGGCCTTACGCGGGCAGAAATCCTCAAGAAAACCGGCCAGATCGTCGGCGTCGAAAAAGCCACGCTGGAGGTCAACAAAGGCGAGATCTGTGTGCTGATGGGCCTGTCCGGCTCGGGCAAATCCAGCCTGCTGCGGTGCATCAACGGCCTGAACACGGTCAGCCGCGGGTCGCTGTTCGTCGAGCACGAAGGCAAGCAGATCAACATCGCGGCCTGTACCCCCGCCGAGCTGAAAATGATGCGCACCAAGCGCATCGCGATGGTGTTCCAGAAGTTCGCCTTGATGCCTTGGCTGACGGTGCGCGAGAACATCAGTTTCGGTCTGGAAATGCAGGGACGCCCCGAGAAAGAGCGGCGCGCGCTGGTGGATGAAAAGCTTGAACTGGTGGGCCTGACCCAGTGGCGCAACAAGAAGCCGGACGAGCTGTCAGGCGGCATGCAGCAACGTGTCGGCCTGGCGCGCGCGTTGGCGATGGACGCTGACATTCTGCTGATGGACGAGCCGTTTTCGGCCCTCGATCCGCTGATCCGTCAGGGCTTGCAGGATGAACTGCTGGCGCTGCAAAAGAAGCTGAACAAGACCATCGTCTTCGTGAGTCATGACCTGGACGAAGCGCTCAAGCTCGGCACCCGCATCGCGATCATGAAGGACGGGCGGATCATTCAGTACAGCGTGCCGGAAGAGATCGTACTGAACCCTGCCGATGAGTACGTGCGGACATTCGTCGCCCACACCAACCCGCTCAACGTGCTGTGCGGTCGCAGCCTGATGCGCCCGATCACCCAGTGCACGCGCATCAACGGTTCTCAGGTCTGCCTGGACCCGAGCGACGACACATGGATTGATCTCTCTGAAGGCAACGCCATCACCGGCGCCCACCAGCATGGCGCGACCCTTGATCTGCAGAGCTGGGAGCCGGGCCAGTCGGTGGAAACCCTCGGCCGCAAACCGACCGTTGTCCACTCCGACATCGGCATGCGCGACGCTCTGCAGATCCGCTACCACACCGGCAACAAGCTGGTGTTGCAGGAGAATAACCAACTGGTCGGCATCCTCGGCGACAGCGAGCTGTACCACGCGTTGCTGGGCAAGAATCACGGCTGAGAGTCAGCTGTAAGCCGCAAGTAGCAAGCTGCAAGAGCAGGGCTTAAACGCCCACTCTTGCAGCTTGAAGCTTGCCGCTTGCAGCTGCTTTTGTGCGCCCCTGCTTTTTTGTTGATTGAACGTTCAATTAAAAAGCTTTACAGTGGACGCCGTTTTCAGCCATTCACGACACCCGGCACGCCAAGGAGCCCCACAGATGCCCAAGGTCGGTATGCAACCCATTCGGCGTCAACAGTTGATCCAGGCCACCCTGACGGCGGTCGATCAGGTTGGGATGGGCGATGCGAGCATTGCGCTGATCGCCAGACTGGCAGGGGTCTCCAACGGCATCATCAGTCACTACTTTCAGGACAAGAACGGCCTGATCGCAGCGACGATGCGCCATTTGATGAATGCGCTGATCGCCAGCGTCGCCGAGCGGCGCCGGGCATTGAACGAGGACAGCCCACGGGCTCACCTGAAAGTGATCATCGAAGGCAACTTCGATTCCAGCCAGGTCAACGGTCCAGCGATGAAAACCTGGCTCGCCTTCTGGGCAACCAGCATGCATTCGCCCTCGCTGCACAGGCTGCAGCGGATCAACGATCACCGCCTGTATTCCAACCTCTGCTGCCAGTTCCGTCGCGCATTGCCGTTGGACGAAGCACGCAGCGCAGCCCGGGGGCTGGCGGCATTGATCGACGGCCTATGGCTGCGCGGCGCGCTTTCGGGCGACGCCTTCGACACCGAACAAGCGCTACGGATCGCCTACGAGTACATGGACTTTCAACTGGCAAAAGCGCCGAGCTGAAGCAGCCGGCACCACGACCAAGGCAGCGCGCGGCGCACCTGGTCGTCACCCATTCCAGATTACTGCGAGGATTTTATGGCCCGTTTCGAATTGCAAAAACTCTACATTGACGGCGGCTACGTGGACGCCAGCAGCACCGCAACCTTCGACGCCATCAACCCGGCCAATGGCGAAGTCCTGGCCCAGGTGCAGCGCGCAACCCAGGAAGACGTCGAACGCGCCGTTGTCAGCGCTGAAAAGGGCCAGAAAATCTGGGCCGCCATGACCGCCATGGAGCGCTCGCGCATCCTGCGTCGTGCCGTCGACATCCTGCGTGAACGCAACGATGAGTTGGCCGAACTGGAAACACTGGACACCGGTAAAGCGATCTCCGAAACCAAATACGTCGACATCGTCACCGGCGCCGACGTGCTGGAGTATTACGCCGGTCTGGTGCCCGCCATCGAAGGCGAGCAGATTCCGCTGCGTGACACCTCGTTCGTCTACACCCGCCGCGAGCCGCTGGGCGTCACCGTCGGCATCGGCGCGTGGAACTACCCGATCCAGATCGCCCTGTGGAAGTCCGCACCGGCGCTGGCCGCCGGCAACGCGATGATCTTCAAGCCAAGCGAAGTTACCTCGCTGACCACGCTGAAACTGGCAGAAATCTACACCGCAGCCGGCGTGCCGGACGGCGTGTTCAACGTGCTGACTGGCGCCGGCAGCGAGGTCGGCAGCTGGCTGACCGAGCACCCGCGCATCGAGAAGATCTCTTTCACCGGCGGCGTACAGACCGGCAAGAAAGTCATGGCCAGCGCGTCGAGTTCTTCGCTCAAGGAAGTGACCATGGAGCTGGGCGGCAAGTCCCCGCTGATCATTTTCGACGACGCCGATCTGGATCGTGCCGCCGACATCGCGATGATGGCCAACTTCTACAGCTCGGGTCAGGTCTGCACCAATGGCACTCGCGTGTTCGTGCCGAGCGCCCTGAAGGCGGCCTTCGAAGCGAAAATTCTTGAGCGCGTCAAACGCATCCGCGTTGGTAATCCGCAGGACGACAATACCAACTTCGGCCCACTGGTGAGCTTCGCACACATGGAAAACGTGCTCGGCTACATCACCAAGGGCAAGGAAGAAGGCGCCCGCCTGCTGATCGGCGGCGACCGTCTGACCGAGGGCGAACTGGGCAACGGCGCGTTCGTTGCGCCGACGGTCTTCACCGACTGCACCGATGAAATGACCATCGTCAAAGAGGAAATCTTCGGCCCGGTCATGAGCATCCTCAGCTACGACACCGAAGAAGAAGTGATCCGTCGCGCCAACGACACCGAAATGGGTCTGGCTGCGGGCATCGTGACCAGGGACCTGAACCGCGCGCACCGCGTGATCCATCAACTGGAAGCCGGTATCTGCTGGATCAACGCCTGGGGCGAGTCCGACGCGAAGATGCCGGTCGGTGGCTACAAGCAGTCGGGCGTGGGCCGCGAGAACGGCATCAGCTCGCTGGCGCAATACACCCGCATTAAATCGGTACAGGTCGAGCTGGGCGATTACGCGTCGGTGTTCTGATCCCGCACCGACCCTTGTAGGAGCGCGCTTGCCCGCGAATGCGTCAGGTCATTCAACGTTGCAGAACCTGACTCATCGCATTCGCCAGCAAGCCGGCTCCTACAGATTTCGACCGCGCACATTTGCTTCATTTCAGACCAATCTCAAAGAGGGAACATTTCAATGTCCCAAGAATTCGATTACATCATCATCGGCGCCGGCTCGGCCGGTAACACCCTGGCAGCCCGTCTCACCGAAGACGCAGGCGTCACCGTGCTGTTGCTTGAAGCAGGCGGCCCGGACTATCGCGCTGACTTCCGTACGCAAATGCCGGCCGCGCTCGCGTTCCCACTGCAAGGCCGTCGCTACAACTGGGCCTACGAGACCGAGCCAGAGCCGCACATGAACAACCGCCGCATGGAATGCGGTCGCGGCAAGGGCCTGGGTGGCTCGTCGCTGATCAACGGCATGTGCTACATCCGCGGCAACGCCATGGACTACGACGGCTGGGCGAAAAACCCGGGGCTGGACGACTGGTCCTACCTCGATTGCCTGCCGTACTTCCGCAAGGCCGAAACCCGCGACATCGGCCCGAACGACTACCACGGTGGCGAAGGCCCGGTCAGCGTGACCACGCCCAAGGCCGGCAATAACCCGCTGTTCGCCGCGATGGTTGAAGCAGGCGTGCAAGCCGGTTATCCGCGCACCGACGACCTCAACGGCTATCAGCAGGAAGGTTTCGGCCCGATGGACCGCACCGTCACGCCGTTCGGCCGTCGCGCCAGCACCGCCCGTGGCTATCTGGACGAAGCGAAGAAGCGCTCGACCCTGACCATCGTCACTCACGCACTGACCGACCGGATTCTGTTCGATAACAAGCGCGCCGTCGGCGTGGCCTACATGGTCGGCGACAGCGACACCCGCATCGAAGCGCGCGCTCGCAAGGAAGTCCTGCTGTGTGGCGGCGCAATTGCCTCGCCGCAGATCCTGCAGCGTTCCGGCGTCGGCCCTGCGCCGCTGCTGAAGAAGCTCGACATCCCGGTCGTTCACGACCTGCCGGGCGTTGGCGAGAACCTGCAAGACCACCTGGAAATGTATTTGCAGTACGCCTGCACAGAGCCGGTCTCGCTGTACCCTTCGCTGCTGTGGTGGAACCAGCCGGCCATCGGTGCAGAGTGGATGTTCCTCGGCAAAGGCATCGGCGCCAGCAACCAGTTCGAGGCGGGCGGTTTCATTCGTTCGCGCAAGGAATTCGAGTGGCCGAACATTCAGTACCACTTCCTGCCGGTCGCGATTAACTACAACGGCAGCAAGGGCGTACAAGAGCATGGTTTCCAGGCGCACGTGGGTTCGATGCGTTCGCCAAGCCGTGGTCGCGTGCAGTTGAAGTCGAAGAATCCCCGCGAGTACCCGAGCATTCTTTTCAACTACATGGCGTCCGAGCAGGACTGGCAGGAATTCCGCGACGGCATTCGCCTGACCCGCGAGATCATGCAGCAGCCAGCACTGGACAAATACCGTGGCCGCGAAATCAGCCCGGGCATCGACGTGCAGAGCGACGAGCAGCTGGACACGTTTATCCGTGAGCATGCAGAGACTGCTTATCACCCGTCCTGCTCGTGCAAGATGGGCACCGATGAAATGGCTGTCGTCGATGGCCAGGGCCGCGTCCACGGGATGGAAGGGCTGCGTGTGGTGGATGCGTCGATCATGCCGCTGATCACCACCGGCAACCTCAACGCGCCGACGATCATGATGGCCGAGAAAATCGCCGACAAGATCCGTGGCCGCGCCCCGCTGCCGCGCAGCACCGCCGATTACTATGTCGCAGGCGACGCGCCAGTACGTGGCAAGCCGATGCGTGAAGTGGGCCCGTTGGCGCAGTAATAAACGCCAATCACTGGGATCGGATAAACCCGGTCCCGCTATCGGCGCACATTTGTCAGTAGGACCGGCTTTAGCCGGGGAGAGGCCAGTGGGTACACCCTCAATTTTGCGGTGTCACACCTGACGCATTCCCGGCTAAAGCCGGTCCCACAATGGTCAAGCGCTGTGTCAGTGGGACCGGCTTCAGCCGGGAAGGGGCAAGTGGGTACACCCTCGATTTTTCGGTGTGACACCTGACGCTTTCCCGGCTAAAGCCGGTCCCACAATGGTCGTGCGCTGTGTCAGTGGGACCGGCTTTAGCCGGGAAGAGGCCGGTGGATACACCCTCGATTTTGCGGTGTGACACATGGCGCATTCACGGCTAAAACCGGTCCCACAATGGTCGTGCGCTGTGTCAGTGGGACCGGCTTCAGCCGGTAAGAGGCCGGTGGGTACACCCTCGATTTTGCGGTGTGACACCTGGCGCATTCCCGGCTAAAGCCGGTTCCACAATGGTCGTGCGCTGTGTCAGTGGGACCGGCTTCTGCCGGGAAGAGGCCGGTGGCTACACCCTGGGTTTTGCGGTGTGACACCTGACGCTTTCCCGGCTAAAGCCGGTCCCACAATGGTCGTGCGCTGTGTCAGTGGGACCGGCTTCAGCCGGGAAGAGGCCGGTGGATACACCCTCGGTTTTGCGGTGTGACACCTGACGCATTCCCGGCTAAAGCCGGTCCCACAATGGTCGTGCGCTGTGTCAGTGGGACCGGCTTCAGCCGGGAAGAGGCCGGTGGGTACACCCTCGATTTTGCGGTGTGACACATGGCGCATTCCCGGCTAAAGCCGGTCCCACAATGGTCAAGCGCTGTGTCAGTAGGACCGGCTTTAGCCGGGAAGAGTCCAGTGGATACACCCTCGTTTTTGCGGTGTCACACCTGACGCATTCCCGGCTAAAGCCGGTCCCACAATGGCGCGCTGCGTGCGCGTTGTCCTTCCCTCCCCCGCTGCAGTGATCATCCGCGCTATGATTCGGGCCGTTGCCTGTCCGAATCGCCAAGGAGCCTTCCTGCATGTTCGACTTCTCCGCTCAGCTCAAGCAGCGGTTCGCCGCCCTGCAGAGCAGCGCCCCGTTTTTCTCCCTTCGCTACGTCAAACAGACCAGCCAGCACCTGTCGGTGCGCAAGAACGTCGCCGAGCCGCCGCATCTGAGCATCGACGAAGGCGCGATGCTGACCGTGCGTATCAATGGCGTCGAAGCCTACGCGGCCACCAATGACATCTCCCAGCGCGGGCTTCAGACGGCGCTGGAGCAGGCGGAGAGTCAAGCGCGGCAGCTGGCCCCGCATTCCCTCCTCGACCTGCGCGACCACGCTGTCGCCACTGCCCGAGCCGATTACCTTTCGCCCAACCTGCAAAGAGCGTTTCCGTCACTCAGCGATTGCTACGCCCTGCTCAACGCCGAATCGGCATCGGTGCCCAAGGACGAGCGCCTGGTCAACTGGCAGGTCAGCCTGGGCCTCGAGAACGTCGAACAGATCTACCTGAACAACGCCGGCGCCGAGATCCGTCAGGCCCAGCGCTTCGTCTTCCCTGGCTTAACCGTCACGGCTTACGACGGCCAAGACAGCCAAACCCGCAGCCTCGGTCGCGAGAACTTCGGCCAGCAAGGCGGCGCGGAAGTCATCGCGTCGTGCGGGATCATTGGCGCGGCGGTCAACGTTGCCGATCAGGCGCTGCAACTGGTCATGGCGCCGAACACGCCCTCCGGCCCGCGCGATCTGTTGCTCACACCCGACCAGATGACCCTGCAAATCCACGAATCCATCGGCCACCCGCTGGAGCTGGACCGCATCCTCGGCGATGAGCGCAATTACGCCGGGACCAGCTTCGTCAAAGCCAGCGACTTCGGCAGCCTGCAATACGGCTCAAGCCTGCTCAACGTGACGTTCGATCCTGAAATCCCCGAGCAACTGGCGAGCTACGGCTTTGATGACGACGGCACGCCGGCGAGCAAGCAATTTCTGATCAAGGACGGCGTACTGGTGAGGCCGCTGGGCGGCGCGCTGTCGCAATACCGCAGCGGCATGGAAGGCGTCGCAAACAGCCGCGCATCCAGCTGGAACCGCGCACCCATCGACCGCATGGCCAACCTCAACATCGAGCCGGGCGACCAGTCGATGGCGCAGCTCATTGGCGGCATCGAACACGGCATCTTGATGAGCACCAACCGCTCGTGGTCGATCGACGATGCTCGCAACAAATTCCAGTTCGGCTGTGAGTGGGGTCAACTCATCGAGAACGGCGAACTCAAGGGCGTGGTGAAAAACCCGAACTACCGTGCGATCTCCGCCCAGTTCTGGCGCAACCTCAGCGCGGTCGGCGACGGCAGCACCTTCAAGGTCCTCGGCACGCCCAACTGCGGCAAAGGCGAACCCAATCAAGTGATCCGCGTGGGGCATGCCTCGCCCGCTTGCGTGTTCGCGAGCGTTGATGTTTTCGGAGGTGACGCATGATGTCCCATCAAGCGCAATTCAAAGCCCTGGCCGAGTGGCTACACGGCGCGATCACGGCGGACGAGCGTTACACCCTAAGCTATGACGCCGAAGCCTCGGACTTCATTCGCTTCAATCACGCCAAGGTGCGCCAGGCCGGGCACGTGCAGCAAGCCAGCGTGACCTTCAAGCTGATCGCCGCAGGCCGCCACGCTAACCTGAACCTCACGCTGTCGGGCGATGGCGAGGTGGATCAACAACGCCTGAGCGACGCCCTGCTTCAGCTGCGCGAAACCCTGACGCTGTTGCCGGAAGATCCTTACCTGCAACTGAATGAAGAGGCCTGGCAGAGCAGCAACGTGCAGGAGACGCCACTGCCGGACAGCGCCCATGTGGTCGAGCAGATCGCGCAACTGGGCGAGGGGCTGGATCTGGTCGGCATCTACGCGGCCGGTCCGATCTATCGCGGCTTCGCCAGTTCAAGCGGTGCGCTGGGCTGGCATCAGGCCAATAGTCTCAATTTCGACTGGAGCCTGTTCCACGAGAACGGACAGGCGGTGAAAGCCAACTACGCCGGGCACACATGGACGGATGAAGGCTTTGCACGGCGATTCGCCCTGGCCCGTGAGCAATTGGCGTTTCTTGGACGCCCGGCACATGCCCTCGCGCCCGGGCAATACCGCGCCTATCTGGCGCCTGCCGCACTGGAAGAAGTCATGGGCATGCTGTGCTGGGGTGGTTTCTCTGCGCAGTCGCTGGCCGACAAGACCAGTCCCTTGCAACGGCTGTATGACGGCCAGGCCAGGTTGAGTCCGCTGGTGAGTTTGAACGAGCAGGTCAGCGGTTCGTTGTCCCCTGCGTTTTCCGGCGAGGGTTATCCGCGCAGGGACCTGTCGCTCGTCGCCGAAGGCGTCGCCCGGGATCGGATGATCGACTCGCGCAGCGCCGCCGAATACGGCCTTGTCGCCAACGGCGCGGGCTGGGGCGAGTCGCCGAGCGCGCTGAGCATGGAGGGCGGTTCACTGGCGCTGGATGAAGTCTTGAAAGCGCTGGGCACGGGTCTGTACATCAGCAACTTGTGGTACCTGAATTTCTCGGACCGCACCGCCGGGCGCATCACCGGCATGACGCGCTTCGCCACGTTCTGGGTCGAAGATGGGCAGATCAAGGCACCGGTCAACACCATGCGCTTCGACGACAGTATCTTCGCGCTGCTGGGCACGGCGCTGGAACAACTGACCACAGAAAGGGAACTCTTGCTGTCGACGAGCACCTACAGTCAGCGTCAGACCGCCTCGAACCTGCTGCCCGGCGCGCTGCTGAGTGGGTTGACGCTGACGCTTTAACGCCGACGTCGAAACATGCCCTCTGCGCCGCCTGAGGCTGCTGTTGATTCTGCCCGAAGGGCGTAGGAGCGCGCTTGCCCGCGAATGCAGTGTGTCAGGCAATAAACAGGACACAGACATAACGCAATCGCGGGCAAGGTGGAGCGCCACCCCGGTCGCTCCTACAGGAACGGCGAGACTCCCCTAAACGTTATACAAAACCCATAAGGACCCTCGATCCACATGCCAACCTCAACACCGCAGCTGGACGCCCGCACCCTGCGCTGGATGCCATGGGTCATCGCCATCGCCTTTTTCATGCAAAGCCTGGACGGCACGATCCTCAACACCGCGCTGCCATCCATGGCCCGCTCGCTGGCGGAAGACCCCTTGCGCATGCAGTCGGTGATCATCGCCTACATGCTGACCATCGCCCTGCTGATTCCGGCGTCCGGCTGGATTTCCGACCGTTTTGGCATCAAGCGCATCTTTTTCAGCGCCATCCTGCTGTTCAGCTTCGGATCCTTGCTGTGCGCGGTGTCCAACTCCGTCGGCATGCTGGTCGGGGCGCGGGTGATTCAGGGCCTGGGCGGTGCGTTGATGATGCCGGTCGGCCGGCTCATCGTGCTGCGCGCCTATCCGAGGACCGAGCTGGTGCGCACGCTGAGCTTCATCACCATGCCCGCCCTGCTTGGCCCGCTGATGGGCCCGACGGTCGGCGGCTGGCTGGTGGAATACCTGAGCTGGCACTGGATCTTCCTGATCAACCTCCCGGTGGGGATTCTCGGTTGCTTTGCGGTGCGCAAATTCATCCCCGATCTGCAGGGCGGCGGACGCACGCGTTTTGATCTGGTGGGATTCGGGCTGTTCGGTGCGTCGATGGTGCTCATCACCATTGCGCTGGAAGGCTTGGGCGAACTCCACTTGCCGCACTTGCGCGTGGTGATGCTGTTGTTCGGCGGCATGGCCTGTCTGGCGGCGTACTGGTTGCGCGCCAGTCACGTGGAAGCGCCGCTGTTCTCCGCGCAGTTGTTCAAGACCCGCAGTTTCGCGGTGGGCATCATGGGCAACCTGTTCGCCCGCCTGGGCAGCGGCGCCCTGCCTTTTCTGCTGCCGCTGATGCTGCAAGTCGCGCTGGGTTACTCACCGTCACACGCCGGCATGAGCATGATTCCCCTGGCCCTCGCAGCGATGTTCGCCAAACCGCTGGCGACCAAAGCCATCGAGCGACTGGGTTATCGCATCGTGTTGACCGGTAATACGCTGCTGCTGGGCATCCTGCTGGCGAGCATGGCCCTGATCAGTGCTGACACGCCGTACTGGCTTTTGTTAATTCATCTGGCGTTTCTGGGCGGGGTCAACTCGCTGCAGTTCTCGGCGATGAACGCAGTGACGCTGATCGATCTTGACGATGCCAGCGCCGCCAGCGGCAACAGTTTGCTGTCGGTGGTCGCGCAGCTGTCCCTGAGTCTCGGCGTCGCCTGCGGGGCCGCGTTGCTGGGCGGATTCAGCGACGACGTGGCGACGGGTGACGTCAGCGACGTGCTCGGCGCGTTCCAGCTGACCTTCCTGTGTGTCGGCGTGCTGGCGATGTTCGCGGCGTCGATCTTTCTGCAGCTTTCGCCGCGCATGGCCCCCGAAGCGCCGCCGCGCAAACCGCAACCAGAGCCCGAGATCGAGGCGTGATGCAATCACCATTTATCGCGCGCGGCCCCAAGGCAGGGGTCGCGACCTGATACACTGCGCGACATTTTGTTTTGCAGGCCCGTCCCGTGACTAACACCGCTTTTAACTCACTGCCCCTTTCCGCCGCCATGCTGGCTAACCTGGAGTCCCTTGGTTATGCCGAGATGACGCCGATTCAGGCGCAGAGCCTGCCGGTGATCGTCAAGGGGATGGACCTGATCGCCCAGGCCAAGACGGGCTCTGGCAAGACCGCTGCATTCGGCATCGGCCTGCTCAATCCGATCAATCCGCGCTATTTCGGCTGCCAGGCGTTGGTGCTTTGCCCCACCCGTGAGCTGGCCGACCAGGTGGCCAAGGAAATCCGCCGTCTGGCGCGTTCCGAAGACAACATCAAAGTGCTGACCCTCTGCGGCGGCGTGTCTTTCGGCCCGCAGATCGGTTCGCTGGAGCACGGCGCCCACATCATCGTCGGCACACCGGGTCGCATCCAGCAGCATCTGCGCAAGGGTTCGCTGGTGCTGGATGGCTTGAACACGCTGGTGCTGGACGAAGCCGACCGCATGCTCGACATGGGTTTCTACGACGCCATCGCCGACATCATCGAGCAGACGCCCAAGCGCCGCCAGACCCTGCTGTTCTCGGCCACGTACCCGGTCGGCATCAAGCAGCTGTCCTCGAAATTCATGCGTGACCCGCAGACCGTCAAGGTCGAAGCGCTCCACGCCGACAGCCAGATCGAACAGATCTTCTACGAAATCGCGCCAGAGCAACGCCTCGAAGCGGTGGTCCGCGTGCTTGATCATTTCCGCCCGCAGTCCTGCGTGGCGTTCTGTTTCACCAAGCAGCAGGTTCAGGAAGTGGTCGATCACCTGACCGCCAAGGGCATGTCTGCCGTCGGCCTGCATGGCGATCTGGAACAGCGCGACCGCGATCAGGTGCTGGCGATGTTCGCCAACCGCAGCACCTCGGTGCTGGTGGCCACCGACGTTGCCGCGCGCGGTCTGGACATCGATGGTCTGGACATGGTGCTCAACGTCGAGCTGGCGCGGGATTCGGAAATCCACATCCACCGCGTCGGCCGTACCGGTCGTGCGGGTGAGACCGGCATCGCCGTCAGCCTCGTCGCCCCCGGCGAAAGCCAGCGCGCCCGCGCCGTTGAAGAACTGCAGAAAGCGCCGCTCAACTGGCAGCAGTACGACCAGCTGGAGCGCAAGGAAGGCGGCAAGCTGCTGCCACCGATGACCACGCTGTGCATCGGCTCGGGCCGCAAAGACAAGCTGCGCCCTGGCGACATTCTGGGCGCGCTGACTGGCGAAGCAGGCATTCCCGGCACTCAGGTGGGCAAGATCGCGATCTTTGATTTCCAGGCCTACGTTGCCGTGGAACGCAGCATGGCCAAGCAGGCGCTGGAGCGTTTGAACAACGGCAAGATCAAGGGCAAATCGTTGCGCGTACGGATTTTGTAAGGTCAGCAGCTCCTCTTTGTAGGAGCGCGCTTGCCCGCGATTGCGGTGTGTCAGGGCATAAATGTCTCACTGAACCACCGCAATCGCGGGCAAGCGCGCTCCTACAGGTTCACCGCCATCCCCTGGATTATTTACACCCGAGGACACCGCTTTGCCCGTTCCTGACGTTGTGATCATCGGCGCCGGCGCCGCAGGTTTGATGTGTGCATTCACGGCCGCCCAACGCGGGCGCAAGGTCATGTTGATCGATCACGCCAACAAGCCGGGCAAGAAAATCCTCATGTCGGGCGGCGGTCGCTGCAACTTCACGAATATGTACACCGAGCCCGCCAACTTCCTCTCGCAGAACCCGCATTTCTGCAAATCGGCGCTGGCCCGTTACACCCAGTGGGATTTCATCGAGCTGGTGGGCAAGCACGGCGTGCCGTACCACGAGAAGAAACTCGGCCAGCTGTTCTGCGACAACAAGTCCATCGACATCCTCGACCTGCTGCTCGCCGAATGCGACACCGCTGGCGTGAGCCTGCACATGGACACCTCGGTGCAGAGCATCGAGAAAGCCGACACCGGTTACCTGCTGAAAACAACCCTCGGCGAACTCCGTTGCGAGTCGCTGGTGATTGCCACGGGCGGCCTGTCGATCCCGACGCTGGGCGCCACCGGCTTCGGTTATCAGGTCGGCAAGCAGTTCGGCCACACGCTGTTGCCTACCCGAGCGGGCCTGGTGCCGTTCACCATCACAGACCAGCTGAAAGAGCTGTGCACCGAGCTGACCGGCACATCGGTCGATTGCCTGGTGAGCTGCAACGACGTCAGCTTTCGCGAGAACATTCTGTTCACCCATCGCGGCTTGAGCGGGCCGGCGATTCTGCAGATCTCCTCCTTCTGGCAGCCGGGCGACACGGTGGAAATTAACCTGATGCCTGACCACGACGCCCATAGCTGGCTGAACGAGCAACAGGCCGAACGCCCGAACAGCGAATTGAAGACGCTGCTCGGCGAGATTTTCACCAAGAAAATGGCCAACCTGATTGCCGAGCAGTGGTTTGTGTCCAAGCCTATGAAGCAGTACACCCACGCCGAACTGGCCGACATCGCCGCCAAATTGGCGAGCTGGCAAGTGGTACCGGCGGGCACCGAAGGGTATCGCACGGCCGAGGTCACACTGGGCGGCATCGACACGCGTGAAGTGTCGTCGAAGACCATGGAATCACTGAAATCGCCGGGCCTGTATTTCGTCGGCGAGGTCCTGGATGTCAGCGGGCATCTGGGCGGCTTCAACTTCCAGTGGGCCTGGGCCTCGGCGTACGCGGCGGCGCAGTTCGTCTGAGCAGTCATTGCGAGCAAGCTCAAAACGGCACGGACGCACGCGATCTCTATAGGAGCAATCGGAGTTTACGACGGTCGCGAAGAGGCCGGGCCGGGCCATACACATTCAGTGCCTGACCTTCCGCCTTCGCGACCGTCGTTACCTCCGATTGCTCCTACAAGTGCGCGTCGCAAATGAGAGGGGCACCGTTGGGGTTATTTTGCTTCTTGAGGTATTAGCATCCGCCCCGGAATAAATTTTGCTAACCGGATGTACAGCGCGCATCCGGCGCTGTACATATCCCTCAGCAAAATCAATCGCGAACAAGGCCGTCAGCGTTCATGGCATCGACATCGTTGCGCAATACATTCCGCCGTCTCTGGGCGCTGGACAAGTTTTCCTACAGCGTGCGGGTTTTCATCGCGCTAACCGGCAGCATGGCGCTGTGCTGGTACCAGAACGAGATGTCCCAGCTCATCCCGCTGTTCCTCGGGATTATCGCCAGCGCCCTGTCGGAAACCGATGACAGCTGGCAAGGCCGCCTCAATGCGCTGGCCGTGACCCTGGTGTGTTTCAGCATTGCGGCGTTGTCGGTGGAACTGCTGTTCCCCTACCCCGTGATATTCATCTGCGCCTTTGCCTTCGCGGCGTTCTGCCTGACGATGCTCGGCGCTCTGGGCGAGCGCTATGGCGCCATTGCCTACGCGACGCTGATTCTCTCGGTCTACACCATGATCGGCGTCGATCAGCGCGGCGGCGAAGTCACCGACTTCTGGCACGAACCCATGCTGCTGGTCGCGGGCGCGGCGTGGTACGGCCTGCTGTCGGTGCTCTGGCAAATGCTGTTTTCCAATCAGCCGGTGCAGCAGGCGCTGGCCCGACTGTTTCGCGAGCTGGGCCTATACCTAAAGCTCAAATCAGAGCTGTTCGAGCCGATTCGCACCCTCGATATCGAAGCCAAGCGACTGGAGCTTGCCAAGCAGAACGGCAAGGTCGTCGGCGCGCTCAACGTGACCAAGGAGATCATCCTTAACCGCGTGGGCAGTGGCCGCCCCGGCTCGAAGGTCAGTCGCTACCTGAAGCTGTACTTTCTGGCCCAGGACATCCACGAGCGCGCCAGTTCGTCGCACTATCCCTACAACTCGCTGGCCGAAGCGTTCTTCCACAGTGATGTGCTGTTTCGCTGCCAGCGCCTGCTGCGCCAGCAAGGTCGCGCCTGCCGTGACCTGTCGGCGTCGATCCAGCTGCGCCAGCCGTTCATCTATGACGACAGCTTTGCCCATGCGCTGAATGACCTGCGCGCCTCCCTCGAACACTTGCGCATTCAGAGCAATCCGGCGTGGCGCGGGCTGCTGCGTTCGCTGCGGGCGCTGGCCAACAACCTTGGCACCCTCGACCGGTTGCTCAGCGATGCCAGCAACCCGGATGCCCTGGCCGACGCCACAGACAGCAGCCTGCTCGACCGCTCGCCGCACAACCTCAAGGACGTCTGGACGCGCCTGCGCCTGCAACTGACGCCGACCTCGCTGTTGTTCCGTCACGCCCTGCGCCTGCCGTTGGCGCTGGTCATCGGCTACATCATGGTTCACCTGATTCACCCGTCGCAGGGGTACTGGATCATCCTCACCACGGTGTTCGTCTGCCAGCCAAGTTATGGCGCCACCCGACGCAAACTCGGGCAGCGCATCATCGGTACGGCCATTGGCCTGACGGCGGGCTGGATTCTGTTCGACCTGATCACCACGCCGGTCCTGCAATCGATGTGCGCGGTGCTGGCCGGCGTGGTGTTCTTCGTCAACCGCACCACGCGCTACACGCTGTCGACGGCGGCGATCACGGTGATGATTCTGTTCTGCTTCAATCAGGTCGGCGACGGTTACGGCGTGTTCCTGCCGCGCCTGCTGGACACGCTACTGGGCAGTCTGATCGCCGGCCTGGCGGTGTTCCTGTTCCTGCCGGACTGGCAAGGTCGCCGGCTGAACAAGGTGCTGGCCAACACGCTGTCGTGCAACAGCATTTACCTGCGCCAGATCATGCAGCAATACGCGAACGGCAAAAGCGACGATCTGGCCTATCGACTGGCCCGGCGCAACGCCCATAACGCCGACGCAGCGTTGTCCACCACACTGGCCAACATGCTCATGGAGCCCGGGCATTTCCGCAAAGAGGCCGACGTGGGGTTCCGCTTTCTGGTGCTGTCACACACCCTGCTCAGTTACCTGTCGGGCCTTGGCGCCCATCGGGATACGCCGCTCCCTGCGGAAGTGCGCGAGCAATTGATCGAGGGCGCCGCTGCCAGCCTTGCCGCAAGCATCGATGAAATCGCCCAAAGCCTGGCGTTGCGTGAGCCAGTCGCCGTGCAAAGCGACGCTGAGGAAGCGCTGGCGACGAGTCTGGAACAGATGCCGGAAGAAATCGACGAAGGCCAACGGTTGGTGCAAACCCAACTGGCGCTGATCTGCCGTCAGTTAGGGCCACTGCGCACCCTGGCAGCGCACTTGATCAAAGGACCGGTCAAAGAAGCCGACATCACAGACCGTGCAGTTTGATGAGCTTGTCGTAGGTGCCGTCGGCTTTCATGTCAGCGATGGCCTTGTCGAAATCCAGAACGATCTGTTGATGATCCGCTCGTTTGATGCTGACCAGGATGTGCAGACTGTTCTCGCTCAGTGATCCGGGCAGGAATTCAACGTTGGCCTGCACGTCCGCAGGCTCGCGATTGAGGGCAAACCGCGCCGCGTACTCGTCTTCCACCGTCAAGTCGACCCTGCCTGCTGCAAGCATCCTGACGGCGGTCGAGAAACCCGCCACCGGGATCTTTTTCAACTCGGCATCGGCGTCGAATTCCGGCGAATAGGCGTAGCCGCGCACGACGGCAATGGAATAGCCGTGCAGCTGCGAGAGGTTCTGAAAGTCGGTGGTGGCGCCCTTGTGCTTCAGCAAGCGCAGGCGGTTGATCAGGTACGGCGCGGAGAAAACCCCGATTCGCGTGCGGTCTTCGCTGTACCAGGCGTTGATAACGATGTCGTATCGACCTTCGCTCAGTCCATGAATCGCCCGCGCCCACGGGACTTGTTCGTATTCGGTGTCGTAACCGGCGCGGCCCAGCGCGGTGCGAATAAGGTCGGTGGAAAGCCCGTCGTGGAGCAGTGACACGTCGGCGTAAGGCGCCCATGCATCGCCGGCGAGACGCAATGTCTGCGCAAACGCGCCTTGGGCTATCACCATCATTCCCAACAGCCCTGCGGCGCACTGCAAACGCGACATGCTCAGCTTCCTTGTGGCAACTGGCCTTCAGTGAAGACGCCTTTTGCGCTTTGCACAACTCATAACACTGCGATGTTTGTGCCGCAGTTCAACAAAATGACAGACCGTTGATTGAATCAGTGTCGAGCCCTGCTCGCCGCGAATTTGGGCTTGCGCCGATATGCGTTTAGTATCCGGCATCCACTTCTTCTCGCAGGCCGGCGTCATGTCTATCAACTGGATTTGCAAACACCATACCGACCTTGGAAAAGAGCAGCTGTACGCCATTCTGCAACTCAGGGCGCAGGTGTTCGTGGTGGAGCAGAAATGCTGGTATCTGGACGTCGATGGCCAGGATTTGCTGGGCGATACCTGCCATCTGATGGCCTGGCAGGATGATCAGTTGGTCGCTTACCTGCGCCTGCTGGACCCGATTCAGCAGAACGGCGACGTGACCATCGGCCGGGTGGTGACTGCACCGTCAATGCGCAACAAGGGTATGGGCCATGAACTGATGGTTCAGGCGCTGGTGCACGCGGAACGCCAATGGCCGGACCAGCCGATATTCCTCTCGGCCCAGGCGCATTTGCAGGGTTACTACAGTCGCTACGGTTTTAACCCGGTGGGCGAGGTGTACGTCGAGGACGGCATTCCTCACATCAGCATGCGTCGCGATCTGGACTGATCCTGCTTGGGAACTTCATGGGTCCTGGTAGGACCGGCTTCAGCCGGGAAGCTTCTGGGTGAAATTAACCCACCCTGGCACGCTGTCAGGGATACCCCAGCACCGTCTTGATGGTCTGCAGATTGCCCTCGATCCAGCAGCGGTCAATCGCGCCCCAGTCACGAATCCGGTAACCGCCGGCATGATTGCGGGCGCCATCGAGTTGTTCGAACTCGCAGACAATATCCAGATCAGCCAGCGCCGCGACGGTGTCCTGGGCGGTGCGACGGGGCATGCCGGTGACGTCGGTCAGGGCCGGTACGCTGCTGGCGATGCCGCTGTCGATCAGATACGCCACATACAGGCGGCGGTAGAAACTGCTCTTGGTCTTGCTGACTTCCATCAAAACTTCCTTGAAAAGCGTTAGCGGCTGATCAGCGCACGGCCGTCTGCATGTCTCGCCAGGTCAGGTAGATGCGCAGGTCGAACTCCAACTGGTGATAACCCGGTTGCATGTGCTCGCACAACTGATAGAACGCCTTGTTGTGGTCCGACTCTTTGAAATGCGCCAGCTCGTGGACAACGATCATCTTCAGAAACTGCGGCGCGGCATCCTTGAACAACGCCGCCACGCGGATTTCCTTCTTGGACTTGAGCTTGCCGCCCTGCACCCGCGACACGGTGGTGTGCAGGCCCAGCGCGCGGTGGGTCAGGTCCAGGCGGTTGTCGAACAGCACTTTGTCGATGTTCGGCGCGTTGCGCAGGTATTCCTGTTTGAGCGACAGCGCGTAGGCGTACAGCGCCTTGTCGCTCTGGATTTCGTGCCGATCGGGATAGCGCTGCTGCAGATAATCCGTCAGCCGGTTCTGCGAAATCAGTTGCCGAACCTGATCCTGCAGACCTTCGGGATAGGCCTGCAGGTATTTGAGCGGCATGGGCGTGGTGACAGTCATGGTCGGATCGGGTCGCGGGAAAAGCGCGAGTCTACCGCGTCAGTCCTGCCCGAGCAGCTGTAACGCGACCGGCAGATCGACCGGCTCGACAAAACGCTCCGCTTCCAGTGGCGGCATCGGATGAGCAATAAGGAAGCCCTGAATGATCTGACAGCCGTTGGCGACCAGCCACTCATACTGCTCGTAGGTTTCGACACCCTCGGCAATCACCTCGATATCGAGCATGCGACACAGGTCAATGATGGCGCGCGCGACGGCCAGATCGCGGGACGATCCGAGCATGCCGCCGATGAAATGCCGATCGAGCTTCAGGGTGTCCAGATCGAGGTTGCGCAGATGGGCAAGCGAGCTGTCGCCTGCACCGAAATCGTCCAGCGACACGCGCACGCCGATTTCATGCAGATTTTGCAGTTGCTTGCGGCTGTGCACCAGGTTGTGGACCAGCGAGGGCTCGGTGATCTCGACTTCCAGCTGCCGGGGTTTCAAACCGTGTAGCTGCATCGCGCGCTGCAGCTCGTCCGCCAGATTGGGCAGGCTGAATTGCGCTGGGCTCACGCTGACGCTCATGACCAGATCGTCCGGGAATACGTCAATCCAGCGCTGGCGCTGCGCCGCACCCTGTTCGAAAATCCAGCTGCCGAGCTTGTTGATCAGCCGCGTCTCTTCCAGCAGCGGAATGAACACCCCTGACGGCACGTCGCCAGCGTCCGGATGATGCCAGCGCAGCAGCGCCTCGAAACCCCGCGTCTTGCCGGTGACGACGTTGACCTGCGGCTGGTAGACCATGGAAAAGTCTTTGCCATCGATCGCCGTGCGCACGCTCTCTTCGAGCATCGAACGGGAGCGTGCGCGGCCATTCATGTACTGATCGAAGAAGCGGTATTGCTGACGCCCTGCCCGCTTGGCTTCGTACATCGCAATGTCCGCCGCACGCAGCAGGCCATCCAGATTGGTGCCGCAGTCCGGATAGACCGCGATGCCGATACTTGCCCCCAGGGTGGCTTCAACCCCGTCAACCAGACGCCGCGCGGAAACCCGCTCGATCAGCTTTTCGGCGACCTTGGCAGCATGTTCGGGGAAGTCCAGCCCGTCGATGACCACCACGAACTCGTCGCCACCCATGCGCGCGAGCACATCGTAAGGACGCAGGCAGTCTTTCAATTGCGCCCCGACCCACTGCAACACCTGATCGCCGGCGTCATGACCCAGGGAGTCGTTCACTTCCTTGAAGCCGTCGAGGTCCAGGTACAAGACAACCAGATACTTGCCCGCGTGCTCGTTGCGCAGCAGCATCCCTTCGACCGTCTGATAGAAACCACGGCGGTTGAGCAGACCGGTGAGGGAGTCCGTCACGGCCTGATGTTCGAGCTGACGATAGAGGTCACGCACCACCGACATATCGAGCACGCTGAGCACCATAGCGCGCTGTTCGGCAGGCAGTGGCGCGCACGACAACGCGACCGGGACCTGACGCCCCTCGGGCGTTCTAAGCACGGCGTCGTGGACGCGGTAGGTGTCGGCACGGCGATAGTGATGATAAAAGCCGGAATCGGCCCATTCGCCAACGATGGGCTCGTGCAGGTAGGCGCACAAACCGGTGCCGCGCAGCTCGCCGTCGGTCATGCCCAGCAAACGGCAGATCGCCGGATTGGCGAAACTGATGACGCCCTCTTCGGTGACGACAAGGATGCCTTCGGCCACGTTCGCCAGCACCGATGCGTTGAATGCCCGCGCCGACTCCAGCTCGCGGCTCAGCTTCTGCAGGGCACGCCGATTGTGCTGCTGCTCCAGAAGCGCCTGCACCTTGGGCCTGAGAATATTGGGGTCGAACGGTTTGAACAGGTAATCGACTGCGCCGCTGGCGTAGCCCTTGTGCACCGAGTCGCGGGATTGTTCATTGGCGGTGAGGAAGATGATCGGCGTCAATCGCGTTCGCAGGCTGCCACGCATGAGGCGGGCAACTTCGAAGCCATCCATGTCCGGCATCTGCACATCGAGAAGCACCAGATCGACATCTCTGTCCAGCAAAATGCCCAACGCTTCCATGCCTGAGGCGGCGGTAATGATCTCCCGGTCCTGGCGCTGTAGCACTGCGCACATGGTCACCAGATTTTCCGGGTAATCATCAACAACCAACAATACTGATTTGCCACTTAATGGCAGGGACTGCACGCATTCCATGCTGCTACTCATCATTCACTTTACTGCCCGGGGAACGCCCCCGCTGATGGTCTGATAGGCCATTACTCTAGCTTCGATTGGAAAAAAAAGAAGGCGGCCATTTGACAGCCCTTCAAAAAGTGCCATCCAACCGACTAACGGTAAGAGCGCTCAATGTCAGTGCCATCCTGCGCTGTAGCGAAAGTAGCGGCACTTTGACGCCAATCATTCGACAAATTCCTGTTAACAAACACAGCGATGAACCGTATAAAAAGTGCCCGACAACCCCTTGCGCCCGCGACTTTGCTGGCAATGAGACATACCGGACGACTAGACATGATTGATTTGGGAACGTGGAATCTGAGCATTCCAGTGGGCTCGCCCCCCGCCACTATCGAGACACAACAACTGCTTCAAGGTTACGACGACAAGTACTTCAAATCCGGCTCATCGAACGTCACATTCTGGGCGCCGGTCACCGGAAGCAAGACCGCCAACGCGATCTACCCACGTACGGAATTGCGCGAGACCTGGTCCAACGGCACGCTGCACAACTGGTACTACCAGGACGCCGACAATTACCTGAATGCCAAGCTCAAGGTCCTTCAGGTGCCGTCCTCCGGCAGAGTCGTCATCGGTCAGATCCATGTCTACGACAGCACGCAGCCGCTGCTGAAGCTCGAATATCAGTACCTGGAAGCGACGCACATGGGCAACATCGTCGCCAAGGTTCGCTATCACCCCGACGACAAAAAGGCGCGTGTGATCACGGTTGCGGAAAACGTGAGCCTGAACGAGACGTTCAACTACGTCATCCACCTCAATAAAGCCGGGTTACTCAGCGTGACCGCCCACGGCATGGGCTGGAACGACCGGATCAGCGCCACCTGGAGCAAACAGCAGCTTTACTTCAAGGCCGGGGTCTACACCCAGGACCACACGGGATATACCAGCGAAGGCGGCAAGACCATGTTCTTCAACCTGGACGCCGACCACAATAAGAGCTGATGCGCTCGCGAGGGAGCCCGAGCGCTCAGGTCGCCCGGGCTCTTGAGCAGGCAGCCCTTACGCTGCCTTGTACTCTTTTTCCGCTGCTTCAAAGCGCGTCAACATGCCCGGCGTCGGGCCTTTGCCGACCGTGCTGAAGACGACGATGGCGAGACTGGCAAAGATGAAGCCGGGGATGATTTCGTACAGGCCCAGCAGTTCGAAATGCTTCCACACCACGACCGTGATCGCGCCGACCAGAATCCCCGCCAGTGCGCCGTTGCGGGTCATGCCTTTCCAGATCACCGAGATCAGCACCACCGGCCCGAATGCCGCGCCGAACCCGGCCCACGCGTAGCTGACCAGACCCAGCACGCGGTTTTCGGGATTCGCCGCCAGGACGATCGCGATCAGCGCCACCAGCAAAACCATGGCCCGGCCGACCCACACCAGCTCTCTCTGGGACGCGCTTTTGCGCAGAAAGGCTTTGTAGAAGTCTTCGGTCAGCGCACTCGAACACACCAGCAACTGGCAGCTCAGCGTGCTCATGACCGCCGCAAGGATGGCCGACAGCAGAACGCCGGCAATCCACGGGTTGAACAGGATCTTGGCCAGCTCGATGAAGACGCGCTCGTGGTTTTCAGTGACGGGACCTGCCACCTCCGGGTGCGCCGAAAAGTAGGCGATGCCGAAAAAACCCACGGCAACGGTGCCACCCAGGCAGAGGATCATCCAGGTCATGGAAATGCGACGCGCCTTGGCGATTGACCTGACCGAGTCAGCGGCCATGAAGCGCGCCAGGATGTGCGGCTGACCGAAGTAGCCCAGGCCCCAGCCCATCAGCGAAATAACGCCGATGAAAGTGGTGTTCTTGAGCATGTCGAAGTTGCTCGGGTCTTGGGCTTCGATGGCCATGAACGTGGTGTCGATGCCACCGGTCGCCAACAGCACTATGATTGGCGTGAGGATCAGCGCGAAGATCATCAGGGTCGCTTGTACGGTGTCTGTCCAGCTGACGGCCAGGAAGCCGCCGATGAAGGTGTAGGCAATCGTCGCCGCAGCGCCGGCCCACAAGGCAGTTTCGTAGGACATGCCGAAGGTGCTCTCGAACAACCGCGCGCCGGCGACAATGCCGGAAGCGCAGTAGATCGTGAAAAACACCAGAATCACGATGGCCGAAATCACCCGCAGCAAACCGCTGTTGTCTTCAAAGCGGCTGGAAAAGTAATCCGGCAAGGTGAGCGCATCGCCGTTGTGCTCGGTCTGTACCCGCAGGCGACCGGCGACGAACAGCCAGTTCAGGTAGGCGCCGATGATGAGCCCGATGGCGATCCAGCTTTCCGACAGACCAGACATGTAGATTGCGCCCGGCAAACCCATGAGCAGCCAGCCGCTCATGTCCGATGCACCGGCCGAAAGCGCCGTGACCACACTGCCGAGGCTGCGCCCGCCGAGAATGTAGTCCGAAAGATTATTGGTGGAACGGTAGGCCATGAGTCCTATAAGGACCATTGCAGCGATGTAGATCACGAAGGTGATCAAAGTAGGGTTGCTGACACTCATCGGTTAGGTTCCGGCGTTGTTTTTATAGGCGCGAGCAGATCGAAGTTCTCCTGAGGCATCAGGTTTGCGCAAGCCTGCTCGCGTATGTCGCGGGCTGGCAAAGAAGCTTGCCGCTGCACACCGCTTGAATGCACCAAAGCGGCGCATCCTAGAGGACATCCCGGAGCAGGTGCAACCCGAAAACTGGCATTACCGGGCTTTTTTACAATTTAGATAAAAGTGCCACATCCACCGGCTTTACGAGGGGAGCTGCCAAATAGAGCCTGCCATGAGGGGCACTCTAATCGAGCAAGCCGATCCTCGCTCGACTCAATAAAGGGCACCCCTGAAACACTTTTAAAAAAGCGGTTGCACCCGGTTGCACCCTTTCGATACCGCAGCTAATCTTGCCGCAGCTTAGCCACATGACCGTGGCTGTCATGAGGATAAGAAATGGCCACCACCACCCTCGGTGTCAAACTCGACGACCCCACCCGCGAGCGATTAAAAGCGGCGGCGCAGTCCATCGACCGGACGCCCCATTGGCTGATCAAGCAGGCGATCTTCAATTATCTGGAGAAGCTCGAGGGCGGCGCGACCCTGAATGAACTCAGTGGTCAGGGTGGCAAAGACGCCGATGATCAGGGTGACCTGCCCGCCGACAACGGCCATCAGGCATTCCTCGAATTCGCCGAAAGCATCCTTCCCCAGTCGGTTCTGCGTGCCGCGATCACCTCCGCCTACCGGCGTCCCGAGCCTGAAGTGGTGCCCATGCTCATTGAGCAGGCTCGCCTGCCGGCCCCGATGGCCGATGCAACCCACAAACTGGCGGCGTCGATCGCCGAAAAACTGCGCAACCAGAAGAGCGCCGGTGGCCGCGCCGGTATCGTCCAGGGCCTGCTGCAGGAATTCTCGCTGTCATCCCAGGAAGGCGTGGCCCTGATGTGCCTGGCCGAAGCCCTGTTGCGCATCCCTGACAAAGGTACCCGCGACGCATTGATCCGCGACAAGATCAGCACCGGCAACTGGCACCCGCACTTGGGTAACAGCCCTTCGCTGTTCGTCAACGCCGCCACGTGGGGCCTGTTGCTGACCGGCAAACTGGTCAGCACCCACAACGAGGCCGGCCTGACCTCCTCGCTCAGCCGCATCATCGGCAAGTCCGGCGAGCCGATGATCCGCAAGGGTGTGGACATGGCCATGCGCCTGATGGGCGAGCAGTTCGTCACCGGCGAAACCATCGCCGAAGCCCTGGCCAACGCCAGCAAGTTCGAGGCGAAAGGCTTCCGTTATTCCTATGACATGCTCGGCGAGGCTGCGCTGACCGAGCACGACGCGCAGAAGTATCTGGCGTCCTACGAGCAAGCCATCCACTCGATCGGCAAAGCTTCACACGGCCGGGGCATCTATGAAGGTCCGGGCATCTCCATCAAATTGTCCGCCCTGCATCCGCGTTACAGCCGGGCGCAATACGAGCGCGTGATGGACGAGTTGTACCCGCGCCTGCTGTCGCTGACCCTGCTGGCCAAGCAATACGACATCGGCCTGAACATCGATGCCGAAGAAGCCGATCGCCTGGAGCTGTCGCTGGACCTGCTCGAACGCCTGTGCTTCGAGCCGCAGCTGACCGGCTGGAACGGCATCGGCTTCGTGATTCAGGCGTATCAGAAGCGCTGCCCTTATGTGATCGATTACGTCATTGACCTCGCCCGCCGCAGCCGGCATCGCCTGATGATTCGTCTGGTGAAAGGCGCGTACTGGGACAGTGAAATCAAGCGCGCTCAGGTCGAAGGCCTGGAAGGCTATCCGGTCTACACGCGCAAGGTGTACACCGACGTTTCCTACATCGCCTGCGCACGCAAACTGCTGTCGGTGCCGGAGGTCATTTACCCGCAGTTCGCGACCCACAACGCCCACACTTTGTCGGCCATTTACCACATCGCCGGTCAGAACTATTACCCGGGTCAGTACGAATTCCAGTGCCTGCACGGCATGGGTGAACCTTTGTATGAACAGGTCGTGGGCAAAGTCGCCGACGGTAAGCTGAACCGACCGTGCCGCGTGTACGCCCCGGTCGGCACCCATGAAACCCTGCTGGCGTATCTGGTTCGTCGGTTGCTGGAAAACGGCGCCAACACCTCCTTCGTCAACCGCATCGCCGACCAGTCGATATCGATACAGGAATTGGTCGCCGATCCAGTGTCCAGCATCGAGCGCATGGCGACCCAGGAAGGTGGTTTCGGCCTGCCGCACCCGCGCATTCCGTTGCCACGCGACCTGTACGGCAGCGAACGCGCCAACTCCGCGGGCATCGATCTGGCCAACGAACATCGTCTGGCATCGCTCTCTTCCGCCCTGCTCGCCACGGCGCATAACGACTGGAAGGCCGGCCCGATGCTGGGCAGCCCGGTCAGCGCCGGCACTGAGGTGCCTGTCCTGAACCCGTCCGATCTGCGTGACGTTGTCGGCCACGTGCAGGAGGCGAGTCTGGAGGACGTCGATAACGCCTTGCTCAGCGCCCTGAGCGCGGGCCCGATCTGGCAAGCGACGCCGCCGGCCGAACGTGCGGCAATCCTCGAGCGTGCCGCAGACCTGATGGAAGCCGAGATTCAACCGCTGATGGGCCTGCTGGCCCGCGAAGCCGGCAAGACGTTCGCCAATGCCATCGCCGAAGTGCGCGAGGCGGTGGATTTCCTGCGTTACTACGCGGTGCAGGCACGCAACGATTTCAGCAACGACGCTCACCGCCCATTGGGTCCTGTGGTGTGCATCAGCCCGTGGAACTTCCCGCTGGCAATTTTCAGCGGTCAGGTCGCTGCAGCCCTGGCGGCTGGCAACCCGGTACTCGCCAAACCTGCGGAGCAGACACCGCTGATCGCCGCACAGGCCGTCCGCATTCTGCTCGAAGCCGGGATTCCCGAAGGCGTGGTGCAACTGCTGCCGGGCCGCGGTGAAACCGTCGGCGCGCGGCTGGTCGGCGATGATCGCGTCAAGGGCGTCATGTTCACCGGCTCCACCGAAGTCGCCCGGTTGCTGCAACGCAACGTCGCTGGCCGTCTCGATGCCCAGGGCCGACCGATTCCGCTGATCGCCGAAACCGGTGGCCAGAACGCGATGATCGTTGATTCTTCGGCGCTCACCGAACAAGTGGTCATCGACGTGGTGTCCTCGGCGTTCGACAGCGCCGGCCAACGCTGCTCCGCACTGCGTGTGCTGTGCTTGCAGGAAGATTCCGCCGATCGTGTCATCGAGATGCTCAAAGGTGCGATGGCTGAGAGCCGCCTCGGTAACCCGGAGCGCCTGTCGGTGGACATCGGCCCGGTGATCGATCAGGAAGCCAAAGCCGGCATCGAGAAACACATTCAGGCCATGCGCGACAAAGGCCGTAATGTGTATCAGGTCGCCATTGCCGACGGGGACGAAATCAAACGCGGCACCTACGTGATGCCGACGCTGATCGAGCTGGACAGCTTCGACGAGTTGCAACGGGAAATCTTCGGCCCGGTATTGCACGTCGTGCGCTACAAGCGTCGGGAACTGGATCAACTGATCACCCAGATCAATGCATCCGGGTACGGCCTGACATTAGGTGTACACACGCGCATCGACGAGACCATCGCCAAGGTGATCGACAACGTCAACGCCGGCAACATGTACGTCAACCGCAACATCGTTGGCGCCGTGGTGGGTGTGCAGCCGTTCGGTGGCGAAGGCTTGTCGGGCACTGGTCCGAAAGCCGGTGGCCCGCTGTACCTGTACCGTTTGCTGTCGACCCGCCCCGCCGACGCCGTGCAGAAATCCTTTGCCGCCCGCGATGCGCAACAGGCGCCTGATACCCGCATGCAAGAGGCCATGCTCAAGCCGCTGAATGCGCTCAAGGCCTGGGCAGGTAGCCAGCAACTCAGTGACCTGGAGGCGCTGTGCAGCCAGTTCGCCGAAGAGTCCCAGAGCGGCGTGACCCGCACGCTCATGGGCCCGACCGGCGAGCGCAACAGCTACAGCATCTTGCCGCGTGAGCACGTGCTGTGCCTGGCCGAGGACGAGACGGATCTGCTGGCGCAACTGGCCGCCGTGATGGCGGTGGGCAGTACAGCGATCGTGCCGGACGTTGAGCCGGGCAAGTCGCTGCGTAATCGCCTGCCGAAGGACGTGCAGTCGCGCATCAAGCTGGTTGCCGACTGGAACAAAGACGAGGTCGCCATTGACGCGGTATTGCACCATGGTGATTCCGATCAGTTGCGCGCCATCTGCCAACAGGTCGCTCAACGCAGCGGCCCTATTGTCGGCGTTCATGGTTTGTCCAAAGGCGAGACCAATATCGCGCTGGAGCGTCTGGTGATCGAGCGTGCGCTGAGCGTCAACACCGCAGCAGCGGGCGGTAATGCGAGCCTCATGACAATCGGGTAACGCAGCATTATTGTAGGAGCGCGCTTGCCCGCGAATGCGTTCGGTCAGACACCACAGCAGTGTTTGACCCGACGCGTTCGCGGGCAAGCACGTTCCCACACTGAATTCGGCGAGCCTGCTTCGATCGTTTGATACCTCCATCACCCGCATCAATCATCCTGTTCACCCCTTCCCCGCCCCCCTAGACTCGACGGCATTCCCAAGAAAGGTATGCCGCCATGTCCGAGACGCTGCTCAGTTCCCGCAATCTGGCTTTCGAGCTGTATGAGGTGCTGGACGCCGAGGCGCTGACTCAACGCGAGCGTTTTGCCGAGCACAGCCGGGAAACCTTCGATGCGGCGATCAGTACGGCGCGCAGCATTGCGGAGAAATACTTCGCACCCCACAACCGTAAAAATGACGAAAACGAACCTCGCTATGAGAACGGCGCAGCGGTACTGATCCCGGAGGTGAAACCCGCCGTGGATGCCTTTCTGGAAGCCGGTTTTCTCAACGCCGCCCGGGACTTCGAAGCGGGCGGCATGCAGCTGCCGACGTTACTGTCCCAGGCCTGTTTTGCCCATTTCCAGTCAGCAAACACGGCGACATCGTCCTATCCATTTCTGACCATGGGCGCGGCGAATCTCATTGAAAACTTCGGCACCGACGAGCAAAAGCAACGCTTTCTGCAACCGATGATCGAGGGTCGTTTCTTCGGCACCATGGCCTTGACCGAACCCCACGCCGGCTCGTCGCTGTCGGACATTCGCACCCGCGCCGAGCCTGCGGAAGACGGCAGCTATCGCCTGCGCGGCAACAAGATTTTTATCTCGGGCGGCGATCACCCACTCTCCGAAAACATCGTCCATCTGGTCCTCGCCAAACTGCCCGACGCACCGGCGGGGGTGAAAGGCATTTCTCTGTTCATCGTGCCGAAGTTTCTGGTCAACGACGACGGGAGCCTCGGTAAGCGCAACGACGTCATTCTGGCCGGCCTGTTTCACAAAATGGGCTGGCGCGGCACCACCTCCACGGCACTGAACTTTGGGGATAACGGCAACTGCGTCGGCTATTTGGTTGGCAAGCCGCATCAGGGCCTGAGCTGCATGTTTCAGATGATGAACGAGGCACGCATCGGCGTCGGCATGGGCGCGGTCATGTTGGGTTATGCCGGTTACCTGTACTCGCTGGAATACGCCCGCGGACGGCCGCAAGGCCGGCTTCCCGACAGCAAGTCACCGGACGGCGCGCCGGTGTCTATCATTCAGCACGCCGACGTCAAACGCATGCTCTTGATGCAAAAAGCCTACGTCGAGGGCTCGTTTGACCTGGGCCTGTACGCCGCCCGGCTGTTCGACGACACGCAAACGGGGGAGAGCGAGGAGGTGCGTAAACACGCCCACGAGCTGCTCGATTTGCTGACACCTATCGTCAAATCCTGGCCGTCGGAGTTTTGCCTGAAGGCCAACGAACTGGCGATCCAGATACTTGGCGGCCACGGCTACACCCGGGATTACCCGGTGGAGCAGTACTACCGCGACAACCGCCTGAACCCGATCCACGAAGGTACCCACGGGATTCAGTCGCTGGATCTGCTAGGCCGCAAGCTGGCCCAGAACGGCGGCGCCGGGCTCAAGCAACTGATTCGCCTGATCGCTGACACCTGTGAGCGTGCGCAGGCCCATGAATCGCTGATGGCATTGCGGCAACCGCTGGAGCAACTGACCGCCCGACTGCAAACGGTCACCCTCGGTCTGCTGACCGACCTGAGCCAGGGCAAGGTCAACGCGACGCTGGCCAACTCCGCGCTGTACATGAAAGCGTTCGGGCACGCGGTGATTGGCTGGCGCTGGCTGGAACAGGCGATTCGGGCGCAGGAAGGTCTGGATCACGGCACCCCCGCTGATCACGACTTTTACCAAGGCAAGCTGCAAGCCGCCCGGTTCTTCCTGACGTGGGAGGTGCCGGGCTGCCATCACGAACTGGCCATTCTCGAGCGGCGCGATGACGCTTGCCTGACCATGCGGGAAGACTGGTTCTGAGCGAGCGTAGCCCTGATTTACTACGAGGTTGAGAGGGGAAAGAAGAAGTCCGTCAAGGCCTTCGCGTCACTGCCCAGTCGGGCGGCATACTGTTCGCGACTGAAGGCCTCCCCGGTGCGCAGGTCGAGCAGTTTGCGCCCCTCCAGAGGGCCTCCTATCTCGCGCAACTGCACTTTCATGAACTGATAAAACGTGCCGAGAACGTGCTCGATGCTGTCGATCTGAAAGTAATGGCCTGGCAGAAAAACAGCTTCAGCCTCTTCCGGGCTGGCGGAAAAAGGAGCAATGGGTGCGGCACCCAGGTAGCTTTTTTCGGGCAATACGAAGACTACGCTGGTGTCATCGAAACGGATGGGCTCCTGCATCGCGCTGGCGTGCAGCCCTCCCTGGTTACTGGCGAACGTCCGGGCCATGTAGGGGTTCTCGCTGAAGGAGGTGATATCGGTATTCACCAGTACATCCCCCGGCTGAACGTCGCCGGTACGAAAAAACGCCCCCGACGTACCTCTCGCGCCGCTGCCCCCTCGATACAGCGCCACGTCATTATTGCTGCCCACGGTAATGACGTCCTCCACAAGCCGACTGAGCATTGCGACCTGATCAGGATATTTCGGCACACCGGTGCGCAAAAACTGGTTATACGCTTCATCATCGTGGGTGTACGCCGTAATGTTCGACGCGAAATACTCTCCCTCCGCAGTGCGATATACCCGATGCCTGGCCCCCCACTCATCGAAGTGGACGTCCTCACCGTCCGAGTCGGAAGTGACGACCTCCTGCGGGTCCATTCGGTAAACCTCGACTACCGATTCCTGCCGTGCAACCGCGGCTTCGGAATAGAGCTTTTCGTCGAACAGATTCAACTGCATGAAACGATCCCAGAACGCAGACTGAACGGGAGTAAACCGTGGCTGACCTGAAGCGCCGGTTGCGACGCTGTCCATCGGCATGCCGCCCGCCAATCCCGGCGCAGACAGGCGTTGCCAGTAGCCATCAGCGCTGAGCACCACCGGACAGCGACCGTTGAAAGCGAAAGGATTGTCTGCATCGACAATCACCCAGCTTCCGAGGTGCTCATCGAAACTTACGCGATGGGCCTCGCGTCCGACCGTCACCCACGTCTCGCCATCCCCTAAATGATAAGTGCCTTGAAAACGCCCTTCCTGGGCCGCAGGCAGTTGAGACTCAAGAACGATGTCGCCCGGCATGCCTGACAGCGGGTTGGCGGGTAACTCACCCGGCGGCGGGCTCACACGTGGCCAGGCCGTGTTGACACCCGCCCCCGTGCGCAGCAGAAAAGGTAAATTGAAAAAAAGGTAGATCGCGCTGCTGATCGCGCTCTGAACACCGAGGCTACGCTGCGCGGAGGTTCTTGCGTTCACAGCCTGATCGATGCTCAGGCCGACATTGGCGGCACTGGCACCCACAACCGCCAGCGCCATCGGCCAGCCCAGGGGCGCAAGGTTGCCAAACACCGAAAGGAAAGTGTTCAGATAACCCAGCCAGATCTGTTTGCGCAGGTCGGCGTTGCTGGTCAACAACGCGTCTGCGTCATTGGTCATGTCGCTGCGCGCGACCTCGCGCAAATAAACGAATGGATCACCCGCAATCGGCTCGCCGGTTCGATTGACGAGTCGATCCGTGCCCTCAAGGTCTTGAGCTCGGCTCAGAAGCTGCGCGACATCGCGCTGAAAGGCATCGCGATGTGTTTGCCAGTCGTTCGACGAACGCAAAAAGCGGGCGCAGATGGACGCTCGGGTTCTCAAGGAAAGAAACTGCCCCTTGAGCCATTGGTAAAGGTGCTGATGGGTATCGAAGCTGCGAAAGGGCCTCGCCTCACCGCCGAGGTACAGAATCTGCCTTTCCCCGGGCCCGACAATGCGCAATATGTCCCGAGCTTTGAATGCACCGAGCTCTAAAGGAAACACCAATACACCCGGCGACGCTGGCGCTGCGGTACGCAGTTGTTCCAATCGGGGCATCGGGTCCTGGCTGATGATGCTTCGCACCGCCTGGAAATCGGCAAGAGAAAGATGGCGCCTGGCAACGCTTTCCCCGGCACGCGCCAGGTAGCTGGCCTTGGCGAGCAAGCAACAGTTATCACTGTGCCGCGCCCAGAACCGGTCCATTTTGCGGCGATAGCCCGCGCTGAAATCCAGCGCCCAGAAATCCCGAAGGACCTCCTCGGGCAACAGGCGAACTTCATTGCGCTCGTCGAAAAACTCGTGACTGGGGCCGTCCGTGTAAAAGCCGCCGTAGAGAGCCAGCTCGTCTGCAGATGATTGGTCGCTTACCTCGAACCGATGGATCAACAGCTCGATCATGGTCATCGACTGCACCGGTGTGCCGGCGTGTTTCCAGCCCGTGAAGGACAACTCGCTGCTGCTGGCCGTTGAGAAACGGTGCCAGTACACATGGCCGGGATCGAGGTGCTTACCCGTGTGCCTGAAGATAATGTTCTGCGCGGCAGACCTGGCCAGCGCAATGAGATCGGGATAATCGGCTACGTAACGCTTGGCTATTTGCTTGAGTTGCTGTTCGTCCGAGACGGGTGCTGCTGTGTTTGGTGCCTGCATGGCGCATGTCGCTTTCTTGCTGAAATGAACGCCAGACGTGATCAGCATTCGAAGCGCTATCTGCCATACATATTTATCGTTGCCATGGCGCTGTTACGCCCGCAAGGCGGTACTGCCCCGTCGGCCAACTGTGGCGCAACGGCCTCCCGATATAAGTCGACCCCACCGTCCCCTGTGCCCGGCCGTCAAGAATTACGCTTTGACAGCCATGCAATTCAACAGGTTAAATCCCTTGGCACGCGGACTGCATGGTCAGTTCTCGCCCTCGTCTGTTTGAATTCGTTTCTGGAGTACCGCCCTTGGATGCCACGACCATCAACAGCCTGTTCCTGATCGGCGCGTTGCTGGTGGGTGCAAGTATTCTGGTCAGCTCGCTGTCCTCACGCCTCGGCATTCCCATTCTGGTCATCATCCTGGCGGTCGGCATGGTGGCCGGCGTCGATGGCGGCGGCATCATCTTCGATAACTACGCAACGGCCTATCTGGTCGGCAACCTGGCATTGGCAGTCATCCTGCTCGATGGCGGCCTGCGCACGCGGGTGGCGAGTTTCCGGGTCGCACTCTGGCCCGCCTTGTCGCTGGCGACGGTTGGGGTGCTGATCACCACGGGGCTGACCGGCATGGTCGCCGCCTGGTTGTTTGACCTGAACATCATTCAGGGCCTGCTGATCGGCGCCATCGTCGGTTCCACAGACGCCGCCGCCGTGTTCTCCCTGCTGGGCGGCAAAGGCCTGAACGAACGGGTAACGGCCAGCCTTGAAATCGAATCCGGCAGCAACGACCCTATGGCGGTGTTCCTGACCGTCACGCTGATCGACATGCTGTCCAGCGGCCAGACCGGCCTGCACTGGAGCCTGTTGGGCCATCTGGTTCAGGAGTTCGGCATCGGCGGCATCATCGGGCTGGGCGGCGGCTGGATCATGCTGCAGCTGGTCAACCGGATTAATCTGGCCAACGGCCTGTACCCGATTCTGGTAGTGGCAGGCGGTCTCGTCGTCTTCGCACTGACCAACGCCATTCACGGCAGCGGCTTCCTCGCGGTTTACCTGTGCGGCCTGGTGCTGGGCAACAAGCCTATTCGCAGCCGCCACGGCATTCTGCACATGCTCGACGGCATGGCCTGGCTGGCGCAGATCGGCATGTTCCTGGTGCTGGGCCTGCTGGTCACTCCCCACGATTTGCTGCCGATTGCGCTGCCGGCGCTGGGCCTGGCGCTGTGGATGATTCTGGTGGCGCGGCCGCTGTCGGTGCTGGCGGGCCTGCTGCCTTTCCGGGTGTTCCACGGTCGCGAAAAAGCCTTTATTGCCTGGGTGGGTTTGCGCGGTGCGGTACCGATCATTCTGGCGGTGTTTCCGCTGATGGCCGGTCTGCCCCATGCGCAGCTGTATTTCAATCTCGCGTTCTTTATTGTGCTGGTGTCGCTGCTGGTTCAGGGCACGAGCCTGCCGTGGGTGGCGAAATGGCTGAAAGTGACGGTGCCGCCTGATCCGGCGCCGATTTCCCGCGCGGCGCTTGAAGTGCACGTCACAAGCGAGTGGGAGCTGTTCGTGTATCGCCTCGGCGCCGAAAAGTGGTGCATCGGCGCCGCACTGCGCGAGCTGAAAATGCCGGAAGGCACGCGGATCGCAGCCCTTTTCCGCGGCCAGCAGTTGCTCCACCCGTCGGGTAGTACGGTGCTGGAAGTCGGTGATTTGCTGTGCGTCATCGGCCACGAACACGACCTTCCCGCCCTCGGCAAGCTGTTCAGTCAGGCGCCGCAACGCGGTCTGGATCTGCGCTTCTTCGGTGACTTTGTTCTGGAAGGAGACGCTGAGCTGGGGGCTGTCGCGGCACTCTACGGTCTGAAACTCGACGGGCTGGACCCTGGCATGCCGCTGAGTCAGTTCATCATTCAGAAGAATCGCGGCGCGCCGATCGTGGGCGACCAGATCGAATGGAATGGGACCATCTGGACCGTCGCGGTTATGGACGGGAACAAGATCCTCAAAGTGGGCGTCAGATTCCCCGAAGGAAGCAGCCCGGGCCCCGCGCTGTTCCTTTAAACTGCCCTTCATTTCTGCTCGCTCGACCCGGTGTCTATGTCCACGCTGCGTAACCTTATTGCCTCGGCCCTGCTTGGGCTTTGCCTGTCGTCCGTACCGGCGCATGCCGCCGATACGCCGCCCCTGTCCAGCGAGGCCGTCCAGCGCAGTCTGGACAAGATCGCCGACCGCAAACTTACCGCTGACGACCAGAAAGCGCTGCAGCAGGTGCTGGAACAGACGCTGACGTTCCTGTCCAGCCAGAAGGATAACCAGCAGAAGCTGGAAGACCTGAAAAAGCAGCTGGCCGACGCGCCTCGGCAGACTACCGAGAACCAGCGCGAGCTGACCAAGCTCAAGGCCAGTAAAGTCATTCCCATTGCGCAGCGTTACGCCAATCTGGATGTGCCGCAGCTTGAGCAATTACTGAGTCAGCGCAGCGCCCAGCAGGCTGATCTGCAAAAAGCCCTTAATGACGCCAACAGCCTGACCATCACCGCGCAGACCCGACCCGAGCGTGCCCAGGCCGAGATCAGCAGCAGCCAGACTCGCATTCAGGCCATCAACGGCATCCTCAAGTCCGGCAAGGATGGCGGCAAAACCATCAACGCCGACCAGCGCAACGCGTTGAACGCTGAACAGGCCTCATTGAACGCGTTGATTGCGCTGCGTCGTCAGGAGCTCGCCGGCAACAGCCAGTTGCAGGACCTGGGCGGCAGCCAGCGCGACCTGCTTACGGAAAAGGTCAGTCGTCAGGATCAGGAAATCCAGGACCTGCAGACGCTGATCAACGAGAAGCGTCGCGCCCAGTCCCAGGAAACCGTGACGCAGTTGTCCCTGGAAGCGCAGAAAGCCGGCGGCAGCAGCCTGCTGGCGACCGAAAGCGCCGCCAACCTCAAGCTTTCCGACTATCTGCTGCGTGGCACCGACCGCCTCAACGAGCTGACCCAGCAGAACCTCAAGACCAAAACCCAGCTGGATGCCATCACGCAAACCGATCAAGCGCTCGACGAGCAGATCAACGTGTTGAGCGGCAGTTTGCTGCTATCGAAAATCCTCTACAAACAGAAGCAATCCTTACCCAAGCTCAAGCTCGACAGCGGTCTGGCCGACGAAATCGCCGACATCCGCCTGTACCAATTCGAGGTCAATCAGCAGCGCGAGCAGATGAGCAGCCCAAGCGCTTACGTCGACACGTTGCTGGCCACACAGAAGCCGGAAGACGTCACACCCGCGCTGCGCAAGACACTGCTTGATCTGGCCACCACTCGCAGCGACCTGCTGGAACGGCTGAATCGCGAGCTCAGTGCGCTGCTCAACGAATCCATCACACTGCAGCTCAATCAGAAACAGCTGGTCAGCACGGCCAACAGCCTGCGGGCCACCCTTGATGAGCAGATGTTCTGGATTCCCAGCAACAAGCCGCTGGACCTGGAGTGGTTCGAGCGCGTCCAGCCGCGACTCGTCAAACAGGTCACCACCCTGCCCTGGACGTCCAGCGTCAGCGAGCTGTATGACGGGCTGACCCAGCGTCCGCTGATCTTCCTGCCGCTGTTTCTGGTGATCGGCGCGCTGATGTGGAAGCGAAAGGCGCTGTACGACAAGCTCAATCGACTGCACGCCGACATCGGCCACTTCAAGCGGGACCGGCAGTGGCAGACGCCGCTGGCGATTTTCATCAACGTGCTGTTGGCGATGCCGTTATCGCTGACCCTCGCGGTGTGTGCGTTCGCGCTGCAGATCGACGCCCGCGGGCAGAACGTCAATCTGGGTTCTGCACTGCTGCAAGTGGCCCTGGCCTGGCTGGTGTTCTACACCGCATACCGGATTCTTGCGCCGGGCGGCGTGGCGCAACTGCACTTTCGCTGGGAAAAACCGCAGGTGGAATTCCTGCGCGGCTGGATCCGCCGTCTGGGTCTGGTGGTGCTGGCGCTGGTGACGGTGGTGGCTGTGGCCGAGCACGAGCCCTCGGCACTGGCCGACGATGTTATCGGCATCGCCGTGGTGCTGACGTGTTACGCCCTGATGACCTGGCTGCTCGCGCGCCTGTTGCTCACCAGCCCGACCCACCACAGTGCATCGCTGTTTCGCCGCGCCGTGGGGCTGGCCTTCACCGCCCTGCCCGTCGCGCTGTTCATCGCCGTGTGCTTTGGCTATTACTACACGGCGCTGAAACTCAGTGATCGCCTGATCGACACGCTGTATCTGCTGATGCTGTGGCTGGTCATCGAAGCCGCTTTCGTACGCGGGCTAAGCGTCGCCGCGCGCCGTCTGGCGTATCAGCGTGCGCTGAGCAAGCGTCAGGCCGCGAAAGAAGCCGGCGAAGGCGAGACGCTGATCGAGGAGCCGACGCTGGACATCGAGCAGGTCAACCAGCAGTCATTGCGCCTGATTCGTCTGGCCCTGATCGCCGGCTTCATCGGCGCGCTCTACTTCGTCTGGGCCGACCTGATTTCGGTGTTCTCGTACCTCGATAACATCACGCTGTACGAGTACACCAGCGGCACAGGCGCCAATATCAGCATGGTGCCGATCAGCCTGGGCGACCTTATCGGCGCGCTGGTGATCATCGGCATTACCTTCGTGCTGGCCGGCAACTTGCCGGGCCTGCTGGAAGTGCTCGTGCTGTCGAAGCTCAATCTCAAGCAAGGCAGCTCATACGCGACCACCACGTTGCTGTCGTACACCATCGCTGGCGTGGGTTTTGTCTCGACACTCTCGGCCCTCGGCGTCAGCTGGGACAAGCTGCAATGGCTGGTGGCGGCGCTGTCGGTGGGCCTGGGTTTCGGCATGCAGGAGATCTTCGCCAACTTCATCTCCGGGATCATGATCCTGTTCGAGCGCCCGGTGCGGATCGGCGACACCATCACCATTGGCGCCCTGTCAGGTACGGTCAGCAAGATCCGCATTCGCGCGACCACCATCACCGACTTCGACCGCAAGGACATCATTGTCCCGAACAAGACGTTCATCACCGGGCAGTTGATCAACTGGTCGCTGACGGACACCATCACCCGCGTCACGCTCAAGCTGGGCGTGGATTACGGCTCGGATCTGGATCTGGTGCGCAACCTGCTGCTCCAGGCGGCTCGGGAAAATCCTCGGGTGTTGAAAGAGCCCGAGCCGATCGTCTACTTCCTCAATTTTGGCGAAAGCACCCTCGACCACGAACTGCGCATGCACGTACGTGACCTGGGCGACCGCAACCCGGTGCTCGACGAGATCAACCGGTTTATCAATAAGGAATTCAAGAAGCAGCACATCAATATCTCGTTCCGGCAGATGGAGGTTTACCTCAAAAACATGCAGGGACAGGAGTACAAGATGGTGCCCGTTGAACCCGAGCAGAAAACCATCACGCCGCCCGCTGCTGTGCCCCCGGCGCCAAAAGATGCACCGGAGCCACCGGAAGTCAGGCTCGACTGACCCGGAAAATCCCAGCAGAATGGTCGGACATTCTGCTGGAGGCATCCCTTGAAAGCCCTCGACGAGCTGACGTTCGATAACCGCTTTGCCCGTCTGGGCGATGCGTTTTCCACCACCGTCCTGCCCGAGCCCATTGCCGACCCGCGGCTGGTGGTTGCCAGCGAGGCGGCACTCGCGCTGCTCGATCTGGACCTCGCTCAGGCACAAGACCCTCTGTTTGCTGAAATTTTCAGCGGCCACAAACTGTGGGCCGAGGCCGATCCGCGGGCGATGGTTTATTCGGGTCATCAATTCGGTTCGTACAACCCTCGCCTGGGTGATGGCCGCGGTTTACTGCTCGGCGAGGTCTACAACGACGCCGGCGAACACTGGGATCTGCACCTGAAGGGCGCCGGGCAGACGCCGTATTCGCGCATGGGTGATGGTCGCGCCGTGTTGCGTTCGTCGATCCGCGAGTTTCTGGCCTCAGAAGCCCTGCATGCCTTGGGCATCCCGACCAGTCGCGCGGCCTGTGTGATCGGCTCCAGCACTCCAGTGTGGCGCGAAACCCAAGAGCGCGCGGCGATGGTTTTACGCCTGGCGCAAAGCCACGTGCGCTTCGGCAGCCTGGAGTATTTCTTCTACACCAAACAGCCGGAACAGCTGAAGCAACTGGCCGATCACGTGCTGTCCCTGCATTACCCCGAATGCCTGGAACAGCCCGAGCCGCACCTGGCGATGTTCCGCGTGATCGTCGAGCGTCAGGCCGAGCTGATTGCCAAATGGCAGGCCTACGGTTTCTGTCATGGCGTGATGAACACCGACAACATGTCGATTCTCGGCATCACCTTCGACTTCGGCCCCTTCGCGTTTCTGGATGACTTTGATCAGCATTTCGTCTGCAACCATTCCGATCACGAAGGCCGCTATTCCTTCAGCAACCAGGTGCCGATTGGCCAGTGGAACCTCAGCGCGCTGGCGCAGGCGCTGACACCCTTCGTCAGCGTCGAGGCATTGCGTGAGGCGCTGGAGCTGTTTCTGCCGCTGTATCAAGCGCATTACCTGGACCTGATGCGTCGACGTCTGGGGGTGACAACCGCTGAAGATGACGACGCTGACCTGATCGCGCGCTTGCTCCAGTTGATGCAGAACAGCGGCGTCGACTACACGCTGTTTTTCCGCCATTTGGGGGAGGAATCAGCCGAAGTCGCGGTAGGGAAGCTGCGCGACGACTTCGTCGACATGCTCGGCTTCGACGCCTGGGCCGACGCCTACAAAGCCCGCATCGCCCGCGAACCCGAGTGCAGCCAGCAGGATCGCCGCACGCGCATGCACGCGGTTAACCCGCTGTACATCCTGCGCAACTACCTGGCCCAACGCGCGATCGAAGCCGCCGAACAAGGCGACGACAGCGAAGTCCGCCGTTTGCATCAGGTGCTGTGCAACCCGTTCGAGGAGCAGCCCGGAATGGAGAGTTATGCACAGCGTCCGCCGGATTGGGGCAAGCATCTGGAGATCAGTTGTTCGTCGTGAGTGGGGGCAAGTTGAGATCAGGTGAAACCTCAACCGTTTCGGGCAATGCCGGATCCTCGCGGCCTAAACGCTTTGTTTCCGGATCAGTCATGGCAGCGAGAATGTCGTAGAGGTTGAGTATGTGCGTTTGGGGTTCGCGCTCGCCTCCCGCCGGCAGCGCTAGCTCCTCTGCGATTTTCGCTTCCATTTCGGCCTCGTAATTCCAGGGATAACGATCCTGGACTTTTTCGATCATCGGCAGCGCTTTGTAGTAGTTCAAGACCTCCCTCATGAATACAGGCTGCTTGCCAGTCGCACTGCTTTCGAGTTGAGCTCGGGCAATGGCACCTTGCGCCCACTTATATTCCATTTGCGCACTGCCGCGCCAAGCGGCTTGCCTCTCATTGATGGTGTAGCCGCCTCGGTCGTCATAGGCAATCAGGATCAATTGATCCCGTGAAAGGCCCGCGAAGGGACTTTTCGCGTTTATGTCACCAGCACTGGAACGGTTCACATATTCAGTAGCTTGCCGGGCGCGATTCAGAAGCTCAGGGTCATCGGTTTGAGGCGTCTCCAGATCATGCCGGGCTTTTCCGGCTTGATACCCTTCGAATAAAAACCTGCTTTTTTGCTTGGCCGCATAGGCCGCCAGCTCATCGCGGGACATCGTCAGTTCTCGCTGACTCGCCCTCTCTGCACTGCCGCTTAGCTGCCGCCCCAGAACTGACACATTCGCAGTCTCCGATCGAGACATCAGCGCTGCAGTCGGCGCCCGCTCAGTGTCTACGACTGGCAACTCGGCAGACGGCGTTCTTTCAACTTCGCCTGCATTCAACAGACGTCGTGTGGGCGAACTTATAGTGGAAAGCATAGAAAATTCCTTTTCTGATACCACTCGCTGCCGAAGCTGCCACTAATGCGCAGCTCCGGTTCATGTTTGCGTCATCAGCGCATGATGAAGTCCACCACCCAATTGTGGTTGGCGTAATTGACGGAGGTGACAGTAACGTCGCATCTGGCACCGCCGCCCGACACCGCACTTCTGTTCCACTTGGGCGTGCGGACACCTCCCGGTGTAGAGCTCATCAAATAGCTGGTTGTAAATTGGCAGGTTTTGAACCCCGCTTGATATCGCACGGTGGCGTAGCCTATTGGAGACGCACCGCTTGGACGAACGTTAAAACTGGTCGAGCCCCCCGCTGCCACAGCGTCAGGTTTGGGTGATGCGTTCGAGTATGTGGTCAGTTCATTACTGCTACTTCCACGCACATAAACTGCATTTTCATCGGTTTCATTTTTAAAGTTTACGGTCACCTGAGGTCCCTGCACTCACCACCCCAACCATGGCCAAAGTAGAAAACAGCAAAACTGCGTTACCTTTATTTTTTGATTTCATTTTTAGATCCTCCTTTTTATTAGATCTAAAAAAGCTAATCAGGCATCGCGCTAGATTCCTACTACCCGAACGGATAGCTACTTTGGAGCGCATCGAGCGAGCGCGGCAGGCGCCCTCAATGATCAGGCTTCAGCTGCAGGCTTCGGTAAAGCAGAAACCTGCGTACCGGCATTCGCAGCCGCTAGCTTTTCAACCCCCTGCGTAGCCGCCGTAGCTGGCTCAGGTGAAGTACGAGGCGCGAACTTCTTCGTGTAGGCGATGTTGTTTGGGTCAGCTTTCTTGTCTTTGCTGGTGTCGACGATGCCGGCGAGGATGTCGTAGAGGGTCAGTTTGCGGTCTGGCGCCTGGCGTCCGAAAGCGCCCGGCAGGCTGGGCAGCGTAAGGTCGCTCTTGATCCGCGCTTCCACGATGGCTTCTGCTCCCTTGGGATAGCTCACAGCCTTCTCAATCGCTGGCAGCGACTTGAGGTAGCTCAGGGCGTCGTTGTAGAACCGGGTGGCCTTGCCCGTTCGGAGTTGCTCGATCACCCCCTCGTTTATCGCAACCTTGCGCCAGTCCTCGTCCATTTTCTGCACGCCCTGCCAGGCCGCACGTCGCTCGTTGAGGGTGAAGCTTGCGCTGTCGTCAAAGGCAATCAGGTTCAGTTGTGCACGGGATAGGTTCTCGAACGGGCTCTTGGCGTTCTTGTCACCGGCCAGCGTCCGGGTCACGAACGCACTGGCCTCGCGCGCGCGGTCCAGCAATTCGGGGTCATTTGTCTTGGGCACTTCCATGGCCCGCGTGCCGCTGTTGACTGCGCGGCCTTCGATCAAAAACTCATTGATGCGATTACGCCCGTATTGCCCTAATTCGGCGTGGGTCATCCCTGCGTCCCTCTTCTCGGCTCGCGCTGCGCTCTCGTTCAACTGAGCCGCCAGTGTCGAGAACGTCGCCTTGTCGGTCGCGGTCGCTGCAGGTTTATCGACGGTTTTGGGTTCGCTGTTTGGGACGGCGTCAACGGCTGGCTTTTTGTTCGCGACAACCGCTGCAACGGCGGCCTGGATCTGGCTGATCATCGGCGACTCCCTGGCTATGAGATGGCAGGAGCCAACACGCATCATCGTCAGTCAGCCCCTCGCATCGACACTAGCGACAGGCAGGCAGGGCGAACAGTTGGGCAAACGGGGGGTACTTTCGGATAATCAGCGCTTGAGAATTTGGCTTAACGCGCGCATTTGGCGGCTTGGGCCAAGGCTGATGCGGGAATTCGTCGCGTCTTCAGGTTTGAGTCTTTTTAGGCGTGGGGTGCTTAAACGAGCGGTGAAATTTGGGTTAGTTCACACCTGGCATTTCAGGTGATCAATGAATGCCGACCGCCATTGATGACAGCCCGTCGCTGAAGGTGCAGCCGCAAAGCTTGATAACCCACCCCTCCGACTCCACCTAATAGTCATCAATCCCACCCAGGCCTCTGTCATGTCCGAATCACTGCTGATCCCCTGCCCGCATTGCAACGGGCTCAATCGCATTCCTGCCGGGCGACTGAGCGACCAGCCGAAGTGCGGGCGCTGCAAGCAGCCGGTGTTGCTGAGCAAGCCGTTCAACCTGACGCAGGGCGATTACGCCAGCCAGATCAAAGGCGACCTGCCGTTGCTGGTGGACGTCTGGGCAGAGTGGTGCGGGCCGTGCAAATCCTTCGCGCCGACGTTCGAGCAAGCGGCAACTCAGTTGAGCGGGCGCGTTCGCTTGGCGAAGCTGGACAGTGAGGCCAATCAGCAGCTTTCCGCGCAGTTGGGGATTCGCTCGATCCCGAGCCTGATCCTGTTCAAGGACGGCCGTGAAATTGCCCGGCAGAGTGGCGCGATGCCGTTACAACAGTTGATGGCCTGGCTGACCAGTCAGGGACTATGAAAGGCGTTTCTTCAGCGTTTGAAGTGCCTGACAGCCAGCGCTGTAGGCAGGTTCTGAAAGCACTCGTTTGTCCCGAATTCGTCGAATTCTGCGTCTAGGCTTCGCCATTCCTATCGACACCCTGGAGTAGCGAAGCGATGACATACGTGGTCAGAGAGGGCGATTCAACAACAACCGGCGGCGTGGTTTTGAGCACTTCAGGCTCGCACACTTGGGAGGACCGGCGCCTGGCGCGCATGGGCGATCCGGTCTGGTGCGAGCAATGCGCTCAGATCGGCTTCATTGCCCAAGGCAATCCGACCTTCATAGACGAACTCGTGGCCGTGGCCACGCACGGCCAGGCGGTGCGCTGCGGTTGTGCGGAAGGCAACCATCGCCTGATCGCCAGCCAGAATGAGCTTCAGGCAGACATGGATGCGACCATCGACATCCCCAAGGACATGGCCGAAAAGGCGCGCAAGCGAGCCAAGCAGATGACCCGATCCCGTCGAGAGAGCCCCGAACCGCTCGCCTAGCAGCTACCGATGACCCGCACCCGTTTCCAGCAAGTGATGCAGCTCGACAAACTGCTGAGTCAGCTTATGCCGCGGTTCCAGATGGATCAGCGGCATGTTGGCCTGGTGCGATTCACGCATCTTGATCGAACTGGTGAGGTAGACCGGCAGCACCGGCAGCCCTTCCGCGATGAGTTCATCAAGGATCTGCTGGGGCAGGCTCGCCCGCGCCTGGAACTGGTTGACGATAATGCCTTCCACCTCCAGATCTTCGTTGTGATCTTCCTTGAGCTCTTCGATTTCCTTGAGCAACCCGTACAGCGCCTGACGGGAAAAGCTGTCGCAGTCAAACGGAATCAGCACACGATCCGCCGCGATCAACGCCGATACCGCGTAGAAATTCAGCGCAGGGGGCGTGTCCAGATAGATGCGCTCGTAATCTTCGCTCAGCTCATCCAGCAGTTTCCGCAGCTTGTTGATCTTGTGCTTGGCTTCCAGCTTGGGTTGCAGATCAGCCAGCTCCGCCGTGGCGGTCACGACATGAAGGTTGTCGAAGGGCGTTTCATAGATGTCGACCTGATTCTTTTTAGCGCCAGGCCCGGACGATAAAGTCTGCTTGAAGAAGTCGGCGATGCCCATCGGGATCTCTTCACCGGTCAGGCCGGTGAGGTACTGTGTCGAGTTGGCCTGGGCATCCAGATCGATCAACAGTGTCCGATAACCTTCATGAGCACTGACAGCCGCCAGATTGCAGGCGATGCTGGACTTGCCAACCCCGCCCTTCTGATTGAACACCACACGCCGCATGTAAGACTCCCTGTTGCTGTCTAGCCGTGAAGGATCGCCTGCGACCCGATGAATGTTGCCGAGTCTAGGCAATCGCGATGAGTAGGGCGAGCCTCTCGGAGTAATCTGGCTGTAAGGATGAGTGCTACATCATCGAAAGACCGATAGCGCCTGCAACACAGTGATAGAGGCTGCTGCCGCACCCGTAAAAATGATCGTCAGTAAACACACTATTTGTTTCAACGTTTGCCTCAGTGGGCTGGCATCGAGATAATGCCCGTCACTCGGTGATGGCGCCGCGCCATAGCCGGCGTCATTTCAGCAGCTCGAAGCCCGGGAATAAAAATTGTCGGCACACCTGGAAGGTAACGCTTCATGATTCGCGCTTTTTTGCTGTTTTGCGTGCTGTTAGTGAGTGGCTGCGCCAGCCATGCGCCCGTACCCGCGCAAACGCCCCACATCAAATTTCCGGTGCAACTGCACGTGCAACGTGAGCAAGCCGGTCAGCGCGAAGAATGGCTGATGACGATCCAGAAGGAGCGCCACGGCCTGCGCTTCTCGTTGATGGACACCCTCGGCACTCCCGTGGCGGGTCAGCAGCTTAGCGAAGATCGCTGGAAGGCAGACAAGCTGCTGCCGCCCAACTACGAGGCCCGTGAGCTGTTCGCCGCGGTGCTTTTTGCCCTGACGTCCCTCAAGGAGGTGCGCTTTGACTACCCTGGCGTGGAGCTGCGTCCCTACGGTCGCAGCCTGGACGATCGCTGGTTCGTCGATTACGCCTCCGAAGGTATCTTCCGTATCAGCATGGAAAGCGGCGAACTGAAATACGTGGTCGGTCCACTCCAGGGCAAGGCGAGCAAATGACGGGATAGCTCAGCTACCTTTCTTGCTCTGCCTATTGGGCCACGTGCAACAACTCCCGCAGTTCTGCGCTGTGGCTCTGCGTTATCCCGCCTTGCGCGTCACCAGTTCGACAAACGCCTTGGCCATCGGCGACTTCTGATCCTTGCGTTGCACGAGCCACACCGCTGAGGTGGCCTGGGCATCCAGCAGCGTCCGGTACACCACCCCGTCGATGCGCATGCGCTGGTACGACGCCGGCAACACCGTCACGCCCAATCCCGCTGCCACCAGACCAATGATGGTCATCGCCTCTCCCGCCTCTTGGGTGAACAACGGGCTGAAGCCCGCCTCGCGCGCCAGATCCAGCAACTGCGCGTAGAGCCCGCTGCCGTAGCTGCGCGGGAAGAACACAAACGGCTCATTGGCCAGTTCCCGCAAATGGATGCCGCGTTCAGAGCCGTCGGCCAGTGGATGATCCGAGCGCAGAATCGCCACCAACGGTTCATGCAGCAGCTCCACGGCGACCAGTGAATCCGGCAGCGGCAACGGCCGCATGATGCCCACTTGCATCGACTCGTTCTCGAGCCGCTCGGCGACTTCCCGGCTGCTCATTTCCTGAAGCGCCAGATGCACCGCCGGATAACGCTGGCGAAACGCGAAGATGGCCTGCGGGATGCTTGAAGTGAAGGGCGCGGAAGCCGTAAAGCCGATCTTCAGCTCCCCCAGTTCCCCCAGCTGCGCACGCCGGGCAACGTCCGAAGCCTTCTCGACCTGCGCCAGCACCAGACGCGCTTCGTCGAGGAACAAGCGGCCCGCTTCACTCAGCTCCACGCGTCGATTGGTGCGTTCAAACAGGCGCGCGCCGAGCTCTTGCTCCAGCGCCTGAATCTGCTGGCTAAGAGGCGGTTGGGAGATGCCGAGCGCCTGAGCAGCGCGTCCAAAGTGCAGCTCCTCAGCGACAGCGATGAAGTAACGCAGGTGTCGTAATTCCACGGTCATTCCATTAGGTCGTCAAACCTATCAAACAGGTCGAACAATATATTGGAAGCAATCGTTAGGCGGCTATATTCTTTTGCCACTGCTCCCCGCTCCCCGCTCCCCGTCTGAGGTCACCCGTGAATACTGCTGCATCCCCCGCCGCGCCTGCCGAGTTCGCCACTGCGGCCATCCCGTTGGGCGATACCTACATCGAGAAGGACACGCCCGCTTTCATTCGTACCGTACTGGCGCTGTTCTCCGGCGGATTCGCAACGTTTGCGCTGCTGTACTGCGTACAACCGATGATGCCGGTGCTGTCGCGGGACTTCTCCATCAACGCCGCCCAGAGCAGCATGATTCTGTCGGTGTCCACCGCGATGCTCGCGATCGGGTTGCTCATCACCGGGCCCATTTCCGACCGCCTCGGGCGCAAGTCGGTGATGGTCTTCTCGCTGTTCTCCGCCGCTCTTTTCACCATCGCCAGCGCACTGATGCCCACCTGGGAGGGCGTGCTCATCACCCGGGCGTTCGTGGGCTTGTCGCTGAGCGGACTCGCCGCCGTGGCGATGACCTATCTCAGTGAAGAAATCCACCCGCAGCACATCGGCCTGGCGATGGGCCTGTACATCGGCGGCAACGCCATCGGCGGCATGAGCGGCCGGGTGATCACCGGGGTCTTGAGCGATTACGTCAGCTGGCACACGGCACTGTTGATCATGGGCGTCATCGCGCTGGGCGCGGCCGGCGTGTTCTGGAAAATCCTGCCGCCGTCGCGCAATTTCCGCGCACGACCGCTCAGTGGCCGCAGCCTGCTGGAAGGCTTTGTCCTGCAGTTCCGTGACGCTGGGCTCCCGTGGCTTTTTCTCGAAGGCTTCCTGCTGATGGGCGCGTTCGTGACGCTGTTCAACTACATCGGCTACCGCTTGCTGGCCGACCCGTACAACTTGAGTCAGGCGGTGGTCGGCCTGTTCTCGGTGGTGTACCTGTCTGGCATCTACAGCTCGGCGAAGATCGGCGCATTGGCCGATCAACTGGGCCGACGCAACGTGCTGTGGGCCGTAATCGTGCTGATGCTCGTCGGCGTGGCGCTGACCATGTTCACCCCGCTGGTGGTGGTGATCGTTGGCGTGCTCATGTTCACCTTCGGCTTCTTCGGCGCCCACTCCGTGGCCAGCAGCTGGATCGGCCGCCGCGCCATCAAAGCCAAAGGCCAGGCGTCGTCGCTGTACTTGTTCAGTTACTACGTAGGCTCCAGCGTTGCCGGCACCGGCGGCGGCGTGTTCTGGCACTACGCCGGCTGGAACGGCATCGGCGCCTTCATTGGCACCCTCCTGCTGATCGCCCTCGCCGTGGCGCTGAAATTGGCGAAGGTAAAACCGCTGGCGGTGAATGTGCAGGTTTAAACCAACAGCCACACATGCAACTGTAGGAGCGCGCTTGCCCGCGATCGGGCGGGAACCGGCCGCAAGACCTTCGAGCACGGACTTGCTGATCTACCACAGAGGTACAGCCACACAGGTACATTCACTGCCGCTTCGCGCCAGATCGCGGGCAAGCGCGCTCCTACGCCTTCGGCAGAAGCGATCATGCGCCCAAAAGCCCAGTTTCGAGAGGTCTGGGCTCTTTGCGGGAATGCGACCCCACACAAAAACGCCCGGCATTAGCCGGGCGTTTTCATGTCTGCGAACAGCTTACTGGTGGTACTTCGCCGACATTTCATGCACGGCTTCGATGAAGGCGCCGGCGTTGGCCGGGTCGACTTCCGGGGTGATGCCGTGGCCGAGGTTGAAGACGTGCCCGGTGCCGCTGCCGTAGCTAGCGAGGATGTTCGAGACTTCCTGGCGGATGGCTTGAGGATTGGCGTAGAGCACGGTCGGGTCCATGTTGCCTTGCAGCGCGACTTTGTTGCCGACGCGGCGGCGGGCCTCGCCGATGTCGCAGGTCCAGTCCAGGCCCAGCGCATCGGCGCCGGCGTCGGCGATGCTTTCAAGCCACATGCCGCCGCCCTTGGTGAACAGGATGACCGGGACTTTGCGTCCGTCGTGCTCACGGATCAGGCCGTTGACGATCTTGCGCATGTAGGCCAGCGAAAACTCCTGATACGCCGCGGCCGAAAGGCTGCCGCCCCAGCTGTCGAAGATCTGCACCGCTTGCGCGCCTGCGAGAATCTGGCCGTTCAGGTAGGCGGTGACCGATTGCGCGAGCTTGTCGAGCAACAGGTGCATGGCCTGCGGATTGTCGTAGAGCATGGCCTTGGATTTGCGGAAGTCCTTGGACGAGCCGCCTTCAACCATATAAGTCGCCAGAGTCCACGGGCTGCCGGCGAAGCCGATCAACGGCACGCGACCGTTGAGCTCGCGGCGAATGGTGCTGACGGCATCCATGACATAGCCGAGGTCTTTCTGCGCGTCAGGGATCGGCAACGCTTCGATGTCAGCCAGGGTGGTGACGGTTTTGCGGAAGCGCGGGCCTTCGCCGGTTTCGAAGTACAGACCCAGGCCCATGGCGTCGGGAACGGTGAGGATGTCGGAGAACAGAATGGCGGCGTCGAGCGGATAGCGCTCAAGCGGCTGCAGGGTGACTTCACAGGCGAACGCCGGGTTCATGCACAAGCTCATGAAGTCCCCGGCCTTGGCGCGACTGGCGCGGTACTCCGGGAGATAGCGGCCGGCCTGGCGCATCATCCATACAGGCGTGACGTCAACAGGCTGCTTGAGCAGGGCGCGAAGGAAACGGTCGTTCTTCAGGGCAGTCATGTCGGCATCCGGAAAAAAAGTGCGGGCATTTTCTCAGACACCAACATAAAAGGCACGGTCGGTGCCGTGCCTTTTATTTATCGGGGCGATTTGTCGCAGCAGATCGATGCAATCTGTAGGAGCGCGCTTGCCCGCGAACACGTCATTCCAGACGCTAAAACGGTGACTGACCCAACGCATCGCGGGCAAGCGCGCTCCTACAAATTCGCGTGTTTACACGCCCAGATAATCCAGAATCCCTTCAGCCGCGTTGCGGCCTTCAAAGATCGCCGTCACCACCAGATCAGACCCACGCACCATGTCGCCACCGGCGAAGATCTTCGGGTTGCTGGTCTGGTGCTTGAACTGGCCCTGCTCCGGCGCCACAACGCGGCCCTGGCTGTCGACCTGGATATTCTGTGGATCGAACCACGACGCCGGGCTTGGACGGAAACCGAAGGCGATGACCACGGCATCTGCCGGGATGATCTCTTCGGAACCCGGGATCGGCTCCGGGCTGCGACGGCCTCGCGCGTCCGGCTCGCCCAGACGCGTTTCGACGACTTTCACGCCTTCGACCCGATCCTCGCCCACGATGGCGATGGGCTGGCGGTTGTAGAGAAACTTCACGCCTTCTTCCTTGGCGTTCTTCACTTCCTTGCGCGAGCCCGGCATGTTTTCTTCGTCACGACGATAAGCGCAGGCCACTGACTTGGCGCCCTGGCGGATCGACGTGCGGTTGCAGTCCATCGCCGTATCGCCGCCGCCGAGCACCACGACCTTCTTGCCCTTCATGTCGACGAAATCTTCCGGCGACTTTTCAAAGCCCATGTTGCGGTTGACGTTGGCGATCAGGAAGTCCAGCGCATCGTGCACGCCCGGCAGGTCTTCACCAGGGAAGCCGCCCTTCATGTACGTGTACGTGCCCATGCCCATGAACACCGCGTCGTACTCTTCCAGTAACTGCTCGACGGTAATGTCCTTGCCGATCTCGGTGTTGAGGCGGAACTCGATGCCCATGCCGGTAAACACTTCGCGGCGATTGCTCAGCACGCTCTTCTCAAGCTTGAACTCGGGAATGCCGAAGGTCAGCAGACCGCCGATTTCCGGGTTCTTGTCGAACACCACCGGCTTCACGCCGCCGCGCACCAGAACGTCAGCGCAGCCCAGGCCGGCCGGGCCTGCGCCGATGATTGCCACGCGTTTGCCGTTTGGTACGACGCGGGACATGTCCGGGCGCCAGCCCATGGCGAAGGCCGTGTCGGTGATGTACTTCTCGACCGAACCAATGGTTACCGCGCCGAAGCCGTCGTTGAGGGTGCACGCGCCCTCACACAGACGATCCTGCGGGCACACGCGGCCGCAGACTTCCGGCAGGGTGTTGGTCTGGTGCGACAGCTCGGCGGCCGCGAGGATGTTGCCCTCGGCCACCAGCTTCAGCCAGTTGGGAATGAAGTTATGCACAGGGCATTTCCATTCACAGTACGGGTTGCCGCAACCCAGGCAACGGTGCGCCTGATCGGCCGACTGCTGCGGCTTGAAAGGTTCGTAGATTTCCACGAACTCTTTCTTGCGCTGACGCAGCAGTTTCTTCTTCGGATCTTTACGCCCGACTTCGATGAACTGGAAGTCGTTACTGAGACGTTCAGCCATGGTGTTAGAACTCCTGACTACAGCCCCAAGCGCCACGCTTGAAGCTGCAAGAAAATCATGTTCGCAGGCACTCGCGCGCTGCCGTTAACTTGCGGCTTGAAACTTGCCGCTCGCAGCTGCTGTTATTGCGGATTCGCGCGGGTGCTGGACAACAGCGACTTCAAGCTCGCGGCCTTCGGCTTCACCAGCCAGAAGCGGCGCAGGTAGTCGTCGAGGTTTTCCCAGAGATTGCGGCCCCATTCGCTGTCGGTTTCAGTCACGTATTCAGCCAGCACGCGTTCCAGGTGGCTGCGATAGGCTTCCATCGCTTCACCGCTGATGCGCTGAATCTCGACCAGCTCGTGGTTGACCCGGTCAACGAAGGTGTTGTCCTGATCGAGCACGTAAGCAAAGCCGCCCGTCATGCCTGAGCCGAAGTTGTAGCCGGTCTTGCCCAGCACGCAGACGAAACCGCCGGTCATGTATTCGCAGCAATGGTCGCCCGTGCCTTCCACGACGGTGTGGGCGCCGGAGTTACGCACCGCGAAACGCTCGCCCGCCGTGCCCGCTGCGAACAGCTTGCCGCCGGTCGCGCCGTACAGGCAGGTGTTACCGATGATGGCGCTGTCCTGGGTTTTGAACGGGCTCCCTTTTGGCGGCACGATCACCAGTTTGCCGGCGGTCATGCCTTTGCCGACGTAGTCGTTGGCGTCGCCTTCCAGGTACATGTTCAGGCCGCCGGCGTTCCATACACCAAAGCTCTGCCCTGCCGTGCCCTTGAAGCGGAAGGTCACCGGAGCGTCGTTCATGCCCTGGTTGCCGTGCAGCTTGGCGATTTCGCCGGAAATCCGCGCGCCGATGGAGCGGTCGCAGTTGCAGATGTCCAGTTCGTAGTCGCCGCTGCTCTTGGACTGAATGGCGGAAATCGCCAGCTCGACCATCTTCTCGGCCAGCAGGCCTTTGTCGAACGGCGGGTTGCGCTCGACCTGGCTGAACTGCGGTTTGTCGGCCGGGATGTGGTCGCTGCCCAGCAGCGGCGTCAGGTCCAGATGCTGCTGCTTGGCGGTTTCACCGGGCAGGATTTCCAGCAGGTCGGTACGCCCGATCAGTTCTTCCAGCGAACGCACGCCCAGCTTGGCCAGCCACTCACGGGTCTCTTCAGCCACGTAGGTGAAGAAGTTGATCACCATGTCGACGGTGCCGATGTAGTGGTCCTTGCGCAGCTTTTCGTTCTGAGTGGCGACGCCGGTGGCGCAGTTGTTCAGGTGGCAGATGCGCAGGTATTTGCAACCCAGCGCGATCATCGGCGCGGTGCCGAAGCCGAAGCTTTCGGCGCCGAGGATGGCCGCCTTGATCACGTCCAGCCCGGTTTTCAGGCCCCCGTCAGTCTGCACCCGAACCTTGCCGCGCAGGTCGTTACCGCGCAGGGTCTGGTGGGTCTCAGCCAGGCCGATCTCCCACGGCGAGCCCGCGTATTTGATCGACGACAGCGGCGACGCGCCGGTGCCGCCGTCATAGCCGGAAATGGTGATCAGGTCGGCGTAGGCCTTGGCCACACCGGCCGCAATCGTGCCCACACCCGCTTCGGCCACCAGCTTGACCGAGACCAGCGCGGCCGGGTTGACCTGCTTGAGGTCAAAGATCAACTGCGACAAGTCTTCGATCGAGTAGATGTCATGGTGCGGCGGCGGCGAAATCAGCGTCACGCCCGGCACTGCATAACGCAGCTTGGCGATCAGGCCGTTGACCTTGCCGCCCGGCAGTTGCCCGCCCTCGCCCGGTTTGGCGCCCTGCGCCACTTTGATCTGCAGCACGTCGGCGTTGACCAGGTACTCAGGCGTCACGCCAAAACGGCCGGTCGCGATCTGCTTGATCTTGGAGCTGCGGATGGTGCCGTAACGCGCCGGGTCTTCGCCGCCCTCACCGGAGTTGGAGCGCGCACCGAGACGGTTCATCGCCTCGGCCAGCGCTTCGTGAGCTTCCGGCGACAGCGCACCCAGCGAGATACCCGCCGAGTCGAAGCGCTTGAGAATGCCTTCCAGCGGCTCGATTTCATCGATGCCCAGCGGAGTGTCGAGCTCCTTGACCTTGAGCAGGTCACGGATCATCGACACCGGACGGTTGTCCACCAGCGCCGTGTATTCCTTGAATTTGCTGTAATCACCCTGCTGAACGGCGGCTTGCAGCGTCGCCACCACATCAGGGTTGTACGCGTGGTATTCGCCGCCGTAGACGAACTTCAGCAGCCCGCCCTGCTGGATCGGTTTGCGCGGACTCCAGGCTTCGAAGGCCAGGGCTTTCTGCTCGGCTTCGATGTCGACGAAACGCGCGCCCTTGATGCGGCTTGGCACACCACGGAAGCTCAGGTCGCAGACTTCTTCCGACAGGCCAATGGCTTCGAAAAGCTGCGCGCCGCGGTACGAAGCAACGGTCGAAATGCCCATCTTCGACAGGATCTTGAGCAGGCCTTTGGTGATGCCCTTGCGGTAGTTCTTGAAAACTTCATACAGATCGCCCAGCACTTCGCCGGTACGGATCAAATCGCCCAGCACTTCGTACGCCAGGAACGGATAGACCGCCGACGCGCCGAACCCGATCAGCACCGCAAAATGGTGCGGGTCGCGAGCCGTCGCTGTCTCGACGAGGATGTTGCTGTCGCAGCGCAAGCCTTTTTCGGTCAGGCGGTGATGCACCGCGCCGGTGGCCAGCGACGCGTGAATCGGAAGTTTGCCCGGGGCGATATGGCGGTCGCTCAAGACAATCTGGGTCTTGCCCGAACGCACGGCTTCTTCAGCCTGATCGGCGATGTTGCGCACGGCCGCTTCAAGGCCCATGGCTTCGTCATAGTTCAGGTCGATGATCTGACGATCAAAGCCTGGGCGATCGAGGGTCATCAGCGAGCGCCACTTGGCCGGAGAAATGACCGGCGAGCTGAGGATCACGCGGGAAGCGTGCTCTGGCGACTCCTGGAAAATGTTGCGCTCGGCACCGAGGCAGACTTCCAGCGACATGACGATGGCTTCGCGCAGCGGGTCGATTGGCGGGTTGGTGACCTGGGCGAACTGCTGACGGAAGTAGTCGTAGGGCGTGCGGACGCGACGCGACAACACCGCCATCGGCGTGTCATCGCCCATGGAGCCAACCGCTTCCTGGCCCTGCTCACCCAGCGGGCGCAGGATCTGATCACGCTCTTCGAACGTAACCTGGAACATCTTCATGTACTGCTTGAGCTGATCCGGGTTGTAGAACGCAGACCCGTGGTCGTGGTCCTCCAGCGTCGCCTGAATACGCAGGGCGTTCTTGCGCAGCCACTGCTTGTATGGGTGGCGCGACTTCAAGCGGCTGTCGATGGCGTCGGTGTCGAGGATCTGCCCGGTTTCGGTGTCCACGGCGAAGATCTGGCCCGGACCGACACGGCCCTTGGCGATGACGTCTTCCGGCTTGTAGTTCCACACGCCGATTTCCGACGCGAGGGTGATGTAGCCGTTCTTGGTGGTCACCCAGCGCGCAGGGCGCAGGCCGTTGCGGTCGAGCAGACAGACGGCGTGACGACCTTCGGTCATGACGATGCCGGCCGGGCCGTCCCACGGCTCCATGTGCATGGAGTTGAATTCGTAGAACGCGCGCAGGTCCGGATCCATGGTCTCGACGTTCTGCCACGCCGGCGGCACGAGCATGCGCACGCCACGGAACAGGTCGATGCCGCCGGTCACCATCAGCTCGAGCATGTTGTCCATGCTGGAAGAGTCGGAGCCCACGCGGTTGACCAGCGGGCCCAGCTCGTCGAGGTCCATCAGGTCGTTGGTGAACTTGGTGCGACGGGCCTGGGCCCAGTTGCGGTTACCGGTGATGGTGTTGATTTCGCCGTTGTGGGCGAGGAAGCGGAACGGCTGAGCCAGCGGCCATTTCGGCAGGGTGTTGGTAGAGAAACGCTGGTGGAACACGCAGATCGCGGTTTGCAGGCGCTCGTCTTTGAGGTCCGGGAAGAATGCCGTGAGGTCACGCGGCATCATCAGACCTTTGTAGATGATGGTCTTGTGCGAAAAGCTGCAGATGTAGTGGTCGGTGTCGGCGGCGTTGGCCACCGAGGAGCGACGACGTGCGCAGAACAGCTTGATCGCGAAATCCTGATCGCTCAGGCCTTCGCCACCGATGAACACCTGTTCGATCTTGGGCAAACGCTCTAGGGCCAGACGGCCCAGCACGCTGGTGTCGATCGGCACCTGGCGCCAGCCGATCAGGGTCAGGCCGGCCGCCAGGATTTCACGGTTCATGTTTTCGCGGGCCGCTTCGGCCTTGGTGTCGTCCTGATTGAGGAAGACCATGCCTGCGCAGTACTGGCGCGGAAGCTCGACGCCGAAATGCTCGGTGGCCACCGCACGCAGGAAAGTGTCAGGTTTTTGCATCAACAGCCCGCAACCGTCACCGGTCTTGCCGTCGGCGTTGATCCCACCACGGTGGGTCATGCAGGTCAGGGCTTCGATAGCCGTCTGCAACAAGTGATGACTAGGCTCGCCTTGCATGTGGGCGATCAGGCCGAAACCACAGTTATCCTTGAATTCTTCTGGATGGTACAGACCTGCTTTCATAGACACATTCTCACCAGGCTGCCTCTTAACGAGACAAATTTCTTTTCAATTCAACCAGTTACCATCCACGCCGAACGTATGCCGGCTTTGCGGGAGCAAAAGGGAGGTCATTGTACACAGCGACACAAGTCCTCACAAATTTGACGACGAAGTGTCGCAAATTTATGTCGCATTAATGAAAGGTTTTATACCGATTCTCGTGCTAGTCAGAGCTTTTTGCGAGTCTGACCAATGAGAGCCCGAAGATCAATGTGTGCCTGAGACGCAGACACCGCAAGGCGCGCTGCTCGTTGGCAGCACGCTCAAGCGTGATATCGGGAAGGCCAAGCGAGGGACCTGGATAAGGTCCCTGCGTCATTAGCGGGCGGCGGCGAGTTCCTGTTGGATACTGCCGACAGTACGAGGCCAAGGTTTACCAGCCTGAATCTTCTCTGGCAAGGCCTTGATAGCGGTCAGTGCCGCAGTGCGGTCAGCGAAGCTGCCGTACGTCACCACGAACAGAGGCTTGCCCTGCAGGGTTTTCTTGAAGTAACGGTATTCGCCGCCTTGTTCTTTCACGTAGCTTTGAGCGGTGGCTTCAGAGCTGGTGCCGAGGATCTGCACCACGTAGTGCGTCGGTGCCTGGCCTGCGTACCAACCACTGCCCGCAGCCCCGGACGCTGCGGCTGCCGGCTTGGCAGCCGCTGCCGGAGCAGGTTTAGCGGTGGCCACCTGAGTCGGCGCTGGCGCAGGTTTTGCGGCAGGGGCCGGAGCAGGCGCTGGCTTGGCAGCCGGGGCCGGACGCGGTGCCGGAACCGGCTGCTGAGCCATGGTTGGAGCAGGACTTGCCGTCGCGCCCGCCGGTGGCGCAGTGGTCGTTACGGTCGGTGGCTGCAGTGCTTGATTGGCCGCAGGGCCGCCATCTTCGCCATCGCCTTCACCCGAGCCCGCCGCTTCAGCCAGTGGCGCGCGCGTGGCGGGTTGTGAGCCGTTCATCGGCAACGGCATTGGTTGCGAGTTACCGGCGAACTCGATGGCCGGGCCACCGTTGTTCGATTGTTGCGCAGGCGCCTGGCCCTGACCCAAAGGCAGTTGAGCCTGAGAGTTGGCTGGCGCAGTGGCGGGAGCGTTGCTGCGGCCTGGAATCAGCCACGCCGCGAGAACGGCTGCGACAACCACCCCACCCAAAGCCAACACGTGTTTCTTAGGCATCTTGAACCCCATACTTGGACGCTTGACCGCAGAGCGGCTGGCAATCATGGCTTCGATCATCGAATCGCGCGCGACCTGATTGATCGCGCCTGGCCATCCACCGGACTGCTCGTGGATATCAGTGATCTGAGCGGCGCTGAACAACTCAACACCCTGCCCCGCGCCGTCGAGACGCTGAGCCAGATACTCACGGGTTTCTTCTTCGGTATACGGCGCCAGCTCGATAACGTGGAAGCGTTCTTCCTCGGTACCGCTCTCGGCGCACAGCTGATCCAGGCGATCAATGATCGAAGCCTCGCCGAACAGGAAGACATGCGGACGCCCTTCCGGGGTGCCTGCTGCCAATCCCAACAACGCTTCGAGTGCGGATTCGCCCAGTTGTTCGGCATCGTCCACCAGGATGTAGACTTCCTGACCGGTCAGCGCCAACTGCACGACTTGCGCCAGGATCGGGCGCATTTCCGCCTGAGCGACGTTCAGCGCCTGGGCAACCTGGCGCAATACGCCCGTGGCATCCCCTGCACCGCGCGCCGACACCACCACGCTCTGCACCGATTGTTTGTTGGTGCTCGCCACAAGTGCCTGACGCAGCAGCGTCTTGCCGCTGCCCTGAGGCCCGGTGACGACCAGCAGCAGTTGGCTGTAGCGCGCGAGATGATGCAGCTGACCCAGCACGGGCTTGCGCTGCGCCGGGAAAAACTTGAAGCCGGGAACCCGCGTTGCAAAGGGGTCATGACTCAACTGGTAATGACCGAGGAAGGCCTCATCGGCGTGCAAACTAGTCATGGATTTCTCATTAACCTCTAAGCTGATCCACCAAGGCGCGGTAGTCCGCGACCAGTGTGGCCTGTAGTACTTCTTGTGGATATTCGTCAGTTACCACTGCTTCACCGATGCGACGCAACAGCACCAGGCGCAAACGACCGTCAATGACCTTTTTGTCCACCGCCATGTGCTCGAGGAAGTGCTCGGGCGTCATGTCTTGCGGCGGAACCACCGGCAAGCCGGCGCGCTGGAAAATACGAATGCCGCGGTCACGTTCCTGCTCGCTGATCCAGCCCAGACGCGCCGACATTTCCAGCGCCATTACCGTGCCTGCCGACACCGCCTCGCCGTGCAGCCACACGCCGTAACCCATGTGGGTTTCGATGGCGTGGCCGAAGGTGTGGCCGAGGTTCAGCGTGGCACGCACACCAGACTCGCGCTCATCGGCACCGACGACCGCCGCCTTGGCGGCGCACGAGCGCTCGATTGCCGTGGTCAGCGCGACCTGATCCAGCCCGCGGAGCTTGTCCACATTCTCTTCGAGCCACGTCAGGAAAGGTTCGTCACAGATCAGGCCGTATTTGATGACCTCGGCAAGACCGGCGGACAGTTCGCGTTCAGGCAGGGTGTTGAGCGATAACGTGTCGATCAGCACTGCATTGGGCTGATAGAAAGCGCCCACCATGTTTTTGCCCAGCGGGTGATTGATGCCGGTTTTGCCACCGACCGAGGAATCGACCTGGGAGAGCAGTGTGGTCGGCACTTGAATGAATTCGACGCCGCGCTGGTAACAGGCAGCGGCAAAACCAGCCATGTCACCGATAACGCCGCCGCCCAGCGCAATCACAGTGGTGCGGCGGTCGTGGCGTGCGGTGAGCAACGCGTCGAAGATGGTTTGCAGGGTTTCCCAGTTCTTGAAGGCTTCACCGTCGGGTAGCACGATCGGCAAGACGCTGTAACCGGCGAGGGATCGGGTGAGGCGGTCCATGTAGAGCGGCGCAACGGTGGCGTTGGAGACGATCGCCACCTGTTTTCCCGCAATGTACGGTTTGAGCAGCTCTGGCTGATCCAGCAAGCCTTCGCCGATATGGATCGGGTAGCTGCGTTCGCCAAGCTCGACCTTAAGTGTCTGCATGTGTCCCCACGCTGTTAACAATTAGTTGCCTGTGTGCGTCTGAAAAAACGCCGACACCGGCTATGGCGCAAGGCCATGTAGCGACCCCACTTTTTATGGTCGCCGAGGATAGCGCATTTCCGTCTGCGCTTTAACGGGGAGGAAGCTCGGCCAGCAGGGCGAGGATGTCGATAACCACCATTCGTGGCGGCCGCTCATCGGTTTCGATGATGACATCGGCGATCTCGCGGTACAGCGGATCGCGGATCGCCAGCAGTTCGCGCAGCACGCGCGCCGGGTCAGCGGTGCGCAACAACGGTCGATTACGATCCCGCGAGGTCCGACCCACTTGCTGCTCAACCGACGCATGCAGATACACCACCCGACCGCCTGCGTGCAGGGCGCGACGGTTTTCTTCGCGCATGACCGCGCCACCGCCGGTGGCCACGACCACCCCATCCAGTGCGGAGAGTTCGGCGATCATCGCCTGTTCACGATCACGAAAACCCGCTTCTCCTTCCTTGTCGAAGATCCAGGGAATATTGGCACCCGTTCGCAGCTCGATTTCCTTGTCGGAATCCTTGAACGGCAGTCGAAGCTCTTTGGCCAGCAAGCGACCGATGGTGCTTTTACCAGCCCCCATCGGCCCCACAAGAATTAAATTTCGCACAGAATCAACGACTCACAGCAATCGCCTGGTTATTCATGATACGCGGAGTGAGAAACACCAACAGCTCGGATTTTGACTCCGAAACCACATCGCGCCGGAAAAGGCGGCCAACATACGGCACATCGCCCAAAAATGGCACCTTGTCGACGACTTTACTCTGCGTATTCGAGAACACGCCACCGATTACGATGGTCTCGCCGTCGGCCACCAGCACCTTGGCGTTGACTTCGTTTTTCTTGATCGGCGGTACACCCAGCACGGTGTTCACGTAGTCCGGCTCATCTTTCGTGACCTTGACCTCCATGATGATGCGATTGTCAGGCGTGATCTGCGGGGTGACTTCCAGCGACAGCGACGCCTCTTTGAACGACACCGACGTCGCGCCGCTGGAACTCGCCTCCTGATAAGGCACTTCCGTACCTTTCAGAATTTTCGCGGTTTCCTTGTCCGACGTGACGACCTTTGGCTGCGAGACCACTTCGCCGTTGCCGCTCTTCTCCATGGCCGTCAGCTCAAGATCGAGAATCGTATTGTTGGTCAGGAAGCCCAGGCCGATGGACGAGGTGGCGTCAGTCACGCCCATGTCTACGTAGGGACCGTTGGTCGCCGAGGCGCCTGTCACAGTGCCACTGCCGCCGGTAGTGAAATTGCCCTTGCTGCTCGAACCGCCCCAGCGCACGCCCAGTGACTTGTCGTAATCGACGTTGGCCTCGACGATGCGCGCCTCGATCATCACTTGGCGCACCGGGATGTCCAGTTGCGACACGATGCGGCGCAGCTCGTCCAGGCGATCCTGGGTCTGGTAGGCAATGATGTTATTGGTGCGCTCATCGACGGTGATCGAGCCGCGCTCGTCGGTTTTCGATTCAGCGCTGGTCACCGACTGAAACAGCTTGGCGATGTCGGCGGCCTTGGCGTAGTTCACTTGCAGCAACTCACGACGCAACGGTGCCAGCTCGGCAATCTGCTTCAGTGATTCCAGCTCCTGGCGCTCCCGCGCGGCGATCTCGTCAGCCGGACCGACCAGCAAAACGTTACCGATCTTGCGCTTGTCCAGGCCCTTGGTCTTGAGCACCAGATCCAGCGCCTGATCCCACGGCACGTTCTGCAGGCGCAAGGTGATGCCGCCTTGAACGGTGTCGCTCGCCACCAGATTGAGGTTGGTGAAATCAGCGATCAGTTGCAGCACCGAACGCACGTCGATGTCCTGGAAATTCAGCGAAAGCTTCTCGCCGGTGTAGACCAGTTTTTCCGAGTTACGGCGCTCCTGATCTTCGTTAGTCAGGGGACGCACGCTGATGGTCAGCTTGTTATCAGTTTGATAGGCCGAGTAGTCGAACGCACCGGAAGGTTCGATGGAAATACTGGCCTTGTCACCCGTGGCGCTGGAATTGACGAACTGCACCGGGGTCGCGAAATCCTTGACGTCCAGACGCACGCGCAGGGGTTCAGGCAACTGGGTTTTGGCGAAGTCGACACGAATCTTGCCGCCCTGCTCCTGGATGTCCGGCGCGATGCCGGTGTCGCTCAGTTCGATGATGACGTTGCCTTCACCCAACTCGCCGCGCTGGAAGTCGACGTTTTTTACCGACCGCGGGCCAGGTGCATAGGAGCGCGCAACAGGTTTTGACGATTGCGCGGCCGGCACACTCACTCGCGCCGCGCCCATGGCGGTGCTCGGCTGTGAACCCTGGGCCGCCGCAGCGCCCTGGCCCACGACCACGAACAGGTTGTTGCCGTCGACACGCGAGCTGTACGGCGCGAGCGTGGTCAGGTTGATGATCACCCGCGTACGATCCTTGGCTTCAACGACCACAACGCTGTGGGCGTTGCCTGACCCCAAGTCACGGCTCTTGATCGCCAACTGGCTGGTCACACCCGGCAGGTCCAGCGCAATCCGCGCCGGTTGCTCGGTGGTGTAACCGCGCGGCGCCGCCACCGGACCGTCGAAGGACAGTTTCAATTCGACTCGATCCCCCGGTAATGCGGCAACATCCAGCGTCTTGAGGTTAGCCGCCTGGACAACCGGTGAAAGCATCGCCATCCCTAGCGACAGGCCGACAATCGAAAGAATCCTGTTCATGTTCACATTCCACCACTGTGCAGATCCGAAGGTGCTTAGCTTGCTTGCCGTCTTCATGAGCGTTCCTTGAGGGAAATACTGAGCGGACGCTCAAGCCACGCCCCCTCTCCATCCGGAACGATTTCCATCACTTGCACCGCCGAGTCGGTGATCGCCGTAATACGGCCGTCATTGCGCCCCAGATAATCGCCCACTTTCACCCGATGCACGCCACCCGCCCCGCGAAGCAGTGCGAAGGTGCCGGTTTCATTGCTCAGCGTGCCGACCATTTCGAAGGAGTCGATGTTGAAGCCTTCGAGGAACTGCTTCACCCGCGTCGGATCAGGCTGCACCAGGTGCGAACCTTTCGGCCGGTTGACCAGATCGATCTTGATCGGCGGCTGAAACGGACTGCGCAAACTGGCCGCCGCATACGTAAAAGCCTCATACGGCCGGAACTTGGGCATCGCCTCGATGGTGCCAACCGGCCGCGCACGCACCTCGGCCATGAACTGCTTGAGATCGTCAAATTCATTCGAGCTGTCGCAACCCGCGAGCCCCATCAGCGTGACGCCGACGCACAACCAACGCATCGCCCTCATTTCGCTGGCCCTTTCGTGTCGACGTTCTGAAGACCTTTGTCGTTATAACGATAGGTCTTGGCAAGGATGCTCATGCGCAGTTTTCCGGGGGACTTGGCGTCCAGCGGTTTGATCTCGAAGTCATGCAGGGTCACGATTCGCGGCAGGCTGGCGACGCCGCTGGCGAAGGTCGCGAGGTCGTGATAACTACCTGTCACGGTGATCTGGATCGGCAATTCAATATAAAACTGCTGGGCCTCTTCGGGGAGCAGCTTGATTTCCTCGAACTCCAGGCCACTGCCCAGACCGGTGCGGGTGATGTCTTCAAGCAGGCCGGGGACTTCGGTGTCACTCGGCAACTGCCGCAGCAAGGCGCCGAACGTGTTTTCCATCTCCACCATCTGGCTTTTGTAGGCCGCGAGGTTGGCAGCCTGATAGGCCTTGTTCGCGAACTGCTCTTTCAGCGCAGTCTCTTCACCACGGGCCTGATCGAGCTGTGCCTGCATGTCCTGGATATAGAAAAAGTACCCACCGGCCAGCACCAGCGCCAGCAACAGCGCGCCGGCAATGGTCTTGACCGCGGCGGGCCATGAACCCAGGTTATTGATGTCCAGGTCGTTGATGTCGATCTTTTTCAGGCTAGCGAGCCAATCATTCATGTTCATGGCTTGACCCCCTCAACGGCCGGCTGCGTCTGGCGTACCGTCAACTGGAAGGTGTTGGTCTGATCCACGCCTCCCGCAGTATTGGCCTTGACCTCCGTCAGACTCGGCGACTCCAGCCAGTCGGACGCATCCAGATTGCGCAGCAGATCCGAGACCCGGTTATTGGATTCGGCTGCGCCGGAAATGCTGATCATCTGCCCGGTCATTTTTACGTCGTTGAAATAGACGCCATCCGGGAGAGTGCGGGCCAACTGGTCGAAGATGCGGCCAATGATCGGCCGGTTGCCCTGCAGGTCCTGAATGATCTTCATCCGTTCCAGCAATTGTTTGCGCCGCGCCTTCAGCTCGCTGATCTCTTTGATGCGGGCGTCGAGCTGCACGATTTCTGTCTTGATGAACTGACTGCGAGCATTCTGGTGGGCGATGGCACTGCTCAAATACTGATCAGCCAAAAGAATGGCGCCGATGCCAAGCACCAGCACACCGACCAGCGCGAGGATGAAGCGTTTCTTGCGTTCCTCGCGCTGCTGTTCACGCCAGGGGAGTAGGTTGATCCGTGCCATTAGTCGAAGCTCCTCAGGGCCAGACCGCAAGCGATCATCAGTGCGGGAGCATCGCTGGCGAGAGCGCCGGCGTTGACCTTGGCGCTCAGGGCCATGTCAGCGAAAGGGTTCGCCACCAGCGTCGGCGTGCCAAGGCGTTCCTGAATCAAGCGATCAAGACCCGAAATGGAGGCCGTGCCCCCGGCCAGCATGATGTAGTCGACGCGGTTGTACTGACCGGCTGCGAAGAAGAACTGCAGCGAGCGGGACACCTGCTGCACCACGGCGTCCTTGAATGGCTGCAGCACTTCCGTGACGTAGTCGTCGGGGAGCCCGCCCTGCTTTTTCGCGAGCCCGGCCTCGCTCACGGACAAACCGTAACGACGCTGGATTTCCTCGGTGAGCTGGCGACCGCCAAATAATTGTTCACGGGTATAGATGATGCGGCCGTTGTGCAGCACGCTGAGGGTTGTCATGGTCGCGCCAATGTCGATGACGGCGACCGTCAACTGCTCGTGGTCCTGACCCAGCTGCGCAGACAACAGACCGAACGAGCGCTCCAGCGCGTAGGCTTCGACATCGACCACGCGGGCAGTCAGCCCGGCCAGTGCCAGTGCGGCCTCGCGCACCTCGACGTTTTCCTTGCGGCAGGCGGCCAGCAGCACTTCGACACGCTCGGGGTTGCGCGCGGAATAGCCCTGAACTTCGAAATCGATGGCGACTTCTTCAAGCGGATACGGGATGTACTGATCGGCCTCGATTTTGAGCTGGTTTTCCATCTCGTCGTCGGAAAGGCCTGCGTCCATCTCGATGGTCTTGGTGATAACGGCTGAACCTGCGACAGCAACCGCCGCGATTTTGACGTTACTTTTGGCTTTTACCAGCAGACGCGTCAAAGCACTGCCGACACCTTCGAGCTCCGCGATGTTTTTTTCGACCACTGCGTTGGCGGGCAGCGGCTCGACCGCATAAGACTCGACCTTGTAACGGTTGCCGGAACGACTTAGCTCCAGGAGCTTGACCGAGGTGGAGCTAATATCGATCCCCAGAAGGGTGTTGGCCTTCTTACTGAAGAGTTCGAACACAACCGATTCCCTATGCGTTTCCGTCACTTACGGAAGATTTCTAGTCCAGTGCCACTGTCGGCTGACTTGACAGTAGCGCAAATAACGCTCGACGACGAAAAATGCTTATAATGCCCAGCGTTTTTTTCGTGTACCAAAGCTTCAAGGCGTATTCATTTGTAAGTGCCTGCGTCTAACTCATTCTTTTTTCTGGAAATCCAAAAGCCTTGATACGCCTGCTGAAGTTTGTCTGGTGGTCCATCGTCGCGGTCGTCTGCGGGCTGCTGCTCGGTCTGAGCGGCGCCTTTCTCTACCTGGCCCCGAACCTGCCCTCGGTTGATGCGCTGCGAAATATCCAGCTGCAGATCCCCCTGCGCGTGTTCAGCAGCGACGGCAAGCTGATCGCAGAGTTTGGCGAAATGCGCCGTTCTCCCATCCGTTTCGCCGACATTCCGCCCAATTTCATTCATGCCTTGCTGTCTGCCGAAGACGACAACTTCGAAAACCACTATGGCGTGGACCCGAGCAGCCTGATGCGCGCAGCCAGCCAACTGGTCAAAAGCGGTCATATTCAGTCCGGCGGCTCAACCATCACCATGCAGGTCGCAAAAAACTATTTTCTGACGAGCGAGCGCAGTTTTTCGCGCAAAACCACCGAGATTCTCTTGGCCTTGCAAATCGAGCGCCAACTTACCAAGGACGAGATTCTCGAGCTGTACGTCAACAAGATCTATCTGGGTAACCGGGCTTACGGCATCGAGGCCGCAGCGCAGGTTTACTACGGCAAGTCCATCCGCGACCTGAGCGTCGCGCAGATGGCAATGATCGCCGGCCTGCCCAAGGCGCCGTCACGATTCAACCCACTGGCCAACCCGGTGCGCGCCAAAGAGCGCCGCGACTGGATTCTGGGCCGCATGTTCAAGCTGGGGAAAATCGACCAGAACACCTACCAGACCGCCCTTGTCGAGCCGATCAACGCCAGCTATCACGTTCAGAGCCCTGAAGTGAACGCGCCGTATATCGCTGAAATGGCACGCGCCGAAATGGTGGGTCGTTATGGCAGCGCAGCCTACACAGAAGGCTTCCGGGTCACCACTACCGTGCCGAGCGGCTTGCAGGAAGACGCCAACAAGGCGGTGCAGGACGGCTTGATCGAGTACGACCAGCGCCATGGCTATCGCGGGCCTGAAAGCCGATTCCCTGGCCTGACCCGCGAGGGCTGGGTGCAGGAACTGAGCAAACAGCGTCCGATCAGCGGCCTGGAGCCGGCCATCGTCACTCAGGTCGACAAGACCGGCATCCGTGTACTGACCCGTAATGGCGAGAACGAAGAAACCGTCGCCTGGGACAGCATGAAGTGGGCCAAGGCGTTCCTGAACACCAACAGCGTCGGCGCCAGTCCCAAGCAGCCCGGCGATGTCGCCCATGTCGGCGATCTGGTGCGCTTGCAGCGTCAGCCGGACAACTCGCTGAAGTTCAGCCAGCTTCCGGTGGCGCAGAGCGCGCTGGTTTCGCTGGACCCGCAGAACGGCGCGATTCGTGCGCTGGTGGGCGGCTTCGCGTTCGAGCAGAGCAACTACAACCGCGCGATGCAGGCCAAGCGTCAGCCGGGCTCCAGCTTCAAGCCTTTCCTGTATTCGGCAGCGCTGGACAACGGCTACACCGCTGCGAGCCTGGTCAACGACGCGCCGATCGTGTTCGTTGATGAAGCCATCGATAAAGTCTGGCGCCCGAAGAACGACACGGGCACCTTCCTGGGTCCGATCCGTCTGCGCGAGGCGCTGTACAAGTCGCGTAACCTGGTGTCGATCCGCCTCCTGCAAAGCTTGGGCGTGAACACCGCGATCAATTACATCACCCGCTTTGGCTTCAACAAGCAGGACTTGCCGCCTAACCTGTCACTGGCCTTGGGCACGGCAACCCTGACGCCGATGGAAATCGTCAGCGGCTGGAGTGCGTTTGCCAACGGCGGTTACAAGCTCAGCCCGTACCTCATCCAGAAGATCGAGGACCGTGAGGGCAAAACCCTGTTCGTCGCCAATCCACCGACAGTGCCTGCCAACGACCCTAACCCGAAGGCGGTTAGCGAAGCGGCCATCAGCAGCGCATCAACCTATGCAGCGCCACAGACCCCGCCGTTGACTGCCAACGTCGTGCCGAATGCGCTGGATGCATCGGGCGCAGCGCCAGCGCCAGTGGTCGCGGAGCGGATTGTTGACGGTCGCACGGTCTACATCCTCAACAGCATGCTGCAGGACGTGATCAAACGCGGCACCGGTCGCCGCGCGCTGTCGATGAACCGTCCCGATATCGCCGGTAAAACCGGTACGACCAACGATTCGAAAGACGCCTGGTTCACCGGCTACAACGCCGATTACGTGACGACGGTCTGGACCGGTTTCGATCAGCCGGAAAGCCTCGGTCGCCATGAGTTTGGTGGCACGGTCGCGCTGCCGATCTGGATGAAGTACATGAGCGCCGCGCTGAAGGACAAGCCGCCCCACGTTCAAGCCGAACCGGACGGCATCCTCAGCCTGCGCATCGACCCGGTCAGCGGCCGCTCCGCCACGCCAAGCACGCCGGGTGCGTTCTTCGAGCTGTTCAAGAGCGAAGACACGCCTCCAAGCGTGAACGAACTCGGCGGCAGCCCGCCCCCAGGCAGCCCGCTGCCGGCAGACGAATCAGCGCCGATCGATTTGTTCTGACTAAGGCGTAAATCTGCTCTCGGCAACGCCCCTGATTTCAGGGGCGCACCCTCTGTAGGAGCCGGCTTGCTGGCGAACCCGGCGAATCAGTGATACAGGCGTCGACTGACATGGCGGGTTCGCCAGCAAGCCGGCTCCTACAGTCGTTCGAGGCAACGTCTAAGCGCCGGCACTCTGCAAAACGAGCACCCACAAAAAAGCCCTGCATCTCTGCAGGGCTTTTTTATGTCGCTCAGTTATCAGCCGTTAAACACGTCATCCACGCTCTTCAGCGGATAGTGCTTCGGATACGGCAGGGTGGCGACGCCGCTCTCGATGGCTGCCTTGGCAACGGCATCGGAAACGACGGTCAGCAGGCGCACGTCCAGTGGTTTCGGGATGATGTACTCACGACCGAATTCCAGGGCGATGCCGCCGTAGGCGTCGCACACTTCCTGAGGTACAGGCAGCTTGGCCAGTTCGCGCAGAGCGTTGGCCGCTGCGATCTTCATCTCTTCGTTGATGCGCTTGGCGCGAACGTCCAGTGCGCCACGGAAGATGAACGGGAAGCCCAACACGTTGTTTACCTGGTTCGGGTAGTCCGAACGGCCGGTCGCCATGATCACGTCGTTGCGGGTGGCGTGAGCCAGTTCTGGCGAGATCTCCGGATCCGGGTTCGAGCAGGCGAACACGATCGGGTTGGCCGCCATCGCCTTCAGGCCTTCAGCGCTCAGCAGGTTCGGACCGGACAGACCGACGAACACGTCGGCGCCTTCCAGTGCATCGGCCAGGGTGCGCTTGTCGGTGGAGTGAGCGAACTGCGCCTTGTACTGATTCAGGTCGGTACGCCCGTCGTGAACCACGCCGTTACGGTCGATCATGAAGATGTTTTCGATCTTCGCGCCCATGCTCACCAGCAACTTCATGCAGGAGATGGCCGCAGCGCCAGCGCCCAGGCAGACGATCTTCGCCGCTTCCAGGGTTTTGCCGGCGATTTCCAGCGCGTTGATCATGCCGGCTGCGGTGACGATCGCGGTGCCGTGCTGGTCATCGTGGAAAACCGGAATGTCGCACTGCTCGATCAGCGCCTTTTCGATCTCGAAGCACTCAGGTGCCTTGATGTCTTCCAGGTTGATGCCGCCGAAGGTGATGGAGATGCGTCGCACGGTGTCGATGAAGGCCTGCGGGCTTTCCGAATCGACTTCGATATCGAACACGTCGATCCCGGCAAAGCGCTTGAACAGCACGCCCTTGCCTTCCATGACCGGCTTGGACGCGAGAGGCCCAAGGTTACCCAGACCCAGAATCGCGGTGCCATCAGAGATGACCGCTACCAGGTTGCCTTTGCCGGTGTACTTGTAGGCAAGCTCCGGATCGCGACCGATTTCGCGGACCGGCTCAGCCACACCCGGGCTGTAGGCCAGCGACAGATCGCGAGCGGTTGCAGTGGCTTTGGTGATCTCGACACTGAGCTTCCCTGGACGGGGATGAGCGTGATATTCGAGAGCGGCAGTTTTCAAATCTGACATGAGGGCATTCCGCTTTTTTGCTGTTGGACAGACGGACCGCCGAGCATACGCAAGTCATAAAGTCCTAACAAGACTGGCGGGTCACCTGTGTCAAGAGGCCGCATCTACGACTTTCAGCGTAGAGCCACGGAACATAAGGCCTCTAGCCGCGACAATCACCGACAATAATGTCTACAATTTATTTATCAACTGTATCCAACATGGCGGGATGAGTGACTGCCATCATCCAGCGCGACTGACCTGATTTAAGGCCGCCCCGCCGCGAACGATCAACCACCCAGCCACGGGCTTCGATTCGCTGACCCTTCAAGCGCTGCAGCGCGGCGGTGTCGAACTGGCCAAGCAGCCTGGGTGCAATGCGCAGCACCAGCGCATCGCCGAATTCGATCCACACGCCGCCGCCATTGCGCTGCACCTTGGTCACTTGTCCGCTGACCAGCGCAAACCCGCCAGTGCTGATCTGTTCAACCGGCTGGACCGGCGAGTGGCGCCACAGACCCAGGCCGGCCTGGCGAGCTGACTTTTCTGCGGCCTGCTGGCAGCTGACCAGCGCGACGTTCGGGGAGACTGCGACGAGATAGCCAAGGCCTTCCGCCAGCAGTTGAGCTTCAAGGTTGGCGCCGTCCCGCCCATAAACATTGGCGAGGGTGCGACCGTAGTGATCGGTCGGCTCTTCACCCACACGCAACCTGACCTGTCCGTCGCTGGCATTAACCAACGCCTGCAAACGACGCTTGGCCGCTACGGCAAATGGCTGGGCGGACTGACCTTTTTTACCGGTTTCTGGCGTATTCAGGCCAATCATGCGAACGCTGCGTCCATCGCTCAGGCGCACCGTGTCGCCATCGATCACTCGCTGCACCTGAACCACAGGCAGAGACGGCGGCGCCGGGCACAAGGCCTGGGCCGCCGAAAGCCAAATCGCGGACATAAAAAAGGCGCCCGCGAGGGACGCCTTTTTAAGCAGCCTGGAGAAACGCATCGGCGACTCCAGAACGGCCAACCTTACTCTGCAGCAGCAGGAGCTTTGGTAGGACCGAACGCACCGAAACGCGACTTGAACTTGTCGACACGACCGCCGACGTCCAGAGTTTTTTGCTTGCCGGTGTAGAACGGGTGGCACTCGTTGCACACGTCCAGGCTCAGAGGCTTGGCCAGTGTGGAACGGGTTTTGATGACATTGCCGCAGCTGCAGGTTGCGTCAATGGCTTCGTAAACTGGATGGATATCAGCTTTCATGGGTATTTCCTCAGGCTATCGTGCCGCCACCCAACACTATTGTTGAATACCGCACGGAATTAGGCCGCGCATATTAACAGACAACGCCAATCACGCAAGGGAACGTTCACGCCGGTCGTCTGCTAAGATCGCGCCCTTCGTCATACTCCGTAACAGGATATCCCCCGCGTGCCCGACGCCATCTTGCGCCTCGCCCTGCCCTCGCCGCTGCGTCGCCTGTTCGACTACCTTGCCCCCGCAGGTGTGCCGCGCAGTGCCTTGCAGCCGGGGATGCGCCTGCGCGTGCCGTTCGGCCGTCGGGAAATGATCGGCGTGCTGGTGGAAGTCGTCGAGCACAGTGACGTGCCGGCCGACAAACTCAAGCCGGCCATTGCCGTGCTGGACGCCGAAGCGCCCTTGCCACCGGCCTTGTTCAAGCTTTGCCTGTGGACCGCCCAGTATTACCAGCACAGCCTGGGCGACACGTTTAGCTGGGCGTTGCCAGTGTTGCTGCGTCAGGGCGAGCCCGCAGAAGCGCGGCAAGAGCGGTTCTGGCATGCCGCGCCAGACGCCAGCATCGATGACCCGCGCATCGCCCGGGCGCCGAAACAAAAAGAAGCGCTGCGCACGCTGGCCCAGCACCCCCACGGCGTCGCTCACCAGTTGCTGAGCAAGCTGATGCTCAACCGCGACAGCCTGAATCTGCTGCTCGCCAAGGGCCTGGTAACTGTCGAGGTGCGCGGTCATGGGTCGGCCGAGCGGCACGAGCATTGGCTGGCGCAGCCGGAACTGCCGCTCAACACCGAGCAACGGGCCGCCTATGAAGCCATCCGTTCGGGTTTTGGCAGCTTTCACGCCTCACTGCTGGCGGGCGTCACCGGCAGCGGCAAGACCGAGGTGTACCTGCAGCTCATCCGCGAAACCCTGGAAGCGGGCAAGCAGGCGCTGGTGCTGATTCCGGAAATCAACCTCGGCCCGCAGACCCTTGCGCGCTTCGAGCAGCGGTTCAACGCGCGCATCGCGCTGCTGCACTCGGCGGTGAATGATCGCGACCGGCTGGACGCCTGGCTGGCGGCGCGCGATGGCGAGGCCGACATCATCATCGGCACCCGCTCGGCGCTGTTCACCCCGATGAAAAACCCGGGGCTGATCATCATCGACGAGGAGCACGACGGCTCCTATAAACAGCAGGAAGGCCTGCGCTATCACGCCCGGGATCTGGCGCTGGTGAGGGCGCATCAGGAGGACATACCGATCGTGCTCGGCTCGGCGACGCCTTCGCTGGAAAGCCTGCACAACGCCCACACCGGTCGGTATGCGCTCCTGCGTCTGAATCAGCGCGCGGGTGGTGCTCAGCAACCCCGCTTCCTGCGGCTGGACGTGAAAAGCCGCCCACTCGACAGCGGCATTTCTGGCCCCATGCAGCAAGCCATCGGCCAGACCCTGGCGGCGGGTCAACAGGTGTTGGTGTTCCTTAATCGCCGCGGCTTTGCCCCGACGCTGCTGTGTCACGACTGTGGCTGGCTGTCGGAATGCCCTCGCTGCGACGCGCGCATGACCGTGCACCAGCGCTCGGGTGAGTTGCGCTGCCACCATTGCGGCCATGTCGAGCGCGTGCCACGCAACTGCCCGGCGTGCGGCAAGGTCGATCTGCGCCCGGTCGGTGCCGGGACCGAGCGTGCCGAGGAAAGGCTGGCGATTCTGTTCCCCGACTATCCGGTGCTGCGTGTCGATCGCGACAGCACCTCGCGCAAGGACGCGATGAATCAGCTGTTCGCGACCATCCAGAAAGGCCAGCCGTGCATTCTGGTGGGCACGCAGATGCTTGCCAAAGGGCATCACTTCCCACGCGTGACGCTGGTGTCGATTCTGGATGCCGATGGCGGGCTGTTCTCCGGCGACTTCCGCGCCAGCGAGCGCATGGCGCAATTGATTGTGCAGGTCGCGGGCAGAGCCGGTCGCGCCGAAGAGCCGGGCAGGGTGATCATTCAGACCCACTTGGCCGACCATCCTTTATTAATTCAACTGACCGAACAGGGCTATTTTGCCTTTGCCGAGCAAGCGTTGAGTGAACGTCGCGCCGCCGGGCTGCCGCCGTTTTCGCACCTGGCCCTGCTGCGTGCCGAAGCGCACAAGCCGGGCCAGGCCGAAGGGTTTCTGGACGAGGCCTGCACCGAAGCCGAGCGATTGCTGAAGGACATGGCGCTGGGCGGCATCGAGCTGCTGGGCCCGGTTCCGGCACCGATGGAACGACGCGCGGGACGCTATCGCGCTCAATTGCTGGTCCAGGCCAACGCCCGCGCGCCGCTGCACAAGCTGCTTGCGACCTGGCTGCTGACACTGGAAAACATGCCGAGCGGGCGCCAGGTCAGATGGTCGCTGGACGTGGACCCGGTAGACCTTTATTGATTCGCATCGGTTGACCGCGCATCCAGCGCGGTTGGCAAGGTGGCCCCGGCCACGGATAATGCCCAGTTTTTCCACCCGCGCATCCAGGCGCGGCCGCGCTTGCGGTCGAAAGAGAGCACCATGAAAGACACCATTCGCCAGCTGATTCAACAAGCTCTGAGCCAACTCGTCACCGATGGCGTCTTGCCGGAAGGGCTGACGCCGGCGATTCAGGTGGAGAACGCCAAGGACAAGAAAAACGGTGACTTCGCCAGCAATATCGCGATGATGCTGGCCAAGCCTGCGGGCCTGAAACCGCGTGATCTGGCCGAGAAAATCGTCGCCGCGCTGCCCGCCGACGAGCAGATCACCCAGGTCGACATCGCCGGCCCCGGTTTCCTCAACTTCTTCCAGAACACCCAGGCACTGGCGGCGCGTCTCGACGAAGCCCTCGCCGACGCGACCCTGTCCGTGCGCAAGAACGGCCCTGCCCAACGCGTTGTGGTCGACCTGTCTGCACCGAATCTGGCCAAAGAGATGCACGTCGGCCATTTGCGCTCGACCATCATTGGCGACGGTGTGGCCAGCGTCCTTGAGTTTCTGGGCGACACCGTAATCCGCCAGAACCACGTCGGCGACTGGGGCACTCAGTTCGGCATGCTGCTGGCCTATCTGCAGGAAACCCCGGCGACCAGCGATGAGCTGGCTGACCTCGAAAACTTCTACCGCGCCGCCAAGGGCCGTTTCGACGAGTCCGAGGAGTTCGCCGAGCGCGCACGTGGCCTGGTGGTCAAGCTGCAAGCCGGCGACGCCGAGTGCCTGAGCCTGTGGACGCGCTTCAAAGACATCTCCCTGTCCCACTGCCAGGAAGTGTACGAGCGCCTGAACGTCAAGCTCACGCCGAAGGACGTCATGGGCGAAAGCGCCTACAACGACGACCTCGCCAATGTCGTCGCCGACCTCAAGAAGGCCGGGCTGCTGGTCGAGAGCAACGGCGCGCAGTGTGTGTTCCTCGAAGAATTCAAAACCGCTGAAGGCACGCCGCTGCCGGTGATCGTGCAAAAGGCCGGTGGCGGTTATCTGTATGCCACCACCGACCTCGCTGCCATTCGCTACCGCAGCAACGTGCTGAAAGCCGAGCGTGCGCTGTATTTCGTCGATCAGCGTCAGGCCCTGCACTTTCAGCAGGTCTTCGAAGTGGCGCGCCGCGCAGGCTTCGTCACCAACGGCATGCAGATGGAGCACATGGGCTTCGGCACCATGAACGGCGCCGATGGCCGTCCGTTCAAGACCCGCGATGGCGGCACGGTCAAGCTGGTCGATTTGCTCGATGAAGCCGAAGAACGCGCCTATACGCTGGTTAAAGAGAAAAACCCGGACGTCGCCGAAGACGAGTTGCGCTCGATCGCCAAGGCCGTGGGCATCAGCGCGGTGAAATACGCTGACCTGTCCAAGCATCGCGCCAGTGACTACAGCTTCAACTTTGACCAGATGCTCAGCTTCGAAGGCAACACTGCGCCTTATCTGCTGTACGCCTACACCCGTGTGGCCGGCGTGTTCCGCAAACTCGACGAAAAGGGCGAAACCTTCGACGCAAGCGCGGGCCGGATCATTCTTGACGCACCGCAAGAGCAAGACCTGGCCGCGCGTCTGGCGCAGTTCGGCGAGACAGTGAACATCGTTGCCGATAAGGGCACGCCCCATGTGCTCTGCGCCTATGTGTACGACCTAGCCGGTCTGTTCTCCAGCTTCTACGAGAACTGCCCGATCCTGACAGCGGAAAACCCTGAACAACAGCAAAGCCGTCTGCGCCTCGCCGCCCTAACCGGTCGCACCCTCAAGCAAGGCCTGCAGTTGCTGGGTCTGGACACTCTGGAGCGTATGTAAGTTGGCCGTTAAAAAGAAACCTGCTCCCAAGCGCGGCGCCAGCCGGTATCAGGCCCCCGCAAAGCAGCCGATTCCGGGCTGGGTATGGATGGCGATCGGCCTGACCGTCGGCGCTTTCGTCGTTTTTCTGATGAAGCTCGAACCCGGCAGCGGCGACGACATCAAGCGCGTGAAGGCTGAAGCCAAGGCCGCGAAGATCGCCGAAGCGAACAAGACGCCGCCCAGCCCGACCGCGCCAGTGAAGCCCAAATACGACTTCTACACACTGTTGCCTGAGTCTGAAGTCATCGTGCCGAACGAAGCGGTACCCGAGAAGACGCCACCGGTCGTTGCGCCAAGCACGCCGGTTACGCCTGAAGTGGCCGCGAAGATCGACACGGCTCGCGCCCAGGCGGCGCTCAGCGGTTTGACCCCGCCACCAGCACCTGCGGTGACCAAGCCAGCGGCCGTGACGACGTTCTTCCTGCAAGCGGGCTCGTTCCGCAAACAGGCCGATGCCGAGAAAGTGCGCGCGCAGATCATTCTGCTGGGGCAAACGTCGACCGTGGAGTCGGGCACGGTGAAGGATGAAACCTGGTACCGCGTGCTGGTCGGCCCGTTCAGCAATCGCGAACAGCTGACAACAGCGCAGAAGCAACTGGCGGGCGGCGGCTTCAGCAACCTGCTGCTGCAACAGCGCCAGGCTCGCTAGGGCACTGCCACCCACTGCAGATTGATATACGCACGACCAAAGATCGTCCCCGCTTCAGGCGGGCACGATCCACTGTAGGAGCGCGCGTGCCCGCGAATGCGGTGGATCAGCAACGGATCCATTGCCTGACACACCGCATTCGCGGGCAAGCGCGCTCCTACAAAGGGCGAGGCAACGGCGACTCCTGGGAAGATACCTGCCGAAGTCACCATTCATCCCTCAATCCACTCAACGGTTGAAATACCCGCCCCCACCCCCATATGAGTTTCCATCAGGGCATTTTCGCCCCGCAGCGTGGAGACTCTCCCCTTGACCACCATCGTTTCAGTGCGCCGCCAAGGCAAAGTCGTCATGGCCGGTGACGGCCAGGTTTCCCTGGGCAATACCGTCATGAAAGGCAACGCCAAGAAAGTCCGGCGCCTTTACCACGGCCAGGTCATCGCCGGCTTCGCAGGCGCCACCGCTGACGCCTTCACCCTGTTCGAACGCTTCGAAGCCCAGCTGGAAAAACACCAGGGTCACCTCGTCCGTGCCGCCGTAGAGCTGGCGAAAGAATGGCGCACCGATCGCTCCTTGAGCCGCCTTGAAGCCATGCTGGCCGTTGCCAACAAAGACGCTTCGCTGATCATTACCGGTAACGGCGACGTGGTTGAGCCCGAAGACGGCCTGATCGCCATGGGTTCCGGCGGCGCTTTTGCCCAGGCCGCGGCCCGCGCGCTGCTGCTGAAGACCGAGCTCTCTGCCCGTGAAATCGCTGAAACCGCCCTGCACATTGCCGGCGACATCTGTGTCTTCACCAACCACAACATCACCATTGAGGAGCAGGACCTCGCCGAGTAAGCCGCTGGTGATGGCCGCCCTTCATGCGGCCTGCCCGACCTACATGCTGCCGAGGACCGTTGAAAACCATGTCCATGACTCCCCGTGAAATCGTCCACGAACTCAATCGCCATATCATCGGCCAGGACGATGCCAAGCGCGCCGTCGCCATCGCTTTGCGTAACCGCTGGCGCCGGATGCAGTTGCCTGAAGAGCTGCGCGTCGAAGTCACCCCCAAGAACATCCTGATGATTGGCCCGACCGGCGTCGGTAAAACCGAAATCGCCCGTCGTCTGGCCAAGCTCGCCAATGCGCCGTTCATCAAGGTCGAAGCGACCAAGTTCACCGAAGTCGGCTATGTGGGCCGCGACGTCGAGTCGATCATCCGTGATCTGGCCGACGCTGCGATGAAGCTGCTGCGCGAACAGGAAATCACCAAGGTTCGCCACCGCGCCGAAGACGCCGCCGAAGACCGTATCCTCGACGCCCTGCTGCCACCGGCACGCGCGGGCTTCAACGAAGACGCGACGTCGGGCAGCGATTCCAACACCCGTCAGCTGTTCCGCAAGCGTCTGCGCGAAGGCCAGCTGGACGACAAGGAAATCGAGATCGAGGTCGCCGAAATGGGCGGCGTTGATATTTCCGCGCCGCCGGGCATGGAAGAGATGACCAACCAGCTGCAAAGCCTGTTTGCCAACATGGGCAAGGGCAAGAAAAAGAGCCGCAAGCTGAAAGTCAAAGACGCGCTGAAGATGGTTCGCGATGAAGAAGCGGGTCGCCTGGTCAACGACGAAGAGCTGAAAGCCAAGGCGCTGGAAGCCGTTGAACAGCACGGTATCGTGTTCATCGACGAGATCGACAAAGTGGCCAAGCGCGGCAATGTCGGCGGCGCCGATGTGTCCCGCGAAGGCGTGCAGCGCGACCTGCTGCCGCTGATCGAAGGCTGCACCGTCAACACCAAGCTGGGCATGGTGAAGACCGATCACATCCTGTTCATCGCCTCCGGTGCGTTCCACCTGAGCAAGCCGAGCGATCTGGTGCCTGAGCTGCAGGGTCGTCTGCCGATTCGCGTCGAGCTGAAAGCGCTGAGCCCGCAGGATTTCGAACGCATCCTGACCGAACCCCATGCATCGCTGACCGAGCAGTACCGCGAGCTGTTGAAGACCGAAGGCCTGAACATCGCGTTCCTGCCGGACGGCATCAAGCGTCTGGCCGAGATCGCCTGGCAGGTCAACGAGAAGACCGAAAACATCGGTGCGCGTCGCCTGCACACGCTGCTTGAGCGGTTGCTGGAGGAAGTTTCTTTCAGTGCCGGTGACCTGGCGGGCGCCCAGGATGGCGGGACCATCCAGATCGACGCTGAATACGTGAACAGTCATCTGGGTGAGCTGGCGGAAGACGAAGATCTGTCGCGTTATATCCTCTAACGCGCGGCACCCCGACGTGTAGGAGCCGGCTTGCTGGCGAACGCAACCTGTCAGGCGATCATCTGCGTCTGATACACCGCATTCGCCAGCAAGCCGGCTCCTACAGGTCTTTCGGCGTATGGACGTCTGTTGCAGCGTCAGGATGTCTGCCTTGCTGCAACATCGCGGCTCGCTACAGACCTTCTTGCAACCACCGGTCCAAGGCCTTACCCCAATGTCGAGAATCCCCACCGCTATCCAGCTGCACAAAGCCTCGAAGGTCCTCAGCCTGAAATACGGGCCGGATGAGGAATACCGTCTGCCGGCGGAATTTTTGCGCGTGCATTCGCCTTCGGCGGAGGTGCAGGGCCATGGCAATCCGATTCTGCAATTCGGCAAGCTGGGGGTCGGGCTTACCAAAGTAGAGCCCGCCGGCCAGTACGCGCTGAAGTTGACCTTCGACGACGGTCATGACAGCGGTTTGTTTACCTGGGAATACCTGGAGCAACTGGCGCAACGCCAGGCGCAACTGTGGGATGAGTATCTGGCCGAGCTCAAGGCCGCCGGGAAATCACGCGACCCTGCCGAGCAAGTCATCAAGCTGATGCTCTAGCCCGTCGCCGTGGCTGAACAGCAAATCTCCGACCTCGAACACAATCCACTGTAGGAGCGCGCTTGCCCGCGAACGCATCCTGACTGACGGTGACTCTTCGCATGACACTCCGCGATCGCGGGCAAGCGCGCTCCTACAGGTTTTTCCACGCCAGAATGGCTCTGGCCGAAGAACGGGACCTTAGGTCAATCAGGCCGTCAATACCTTGTCCAGCTGCCGCTCAACTTCCGATTGAATCGAACCGCTCATGGCGGAAAGGAAAAAGTTGAGGTCGATATTCACCCGCACCCATTCATCTTCGACCGCGACCGTGCCCTTGGCGCCCTTGCCTTCCAGCGCCACGGTGTCGTCGGTCCACTCGTGCTCGATGCCGTACTTGTCGGACAGTTTCTGCAGCATGATCTCAGCCTTCTCGCGGGCCTTTTCCTTTCCCAGCGTGTGCTGGCGTTCCACGGTAATTCTGGCCACTGACGGGCTCCTGCTTGGGCTTAAATCGTCGGCGCACTATACCAGCGGCCCGGAGCGAAGAAACTGTTGGCCGTGAGCCTTGTCAAGACAAAGCCAGCCCCGACGATTAGAATGGCGCCACTTTATTCCGGTGACAGCGATATGAATGATCCGCGCAAAGGCAGCGATGCCGAACCCATCACCCACTTCGGTTACAAAAACGTACCGGAAAGCCAGAAGGCCGAGAAAGTCGCCGAGGTATTTCACTCCGTCGCGGCCAAATATGACCTGATGAACGACGTCCTGTCCGGCGGCATGCATCGCCTCTGGAAGCGCTTCACCATCGAACTCTCCGGCGTTCGCAGCGGCAACCGTGTGCTCGACATTGCGGGCGGCACCGGTGATCTGGCAAAGAAATTCTCCCATCTTGTCGGCCCGACCGGCGAAGTCGTACTGGCTGACATCAACGCTTCGATGCTGAAGGTCGGTCGTGACCGCCTGCTGGATCGCGGCGTGGCCGGCAACATCAAGTTCGTCCAGGCCGACGCTGAAAAGCTGCCGTTCCCTGACAACTACTTCGACTGCGTGACCATTGCCTTCGGCCTGCGCAACGTGACGCACAAGGAAGACGCCATCCGCTCCATGCTGCGCGTGCTCAAGCCGGGCGGTCGTTTGCTGGTGCTGGAATTCTCCAAGCCAACCAGCAAAGTCATGTCCAAGATCTACGACGCCTACTCGTTCGCTTTCATGCCGCTGGCCGGCAAGCTGATCACCAACGATTCGGAAAGCTATCGCTATCTGGCGGAGTCGATCCGCATGCACCCTGATCAGGAAACCCTGAAGTCGATGATGGTCCAGGCCGGTTTCGACCGCGTGACCTACCACAACATGACCTCCGGTATCGTTGCGCTGCACCGGGGCATCAAGCCCTGATGCTGATCAACGGCTTGCTCGCCAGTGCCGAGCACGGCATCAATCGCGTGCTGCGCATGGACAGCACTGCCTTGCCGCGCCTTGACCGGCTGAGCGGCAAGGTCATCGCGATCGAATGCACCCGCCCGGCGTTTCATCTGCACGTACTGCCCAGTGACGACGGCCTGATGCTGGCGGCGAACTGGGAAGGCGGCGCTGATGTAACCCTGCGTGCGCCCGCTGCGAGCCTGATGCGCCTGGCGATGAGCAAAGACAAAAATGCCGTGCTGCACAGCCCGGAAGTCGAGCTGGAGGGCGAAAGCGCCGTGCTGCTTGAGCTGGTGGGCGTGCTGCAGGATCTAGACCTCGACTGGGAATACGAGCTGCAACGCTGGCTCGGTCCCGTCGCCGCGCCCCTGATCGGCGGGCACCTGCGCAACAGCGCGCGCTGGACCCGCGACAGCGCGGCCAGCCTCAGCCACAACATGGCCGAATACCTGGCCGAAGAATCCCGCACGCTGGTCGGCAAACGCGAGGCCGAAGCCCGCTTCGCCGAACTGGATCAGACCAAACAAGACCTGGAACGCCTCGAAGCCCGCTTCGAGCGTCTGGCCCACTCCCTCAAATCCAGCGATAACGCATGAGCCTGCTTGCCGTCCGCCGCCTGTTTCGCATTCAGCGTGTCGTAATCCGTTACCGCATCGATGATCTGTTGTTCGCCCTGCCCCTGCCGTGGTGGCTGCTGGCCGTGCGTTTCGTGCTGCCGTGGCGCTGGCTTCCGCGGCGCAAGAACGAACTGAGCCGGGGCGCGCGTCTGCGTCTGGCATTGCAGGACCTGGGGCCGATTTTCATCAAGTTCGGGCAACTGCTTTCAACCCGCCGCGACCTGCTGCCTGAGGACATCGCCGACGAGCTGATGATGCTGCAAGATCGCGTACCGCCGTTCGACTCTGCCAAAGCTGTGGCGCTGATCGAATCGCAACTGGGCGCAAAGATCAGCGAAGTGTTCAGCCGTTTCGACGTGGCCCCGTTGGCCTCCGCTTCTGTCGCTCAAGTCCACGCCGCGCGCCTGAAGACGGGCGAAGAAGTGGTGGTAAAAGTCGTGCGGCCGGGCTTGAAACCGATCATCGGTTCCGACCTTGCGTGGCTGTTCATCCTGGCGAAGATTGCCGAGCGGGTCTCCGCAGACGCGCGACTGCTGCATCCGGTGGCCGTCGTCGCCGATTACGAAAAAACCATCTACGACGAACTCGACCTGTTGCGCGAGGCGGCCAACTCCAGCCAGCTGCGCCGCAACTTCGAAGGCTCGACCATGCTTTACGTGCCGCAGGTCTATTGGGACTGGTGCCGGCCGAAGGTGTTGGTCATGGAGCGCATCTACGGGGTGCAAGTGACCGATCTGGCGACACTCGCCGATCAGCGCACCGACATGAAGAAGCTGGCCGAGCGCGGCGTCGAGCTGTTCTTCACCCAAGTCTTCCGCGACAGTTTTTTCCACGCCGACATGCACCCCGGCAACATTTTCGTCAGCACGGTCACGCCGTGGGATCCGCAGTACATCGCCATCGACTGCGGCATTGTCGGCAGCCTGACCCCTGAGGATCAGGACTACCTGGCGCGCAACCTGTTTGCCTTCTTCAAGCGCGATTATCGCCGCGTAGCACAGCTGCACATCGACTCGGGCTGGGTGCCGGCCGAGACCAAGCTGAATGAATTCGAAGCGGCCATCCGGACGGTGTGCGAACCGATTTTCGAGAAGCCGCTGAAGGACATTTCCTTTGGTCAGGTGCTGATGCGCCTGTTCCAGACCGCTCGCCGCTTCAACATGGAAGTGCAGCCGCAACTGGTACTGCTGCAAAAGACACTGCTCAACATCGAAGGACTGGGCCGTCAGCTGTATCCGGAGCTGGATCTCTGGGCCACTGCGCAGCCGTTCCTCGAACGCTGGATGCGCGAACGCGTCAGCCCCAAGACACTGCTGGGCAACCTGCAATCCCAGGTCGAACAGATTCCGCATCTGGCCAGCATGACCCGGGATTTGCTCGAGCGCCTGTCGCAGCCCCATCGCCACGATCCGCCCCCGCCCTATCGGCGCGACGGCGATCACTGGGCCCTGCGCTTGCTCGGTGCAGGCCTGCTGGCCGGTGGCGTACTCCTGGCGATCACCCATACCCAGACTGGCGCAGCGCTGAACACCCTGAGTGCCTGGCCTGCCTTGCTGATGCTGGCGGCGGGCGTCTATCTGGTCGTTCGCCGATAGCCATCGGCGCGAGCCGCTGGCACACTAACCCTCCCCTGGAGCGGCCGGAGCCGATGATGAAAGACTGGCTGGACGAGATTAAGTGGGACAAGGACGGTCTGGTGCCCGCCATCGCGCAGGACCACAAGACCGGTCGCGTGCTGATGATGGCCTGGATGAACCGCGAAGCCTTGAGCCTGACTGCCAGCGAACAGCGCGCTATCTACTGGTCACGTTCACGTGGCAAGTTGTGGCGAAAGGGCGAAGAATCGGGCCACGTGCAGAAGCTTCATGAACTGCGCCTGGACTGTGATGCCGACGTCATTATCCTGATGGTCGAGCAAATCGGCGGCATCGCTTGCCATACCGGCCGCGAGAGCTGCTTCTACCGCGTCTTTGACGCCGCCGGCTGGAAGACCGTGGACCCGGTGCTCAAAGACCCGGATGCCATTTACCAAGCAGGACACTGAACATGACTGATACCTTGTCACGCCTTGCCGAGGTGCTTGAATCACGCAAGGGCGCGGCTGCCGACTCGTCTTACGTCGCCAGCCTCTATCACAAGGGACTGAACAAGATTCTGGAGAAGGTCGGCGAAGAGTCGGTCGAAACCATAATCGCTGCCAAGGACGCTGCCATCAGCGGTGACTGCAGTGATGTCGTCTACGAAACCGCCGATTTGTGGTTCCACAGCATGGTGATGCTTGCCCAGTTGGGCCAACACCCGCAAGCCGTGCTCGATGAGCTGGACCGCCGTTTCGGCCTGTCCGGCCACGCCGAGAAAGCATCTCGCTCGGCGGAATAAACACCTGGGCTGCGGCCCGAAATTTCTTGTGAGGAACGCGTCATGGGCATTTTTGACTGGAAACACTGGATCGTCATTCTTGTGGTTGTCGTGCTGGTGTTCGGCACCAAGAAACTCAAGAACCTGGGGACTGACGTGGGTGAGTCGATCAAGGGCTTTCGCAAGGCCATGAATGACGACGACAAACACCCGGAAGAGCCAACCGTGCAGCCGCCGGTTCAGCCGCAGCCGACCGCGCAGCCTGTTCCCCCGACTCAGCCGCTGCACCAGCCGCACACCATCGACGCGCAAGCACAACGAGTCGAAGACCCCCTCCGCAAAGACTAGGTCGTGACGCATGTTTGGTATCAGCTTTTCTGAACTGCTGCTGGTCGGCCTCGTTGCCCTGCTGGTGCTGGGCCCCGAGCGTCTGCCGGGCGCAGCACGGACGGCCGGGCTCTGGATCGGCCGCCTGAAACGCAGCTTCAATGCGATCAAACAGGAAGTTGAGCGCGAAATCGGCGCTGACGAGATTCGGCGTCAGTTGCACAACGAGCACATTCTTTCGCTGGAAGAAGAGGCTCGCAAGATCATGCAGCCGCCGCAACCGCCGGCTGCACCTGTTACGCCTGTAGCCCCAGCGCCGGCTGAACCGGCAGCCGACACCCCGGTTTCGCCGGCCCCGGCCCCGTCAGCGCCATCCACGGCGCCGGTCATGGGTGCGGCCTCACCGGTACCGAGCGCCGACATTGGCCCGGCCGCGCCTGCTGAAAGCGCGTCGGTCACCCCGCCGCCCGTTCATGTCGAGCCTGCTGCGCCTGCGCCTTCGCCTGCCGGGCCAGGATCTGCACCCGTATCTGCGCCGGTCATCACCCCTGCGACCGCGGTGCAAAGTGCGCCTTCTGCCAACGATTCGTCACTGCCACCACGAGCCCCATGAGCGAAATTCCCGAAAACGACCAGCAAATGCCGCTGGTCTCGCACCTGACAGAACTGCGCTCGCGCCTGCTGCGCTGCGTGTTGGCGATCTTCGTCATCTTCGGCGCGCTGTTCTACTTCACCCAGAAGATCTACACCTTCGTTTCGGCCCCGCTGCGCAAGTTTCTGCCTGACGGCGCCACGATGATCGCGACCGATGTGGCGTCACCGTTCATCACGCCGTTCAAGCTGACGATGATGGTGGCGCTGTTCCTGGCGATGCCGGTGATTCTGCATCAGATCTGGGGGTTCATTGCGCCGGGCCTGTACAAGCATGAAAAGCGCGTCGCGGTGCCGCTGCTGGTGTCCAGCATCATTCTTTTTTATGCCGGGATGGCGTTTGCCTATTACCTGGTCTTCCCGCTGATCTTCCACTTCTTCGCCAGCGTCACCCCGGAAGGCGTGTCGATGATGACGGACATCGCCAGTTATCTGGACTTCGTCATGACGCTGTTCCTGGCGTTCGGGGTCGCGTTCGAGATCCCGGTGGCAGTTGTGCTGCTGGTGTGGATCGGCATCGTCGACGTCAAATACCTGAAGAAGATTCGCCCGTACGTGGTGATCGGCTGCTTTGTGGTCGGCATGATCCTCACCCCGCCGGACATCTTTTCGCAGACCCTGCTGGCCGTGCCGATGTGGCTACTGTTTGAAATTGGCGTGCTGTGCAGTTCGATGATCACCAAGCGCGGCGATCATGAAGACGACGAAAAAGCCGAA